>NZ_JACJUV010000001.1:0-600000 GCF_014218805.1 Teredinibacter franksiae | reverse complement strand
TAATAGTATCCACAGCATCTAAAAAAAAATTTCCGAAAAAAATGGGTATCTGCCATACTAAAACGAATTCCCGGGCTTGAATAGGCAGCTGGGGAAAGTGAATGTTTCCAGCTTGATGCGAATGTCCATTCCAAGTGTTAATGTTGCGTCCAAATACAGCACGCTGTACACCGGGTGCGAGCAAAATCGAGTACAAGTAGGTCTATAAACGGACGCAGTGCACGGCGTCAATTTCGATAGAATGTAAGGTAATGGTTATGAATGTAAATAGCGCATCGTTCACACGATATGAACAAAACAATAACGTGTGGTTGTCTCAAGTAAAGGAGCAACATTGGGATTTCACTGATCATGGTGTTAAGCCAACTGTGCTTGATTCTGAAGCTGCTGTTGGCAAAGCGATGCTGAATGAGCTGTATAAAACGGCGGCATCAAAAGACGGTGATATTAATATTGCCCTTCTCGGCGGAAGAGGTGCACAGGAGCTGCACCGGTTACTCGGAGAGATAGCGAAATCAAACGACCAGGACGAGCTACTCGCCAGGTTAAATGTATTTACCCAAGATGCGCTTGCGCCTATGGGTATGGACAATAGCTTTAGCTTTGTTAGGGACTTCGAGCGTATTTTGGGTGGTGAGTTTTTCAAAAAAATAAAAAGCTTTACGCCAATGCGCACGGATACCAGTGATTTAGAGTCGGGTCTTATAGAGTATTTGAATAAGCTGGACGCTCTCGGGGGTTTAGATATATTTTTTATTGGTCATGGCCCAGAAAAAAATCAAGCATCACACCTTGCGTATATTAAGCCATTTTCTGGTGCCCAGAGCCACCATATTGCAGGCTTAATTCCAATATCTAGCAGTATTTTAGAGCACCATATTAGCAAGTTTAAAGCGGGCGGAAGTGTTGTTAGTGAAGGTGATGAGAATGAGTGCCGGTCTGCTGGGTACATTCTTACGTTAGGGCCGGCTGCTATATTGCAAGCCAAAAAAGTGGTGCAATCAGTTGTCGATGCCGATTCCGCGCCGGCGAAAATTCAGACGTATGCTAACGTGTTTAACACGCGCTTAAGTTCAGATAAAGAAGAAGTGTTACATCAGTTAAACTCGAACCCTGGGCTATGGGTAAGGTTTCATCCCAATGCCCAATCTTTTGTATTGCCTAGCTTGGAGGTCAATTCTGTTGAGTAGAGGCTAGTCCTGGATTCAGTCTCGGTTGTAAATGCTAGTGAGCTTTCGATTCACAATCGGTGTATGCCGGTCTTTTTTGCAATCCTAACGACCTCGATGCAAGTTTAATTTTTTTCATACAGTAAACTAAATTTTCGATTTGGCATTAAACTACGTGGTGATTATGACTATTCACGGTTAGAGATATTGAGCCGATCTAGAATGGGAGGTAAGCTGTTGTTGATAAATCTGTTTTTTTCACGTTTAGCTCTGCCAGTATTATCCACAATCGGAATGCAGTCTTGCAAGTGAAAAGGGGAGGCCCTAAGGCATTGGTTCTCTTGGGATAGATATAAGCTCAACGAGCTTAGAAGGTTGAGATGTTTCTGTTTTAGGCAATTAATACGGCGTTTAATTGAGGGGTGCCCGAATTTTTTTGGTCTTTGCCGTTTTAGTTCGAATGGGGTTTAAGTCAATGTAGGTCATACCGACGGTCAGAGATTTTTCATTAACAAAGGCCTGTGAGTTAAAGCGTTGATATAATCAAAGATTTAGGTGAGTTCTAGGGTGCCAGGCGGCAGTCCGACATTAGTAAAACTATAATGCTTTGAACCATTTCTCTAGCCGCACAAGGCCCCTGTTTTGTTATTAATTACGAATTTTCGAGCCACAGGTTTTTGCACTTGACTACCAATAAAGTCTTTAGTGTAAAAGCGATTCAAACTAACTTTTTCATTAATGGTTGCTGTCCAGAAGTTTTACTACATGGTGCAGTCAGCGGAGTTTTTGTTGATGTGTTGGCTGCTATTAATTGGGGTTAGGCTTTTTTCGAGTTCCTACCTAGTTGTACGGCATATACGCGCCAACCTACTCATTCAGTATTGACAACTAGGTTGAAAAGCACTAAAAAGGTGACCCCCTACTGAAAAGGTATACAAGTATTCCTTTGCTTTCTATTGGTCGTTCGGCCGAGGGGTAAGCTCTGAAGTTGATTCACTGCACCAGCAGTAGCTGAAGCTTTTTTCGGCTTTCTGAAGTATTACAGCCCTATGTCGTATAGCATCCTACTTGCTGGAGCGATTCAAAATATAAATTTTAATAATAATAGAGGGTTTTATGAGCATACGTATTAACAATGCTTTCAGCCTGAGTAAAAGCATATTGACGGTGCTAATCAGTGTCGTTTTGCTTGTACCAGCAGCTAACGCTTCATTCCAATCTGGCAACGATAACGGCTTCTATTGGCAATTATGGAAGTCCAATAGCCTCAGTGGCTGGGTAGATTATCAGAACGGATCAGGCGGAAATTTCGACGTCACATGGGATAGCAACGGCAATTACACCTGTGGTAAAGGCTGGGGTACTGGTACGAGTAACCGGGTAATTGGCTATAATGTTGGCGTCTATAACCACAATGGTGGCGGAGGTAGTTTTGCCGTATACGGATGGACTCGCAGCCCCTTAATAGAATACTACGTGAAAGAACGTTGGCCAGGATCTAGGCCCTCTGGCAGCATTAGTATGGGCCAAATTACCAGTGACGGTGTGAGATACGATTTGCACCGATCCCAGCAAGTGAACAAGCCTTCAATTGATGGTACGCAAACATTCTGGCAGCTCTTTAGTACCCGCGCGTCGCAGGCTCCCTTGGGGCAAGACCATGAAATTACCTTTGCCAATCATGCAAGGGGATGGGCAAATGGTGGGAAGAGCTTGGGAAGCAGCCACAATTATCAGATTTTGCTGCAGGAAGCCTGGGGTAATAGTGACGGCCACGTGAACGCAACCGTGTGGGATGCGGGTACCGGCAGCAGCTCCAGCTCAAGTAGCAGCTCCAGCTCAAGTAGTAGCTCCAGTTCAAGCAGCAGCTCGAGCTCAACTGGAGCTAACGCTTATTCAGTTGAACTAGAAAGCCTATCGGGTCAGGGCAGCTTTTCTCCATTTGATGTTCAGACCGATGGGGGTGCTTCAGGTAATCAGTACATCGTTTGGCCAAACAGTGGCTCACAAGTTTTAAGTTCGCCTTCAGACAATCAGTCTGGTCGTGTTGCCATTAGCTTTAGCCTTTCGAAATCGGCCAATGTTCAGTTTGATATCAGGGTCAATATGGCCAACGGCAATGATGACTCCTTTTATTACAAGCTGGATTCCGGCAGTTGGAACACTCAAAACAACACTTCCACCAATGGTTGGGGCACCCTAAGGCCAACCACTTTCAGTAATGTTTCCTCCGGCTCACATACCCTGTGGATACAGCGACGCGAAGATGGTTCGAGGCTGGATAGTGTTACCCTGACGCCTTCTACGGGCTCAATTAGCGGCAGCTCTGGATCATCCAGCTCTTCATCAAGCAGCAGCTCGTCGTCCAGTTCAAGTAATAGCTCGTCGTCCAGCTCTAGCTCAACAGGTAACAGTAATTGTAACGGGGTAAATGAGTACCCCAATTGGACGGCAAAAGACTGGTCTGGTGGTGAGTACAACCACGCTGAGGGTGGAGATAGCATGGTTTACCAAGGCGTTCTTTACCAAGCCAATTGGTATACAAACTCTGTTCCTGGTAGCGACGCGACTTGGACACGCTTAGGAAACTGTAATTAAGCTAACCTGAGATCGAACCCGCCGGGAATTGATCTCACTGCTTGTATCGCCAATGGGGTTGTCCGGTTTGAATCGGGCAACCCTTTTCTAAATGCCAAATTGAATAATAAGAAAAAGCGCTCATGAATGTAAAAACACTAACCATTCTGGTGTTGGCCACCTTGGCTGCTGTGAGTGGGTGTGCGCAAAAAGCACCTGAAAAATTTGCGCTGATTAAAGGCGGGAGTTTTACCAACAGCAAGTCTAACTACGCTGATAAAAAAATCACTATCGAAGACTTTTTTATCAGTAAGTATGAAACTACCCAGGAAGAGTGGCTCCAAGTGATGGGTAGCAACCCTTCAAAATTTAAAGGCAATACTTTGCCGGTAGATTCGGTGAGTTGGTACGACGCAATAGAGTACTGCAACAAACGAAGTGTCGGTGAAGGGCTAAGCCCCTATTACACAATAGATAAAACCAACAAAGACCCCCATAACACAAATTATATTGATACTGTGAAATGGACAATTACCCTTAACGAGGGTGCTAACGGTTACCGCTTGCCGACGGAAGCTGAATGGGAATATGCCGCAAGTGGAGGACAAAAAAGTAAAAACTTCAGCTTCAGCGGAAGCGATGATATAGCTGAAGTCGCTTGGTATTGGAAAAATTCCGGTAAAGCACCTTTGGATGGAGCGTGGAGTTGGATAACAATAGAAGGCAACGAGAATAAACCACACAATGTTGGCACCAAAAAACCTAACGAATTGGGGCTCTACGATATGTCTGGGAATATAAGGGAGTGGTGTTGGGATTGGTATGATGGTGACGCAGGTCATGGCGCCAGTCGTGTATGGCGAGGCGGTGGTTGGTTTAGCGGTGAACGCGCAATTGCTCTCACTTACCGGGGGCAATTTGATGCGAATGGAATAGGGCCCGATACCGGCCTGCGAATTGTTCGCAGTAAATAGTCTGGTCTAAAAGGTTCTTTGTAAGCGTCGAAATAAAATAGAAGCAAAAGCAAATCAAGAAAGAAAATGCTAGATGCTAGTGAGGTCACCCATTAGCATTTTGTAACCCCATTTCAGAAGACAGCGCCGATCATCACATTCAGGAATCCAAAAACCGATTCAATCTACCGTACTTTTGGTGTATAAGAACTCTGGGCTTTATCCTGCATTTTACGCAAGCTAAAGCCCAGAGAATGGTTTGATTTAACGGATCAGTTTGAATCTACATTCACCACAATAAACTCCAGTATCTGCTTCGCGGTGGTGACTTTATCAAGATCCTGATAGAGGACACCGTCTTGCCCCGAATGGTGGCCGTGCCCGACTAAGTTCAGTAGGTATTGTGTGGGGCTTTCGGAATCGATTTCTGTCTCATAAATTAATGAAGGTTGCCCTGATGAACCTGTACCACTATACACCGCATCGTCTGGGAAACGGGCCTTACTGTAGTATTCGTTAAAGTCGTAGGAGCGATTCACTTCCACCATCAACTTAAAGCGCCCCATGCGTGGTGCGTTCATTTTGACTTGATAGTCTACCTTCGGCGTAGCCGCTGTAATGCCATCTAGATCGCTATTGTGTGGGTCGGGGGTGTAAAGCCCATCGCTGGCAATAATGCCTCGCTTGTGACTCCAATAAGGCAGTGCCTCAGGTCGACGTACCACATCAATTTCTGGGTCTTGTGAACGATAACTGGAGTTGGATGTTTTACCGGTTATGTAAAGCGTATCAATGTAGTTGCCTTCGAGTGTTTCCATCCAAACAACTATTTGCGGCACACTGGTGTACGAAAGGTTTAAAAATAAGGGTTGCGGTTCCGACTCATAAGAGCGGCCAGCCTTAAAAAATAGACTCATCTTGGGAGCCGTTTGGTTAGTGGTTAAATCAATTACTGTGTACTCTCGCTTCGGTGCTTGCCCAGATGTTTTGAGGTTGTAACCTAACGTTACAACACTCGCAACGGGCGGTAGTTTGAACACCAGGGCGATTACAATAGGGATGATGCCCAATATCGCCAGCCCCATGGACCACTTACCCGGGCGTTTATACATATGGTTTTTGTAGGTTTTGGCGTTGTGTTTAATATGCAAAACAATACACATCAAAAATAGAATGGCCCCCCAGATATGCAAAGACCCAACAAAATAATTGTAGGGTGTAGCGTACAAAAGCACACCACTAACGAGCAGAACAGCAAAAGCTACGGATAAAGTAATGGTCGATATGGTGCGTAAATTCATGACATATCTCATTCAAAAAATTTGATTTTCAGGGTCGCAGCTGGCGAGCTTGCGCTACAGTTTAAGCCCAGAGTGCTGGGCTGAGATTTCAAGAAATATTAGAGAGTAAATGGGGCGTAATAATGCCTAGAATGTGAAAGAAATGTGTCACTGAGGATATTCGGTGTACAGAAAGTGTACGTTTTTACGCGTCACTCATGGCGCTTCGTATTTGTATCCGCATCCATACACAGAGCGAATCAATTCAAGTTGACCATTGATCTCATTGAGTTTTTTACGTAGTTTTTTGATGTGTCCATCGACAGTTCTATCCCCCACTATGCGATAGTCCTTATAGATATTGTCGAGAATATACTGACGGGTAAATATTCTACCGGGTTGTGAATAGAGCAGCGAAAAGAGTTTAAATTCCACGCCGGTAAGCTCCACGGATTGCTCAAGAATACGCACGCTCATATATTGTTCATTGAGTACCACTAAGCTCTGTGACGCTGGCTCAACAGATTGCGGCGCAGTGTATGTGCGCCGTAACACGGCCTTGACTCTGGCAACCATTTCGCGGGCACTGACAGGCTTGCAAACATAATCATCTGCACCTAGCTCAAGGCCTAGCAATCGGTCAATCTCCTCTACTTTTGCAGTCATCATAATAATCGGCACAGTCGAGCGTTGACGCTGATGCCTGCAAATTTGTAAACCATCCATGCCCGGGAGCATTAAATCGAGCACTATCAGTGCTGGTTCATTTTCCTCCAGCCACTTGTGAGCTTCGTCGCCGCGATTAAAAATAATAACGTCATAATGACTAGCTTTTAAATAGTCGGCTAATAAGTTGGCTAGATCCACTTCATCTTCAACTAAACAAATTTGAGGTAACGCTAACATAACAGTCTCATAAAACTAATCTTGGTAAATCAATGCAGATTTGTAATCCACCGAGAGCGGATGGCTCTGCGGTAATGGTGCCCTGGTGTGCACTAACAATATTTTTACAGATCGCCAATCCCAGACCAGCGCCGCCGGTATCACGGCTACGAGAGCTTTCTATACGGTATAGTCGGTTAAAAATCTTGTCTTCTTGACCGGCAAGAATACCCGGCGCACTGTCATCAATTATTATGTTAACCCGCGTATCATCCGCACTGAGCTTGACGGTAACAAGTCCCCCAGTATGAGTATAGCGGAATGAGTTTTCGAGGATGTTACTAACCAGCTGTTGCAGGCGATTGGCATCCGCTAAAACAGACACGTTTAGCGAGCTATCAATGCAATCTTTCAGTACTAGACCCGCCAACTGAGCTTTAACCTGATAATGCTCAATACAGGTTTTAAGTAAAGGCCCAATATTGAGTTTGTCTTTGTGATAACTCAATGCTCCCACATCAGAAAGCGAGAGTTCAAACAAATCGTCTATTAGCTTGCTTAGTTCAAGGCTTTTGCCATATAGCAGTGCCAAACTCTCCTGATTAAGCGGTCTTATACCATCTTGCATGGCTTCTATCTGCATTTTCCATACTGACAAGGGAGTACGTATTTCATGGGAAATATCAGCTACCCAATGGGCCTGAGATTGTTGGTGAGCATCAAGCGCTTCACCCAGTAGATTAAAACTATTGCACAGTTGGCCAATCTCATCGCGGCTGGCGACCGGTATTCTTCGCGAGTAATCACCTGCGGCTAGTGCCTGAGCATTTTTCGCAAGCGTAGTAAGGGGCAGGCTGATGCGTCGTGAAAACAATGTAGCAACCAACGTTGCGATGGCTAAAACCAACAAACTGATAATGCTAAACACCTTGAATTGCTGCTGGATAAAACGCTTATCCTGCATGCGACTCACTACTACTGGCTTAACAAAGCTGATATATCCCACCAACTGATTAGTACTGGTTACAGGTATCCAATTTAGCGTTTGGTTGGGTTTGGATACACCAAGTAGCATTTGTTTATCGGCGTCTTGCAAACTTATACTGGTAACAAACGCCCGATAATAGGCCTGAGGTGAAGTCTCGGCGGCACTATGGGGCTGTGGGGTATTGGCAAACAGTGTATCCGTTTCAGAGAAAATAATGTCTTTCAGGTTCAGCCAGCGAGAAGGCTCTGAGGCGAGTGTTTTAAATGAGCCTTCCTCTCGGTAAAGATTTCCCAGTGCGCCCCGTAATATCTCCAGCCGCTGGACAGACTGTTGTGAGGTATAGTCAAGAAAACCCTGACGGAGACTATTGTGTAATAGCAAGTAAAGAGCCAGCACGCAAACCGTGATAGTGCCAACAAATGCGAACCATAGTTTAGTACCTACTTTAAACCTTATCATTAGCCAACCTAACCCTCCCCTTGAGAAGGCCCATTGAAGGTCATTTGGCGAAAAATTGCTACTGGTTCCAGCAGACAATCCCGCGGAGTGAAACATTTCGACACACAACCGTGAAGATTTGTGGGGTTTGTCGGCAACCTGAAAACGCTGTGCCGTAGGGCCTAGCCTTTTAACTTACATAAATATGTTCAGCCGGTGGATAGTACCGGCCGAGCTATCCGTTAACACAAGCTTAAGTACGCTCTGTCGAGCGGGAAAGATTTTTTATACGGGGGTTCCCCTTGAAGCATTCTTTACACTTGTCTTCTATTGCTTGGCAATTTATCAGCTATTGCGTTTCGTGGGCGCAGGAGGGTCTCCGCTCCGGTAGAGAAAATCAATCACACATTAGACTGACGGCAAAAATCAGCGCCTATTTCCCCTCATTCGATAGCTCAAGCGCGTAAGTGGTCTTTGCTAGTGTAGGCAAGTAACGCAGGCCGCTAGCACATGACGGCCTGTATGTTCACTTCGTAGCGGTCGGGGTAGGCCGTCGAGCACGGTCATTGATTGGTAAAGGGCTCGCTCTTCGTCGATGATTTTTCGCTCGTGTTCAAAAGGGTAGATAACGTTGTTCATACCACCTTGGGCTATGAATATTTCCGGCGTTTCGATGATATTTTTAACGTGTATTAACTCGTGTAATAACACATCGGCTGGTGATGCGACACAAAAAGGTATTTTCTCCGTGCAAGCATTGTAAAATTTAAATTGCGCAGCGGATCTGGGGTCAAAAAGAACGTTCATAGATTCAATGCTGAGAGCACGGCCTTTCACGTGTGTTTCATAGGTTTTCTCTGAGTAGCGTAATGACCATCGGTTCGATTTAAGTGAACGTATTAATGCACGAACGTTTGGGTATTGGCTGTAATAGCTTGCTATGGAGTCAAGGTCGCTGGCCATTTTATTGTGGTGACTGGAGGCAGGATCGAGGTGTGCATGCAGAATGGTTTTAATTTTTTTATGCCATACATGATCGTAGAGTTTAGTAATTATTTCGCTTTTTTGTTTGGCTGGTGGGGCTACATAACTTGGTAAGGGTATTGAGGTTTCTTTGACTTTGGCCATAGCAAGTAGGGTGGCTTCTATCGGACGACCATTTTCGATACCCCATTTTTTGGTGTCTATCCATTTGTCACCGGATAGGGGTATGGTGAGAGCGCCTACAGAAAAAGCGAGTATAGCGGCGGGTAGCCATTTGTTACGTTTTTGCGGGAGCTTCGAACGGCTTCGGTCTCGGCGGTCACCGCCGCGGTACCAGTTGTGATTGTTTGCGACTTTTTCTATCGTTTTGAAATATAACGGGTCTTGTGCTTCTAAATTGGGCGCACGAAACAAACACATACCTTCTTTTAAAGCATAGGGGTGACCCCGTTCCTGACTTAACTGCGTGTTGCTGTCATGCCAGCGAAACAGAGCTCTTGAACTGATCGAAAGTGAATTTAATGCCTTCATTCCTTTAAGCTAGCAGTCACCGGCCTATTTTGGTTAGTTCTGTCCTATACCAATCTGGTATAAGTCGAATTGTTTATATGTCGATGGGGAAAAGCACAACAATTGATACGTTTGCATTTAGGCGATATTGGCGGGATGAAAATGGATGCCTGCGTTCGCGGGCATGACTCGAATTTAGAGTCTAACCTTGACAAATAGGGTTAAAAAATAAATGAAACAGAAAATGATACAGACACAATAACAAAAATGAAATTGGGTAGCGGGAAACTATTTCGATTAGGAAATTGTTATTTTCCCCATTGACCGAGAAGCTTATTTTGGCTGTATATAGAACCGTTTACAAAGCATGCTCCAATAGAAAAACAGCTAGCCTTTTCCGCTAATTCCCCAAAGCTATTGAAGGTAGGCTAATGGTCTATAAACACACCCCGGTTCTTAACCGGGGTGTGTTTATTTTTTAGGCGTATTCTCGCTGTTAATTAGCTGTTTTTTTTCGTTTAATCGCCATTTAACCAACGCTTAAAGTATTGGGTAAATGAATTGTTGGTGAGGGTTTGTCCATTCATGAGTGTTTCCGTTGCCACGGTACAGCCGGTGATGGTGTTCGCGCCATCAAGGCTACAGTCAGCGGCAAAACTGTCTAGGCGCGTCTTGGCTACGGCTGCGGTATGACAATCGTTACATACCGATGCCACTACATCCGCTTCGTTTTCAACATCGGTTTTGGTGACTAACCGCCGGGCGGAAGCAAAAGTACTTGCGGAAGCATTTTGACCATCTAAACCGCGTGCTTGTATCTGCAGTTGTACATTATCGGGGCAACTGAAATTGGCCGTGGTGCTGGTTAGGTTTCCGTTAATGGTCAGTGGGCCGCTAAAGCAGTTGCCGGTATCTGACACTTCGCTAATGCGATAGCTTAAGCCGGTGGTGTTATTACCATTGCTAGCCCAGCTAAACAAAACACCGGTGCTACTGGCTGAGCCAACCGATACGGCATTGGCGGGAGCGGGGTAGGTGGCGGCGTCTTCTACGCTGGAAGCTGAATGGGTAATGCCACTGGTGACCTCGATACGATAGGCATAGCGGTTATTAGCGACTAAGCCACTGTCGTCCAGGTTCCAATTATTGGCGTTACAATTGACGGATTGTGCGCAGGTGCCAGAAAACAATACGTCGCTCGGTTCACAGCTCGCACCGTTGCTACGGTTACAGCGTAAGAGTGTGTAGGTGCCCGTTTCCAAACCTGAAGGTGCACTCCAGCTAATATTCATTTCGGTAGGTGCATTGGATTGCGGTGTGAGCGCAAGTACCGGCTGGGTTACCACCGCCTCGACGAGCGCGGGGGTACGTATGCTTGCTGCATTGTTGTTGTCGGGCTCAGTTGTTAGCACGGCTGCCACAACGTAGGTATAGCTATTACCGGCCGATACGCTGGTGTCGGTATAGCTTGTGGCCGAGAAGCCACCAGTGCAAACATTCGCGTTATTCACATGGCAATTGGTGAGGGTTGCCAAAGGTGTTGCGGTACCCGCATCCACGGCTGCTTCGAGTGCAGCTGCTTGGTTGCCGGTCATGCGATAGATATTAATGGTTTCTGCTGTAAGACCTTCGGGGTTTGATGCCCAGGAAAAACCGACGGAGGAATCTGATAGTGTATCCGTGTTGATCTCCAGGCTTATGGGTGCCACTTGAATAGTAACTAAACCGGTAGCCTCTGCGATTGAAGGTTGATCGTTTGGGGACAGATCTTGAAGCTGGTATTGAAAACGTATTTCAGTGGCTTCTGCCGGAACGCGATTACTCAGTAATACCTGCGCGTGCCCGTTTGCATCTAACTGCACGGCATTATTTATGGTTAAACCGAAGGGCTCTGCGCCATGGTTGATGACCACTTGCACACTGCCATCGCCAAAATCGGCCTCGCTGAATAACGGGTTGGCGAGTAGGTCGAGTGTGAGTGTGCCATCGCCTGGAACATAATTGGCAACCGCCTCGGCGGTATCGTTGGGACCTAAGTTGGTGGTGTAGGTGAGTTCTCGGGTGACGGGTTTGCGGTCGACCAGAATGGTTTGGGTGTCTTGCTCTTCGCCATTTATGGCCAAGCTTATACGGTGTTGGCAAGGCGATGTGGCGGTTACAAAACTGGCTGCGGTGGTTTTTGCACCGTGCAGGAAGGTATCTTCGCTGCAGTCGTTAGTCAGTTCCCATTCAAAGGCGGTGTCGATGAGGCCGCTAGCCAGTATGCGGATTTGCTGATCGGTGCCATTGGCACTGCCATCAAGGTTGGCGGAGGGTTTATTGTTGTTGTCCTGAATAACCGCATCGATACTGACAATAGACGTAAGTGGTGTTTGCGCTAAACCGGGGTCGTACTGGGTCAGTACATCCACTAGCTGTTCTCCGGCGGAAGCGGTATTGCCGTTGAAGTCTGCCCAGAAGCGGTCGTAGGTTAAGCGTGCCGCGGGCATTTGTCCGCGAGAAAGCACTTGTTCCACCACTTTACTGAAATTGGCCGGCAACCCTGTTTCTATGTCAATTTCGCCCAGAAACTCTTCCGCTGTAGCGAAGTTCACGCGCGTTTGATCGGTCTGAATATGGCAAGCGCGGCAGTATTTGGCAAAAACATCGTGATAGATATCGGTCTGATTTTCCCAGCCCGGTAGCACGGCATCGCCATGGAAATTCTGGGTATCAATAGTGTCGAGTTGTTCTAGGTTGTCAATACTGGTGTTGTACCAACTATTGATTAAATTAATCGGGGCGTCCCAGCGGGAAGATTCGTCGCCCTCGTTGTTGTTTATTTCGGTCTCGTTGTTTGTTTCGGTTTCGTTGTTGCGCGCATCTAAATAGGTGGAGAGTACGTTCTTGTTGAACTGTCGGAACGCGCCGAGCTGGTTTTCTTTTGAGTAGCTGGCGGTGTCGATGTTGGTCAGCAAGCTCGAATTGAGGTAAGGGTCTGTGAGGTTGAGGTCGTCCTCTTCTGCATAAAGAAAAGCATTGAGATCAAACGGCATAAAGGTGGCGTTGAGGTTCGCCATAGTGGCGACACGCTCACTGTCGAGAGCATCCACGGCGGCGATAATGTTGGCGTCGTCAGCGAGCGTACTGACAAATTCGACAACGCTCGCGGGGTTCATGGCGTTATTGGTATTGTAGGGCGTACCGCCATGACAAACAGTACAAACGCCCGGCATATATTTTTCACCGCGACCATCAAAATTCATGCTGCTTGCGCGCACCATCTCGCCGGTAAAATCATTGGGCACATAGGCATAAAACTTTACAAACTTAGTGTCTTGCTGGTTGCACGTAAGCGCGGTGTTGGATGAGCTGTATTCCATAACAACGGTGGCGAAGCTATTGCGATGCTGGAGTGCGAGTTCTAGGGTGGGGTAATTATCCACATAGCTGTAGACGTTTCCGCAGTCGTCTTTGCGCATAACCATATCGCGACCAAAGCCAAGGTCATAATTATTCACGTAGGTGGCGTGAGCGAAATTGGGTTCGCTTTCTACGCCAGCAACAAAGCCTCTGTGGTTCAGCCAGTCCGTTAGAGTGGTTGCCTGGTCTAGTGGGTCAATCATGCGGTAGTAGGCATTGGCAGAGGCAAAGCTTTCAATATTTTGTGAGCGACGAATAAGGTCGACATCCACGTTCTGGGTGCTATCGTCGCTGCGCGTGCTAAGCCATAGCAGGCCGGAATCCACATATTGCTCGCTGTCTTTTTCCAGAATCAACAGGCGGGCATGACTGCTGGCGCTGACAAAGGAAAACTGTTGTACCGTTTGCGCTTGGTCGATTTTATCTAGCTCCAACCGCATGCAGCGCAGTTCGTTCGTTTCACAGGCTGCACCAATATCGTAGTGACGGTTAATCTCATCAACATCAATAAAGGGCATGTCGATACGGTGGCGAGGGTTAAAGTAAGCGTTAGCTGCGGTTTCGGCGTTAACCTGCTCGAAGGTTAAACCCGCTTGCCATTCACCACTGACGATTTCGCTACTGATTAAACGTCGGCACAAATTGTTTGATGCACCGTACTGACAGTCGGTGTGGGGAAACGCGGGCGACCATTCAGCGAAATTTTCGATTAATACGGTGTAGTTTGACGCTGATATTTCAGCTTCTGCAAGGTCGAGAGCAACGGCGAGTAAATAGGTGTTGTGCTCCGGGTCGTTAACGGCTTTTTGAGTGAGAAAAACATCCGCATCTTGAGTGGGAAGAATCACCAAGGTTGCTGTTGTGCTTCGCTCTACTTGGTCGGAGTCTGAAACGGTGAGTTGAAATTCAATTACCGTTTCTTTATCTACTTCAGGTGTCTTGAACGCTTTTGTATTGCGTGTACGTTCCAGCAGTGAAGTGTTGATATCCGCCAGTTCGAGATCGGTATTATTGACTGATATGGCCGTGAATTCGTAGGTGAGGATAGGGTCGTCTACGCCTTCACTGTCTTTTGCGCTCACTAAAACATCACTGCCTGAACGCGTCACAAACGTGTTGTTAGTGATTGCGGTTCCCAGAATTGTGAGGCTGGCGATCGGGGGTTTATCGGTGTTTGTGTTTTCTTTTTTACAGCCTGCGAGGCCGTACGCAGCTAGCAGTAGCGTGAGTATAAAAACCAGTCTTGAGTGCATCATGGTTATGTCCTTATATGCCAATGAGTAAAATTAGAATTCGTAACGTAAACCACCAGAGATCTGGCTTTGGTTGTAATACTCTAAATTGATAAATTCTCTATATTGGATAAAGGCTTGCAGCCCACCGCTGGCAGCGCCGTCGGCGTTTTTCTGGCTAGAGCCTCTTAATACGGCGGACATACCAACGGTGAAGGTCATGTAGTTGCTGTCGAGTTCGTCGGTGGGCAAGGAGAAAACGGTTGCTGATTCGCCTGCAACGATGTCAGCAACATCCACATATTGGGCATTAATTTGACGAGGGGCGGTATCGTGCTGGGTGCGGTATTCAATATCCACATAAGGGATAAAAACACCGTAATTCGGTGTGAGTAGGTAATTAAATTTCAGTCCCAGTGTGGATTCTGTGGAACCAAACGATTGCTCTGCCACGATGAATGCATGGCCTTCATTTTCAATGTCGGTTTCGCTATAGCCGTCAACGGAAACACTGCGATAGTTAAGCGCAACAAACGGTTCCATACCAAAAGCACTGTGTTGGAAAAAGCTATAACCCAAGGTAGAACTGAAGGTATAGGATGATGCGCTAGTGCCGCTAATAGCGACGGTATCGGTACTTTCTATTTGCGGGTTTAACGAAGGGTAGGAGATCGTGCGTTCAGTATCGAAGTCCATGCTTTGAAAGCCGACAGCGGCACTAAAAAATAAGCGTTCGCCGCTATATAGCATATAGGGTTGCAAGGACAGCCCGGTCATATCAACGGTACCTTCGACAATACTTTGATTGGGGTCGAACTCCACGGTTTCACTCTGGTGCCCCAGCATAACCCCGCCCACCCAATTGAGAGAGAAACGATAATCTACGCCGGTGTTAATGGCGGTGCCGTCGAAGTCGAAGGCGTCTTCTCGTTCGGTGGCCGTGCGATCACCGCTGGTGTAATCGGCATTCAGAAAGAACCCCCAGCGTGACCATTGAGCATTTAAGTCGCTGCCCGCACCGCCGCCGAGCGGGCCTTCGTGTCCAAGGGCAATGAGGTTGTTTTGATTCGTCGCACCCATGGCAATACTACCGGTGCCGCCGCGAAGTGCTGTCATACGGCTGGCTAATCCTGTCATTTGGCCACGAAGGAAGTTGGTAGACATATCGCCCTGGGTAGAAAATTCCTCGCCGGCGGTCCAACGCATGGCAAAGCCCAAACCTTCAAGGTCCAGCCCTAAGCTATACAGCGTAGGCCCAGCGCCCGTTAAGTCGTTGGCGGTATGAACCAGCTCGCGCACGGTACTCCAGGTTCGAAAGGTGGCTTCATCGCAGGCCTGTGTAGCGCCGCGTTGTTCGTCGGTGCAGCCATGTTCCTGTAGAACCGCATAGGTCCCCTGCACGGAAGCGGCGGAATACTCCTCCAGTTGTGATGTGAACTCACCTTCTAGGTCGGATAAATCGGCGTAGCTCAAGTGGCTTGCCGCCAATGTAAAAGTGAGGGTGAGGCACTTGGCGGTAAAGGTAAGAGCGGGTGGTTTTTTCATGGGGAAATAGTCCGTTATCGCGGCCCTAAACGGGGGTACTTCGGGCCAATAAGTAGTGTGGAACCCTTTATTGCTTTAGGTTGTTCCAATTAGATTCCTTCTAAAGGCCTGATTTGAGCGCTATGAAAGACAATACGCGCGCCATTATCGGGCTGAATCGGGCCAAATGCTAGCACGTATTAGTCTTGTTTACATTCCCTCTACTAGGCTCATTTAATTGTCGATTTTGTAGGCCGGGTACATTGCGTGTGTTGCCAATTAATAGAACAATGGCCACCATTGTGACCGAGTTGATGGACAGGAGTGGAAGCCAATTACATGAGTAAAGATAAAGGCGTGTTCGATGCCACTACCCGTATCCGGCCTGATGCCGATAAATCAAAGGTACGGCCCGTACCTCGCGCTAGTAAAGCGGAGGAGGATCGAACGAGACTCAAAGACCCCAGTTCGGAAGATGCAACGCGCCTGAAAGCGCCAGCCTCCGTTGATGCAACCCGCCTAAAAGCACCCGAGCCCGATGATGCAACGCGTGTTAAACCGGCCGCTTATGGACCTGCCGCCTATGTTGCTGGCGAATATGCGCCTGGCGAGAGTGGAGCCTTTATTTCTGTTGGCGATACCTTAAAAAACCGTTTTGAAATGACCGATCTACTTGGGCGTGGAGGCATGAGCCACGTGTACCGGGCTATCGATAAACGTAAGCTGGAAGCCGAAGACAAAAACCCGTACGTGGCTGTAAAAGTGCTTGGCGGCGATTTCGCTGGTCACCCGAAGGGTTTTGTTGCCTTGCAGCGTGAGGCGCGCAAGTCACAAACCTTGGCGCACCCCAATATTATTACCGTGTACGATTTTGATCGTGACGGAGCCACCGTTTTTATGACCATGGAGGAGTTAAGGGGCTCACCCCTAGACGTGCTGATTCGTAATAACCCAGGCGGCGTGGACAAAAACGAGGCGTTACGTATTATTGGGGAAGTCGCGAAAGGTTTAGCTTATGCGCACTCCAAGGGCATTGTTCACTCCGATTTAAAGCCGGGTAATATTTTTCTTACCGACGAGGGCACCGTTAAAGTACTCGATTTTGGTATTGCTCGGGCAGCGTCATCTGTTGAGGACTATCAGGCCTCTGAGCAAACAGTTTTTGATGCGGGTGAGCTGGGCGGGCTGACACCGACTTACGCAAGCTATGAAATGTTTGAGCGCGATGAGCCGCATCCCAGCGATGATATTTATGCCTTGGGTTTAATTGCTTATGAGCTGTTAACCGGCTCCCACCCCTACCAGCGTATGACCGCGCTTGAAGTGCAGAAAAAGCGTTTACACCCGCCGGTACTAAAAGGTTTGAAGCAGCGGCAAGCGCAGGCTATTAAGGCGGCTGTTGCGCTAAAGCGCGGGGAGCGTATTGCGGATGCTATTGTATTTACTAAGCAATTTGAAGCCTCTTCTTCATTCAAGCTTATAGCGGCTTCATTGTTAGTTGTTGTTATTGCACTAGGTGTTGTGGTGGTTTTTCAAAGCACAGAAGAGAATGGCCCTGCGGTTCCATTTTCGGAACTCAATGCAAACACCCAAGATAGTATTAACGAATCGATTAGCTTGGCTGAAGAAGCACGAAAATTTGGTGATATTAACGGCGCAATTTACCATTACAACGCCGTTTATCAATTGCACCCGCGCAATATACGCGCAATGAAAGGTTTAGAGGCGGTTGTAGATAAAGTGCTTGGTATCGCGAGAAAAGCCTCTCTTAGCTCTAAAGAAGAAAAGCTCCAACAAATTAATGTGTTGTTGGAGTATGATTCTCTGGCGTCGAATGGAGAGCTATTGGCCTACAAAGCGGAATTACTAGAAAGTAATTAAAAATAAGATAAAGTTATTTTTCAGGTTTATCGGTGCTTATGTTTATTTCGGTGCTTATGTTTATTAATGTCGGGTTTATGGGTAGTGTTAAGCCGCAATTTTCTGGTGTGCAGCGCTAAAAGCGGATCAATTTTACGGCCGCATTCTGCGGCTAAATATCCGCTTATAATTCAGTCTCTAATCGCTGTAAAATGCGTGGCCATTCATCCAGCCAGCAACAGTAGTGGTTGAATTCGGGGTAGCGCCAAATAATACCACCGTGTTTGTGAACATAGGAAAGAGTGATTTCTGCTGTTACGTTCTTATCTTTGCCACCAATAATATGCACTTGTTTTATTTGTGCTGGCGGCGGCTTGCTACTGATTGGGTCAATAGATTGATTAAGCGGTAGGTAATCATGTTCCTTGGTCCAGTGCTCAATGTTCAGGTTTCCCGCAATCGTTACCACGGCCGTAACATTGGGTATGTGCGGGGCTAAAAGCATCGCTAGGGTACCGCCGCCACTATAACCAATCACTATTATGTTGCTGTGTGGGTGGATTTCCAGCCATTCATTCGTTGCTTTCAGCATGCTGGAAACGACGTCTTGCGAAAATCGCGCAAACGTCCAAAGGTCTGGCTGGCAGTTTCTAGCGTTTTCCATCTCAAAGTAGCAGGGGCGGCCAATGAGTACGGCATTATGGGTATCCACTGCCATTAAGTTAAGCGCCAAACTTTTATTTGGCGTCGGGTTGGCTGCAATATGCTTCCCTTCTATCCAGGGTATTCCATCGCCCGCAATGTAGAGGTGGAGGGTGTTGTTATTTGCCCTCGCGCTATTGTGGAAAATCTTGTGGTCGAATGGGTGCCCAGGTATTACGGTTTGGGCTAGCGCGTTTTTTTCGATTAGTGACGGTGTTGTGTGTAGCCCGGTCGCACAATTTACAAGCAGAACGATCGTCAGCAATAGCAAAGAGAGTTTCAATGTGGTTCCCTACCGTGATAAAAAGCGCGTAAAAGATGATCTTCATATCACGGCTAACACGTCATGTATTTTGATGTGTTAGCCGCTATACTGCCTCGCCAAATACTGGTCGACATAATAAAAGGATAATTTATGCGATTGTACTCCCCAAAGTTATTACAGCAACCTGCTTTATTCCTTGTTTCACTCCTGTTGGTGGCTTGTGGTGGAAGTATTGCTACCGTTGACGATAGTGAGCCTTCTACCGCTGCATCTATGGTTGAAGGCCTGCAGGTTGTTGATTGTTTACTGCCTGGACAGGTTCGCCGCCTTGGCAATTCAACCTACGTAACACCTCGCAGGCCCACAAGAACAACCGCTGCCGACTGTGGTATTCGCGGTGGTGAGTTTGTTGCTTACGATCGGGCCGACTATAAAACCGCACTAAATGTATGGATGGCAGCCGCTGAAGCCGGTGATGCCGACGCGCAAGCGAATGTGGGTGAAATCTTCGAGCAGGGGCACGGTGGCAAACCTAATTACACCGCAGCGGCTGTTTGGTATAACAAGGCAGCGGAACAGGGTAATGCGCGTGGGCAATTTAATTTAGGTACACTCTATGAGCAGGGCTTGGGCGTTGAAAAAGATATGCTCAGGGCACTGAACTTGTACCGAAAGGCTTGGGGCATGCCGGAAGACGACGTTATTTTCCAATCTGCCGCCTACGAGCAACAGAAAGCATTACGTGATCAGTTACAGCAACAAATTACCGCGAAAGACTCACAAATTAAATTGCTGGGCCAACAGGTTGATCAGTTGCAATCCAATTTGAAGCTGGCCGAAGAAGACACGGCATTACAAGATCAGATTGCACAGTTAAAAAAATGGATTGCCGATATTCAAACCGAACAGTTAGATGCGCGTAAGCACTACGCATCTTTACCTGTATTTAGAAAGCCAACGGCGCCTTCTGGCTTTACCGAAAGAGACCAGGAGGATTTTTCGAACGAGCGCGAAAGCAAGTTTGGCAAATACTATGCCTTGGTGATTGGTAATCAAGATTATCATCGATTAGATAAGCTCAATTCACCCAGATACGATGCAAGTCGCGTGGCAGATTTATTGGAAAATAAATACGGCTTCTCGGTTCGGGTATTATTGGATGCTAGTAATATTGCGGTTATGCAGGCTATCAACGATCTGAATGATACCGTTGGCGAAAATGACAACTTACTTATTTACTACGCAGGTCATGGCAGTCGTATTCAATCGGGTGATTTGGAAAGCGGTTATTGGTTGCCTGTCAATGCGGACCCTCCGCCCACCGATACCTTCTGGGTGTCGAATGAATTCATTACTCGCCACCTGGCGCGCTTAAAAGCCAAGCGAATTATGGTTGTCGCCGACTCTTGTTACGCCGGGTTGCTTTCCAGTGCGCCGGGTTATCTTTTCCTTGGTGATAAAGCGCATTACGATGACGAGTACATGCGTTACAAACTGTCTAAAAAAGCGAGGCTACTGCTTTCGTCTGGTGCCGACAAACCCGTTTTGGATAATGCCGGAAACGGCCACTCGGTATTTGCTCGCGCATTTATCGATGTGCTCGAAAACAATCAGAAGATAATGGCTGGCCCAGATTTATACACCCAGTTAAAAGGCAAGGTGGAAGCCGGTGCAAAATCCGTTGGTTTTGATCAACAGCCTGAGTTTAAAGCGATGAAAGGCGCAGGACATGAAGTAGGGGACTTCTTTTTTGTTCCCGTTAACTCAGCCGGTTAGCGTGGTTAGAAATTAATTATGAGAGGCGCCCTTAAGGGCGCCTCTGCTTTCCTCTAGAATAAAGAAGGGCATTCACAATGCGCCTATGGCGGACTGTTCTATAACCCTAGTGTAAGCGCCAATCCAACCACACCCTACAAGGCGCGACATTAACATAATAACCTATAGTCTCCATTACTAAGGAGGCTATCATGTCCAAGCGCCGCACCTACAACTGGCCCCAACTTTTCGCAGAATTCGAGCGGTCAGGCCTATCGCAAGTCGAATTTTGCAAGCAACACGACCTCAATCCAAAATATTTCAACTTAAAGCTTTCCAAGCTCAAAGCGCAGGAAGACAGTGCGTTCGCGCATGTGGTTGTACAGCCTGAACTTTACTCGCGGCAGGGGCTTGTCCTCGAAGTGGGCAACTGTAAAGTTCATTGCCCACCAGCCATGTCTATTCCTTCCTTTGTATCATTGATTAAGTCCCTCGCATGATCCAGTGGTCCAATGCGATTCCCATATACCTGCACCGCGACCCAGTAGACTTTCGCAAAGCGATCAATGGCCTAGCGGTTATCGTGAGTGAGGAGATGGAGTTGGATGTATACAGCCAGGCGTTGTTCGTGTTTTGCAATAGAAACCGCAGTCAGCTCAAAGTGCTCTATTGGGACAGTACGGGTTTTGCCCTGTGGCAGAAACGCCTAGAGAAGGACAAATTTAAGTGGCCGAGTAAAGACCCGCTTGCAACCGCATCAATTACCTACGAGCAATGGGATTGGTTATTGCGGGGTTTTGACTTTGCTAAATTTAGACCACATAAGCAGTTAAAATTCACCGAGGTGGCCTAATATTTTGTATAATAGCCGCTATGAAATATGCGGCGGCTTTACAGAAAGAAAATGATTTATTGCGCGAAAAGATTGCCGCGCGCGATACGCAAATCGCCGTATTAAACGAACAGCTTAAACACCTGCTGAGCAAACGCTTTGGATCTTCTAGTGAAAAAATATCGGCTGATCAGCTAGGCTTATTTAACGAAGCCGAAGCATGTGTAGTTGAAGTTGAGGCCGCCGAAAGCGATAGCACCACTGTAAAAAGTTATACTCGCAAGCGTAAGCCTCGCGTTACTATACCCGACAACCTTCCCCGTGAAGACATCATTCACGACATCACCGAAACGGAAAAAGTCTGCCCTCACGATGGCAGCACTCTTAATATCATTGGCAGCGAAGACCATGAACAACTGGAAATCATCCCCGCTAAAATCAAAGTGGTTCGCCACAAGCGACTAAAATATGCCTGTCCCTGCTGTGACAATCACATTGTAACGGCAGGCAAGCCCAAACAGCCTATCGAAAAAAGTATCGCCAGCCCCAGTCTACTCGCTTACATCGCGGTGCAAAAATATGCGGATGCTTTACCTTTATACCGTCAAAGCGAGATATTCAAACGAATCGGCATAGAGCTGGACAGAACTAATATGGCGAACTGGATGGTGAAGTGTGGTGAGCTGACACAGCCCCTTATCAACCTGTTAATTGATTACCTCCACAAGCCACCGTACATCCACATGGATGAAACCACACTACAGGTATTGGAAGAGCCGGGAAAGACCGCACAAAGCAAAAGCTACATGTGGGTAATGACCAGCACAGGTCCACAGTCGGTTTGCGTATTCCACTATGCGGATAACCGAGGGCAACGGGTACCCATCGAGCTACTTAGCGCCGAAAATACCGCCATTATGGTCGACGGCTACGAGTGGTACCAAAAAGCCTGTGATGAGTACGGTATTACCCGCTTAGGTTGCTGGGCTCATGCCAGAAGAAAGTTCAAAGAGGCTCAAAATTTACAGAAAAAGGGTAAAACAGGCAAAGCTGATCAAGCCTTAGCCTATATCCACAAGCTGTACGCGATTGAAAAGAAAATAAAGGACGAACCACCGGATAAACGCTACCAAGTTCGCCAAGAGCAGGCAAAACCCATCCTCGACAAAATCAAAGAATGGTTGGATAAAAGCTTACAGTCGGTGGCACCGAAAACAAAACTCGGTATAGCATTGGTGTACCTGAACAACCAGTGGGATCGATTAATCGCCTACCTGGAAGATGGGTGCTATCCCATCGATAATAATGCTGCCGAACGTGCAATACGCCCCTTTGCTATTGGTCGCAAAAACTGGATGTTCAGTAAGAGTCAGGCGGGCGCTAAAGCTAGCGCAAATCTTTACAGTCTGATAGAAACAGCCAAGGCTAACGACCTGAATACGTACGACTATTTGCAACATATTTTTGAAGAACTACCCAATGCGCAAAATGTTGAGCAGATTGAGGGATTGTTGCCTTGGAATGTCCAGCTTGGTTAGGGTGTGGTTGGTTTGGCGCTTACACCCTAGTGCCTGCACAGCGAGCATAAGCATTTCCTTACAAATAAAATAACATTCAGTAAATAACGGGAAACCTACCAAGCTAGAACAGAGGCGTGTGAGCACTAATCAATTGCTGGCACCGCCGAACGACGTCAACGTGACCCGCCGTTTTGGCTCAGGCATACCTCCCTCTAGCCCCATACACCCCTCGATCACCCTCTCTACATGCAGCGTTTTGCACGCTGCATGTCTTCACCAAAAACCGTTACGCTGTGTGTGGCTAGCGTGTTATTCAACGGTTAGGGTTATGTCATTGCACTGTGGGCCAAACAAGCCTGCAAAATTTAAGTGGTAGCTACCGGTGTCTAGCGCAGGCATGGTAAAGGTGTTGGAATGGTCGACATCGTTGCTTACTATATCGTTCAGCTCGTACAGGTGTCCCAGCCCGGTCTCATCAGCGCCCTTCACGTAGAGGTTCGTGGGGCTAGCACTAAAAGCTGCTTCGTATGCCACCAACTCAAAGGGCTGCCCGGCACTCACCACCGACGGCTCTATGCGATACACGCAGGCGATGGAAATATCTAAAGCTATTTCAATAATGTCTACTTGGTTGGAATCTTCCTCAGCGTACACTTTTACGTAGGCCGTTTCTTGGCTGTGAGTTACATCAACGGGGGCCTCATTAAATTTGTCGATGTCGACACCAAAGCTGAACCACTGATCACCCAAATCACTGATAGATTTATTAATGTTCACTAACCACGGTGTCAACGATTCTACCAGCACAGGCGTATCTAAGGTGCCCTGTATAAACCCTATATCACTCATCTGCTCAACCGTTGTGCTGGCATAGAGGGCATTAGCATACCCATAGAGTTGCCATGTTGTGTTGGTTGGAAGGTAGTAAACATCGAAACTGATGGCTCCTTCTGTTGCGCTCGTTGCGGTAACCCGCGCATGGGAAAAACCTGTGGGCACATTTAGCGGGTTTATCTCTACCTGTATTTCGCTAGTGTCATAGACGAGTGGTTTTAACCATCCGTCGCCTTGGGAGTATTCCACGTTAACATTTATGTCATTTCCTTCCTGCGATATTTTATAGTAATTTGTTGCGTAAAAACTGTAGTTGGAGTGGCCAAGTGATAGTGGAATCAGTTTTTGCGTAAAGGCAAAACCGTTCTTGATGCTCTGGTAGTCTCGGCTAATGTTCACGGAAATACGGGTGGCATGAACCTCGGTATCGTTACTGAAGTCAATATTATAGTGTTGGTAGGTATCGATATGCTGGAAGGTAGGGTGAAGAACAAATTCGTAGTCGCTCAAGAATTCAATCGAATATCGATCGACTAAATCCTGCGGTAGTGTCATTGTTGGAAACTGCGAGGGCGGTTCGACTTTAATGTATATGGGGGCAGGGTCGGCACCTAATATCTCTCGAATTTTTATTTCATTCACAGGTTCGTAAGAGGCCTCTTGCGCACGCTTCATGAAAAATGCTGGCTGTGAACGCACAACGTTGATGGTGTAAGGCAGTGTCGCCCGCGGAGCGGCCATTTCGCTACAATTCTGGTCGTAGCAGACATCGACCGTTATTACACCGCTATGCTCCCCAACGGACAGAGAGTCGGCCAAGGTTAGAAACAGTTGCGCCTCGGTCTCGCCTACATATGGGTCTACTGCTGAAAAACTGGTGTCGTGCTGCACAATTACGAACACAGAGCGGCTCGGTATATCACCCACATACGCAATATCGACCATGACTTCCTCGGTGTATGCAGACACAACTTCTCGCTCAATGTCGAGCGCAGCAGGAGAAAAAGCCAAGCTAAAGTTCGAGTTGCCGCCGGAACCGCCGGGGGTCACCCCACCGCTAGTGCCGCCGTTACCTCCCCCTCCACCACAACCGGTGATCAACAGTGCGGACAATAATCCTGCGCATAAACCTAATGTTCTAATTTTCATTTTTATCTCTGCAACCTTTATTTCGTACTAATATCTGAATACACTTTTGCACCGATCTAATACCGAAGTTTTAGTAACCCTTTCACCGGAGGCTAACCACGCGTTTAACCCCCATCCGATTAATACAAAACCCGATTATATAGGCGCCAAATTGTATTGAAAAGTTCGTTGTTACCGTTGCTTCAATATTCATATCCGTAGCCCTTCCCCCATCTTCGGGCGGTACTGACTTAACCTGTACGCGCTATATCCGAATCAGGTGTGGTTGATCGGACAGACTAAAGCCCTTGTTGTAGGGTGGTTTGCACGTACGGTTATACCGGTGTGCTATTCACTTTCAGTGAAGCGAGAGTGTTGAGGTGGTGTCAAACTATTGGGCATGTAAGGGCTAGGAGGCGGTTGCTCTTGTGTCTATAGGGCTGTATGCCATAATGAGATAAGCATGGGTTTTTACCAGCACAGGAGCTTGATCGATGAAAATGTACGAGGGGCTTATCCCTCCATGCGGCATTTATTGTGGGGGCTGCCCTAGGTACGGAAGGGCGAACGGCTGCGTCGGCGCTGAATTGCAGTGCAGAAAGTGCAAAGGTATCTATGAGTGCTGCATAGGTAAAAAACATTTAAATTTCTGTTTTGAATGCACATCATTTCCCTGCTACAAATTCAATCAGTTTTCCAAGCGATGGGAAAAATACGGTCAAAACCTAATTGAAAATCAACGCCATATAAAAGAACAGGGTATTGATTCTTTTTTAAGATTTTACCAGCGAAAAATTTAAAGCAAGCTTGGGTTAGCTCTATTAAGGTACCGAAGTTCTCCTGTGCTCTTGCTAAGTAGGCAAGGTTACGCCGTTTTGATGCTAGGCTGGGCGTCTGTTTACCCTTTATCAATGTTTTTCGTTAATTAATGTGTGTTGTTAATTAATGTGGCGAGCGGCGTAAAAGTTCAAAATTGGCGTGCTTTTTAATGTTCCTGGAAGTGTTAGTGTGGGTGCTTAATTCACTTCATCTCACTTGTTTCAATAAGCACAGGCTTGAATGTCGGAGTAATGATGAGTGAGCATTGAAAAGCCTGCTATTTCAATGGTTCAGGGCGGCAAAAGGACCGTAAATAGCTTTTCCTGATTAAAGGGGACTATGTGCTGTTTTTTTTTGGAATAAACTCTCAAATATTTCTACTAAATGGGCGATTTGTTAGATTAACGTCATTTGAACTGTGTTATTTTCCTTAGGTAGTGGTCGATGTTGAGGAATGTATTGTCGGAAATGCAACCTAGTGTATGCGCCAAAACAATTCTTCCACTTCTGTCCTAAATCTAATAATAATTTTGTCTGATCAATAGTCGTATCTGCTCAGCTCTTTTATCAAAAAGAGGATTTCACATGCTTAAAATAAATAGACTGGCTCTGGTAGCGGGGCTTTTTTTTGTGGTTGCAAGCGTCGCCAATGCACAGACCTGGCAGTCCTGCGACCAGTGGGGTAACTGGAATGTAAATGGATTCACGATATATAACAATATGTGGGGCGGTGGTGGTGGCTCACAATGTATTTGGGCGAACAATGAGGGCGACTGGGGTGTGACGGCAGATCACCCGAATACAGGTGGTATTAAGTCTTACCCAAATGTTGACTTCGATGTTAACTATAACGTCAATAGCATGCCTACTATCACCTCTAGTTTTAACGTTAGTCGTCCTTCAGGTGGCTCTTACAATACGGCGTATGATATTTGGTACGACAACTACGCCTACGAAATTATGCTGTGGGTGAACTGGAACGGTGAGATGGGCCCCATTTCGTACAATTACGGTTGTGGTGGTGGTTACCCAAGTACGGCATGCCCGGTGGTAACTAATGTCAATGTTGGCGGCCACACCTGGAATTTATTCGAGGGTACTAACGGCTCCGCTACAGTTTATTCGTTCTTGAGAACTAGCCACACTAATTCAGGTACTGTAAACATAACAGAAATTTCCAAGTGGTTAGCCGATAACGGCTACTTCAGCCAAACCACTAACCTGCACGAAATTCAATTGGGTTTTGAAATCAGTCAATCGGCTGGCGGGTTGGATTTCAGTATGAATAGCTACAATGTCAATATCGGCGGTAGCTCCAGCTCTTCAAGTAGTTCTTCAAGTAGCTCCTCTAGTTCATCATCTAGTAGCTCTTCGAGTTCAAGTTCATCTTCTAGCAGTAGTAGTGGCGGGGTCATTATTCAAGAAAACCAAACGGGTTTTTGTAATGTTGATGGATCGGTGGATAGCAATAACAGTGGTTTCACCGGTTCTGGTTTTGCGAATACCGACAATGCCAACGGCAATGGAATTGAGTGGCAGGTAAGTGTACCCGAAGACGGTTACTACAATTTTTTATGGCGATTTGCCAATGGTTCCAGCACAAATCGTACCGGCGAGCTGAGTGTTGATGGCAGCATGAATGCGAATGCCGATTTCCCTGGCACCGGCAGTTGGGCCAGTTGGGCGACGGCTTCAACCAGTGTTTATTTGAGTAGTGGTAGCCACCGTATTCGCTTGCAGGCAAACCAAAGTTCAGGTTTGGCCAATATTGATTACCTCGAAGTGAGTGGAAGCAACCCATCGGCAGCCGGCTGTGATGGTGGGTCGAGCAGTAGTTCTTCTAGCTCTAGTTCGTCCAGTAGTTCCAGTTCATCGAGCAGCTCCAGTAGTTCCAGTTCATCGAGCAGCTCCAGCAGTTCCAGTTCATCGAGCAGCTCCAGTAGTTCCAGTTCATCTAGTAGCTCTAGTTCCTCAAGCAGTTCGAGTTCCTCCGGTGGGGGAAGTGTAACCGCACAAATTGAAACGACGAACGATTGGGGTGGCGGTTATTGCGGCAACGTGTTGTTAAACAATTCGGGAAACACCACGGTTAATGGCTGGTCGGTTGAATTTACCGTTGATGGTACAGTCAGCAACCTATGGAACGGTGAGTATAGTCAGAGCGGTTCGACAGTGTCTTTGGCCGGGGCCGGTTGGAATAACAGCGTTCCTCCTGGTTCTTACAATCCATCCATTGGGTTCTGCGTCAATCGATAATTTCGATTCTCTCGGCGAAATCAAGGCACCCCGTGGTTTTCCGGGGTGCCTTTGTTGCCGCTGAGGCGTGCTAAATTTAAATTTTTGGTACGCTCCTCTTCACGCTCCTGGGGGCTTTGGGGTGCAGATAAATACAGATGCCTGCGTTCGCGGGTATGACTTGAATTTTGTGCCCAACGTTGGATGATGCTACTGGAATAGGCACTATCAGTAATGGTTAGCGCTGTAAAAAATCACTCTCCCCGTTAAGGGCACCTCTATTCATTGATTTTAGCCTCTACGCGATCTCGCAAGCCTTAGTGTAAGGCGGGCTGCGCAGCGGAAGGTTAGTGGCCTTTCCAAGCAAGCCATCGCTGCAATCTTTCCAGGCAGGCCATTACTGCAATAAGGTTTGCTAGGCCACCAGTATGCTGTGAATTTTGTCTTGCGCGCCCTTTATATGGGCCTATTTATTGGGCTGATTTTTTAGAGCGGGGTAATGTCCGGCCTTAGGGCTCTAAGTCAGTTTACCGCTGTGTATAGGCAGGCGAATCTAACTCTCCATCAAGTAGTGGCATGGGCACTATCGCGGTGTATATGAGCGGTGTATGCAGGGCACTTGAGCATGCTGGGGCGGCTACTAGAGCCGAAAAGGTGTATAATCTCCGGCCTCTGAAAAGTACCGGAATTTACCATGAATAGCGAAATTAACTACAAACATAACCCGTTACATGGTTTAGGTCTAAAGGAGCTATTAGAAGAGCTGGTCGATCACTACGGCTACGAAATTCTATTTGCCTACCTGAACATTAAGTGCTTCAAGGAAAGGCCCAGCATTGATTCGAGCGTTAAATTTCTTAAGAAAACCGATTGGGCGCGGGAAAAGGTAGAAGCATTTTACTTGTACCAACTTAAAAGCCTGCCTCGTGCCAGTGCTGAACAATTCGAACTGCCTCCGCGTGACCGCATTATTCCCGAAGACCAGTTTCCGGGAGAGCCAGCAGAGCTAAGCCTAGAAGATGCCGCCCGATTACGTGAAAAACGGGGTCGCAAGGCGAAGGAATTTGGGCGTGGGGATAGAGCGCATTCGGAGCGCGGCAGAGCCAATAACGAGGGCCGGAGTACGAGCCCGTATCGGAAAACGGCTAAACCTTCAGCGCCGGAGAGCGGTGGTGATTCTACACCACCAAACCCCTGGGGAAACTGGAAAGGCTAAGCCCCTACTACGCACTAAAAGCGAAGAAAGGGAATTAAGCTGCTTGGTTTAGCCTAAACCTACCGCTTAAAATAAATACCTTAGGCCTTAAGGCTCTGCGAGCTGATGGGCAGAGAGCTATCTATTTTTTGAGTATCAATAGGCCGTTTTATCCAAGCGTGGTCATATCCTTCTGTGTGTATAAGTCTAGTTAGCTTACGTGTAACGGGTTCGCTTAGGGTGCTTATCCGCCTGCGTTTTCAGTAGACGTGTTTGATGCTCAAGCTTCAGCCGTTAAAGGCCCACTTTAGCTTTTACCGCCTACCATGGCTTTTTATTCGGTACTTCGCCCTTCACCTAAGAAAAAATACGGCCATCCCTGCATTGTTTAGTGTGTAGATGTTCAGGTTCGTGATCACGATGAGTTAAAGAGTCTAAACCGCGTAGAAGGCGCGCCTAACACCCCAAGGTAACCTGGTAACAGGCTGTGGAGACTACAGATATAGAAGGCTTGGGGGGCATGCAGGGTTTTTGTGTTGCCTGTAAATTAGCGTTAAGATTGATCAATACTCCAACACGTGCAGGAAGCCCCCATGGACAAATTTGACCCGAATAAACTCGTACTGCAGGGCAGTAAAGTGTGGAATAAGGCCATGGACAAAAAAGTGGCCGACTTTAACCGGCCGCAATGGTTCGACAGTAAACTGCCCGGTGGCGAGCAAATAAAGGGTAGTAACAAGTTGGATATGCGTGGCATGCATTTTTACGGCACGCGCATCCATTCGGCTTTTGCCGAGGGTTTAAATTTGTCGGGTAGTAGGTTTATCGATGCCGAGATAGAGGAAGGAGATTTTTCCCGCGCCGATTTCAGCAACTGCACGTTTAAAAATACTCGCTTTAATAAAACAATTTTTACCCAGGCCTGCTTTAGTGGGGCCACGTTTATAAACTGTAACCTCAATAGAGTTAACCTAGTAGAAGCACAGTTTGATGTGAAAGAAATTACCGAAACGGTGGTGTACGGTATTTCGGCTTGGGATATTTCCCTTAGTGACGATAGTAAACAGTCCAAACTGATTATTGAAAAAAGCTACGAACTTTATTCAGACTTTATTGCTCGCGGCGAATTGCCCTTGATGGTGGACGATATTGAACTTGCCCAGTTTGTTTACTACCTGAGCAACCATAAAAAAATGCGTGATACCATTAATGTGCTTAATCATCGCGGGGTGCTGTTGTTGGGGCAGTTTCGCGATGGTGGTTTGGAGCGCCTATATAAGCTTCGCCAATGGCTGCAAGAACGCGGCTATATGCCAATGATTTTCGACTTTACACGGCCAGATTCTTTAAGCACTAATGAAACTATTGTTACTATGGCAGGGCTTTCCAAATTTGTGTTGGCGGATCTCGCGGGGCCTAGTGTGCCTGCCGAACTTACCGAAATATTTAGCAGTATTAAGCGCCCACTACTGGCTTTTGGTAAGCACCCCTATGCATTGTTCCCGAATTTAATGGATCAAACAAAAGTGGAGCATGTTGAGGCCTGCCAGAAAACTTGCTGCAGGAACTGGAAGCAAAGCTACCCGCCATGGAGCAGCTTTACAGGGAGAGAATAGCCGTGCTTATTGAGCGCGATAAGTATCAAGCGCCTAGCGCTTGATTGTTAGCCGTAAAGGCATTGCTCGGAGCCCACCGAAGACCAAAGGGCGGCGAGTGAAACTCCCCAGCAATTAAACTCCCCAGCAATTAATATCGAATTGTATAACCCCTGTGGTGTGCATATAGGCGCCTGATGTTTGAGCATAAAAGCGCTATTAAGCGGCTCTAAGGTGTATGTTTGGGGTGGTTATTCTTCGTCTTTAGATTCTGAGCTGTAGTTTCTAGGCGGTGGCACCCAGCCGCGTTCGCTACGGGAATGCTGCCCACTAAAGAGGGTGAGCGCTTTTTGTTTGTGCTCAACTTTGGCCATACGGGGTCTTTATGCCTTTAACAGATACCGTGCGGGCGGAAAAAGCGCGCTAACAATAGCGTTTACTTTTAGGGTATGGCAAGAATAAGCCGCGCAAGGGGATGAGGTTGAGCGGTTTGTATGGCAAAATCTACTGTATTACCGAAGATCTAAATCTAAGGACCCTCAGAGTAAGTCTTGGATGCCTCTGCGCCACCTGCATTACGCAGTAGATGTGCGCTGTAGGCCTTGCCCGTAAGGGGCTTGGGAGTTTTCCCCCGCTGTGTCGCCAAAAGCACCGGCGGTGGGTGCATGGTTACGGCCGGCACCCAGCTTGGCCCTATCGCACGCCTAACAGGTAAATTTTAGGCGAATCGACTTGTTCAGAGGTTTCGTAACGTTAGGGGAACAATGAAAACACCAAAACGGCTTCAGCCATTAATGGAAGATGGTCTGATTGATGAAGTGCTGTATCAGCTAATGAGCGGCAAAGAAGCGCAAGTATTTGTCGTGCGCTGTGCAGGCAATATTCGTTGTGCGAAGGTTTATAAAGAAGCCAATAAGCGCAGTTTTAAGCAGGCAGCACAATACCAGGAAGGTCGCAGCGTGCGTAATTCCCGTCGTGCCCGCGCCATGGCTAAGGGTACGCGCTTTGGGCAAAAGCAGCATGAAGAAGCGTGGCTAAGTGCTGAAGTGGACGCCCTATACCGGCTAGCAGCCGCTGGCGTGCGTGTGCCCAGCCCCCACGGCTTTGTGGACGGTGTACTGCTAATGGATTTAGTGTGTGACGAAAGTGGTGACCCGGCGCCGCGTTTAGACGAAGTCGAGTTTACTCCAGAACAAGCCCGCGATTATCACAGCCGAATGATGATGGAGATTGTTCGTATGTTGTGTGCTGGTCTAGTGCACGGCGATTTATCCGAATTTAACGTATTGGTAGACGCAGAAGGCCCGGTGGTTATTGACCTGCCACAAGCGGTGAATGCGGCGGGGAACAATAACGCTCAAATGATGCTGGCACGTGATGTTAACAACATGACGGATTATTTTGGACGTTACGACCCTAATTTACGGGTAACCCACTATGCGGAAGAGATTTGGGAGCTGTACGAGCACGGGAATTTGCACCCAAACAGCAAGCTTACCGGCGAATTTGCCGAAGCTGATACGGATGCCGACATTGCCACTATGCTGAGCATTATTGAGTTTGCCAAGGAGGAAGAAGAGGAGCGTAAAGAGCGAGAGCAAGCCGCGCGCGATGGAGAATTTTAGGTCCTTTATTGAAATGAAATGAGAGGACAATAGGAGCGGACACATCCAAGGCCGTTTTCGTTTCCTTGAAGTACGGCAGCGCAATTGGGTGTTGAACTCGCCCATCATCGGGAGTGGTTCCGGCCCCAATATACTCGCGGCACAAGGCTTTTCGTAGAACAAGGCGACCCACATTTTGGGGCGTAACAGTGACCCACATATTATCGCGGTGCTAGGCCGCGCAGGGTTCGACCATGACTTTTAGCGCCGATTCCTCGGTACGAACTCAATCTCTCGGTGAGGAGCGGGCAAACGCAATCTCCCACGGAATGGCGTTGTTAGCGTCCATCGTGGCTATTCCTATTCTCATTACCGGTGCCGTTCGTGATGGTGGGGTTTTGACGGTCATTGGTGCGGCTGTTTTTGGCTCAACCATGCTATTTCTTTACCTGGTATCCACAATTTATCACGCGCTACCGGCGGGCAAGGCAAAGCGGGCGTTTGTTGTCCTTGACCATTGCGCCATATTTTTATTTATTGCCGGTACCTATACGCCATTCACTTTTGGTGTACTGGCGGGCTCCTGGGGTTGGAGTTTATTTGGCGTGGTGTGGGGCCTTGCCATATTTGGGGTTCTTGTAAAAAGCATTCTCGGTACGCAATACCAAGGCCTGTCGACCTCTTTGTATCTTGTTATGGGCTGGATTGTGATCGTAGCAATTCAGCCTATGCTAACGGCCGTACCGCTTCCTGGGTTACTGTGGTTATTGGCTGGAGGCTTGGCCTATACCATAGGTGTTGTGTTTTTTCTCCTAGACCGTCGAATTCCTTACGCCCATTTTGTGTGGCACCTCTTTGTTATCGCGGGTTCGTGCTTTCATTTTATCGCCGTGCATGGGTATGCCGCTTAGCGTAACGGGCGCTTCTACGTATGGCTTATGGTTTCTAGCTTTATGGGCGGCTTATGTGCAAGGTAAATTATACCGGCAGGCTGGCAACCTTAGCGAAAAACAGTAAAACTGTGCATGAACAGCGCGTAATGCTCTAAAGCGATTGGCTAGGTAAGCGCTTGCGGCGCCAATCTGCTTGCCAGCACGGTCAGCCTTTCGCTGCGTAAAGGCAAAAAAATACTAGCGGCGGCCTTTAATTCTCCCAAATAAAAAAATGCCCAATATTCACCATCTCGGAATGTACACATGAAAATTCTATTTATTGGCGGTACCGGCAATATAAGCCTAAGTGTGAGTAAGCGGTTGCTGGAAAAAGGTGAAGAGCTTTGGCTGCTGAATCGTAGTGGCGCGTGTTCGGAATTGCCGGGTGCGAAATTTATTCAAGGTGATATTGCTTCGCTGGGTAGTGCAGAGCAAACGCTGGCGAAACATCATTGGGATGTAGTCGTTAACTGGGTTGTCTTCACACCCGAAGAAGCTCAAAGAGATATTGAATTGTTTCGGGGTAGAACGGCTCAGTATAGTTTTATCAGTTCGGCATCTTGCTATCAAAACCCTGGGCCAACGGCCATCATTACAGAAAATACGCCTTTGGAAAACCGTCACTGGGATTATTCTCGTAATAAAATGGCAGCAGAACATATTTTTAATGCTGCTTTTAAATCGGAGGGTTTCCCAATAACCGTTGTGCGCCCAAGTCATACCTATTCACGCGTAATTCCACTCACCATTGGTGGTTGGGATGAATATACAGCTGTGGCACGCATGAAGGCTGGAAAACCTGTTGTAGTTCAGGGCGATGGACATTCATTATGGACACTAACGCACGCAGAAGATTTTGCTGTGGGTTTTTGTGGGTTGCTAGGTAACAAAAAAGCGATTGGTGAAGACTTTCATATCACCTCCGATTTTTTCTTAAGCTGGAATGAAATTTATCAGCAAACCGCTCGTGCGGCCGGTTGCGAAGCAGAGATAGTACACGTAACGTCCGACAAAATTTGCGCCCTAAATACTGAATACACTGGCACCTTACTGGGCGATAAATCGGTTTCGGCTATTTTCGACAACACCAAAATAAAATCGCTTGTACCAGAGTTTAAAGCGAAAATTAATTACGCCGAAGGAATAGCGCGAACTTTAGAGTGGTTTGAAGCTGACCCTAGGCGGCAGGTTATTAGCCCCGAGACAGACGCCTTTATAGACAGGCTTATTTTGTTAGAGGGTCGTTGATGGGATTAGGCTTGTAGCGGTATTCTTTAACGTAGGCTCGAAATTCGACATATGTTTGGGTTCGCGGTATTGCTGTTTGTGGAAAGGTTATAATTCTTAGCCATTGCCGACCCCCCCACTTTTACACCGCAGATTTCTTCACTACGGCCCCGTCATGCCCGCGAACGCGGGTATCTTTTATGGGTGCACTCCAAATCCTAGATTCCCGCTTTCACGAGAGCGATTAAATCGAGGGTGCGTGAGGGTTTTAATGTGTCTCGGGCATTAGGGCGTATTTGAAGGTATAACCTAAATATGAGTCTGCACTCAATGGGATAGCGGTGAAGCTATTAGCTATTAGTGAGTGTCCCATATATTTTTTTACACCGCAGATTTCTTCACTACGGCCCCGTCATGCCCGCGAACGCGGGTATCTTTTATGGGTGCACCCCAAACCCTAGATTCTCGCTTTCACGAGAGCGATTAAATCGAGGGTGCGTGAGGGTTTTAATGTGTCTCGGGCAGTAGGGCGTATTTGAAGGTATAACCGAAATATGATTCTGCACTCAATGGGATAGCGGTGACCCTATTAGCTATTAGTGAGTGTCACATATATTTTTTACACCGCAGATTTCTTCACTACGGCCCCGTCATGCCCGCGAACGCGGGTATCTTTTATGGGTGCACTCCAAATCCTAGATTCTCGCTTTCACGAGAGCGATTAAATCGAGGGTGCGTGAGGGTTTTAATGTGTCTCGGGCAGTAGGGCGTATTTGAAGGTATAACCGAAATATGATTCTGCACTCAATGGGATAGCGGTGACCCTATTAGCTATTAGTGAGTGTCTCATATATTTTTTACACCGCAGATTTCTTCACTACGGCCCCGTCATGCCCGCGAACGCGGGTATCTTTTATGGGTGCACCCCAAACCCTAGATTCCCGCTTTCACGAGAGCGATTAAATCGAGGGTGCGTGAGGGTTTTAATGTGTCTCGGGCAGTAGGGCGTATTTGAAGGTATAACCTAAATATGAGTCTGCACTCAATGGGATAGCGGTGAAGCTATTAGTGAGTGTCCCATATATTTTTTTAAGTGTCCCATATGTTTTTTTACACCGCAGATTTCTTCACTACGGCCCCGTCATACCCGCGAACGCGGGTATCTTTTATGGGTGCACTCCAAATCCTAGATTCCCGCTTTCACGAGAGTGATTAAATCGAGGGTGCGTGAGGGTTTTAATGTGTCTCGGGCAGTGGGGCGTATTTGAAGGTATAACCGAAATATGATTCTGCACTCAATGGGATAGCGGTGACCCTATTAGCTATTAGTGAGTGTCCCATATATTTTTTTCACCGCAGATTTCTTCACTAGGGCCCCGTCATGCCCGCGAACGCGGGTATCTTTTATGGGTGCACCCCAAACCCTAGATTCTCGCTTTCACGAGAGCGATTAAATCGAGGGTGCGTGAGGGTTTTAATGTGTCTCGGGCAGTAGGGCGTATTTGAAGGTATAACCGAAATATGAGTCTGCACTCAATGGGATAGCGGTGACCCTATTAGCTATTAGTGAGTGTCTCATTTATTTTTGGAAGTCATTTTGTGTGTGCCGAAAGATTGGGTGTCACAGCAAGGCCAGGCTCTCGCTCTTGGTCTTGACGAAGAAGGGTGCCTTAATCCATGTAGATCAACTTTTTTGTCGTCGTTAGTTTTGGTGATAAGTTTTGTATTGATGTTTTAAGGAAGTTGAGGCAGTTCACATTTTTTCGGTGGCTGCAGGTGTGGTGTTTGCCTTGCGGTCGAGTGTGTACGTAGGTAATAGGAATGAAAAGGTTTCCCGTTAGCCTGTAAATTGAAATTTGGGTTCTGTTGGGTTGCCTACAAGCTTCACAAGTTTTAGCTAAGTGGGCGTACTGCAAATGGAGTGTGTTGGGCAAGCTGTGTGTATATGAAAATAGTCAACCGTTGCGGATGAAGTTTTGATCCCGTTTACCCAAGATGAGTAGAATGCTAGACTGCATAGAAAAAGGGCAGATTAATAATACGAACATAAGCCTGCTAATCAATATCGGCTTACGGCTTAAAAATAAGAGATAGGCGCTACCCTGAGTGCCTGGATATAAAAAGGACGAAAGGACCCCGGCCATGATCCCTCCTAAAGACAAAGACTTACTTATTTCCACTCCCAATCAAGGCAAAGAAGTGAGCTTTGCGCCAGCAATTAAAGATAAAGGTATAATATTGAAGCGCGCCGCGCGTCAAGGCTATTACTACCCCATGCTAGCGATAAAGCACTTAAATGCTTTATCTACGGGGTTAAACGGCAAGCGCAATGTGTTTATCCCAAACATTAACGACTTTAAAGCCAACACCTTCCAGCAAGTGGTTGTGTTTGTACCCGGTATTATGGCCACGGTAGAGCGGCGGCCTAATGATAATTTGGTGGTGACTGAGCTGCAGTTAAGTGAGGGTTACGACAGTATTGAGCGTGGGAGCGGTAGAAAGCCTGGTGTTTATCGGGTCAGCGAAGGGGCAGAAGGGGTGAAGGTTGATTATAAGAAAAATGGGCGTATTACCCCAGAAAACCATAGAAATGTGGTGGTGGCAGATACTAAGCACAATGTACCGGCGCGTGCCGCCGAAATTGCGGCAACTAAGCTGGAAGCTATGTTTAGCAGCGACGCCGCACTAAAATGTGATTTCGACTTATTTTATTCGCCCGTTGGTAGTAAGTTAGGGGGCTGGCGTAATTATAACCCCATAGTGTTAAAGGAAGCTTATGCCTTTGCGGGCCTACTGGCAGACGCTATGGAGCAGTCTAAACAGCAGAAAGGGGTCGTGTGGGCGTCTGAGTTGGGCGGTTCTGTGGTGCTAACGCAGGCGTTACAAACCTTGGCCAATAAAAATATTTCGTTTAAAGAACAAAAACATATCATTAAAATGTATCAGCCCACCACCAACCCGAATCCCACTTTAGCATCGGCTACCAAGCTTGGCATGATAGCCGATAAAAACTTGGCTAAAGGCAACGGTAATATAAGGGCCAGTGTTAGCAGTTTGATGACCAACGCCGCGCGAGCGCGGGATAAAAGTGACCCTTACACGGGGCAAGACTACGCAAAGGATTTGTCTAATGGTTCCATGGCTGCGATAGGCGCCGCAGGTGCACTTGCGACCGGTGCGGGCTTGCTGGTCAGCTCGCCCGTGGTCACGACCGTTGGCTCCGTTACCGGAGCCATCGGCGCTATTCATTTTGCCGTTAATGCTGTAAAAAAACGTATGAAACGAGGTTGAACCCAGATGTTTGAATGGCTGAAGTTCTTTCCGTTTGAATGGCACGATGACCATAAGCCAGCAGAAGTTCGAGGGCCGTATTTTTCGGCGTTGAGAAAGAATAAGTGGTTCTTACAGGATAGCCTCTTATATTTTGGTGCGCCATTGGCTAACCCTGTTTTTGGTTTTTCTGGTAGAAGTAGCTCAGTAGATGCGGTGTTGCCAGGCTCTGCCAATATATTAAAATCGCCGTGGCAGCGGGTTTACAATAGTGGCTCAGATGCGCCACCAAGCGAATGGGATTACTATCGTTTTTATTCGAACACTTGGTATTTTGTAGGACCTTGGTTTACGGGTTATCAGGCACATTTAAAGGCTAGCGCCTTACTGGTCAAGGCCGATAAAAATGGTACTTTTGCCGATAAAAATTTATTCCACCCCAAGGTATTTGAGTCTGCCATCGCTAATTATTTGGATACTAGCTACGGTTACGATAGGCAAGGTAATAAGCCAAAATATCGAGGTCCTTTGCATTGGCGTGTGCTGCCAATATCCCCCAGTATACACGCGGTGGTATGCGATATTCACGAAATAGGAAATGGCTCCAAAGACAATCCTTCGTTACATCGAGTAGTTTATTTTCCCATAGCACCTCAAAAAATGATTCGGATTAATTTTGATTTTGGCGGTACTTCAATCTACCGCGATGAGGTGCGTGCAAAACCCCTGTTTAAGCTGTGCGATTCTATTATTGACTCCCTTCGTTTAGAGGTTGGAGCTCAAACACAAGCCGAGTGGGATAAAGTAAAGGCCACCTGCCCAGATATGTCGATAACAGAAACCTTTGGTGAATTACCTTGGCCGCTCAAGGTAGAGAAAGCCCGTAAAAAACCCAAAGAAGTCGATATTACCGCAACTCCAGACGCTCCTGGGCATCAAGCTAGAATTAATAAATAGCCCAAACTAAGGGCTATATAAAGTAATCCTTATGCTAAGCCGGCTTTATCGTTAGACTGCCTGTTGGAGGTTACGGTGGTGCTTCAAGTGTTGCCCGCGAACATTACGTTGTTTACAGGTCACAATGCCATTCTCACTTGACAGAGTTTTTATTACACTTCATGTGATATGTGTAATTCCACAATTACGTGTCTGTAAATATTCGTCTTAAAAGCTTCGCGCCAAAGACGATACTGTGTAACCCGTTTGTAAATAGGCAGGGCTTACGGGAGTATGTCAAATGCACGGCGACCCTTTTGTTCTTTTTTATAGGCCATGTGACGAGCGGCGGAAGAAGTGCAATGTCTCCACAAGCAAATTAGCTTATCTTTATAATCTCTCGGCGGTGTCCTGCCTGCCAAGTACTCGCATGACCTCGATAGTGTCAGCACTCACGCGATAGTAGATGCTGTCTACGCCACAAACACTACGCCGGTAGTGATCGCGGATGTGATCGACTGCTTGGTATTTGTAGGGCGCTTCGGCAATATCGCCAAAGCGCTGGATCAGGGCTTCATAGTAGCGGTCGGCCTGAAACTCCCCGAACTCTTTCACTCCGCGCCAGTAGATACGCGCTAGATCCATTTTTGCTTCATTGCTGAGTTTAAATCGCATCACGGCCCAGTCCGTTTTTAATTTCTTTTAGGAGCTCTGTTGGGTTTTGTTCAGTAAAACCACTCTCTTCCGCCCTAATCAGCTTGGCACGGATCACTTCGATTTCGCGGCTTGTCTCCTGCTCTCGCAACTGTCGCTCCCGTATCAGTTCCCGTAGCACTTCACTTTCATTGCCGTAATGCCCCGTTTCGATCTGCGCCTTGATCCAGTTATCTTGCTGGTCTGTTACTGTAATGCTCTTTTTCACCATGGCCATACTTACCACCTCGTCATCCGGATAAATATACTACTCAGTAGGATAATATACTCCTCCTCACTTACAGTTGCGAGCCGCCAGCCCTCATTCTTAACCGCTAGAGTAAAGAACGGCGCGTTTTCGCTCGTTTCGGGTGTATCGATGGGTGACTGCCTGTGATGTGCAGCAGATCGGGCAACAACCCATGTTGGGCATGCTCGCCTTTCCCAAGCTACGCCGAACGCAGGCGTGTACCCCATCGTTCCAGTAAAATCCAACTTCGTTTGGTATTTTCAGGGCTTCGTTCGTACCTGGCGTAGCTAATCTGGCAGTCAACAAAGACGTCTATTACTGTCCATCAGAATATACACCCGTAATTAAACGTAGCGGTAAGGTTCAAGAGATTCCATAGTTCAAGTGACTATTTTGCACTGGTGGATGAAACCGAAACGGGTAGGGCAAATCGTTAAGATAAAACGGTTTTATTCCTGAAGCGTAAACCTGTAAAACTTTGTCAACCCGTCAATCGCCTATTTGTTTGTAAGCCTTTCGCATCGCGCTATGTCAGTAGTTTGCGGTGGTTTTGGCTGGTGTGCGAGAAGAGATTATTTGATTGAATTAAGACCGTTTTGGCGACAACTCACACGCTAAAAAAGCGCGGAATATGCTATAAATACCGCCCTTCAGCATAAGTGCGCAAAGGACTTTGCGTTTAATGAATAAGTATAAAACAAGGAAAGGTAGCCTCATGATATTGTCGTATCGGGTTGTATGTAAACGCATTGCCGCAAAGTGTTTATTGGGCGTGGCGGTAATAGGGCTTGCTGCCTGTGGCGGCGGTGGCGGTGGCGGTACGAATACAACGCCAACAACAGAACCAGTGCCCGATACCCAGCCAAATGCCTTTAGCTTTAGTACACAAGGCGATGTTGCATTGGGTGCAGTAGTAGAAAGTGAAGCGGTTACCATTAGTGGAATGAACGCCGCCGCCTCGGTAGTGGTAAGCGGTGGCGAATACGCCATTGGCAATGGTGCTTATAGCAGCGCTGCAGGCAGCATAAGCAATGGCCAGGCCGTAAAAGTACGTGCAACGGCTGCTGCTGAATTTGCGACCGGGCAAACCGTAAGCCTCACCATTGGCGGCGTAACCGGTGAATTCACCGTAACCACCGCTGCACAGGATATTACCCCTAACGCTATCGACCTTGGCACAGTTACAGACGTTACTCCGGGGGCTACGGCAAGCTCCGTGAGTGTTGGCATTGAAGGTATAACCGGTGCGGTACCCATCAGCATAAGTAACGGAACCTACACCCTGGGCAGCGGCAGCCCCACCAGCGAAGCGGGCACCATTGAAAACGGCCAAACCGTAACAGTAACCGGCACAGCTGCAGCGACCTTTGCAACAGAAATTGTTGTTGCGTTAACCATTGGCGACACCACCGAAAACTTTAGCGTAACCACCGTTGCCGAAGACACCAACCCCGATGCATTCGAACTGGGTGCCACTGCCACCGTATCGGCTCCCGGTGCCACTGCGGAAAGCCAGTTGATTACGGTAGCGGGTATAAACTCCACCGCTAGCATCAGCATTACCAACGGTGAATACCGAATAGACGGCGTGCAAGACTACAGCAGTGCGGCATCTACCGTTACCAACGGCCAGCAAATTCAAGTACGGGCAACGGCTGGAACAATCCACAACGATACCACCACCGCCACGCTCACCATCGGAAACCAAAGCGATACCTTCGCCGTAATAGCCGAAGACCAAACCCCACCCACTGCCGAAGTGATATTCCCCACGGCGAACACAATGAGCAACGGCACCTTCGTTACCCTGCGCGGCAACGCCAGTGACGACTTTGGGCCGGTAACTGAAATAAACGTAACAGTGACTACTGATGACGGCACGGTAGAAGTGGATACCCAAACCCTTACCGCTACCGGCGATGAAGACTTTCAGGATACTTGGTCGGTACAGGTAGGCCTGGCTAGTGAAAAACTGAATACCTTGCAGGTAACGGCAACGGATTTTGCGGGCGAAGCGTCAACGCCGGTAACCTTAACGGTATTGCAGAGGGCGGATGCGTTGACGACTGATTTTCCTGAGGGGAATGATGTGTCGATTGGTAGGTATGAGTATGCCGGTATCGAATGGGATAGAGAGAATGATCGTTTATTTTTAGCGTGTGCAGCACCAGTTCAAATATTGGCTATCGATATTGAGACTGGCACAAGAAGTATATTTATAGATAAAGATCCAGCATTCCAGAGTTTTTCGATGTTAAAACTGCTCCCTGAACAAAATACGCTCTTATTTGCAGAGCAAAACTACGCCATTATTTTTAATGCGAATCTTGAAACAGGTGCTTTCGCTGTATTAACGGATGATAGTAGCCCGGATTCCAATGTTGATATTGGCGGCCCTTACTCCATGGAGCTGGGGAGTGATGGTGCTCTGTATGTGGCTGACGCGGCTGCACGTTTTTACTCAGTAAATATGGATTCAGGGGCACGTTCACTTATTTCTGATGCGTCGCGACCAAGCGGAGGCGCCAACCCTTTTACCAACCCCATGGGTTTGGTGTTGGATGAAGCAAACGATCGTGCGCTACTTACCGATTACACAACGCAACAGCTTTTGTGGGTGGACCTAACAACCGGCGCGCGAACCGTATGGGTGGACAGCGATCAGTTGAATGCACCGTTTGATATTAAAATGGATACAAACGATAACCGTATTATTTTGACTGACGAGGAGTTAGAAGCGGTAATAGCGGTGGACTTAAGTACCGGAGTTTTAACCACGCTTTCTGGTACCAGTAAACCGGCTAGTGATGTCAATAGTCTGCAAATTCCTTGGGGCATTGTAATTGATGAACAGGAAGATATTGCTTTTGTTGGCTCTCAAAGCAAGGTGGTTTCCTCTGGTTACGCAAGCATTCTTCTGGTAGACCTAACAACAGGTGAACGGATAGTGGTTACTAACTCAATTGCGCAATGATATTAAAAACAATGTGTGGTGTAGGGAGAGCCTGCACCATCACAAAAACAATAAACACAGAGTTTCACCGTAAAAACCAACAAATGGACGTTGTACTTTTCAGGGCCTTGTTATGAACCGCGCTAAACCTCTTCGCTTACCGAACACTTCTCCAATAAAAGCCTTTAAACGGTCACGCCTGCCCTTTGTTATTGGGCTGGTGCTGGCTGGCCAGGTTTTAGCAGGGCCAGAAGGTGAAGAGGTGGTAGGCGGGGCGGGCAGTGTTTCGCGTACCGGTAACAACACCCTTATTAATCAAGCCACCGACAGGCTGGCCATTAACTGGCAAAATTTCGATGTTAACAGCGACGAACGTGTGCAGTTTATTCAGCCCAGCAGTTCTTCTGTTGCCTTAAATAATATTCTTAGTAACACGGCCTCTAACATTAATGGCCGAGTGGATGCCAATGGCCAGCTGGTTTTTGTAAACCCTCATGGCATTATTTTTGGCCGTAATGCCGTGGTTAATGCGGGGGGCGTACTCGCCAGTGGTTTAAGTATAAACCCCAACGATTTTATGAACGGCGAGCTTACCTTTAGCGCCATGGCCAATACCGATGGCGTAGTGATTAATAGCGGGTTATTGAATGCAGCTACCGGTGGCAGTGTGAATATATGAGAAATCCACACTAAAAAAACAATCAATTCATTCCCGGTAGAAATTATCAGCTCTCAAGGCTCATCATCTTCTGCCAAAAACTCTTCAATAGACATGAAATCTTTTTTGGGTCGAATCCACCTTAAAGGCTCCATATGTTCTGAATAGCGTTGCCCTGGCCACTGCTTTTCAGCGGCTTCTTTCTGTTGTTGTGCGGAGGGGGAAAGCTCGACATGAACTGAATGCATTATTTTCTGTGCAAATAATTTTACTGCGTTGTGTACGCCTATTTTTTTGTTGAATATTTGGTAGCTGAAATTAAAAGTGAGGTAATGCTCATCACTCAATGGTATTTGCCAGTAGAGGCGCTGAGAGGGTTCTTCTTCGGGATCTTTTACGTTCAGGTAATGGATCCATTGGCTCTCATTAATTTTGTCGGGTTTCCATTCTAGGAATGTTTCGTAGGTGTCTTTTGTGTGTACACCCTTAGGGCCATACATTTTTTCATAGTAACTGGTTACTGCAGTTACGAAAGAGTCGCGTTTAAATAAATTACTTTTTCCCTTCCAGTTTGAAACTGTTACCGAAAATCGAATCCAACCGATATTTTTCTTGAGTAGAGGGGCTCCCTTTATATCCCATCGAGAGGTGTAACACTGAATGACTGGAGAGAAATCATCTTCACGTAAGTAGTCTGAGGCAGAGTATAGGTTGAATTGCTCCGCAAATGAGCGTTGGCTCCCCCATCGATCGTAAAAAGGAGGAACGGAAAAACGCACAACCGTACCCGATAAGTTTATCTTGCGCTGTTGCGACTTTTCAGTTTTAGGTAAGCGAGGGCTTCCAAATAGAGGGTATAACACAAACGCTACTCTTAGTGTTTCGATAAACGATTAAATACGTGGTCAAAAAAGTCTGCACCACTTTCCATTACTTTCTGGTTGGGGTTACCAGAATTCGACGCAATCAGGGTTCCCCAAGCAACTGCCCAAGCCGCAATGCTGACGCCTAAAGTAGGAATGCCATAACTACCGGCACCCAACATACCCGCACGCGTCAGTGCATTGTTCACGATATGCCCCGGTGTAACATTACGCAAGCCATTCTCACCTTGTTCTTTTAGTTGTCTGTACGACACAATCGATTCGCTGACAAAATTACCCGTTACCCAGGTCTGCTCAAGGCTAGTATTGTTCAGTAGCGGCGGTTGGGGCGCTAATTGCATACCGGCTTTTTTGCGGTAATGATCAATTAAACTTAAATTCATCGTTGGGTTCGCATAAAATACCTTATGTTTCGCCAAGCGCGATTTTTCGGTTGCCGTTAAATCTTGCAATACAATATTTAATGCCTGCTTAAACACCGCATGGCCTTTTTCATGCAGGGTCCAGCATGTATCCTTGTCTTTCTTAGCTTCTAGCTTAATCAATTGGGCCAGTTTTTTTGCTGTCTGAGTACCCCCGCTAACACTGCTGGTGTCCACAAACTGGCGCATATCTGACGAAACGCCATCACCGCATGGATTAAAGAAAATACAGTAGCCAGTTTTTTGGAGCGAGGCTTGAGTCGTTTCAGGCTTGTACCCTCTTTCAATAAAAGTTGGCATTGAACCTGACGCAAGTTCCAATCCTCTATATGAGCCATTGATGGCAACATGCCGGGTTGAAATTACGTTGACAGGATCGGGGTCAATATCTTGTCCGGGTTTTACTTTATAAAGCCCTGCTGCAGATTTTCTCCCCGAAGAAACCCCAAACTCCCCAATAAAAATACATCCATCCACCATGTTGTACTTGATATGGCCGCCTTCCAGTTGAAGCTGCATCTGTTGTGGTTTGGCGCGGCTTACTAGGCTTTTTACCAAACCGTGCCGGGTATTCAAGCTCATTAAATGATTGAATAAATACAAGGCGTTGTAGTTGCTTCGGGTTTTGTTTTTCAAGTGGTTAAACGCACTGTGGCGGTTTTTCTCTACAAAGACTTGCATTCCTTGCCCTGAGGGGCTTATCTGCTGCCATTCACGTCCAGCATAATGGGCACATCCATTGGGTTTTAATGACACTTTCATATGGGAGGTCCTTTTTCCAGATAACTATTGGGGTATCTTGTAGCATTCGCTACATAAGTTGAATGTGCAATAACTGAGGTTTGTAGCAAGAAAGGCTTGGGTGCACATGCTCCAAAGTGAAAGCTGGGCGCAGTAACGGTAGCGCGGCCATACTCCCTTTGGAATGAATCTCAGTATCATCCTTGCTATCAATTCTAGTTATTTACTTTTAAACGATTGTAACAGCCAATGTATATACAGAGAAAACCCCACTGCCGTCAATATCTAGCAAAAATTCGACCTAGGTCACACAGAATATCTTGAAACAAATACAGTCAGGCCGGTACCACACGGAAACGCAATGTTTCGGGTATGGGGCGCTGGTGGACCAAGCCCACACAACGGTTGTTTGTCGTTGCGGTACGTTTGTGTCGAAAATCCAGCCAGTAATTAACAACGTTATGCATTGCTTACCCCCCCCTGTATGACATTGTATACCCACCAATCGCCTGATTTTGTGTAAGCCTTCGTGAATACGTTTTGCCAGTAATCCGCCATTGTATTGGCGAGTTGTAAGGTAAATGTAAACAGGGTGAAAAACACACCAGATTCGAGAGGGGTAGCACTCGGGGGATGGCCGGAATATGGTATAACTGACTCCTTTCGTTATAAGTGCGCATGTTTATCGGCGTTTAATTAATAAGTATGAAACAAGGAAAGGTAGCCTCATGATATCTTCGTATCGGGTTGTATTTAAACAAATTGCGACACAGCTTTTTTTTGGCGCAGTGGTTATTGGGCTTATTGCCTGCGGTGGAGGTGGTAAGGGCAAAACAACACCAACGCCTGCCCCCGATACACGGCCAAATGCCTTTAGCTTTAGTGCACAAAGCGATGTTGCACTGGGTGCAGTAGTAGAAAGTGAAGCGGTTACCATTAGTGGGATGAACGCCGCCGCCTCGGTATCGGTTACCGGCGGTGAATACGCCATTGGTAGTGGTGCTTATGGTAGTAGTAATGGCAGCATCAGTAATGGCCAAGCCGTAAAAGTACGGGCAACGGCTGCTGCTGAATTTGCGACCGGGCAAACCGTAAGCCTCACCATTGGCGGCGTTACCGGTGAATTCACCGTAACCACCGCTGCACAGGATATTACCCCTAACGCTATGGACCTTGGCACAGTTACAGACGTTACTCCGGGGGCTACGGCAAGCTCCGTGAGTGTTGGCATTGAAGGTATAACCGGTGCGGTACCCATCAGCATAAGTAACGGAACCTACACCCTGGGCAGCGGCAGCCCCACCAGCGATGCGGGTACCATCGAAAACGGCCAAACTGTAACAGTAACCGGCACAGCTGCAGCCACCTTTGCAACAGAAATTGTTGTTGCGTTAACCATTGGCGACACCACGGAAAACTTTAGCGTAACCACCGTTGCCGAAGACACCAACCCCGATGCATTCGAACTGGGTGCCACTGCCACCGTATCGGCTCCCGGTGCCACTGCGGAAAGCCAGTTAATTACGGTAGCGGGTATAAACTCCACCGCTAGCATCAGCATTACCAACGGTGAATACCGAATAGACGGCGTGCAAGACTACAGCAGTGCGGCATCTACCGTTACCAACGGCCAGCAAATTCAAGTACGGGCAACGGCTGGAACAATCCACAACGATACCACCACCGCCACGCTCACCATCGGAAACCAAAGCGATACCTTCGCCGTAATAGCCGAAGACCAAACCCCACCCACTGCCGAAGTGATATTCCCCACGGCGAACACAATGAGCAACGGCACCTTCGTTACCCTGCGCGGCAACGCCAGTGACGACTTTGGGCCGGTAACTGAAATAAACGTAACAGTGACTACTGATGACGGCACGGTAGAAGTGGATACCCAAACCCTTACCGCTACTGGCGATGAAGACTTTCAGGATACTTGGTCGGTACAGGTAGAGCTGGCCAGTGAAAAACTGAATACCTTGCAGGTAACGGCAACGGATAGTGCGGGTGAAGAGTCAACGCCGGTAACCTTAACGGTATTACAGAAGGCGGATGCGTTGACGACGTTTTTTCCTGAGGGGAGTGATGATGTACAGATAGGGAATGCCAACTATCGAGGTGTTGAGTGGGATCGAGAAGGGAATCAGTTGTTTATGTCTCGCTCGGGGCCAACTCAGGTTTTGACTATTGATTTAGGCACCGGTGTAAGAAGTGTATTTGTTGATGAAGACCCAGCTTTTAATAGTTTTTCAAAGCTCAAGCTGCTTCCTGAACAAAATGCCTTATTGTTTGCGGATCAGAATAACGGAATTATTTTTAACGCCAACCTCGAAACGGGTGCGTTCACGGTACTCACGGATGACAGTAGCCCGAATTCCAATATCGATATTGTTGGCCCCTATTCTATGGAGCTAGGAAATGATGGCGCACTGTATGTGGCGGATATCGTCGCACGTTTTTATTCGGTGGATATGGAGACGGGGGCGCGTACGCTGATCTCGGATAATACCCGGCCAGATGGAGGCGCTAACCCCTTTACCAACCCCATGGGTTTGGTTTTGGATGAAGCGAATAACCGGGCGCTACTCACCGATTACACCACCCAACAGCTCTTATGGGTAGATCTAACAACCGGTGAGCGCACGGTGTGGGTGGATAGTGATCAGCTTGAAGCACCGTTTGATATAAAACTCGATGCCGACGATAACCGCATTATCTTGACCGACGAAAAATTGGAAAGATTATCGGCTATAGACATAAGTACCGGTGTTATGACCACGCTTTCCAGTGCCGGCATGCCTGTGAGTGGTGCCAATAGCTTGCAAATTCCCTGGGGTATGGCAATTGACGAAGAAACAAATATTGCCTTTGTCGCCTCCCAAAGCAAAGTGAATGAGTATTACACGGCCATTCTTCTGGTAGATCTAACCTCTGGTGAGAGGATTATCGTATCCAATTCCCTTTTATAGCTTTGTGATAAACGGGGTGGTGCATTTCAATTTGTGCGCCTACCCCATGTAAGCCAAAACGAATTAGAAAAGCCATTGGATATTGTATTTTCAGGATATTTTTATGAACCGCGCTAAACCTCTTCGCTTACCAAATACTTCTCGGACAAAAACCTTTAAACGGTCACGCTTGCCTTTTGTAATTGGCTTGGTGCTGGCTGGCCAGGTTTTAGCGGGGCCAGAAGGTGAAGAAGTGGTCGGTGGGGCAGGCAGTGTGTCGCGTACCGGTAACGACACCATAATTAATCAAGCCTCGGATCGGTTAGCCATTAACTGGCAAAGTTTTGATGTTAACAGCGATGAACGTGTGCAGTTTATTCAGCCCAGCAGTTCTTCTGTTGCTTTAAATAATATTTTGAGTAACACCGCCTCCCATATTCGGGGGCAGGTAGAGGCCAATGGCCAGCTGGTTTTTGTAAACCCCCACGGCATTATTTTTGGTGAAAGTGCGGTGGTGAATGCCGGGGGCATTCTTGCCAGTGGTTTAAGTATTAACCCCAACGATTTCATGAACGGCGAACTTACCTTTAGCGCGCTGGAGAATACCGATGGTGTAGTGATTAACAGCGGGTTACTCAATGCCGCTACCGGTGGCAGTGTAAGCCTGCTGGGTAAACGGGTAGAAAACAATGGCTTAATCAGCGCGAAATTGGGCTCGGTAAATTTCGCCGCCGGGCGTGAAGCGGTCGTTACCTTTGATAACGAGGGTAAAGTAGGGGTTCGTATTACCGAAGCGTTGCTAGAAAGCGATATTGGCCTAGACCCTGCAGTGGTGAATGCCGGGGCCATTCAGGCCGAAGGCGGTAAGGTTTTACTTACCGCCAGCACCAGCCAAGATATTTTTTCGCAGGCCGTGAACAACGGTGATTTGGACTACAACCGCAGTGTGGTGGTGAATGAAGATGGTTCTTTTACTATTGGTGACGGTGCGGATATTGTTAATGCGGGTTTAATTAGCGTTGCCGGTGAGCAGGCTGGTGATGTGGTGATTGTGGGTGAAAATATTACCCATAGCGGCGAAATAAATGCCGACAGTTATTCCAATAGTGCTACCACTGCTGGCCATGTGGAAATTCATAGCCGCGATACCACTTTGTTAACGCAAAGTAGCGTGGTTACCGCCAACGCGGTGCAGGGTAAAGGTGGCGATATAAAGCTGCTGGGTGACCGTGTTGGTTTGCTTGGTGAAGCACAAGTTAACGCTACGGGCACGAGCGAAGGTGGCCAAATATTAGTGGGCGGAGATTACCGGGGCGAAAACCCGCAGGTACGCAATGCCTCAGCGGTGTATGTGGGCCAAGGTACGCAGTTAAATGCGGATGCTACAGGTGAAGCCGGTAGCGGTGGTAAAGTTATTTTGTGGGGTGATGATGCCTTAAAGGCCTACGGAAGCATTAGTGCAACAGGGTTTAGTGAAGGAGGCTTTGTTGAAACCTCTTCGGGCGTTGTAAATTTAAATCTCTCTGTGGATGTGTCTGCTAGCCAAGGTGAAAGTGGTACATGGTTGATAGACCCCTATAATATCGAAATAAAAAGCTCGATTGATAATGATAATGAAGAAGCGCTGGCGTATACAGACAACGAGGCCCCTGCAGCAGATCTATTTACGCCAAATGAGGGTGGTGCAAATGTCACCAGTTCGGTTTTAACTATTGCATCACTGCGTGGCGCCCTTGCTAGCGGAAATAGTGTGGTTGTGGAAACTACCGGTGATGGTACGCAGGATGGTGATATTACGCTTGTGGATGCGCTAAATATTAACGGCCGAGGCGCAAGCTCGCTTACCTTTCGCGCCCATGATGATATTTTGATCAACGCAAATGTTTTCGATGATAATTCTGGTTTGGGCTCAGACTCCCTAAACCTAACCCTAATCAGTAATTACGATGATGGCGGCCAGGACGGTGGCGGAAATATCGAAATCGCCAGCGGCGTTAACATCACCACCTACGGCGGCACCTTCTCGGCTACGGGTTCCAACTTTACAGCAAATACCACCACAAGCATCAATACCGGCGGCGGTGCAGTCAGCCTGACGCCAACGGGGGCGGTCAATCTTTACGGCCATATAATCACCTACGGCGGCACCTTCTCGGCTACGGGTTCCAGCTTTACTTCACTAGGCCATATCAATACCGCGTCTGCAACGGGCGGTGGTAACGTAACGGTTAATGTTACTGGCGATGCTGCATTTGATGAGCTAATCATAGGGGATAGCAATGCCAGTGGCACAACCGATAGCCTGGTTTCAATAACGGCCGACAACGTAATCTTCAATGATAATATTACCTATGGCATTGAAGGCTCTCTTTCGAGCCATGCTGTAACGTTAACCGTGAATGCTGCGGGAAATATTAGTCTAATTGGCGTAGGCGCAGACAATAGTTCTGGCGCAAATATTTTTAATATTAATTTAAATGCAGACACCGATGTCGGCGAAGCTGGTGATGCTGCGGATGATGGTATTGTTACCCTCGATGGCGGAGGTACTCTTTGGATGACAGAGGGTGATTTCTCAGTCTCAGGGCACGATTTTATAATGACCAACAATGCTACCATTGGAGCAGAAGGTGGTGATATTTCAATTGGGAGTAGTGCTACGTCACTCACAGGCAGTGTGGATGCCTCTGCTGGTCGGTTATCCCTTGCCATTAGTAGCGGCGCTATTAATAAGGGTGGAAATCTTTACATCTATGCCGATGAGGATATTGATTTAGGGCGCCTATACCATCCAGATCAATCCAGTTGGAATTATACTGGTAACGGTAATATTGAATTAATCGTAAGCGCCGGTGATGATTTAACCCTTCACCAAAACATTAATATGGATATATTATCGGGCGATGGTACAAATTCTTTTACCTTTCTCGCAGGCAATTCAAACCCCACCGACGCCTTCGTTGCAGACAATAATAATGTAGATGGTATTCATCTTCTCGGCGAACTTACCGCAGCTACAGACGCTGTAGATTTAACCTTTGGCTCTTTCGGCGGCGATGCCAATCTCACTCACTTTACCAACGAACAAGCCATTCAAACCGATGGTGGCACTGTTAATATTTCCGTTGATGGCGATATTAATATTGAAAGCGGTATTTCCACTGGCGGTGGTGATTTTTTGGTGGGCAGTGAATTTACTGTTAATAGTACCGATTACACCGTTTACGCCAATTCATTCGACAACTACATAAGCGGCAGCGGCGGTACAATAGACACCGACGGTGGCGCTATCACCATTAGAACCATTGTTGATGGTACTGCCAATGGTAATGTGGTTTTAGGAGTACTCGATAACAGCACAAATTCGAGTGCTGAGTTGGCGGGTGATATAACCGTTACGTCGGGCAACGATATAACACTGCAGTCTGAATACGATTTTGATGAGACCGGTACAGATGCGGTTTCGGTTGATAACGACCCTTCCTTTATTACCTTTGAACTAAATGCCGATAATGCGATAACGTTGAATCAATCAATAGTCGATACTGCCGTAGATGATGACGACACCCTCAATCTCGTTTTAAATGCTGGCCGCCAAACGGGCTCTACTACTGGCCACATTAACATCAATGCAGCAACGTATACCGGTGGTGGAACAATAAGTGCCTCCGGAGTTGATTTTGATAGCGCGGGCGTGTGGATTCACACAGGGTATTCAAACGCTGGTGGCGGTGGCAACACCACTACCAGCGGTGACATTACGCTTGCGATGACCGGTGCCGTTACCCTGGGTAATTTACGAACCGAAGGGGGTTTTGGCGGTGGTGATTTAAGTATTACCGCGAACGGCATTAGTTCAGACACCAATAGCAGTACTATAGAAGTAAACGGCAGCACTCAGCTAAACGCTGGTGCTACCGGCAATATTACTTTTGATAATGCCGGCCACGAATTTGATGGGGCGATAACCGTTGTAAATGCGCAAGACGTAACCCTTGCCAATGAAAGTGCGAGTGATGGTGCAGTCTATGTCGCCAGTGTGCGCGACCTAACCTTAAGTGATAACGGTGTAATAGTAGTCGGTGGCTCGGGTGGTACACCCACTATTTCCGGCAATTTAAATATAACGGCTACGGGCATTACAGATGACGGTGCGTTTACTGTAAACGGTACCACCAGCTTAACTGCTGGCACAGGTGCCATAGCGTTAGATGCCGACCACAATTTTCAAAGTGCCGTAACCGTTGTGAGCGCTTCGCAACTAACGCTGCGCGATACCGTAGGCGACCTGGCATTGGGTACAGTCACTATTACCGGCACAGGTGACGCCAACGCAATAACCGCAACCGCTGGCGCTGTTACCCAAGCCGCCACTAATACCATAACCATTACTGGCACTAACAGCGCCTCGGGTAATTTAACCGTTAATGCCCAATCGATTAACCTACAAAATATTAGTACGGCAGGTGTTAATAATTACAACGGCGGAACTATAATTTTGGATGCCTCCGCTGGGAATATTACTACTGGGAGTATTACGACTAACGGTGGTGCTGCAGATGGCGGCAACGCTGGCAGTGATGCCGGTGCTATTACCTTAAGTGCCACCGGTGCGGTTTCGGTAGGAAATGTGCAGGCCATCGGCAGTGATGGGCTTGATAATAATAATAACGGTAGTGCTCAATACGATGGCGGCCATGGTGCGAACATTTCCATTACTTCATCCGGCGGGGAAACAATTACGCTTTCGGGCGTGAGTGCGGATGGTGGTAATGGCCATGCGCAAGATGATGACAATGATGACGACGCAAACGGTGGTAATGCGGGAACTATTACGGTTACTTCCCAAGCCAGCGATAATGCTTTTGGGGTTATCACACTTACAGACAATGTTACGGCTCGCGGCGGTCGACTGTGGGATCAAAATAATTCGCGAGAAAACGGTAATGCGGGTGGTATTACTTTTGTAGGCAATGCTGTGCTTGACGATGCGAGTATGGCCGATCCTATCGTTATCGACGCAACACTTACGGGTGTATTTATAGACAACGATGGTAATAGCAGCGGTACTGTTGAGTATGCCAAGTCGGCCGATGTGATTTTTAGTGGCACAATTGATGGTACCACCGTAGGAGCAGAAAACCTTACGGTACTGGGGGCTAACATTACGTTTGCTGGCGATGTCGGTGATAGCGTACGTTTGGGTGATGTTATCGTTGGTGAGGCAGATTCAGATGTTACCAATGAGTTAGGGCCGTTGGCCTCGCAGGTTACGGCTGCAGATATCACTTCAACCTCATTGGCTGTTACGGGCAGTCTTTTCTCTGCTTTTACTATTAATACTGACGGAACAGAAGATGCCGCGGGTGGAAGTATTGATATAGCGGTGGATTCTACACTCGCCGTTGGTGACATATCCAGCGCTGGTGGCACCGCCACAGCTGGTGGTTTAAATGGTGGTGCTATTAATCTCAGTGCTGCCGATATTACTGTGGGCACCATTACCAGTGCCGGTAGCAATGCTGTAACTGGTACAGGCGGCAATGGTGGCGAAGTCACTATTAGTGCTACCGAAAACGGCGGCACACCGTCCATTATTGTTAATGGCGATATCAATACCGAAGGTGGTGCGGGCACGTTGGCGGGTACGGCGTCTATTGCAACACTTTCCCTAAATGGCACCGGCACTACGGAAGGTAGTGTGGAGCTGAATTACACCAATTTTATTACCTCCAGTTTTACTTTAAACGGCAATAGTGAGTCTGGGGCAACCGATACGCTTAACGGTTTACCTGTTGCTTCTTTTTGGGAATCTTCAGCCGCTGGTGCGGGTGAAATTGCCAATGCGGAAAATACGCCATCCACTGTTATTAGCTTTACATATTTTGAGAACCTGAAAGGTGGTGATGCGGTTGATACCTTTACATTAAACCATAGCTTTTCTGAAGTGGCCGGTGGTGGAGACGCAGACACTTTTGCTGTGGGCACAGCGATTACCAGCCGTTTATTAGGTGACGCGGGCGGTGACGTTTTCCATCTGAATGCTGGCGTAAACGATGGCGATGGTTCTACAACTTGGGACGTTGACGGTGGTACAGGCAACGATATTTTTAATGTATTAAGCGGTATATCAACCACCGCAATTACGGGCAACACCGGTACTGAAGACACCTTAACGCTTGTAGATACTACCGGTGAATTTACCTGGGTACTAACCGATAACAATTCCGGTTCGCTGGGGAATATTGCCTTTACAGCGGTGGAAAAGCTTAATGGCTCTAACGGCGGCGACGACCGCTTTGAATTTGATTTTTCGGGTAATTACGGCGGTGCGCTGGGTGGCATTGATGCGCGAGACGGCAATGATTCGTGGTTAGTGACAACGGCTGGTGTATATGAGGTTACTTTAGGCTCCAGTCTAAAAGGTATGGTAAATGTTGAAACCATTGAGGGGGGCGGCACGGGTTATAGTTTGCAGCTGGCCAGTAGCAGTGCCATGGCGGGCACGGCTACCACCTGGGATATAGATGGTGTTAATAGCGGAACGGTTTCGAATGGTGCTGATTCGCTGGCATTTGAAAACTTTGCGGCGCTAGAGGGTAATGAAGCCAACGACGCGTTTGAAGTGGCAAGCACCGGCTCTATTGTAAGTGTAAGCGGTGTACGAGACAGCAATAATGCCGATTTGTTTGCATTGGAAAACAATACACTGCAATTCGAAGATGCTAGTAATCAATGGTTGTTGAACGGCCTTCACCAGGGAGTTGTTTCCGTTGGGCACACCACGTCGTTTACGGAAATACAAACGCTTACCGGCGCAGGTGCCGATTCTTTAACCGCGCGAAATCAAGCCAACACCTGGACATTAAACGGAAGCACAAACACGCTTGCGGCCGATGCAAACAGCCCCAGCGATACCGTTACCTTTTCAGGTATGAGCACCCTAAACGGAAACGATAATTCCGATGAGTTTGTTATTAATGCCAGTGTTGCCATGATGCTAAACGGCGGTGCCGGTGATGACACTTTCGCGTTTGGCGCTACGGGTGCTGTTATAGGTGCCGGTGCTGGTATTAACGGTGGTAGTGAAACGGATGTTGATACCCTTATTGCACGCGATGCGGAAAACAACTGGTCACTTTCAAGCGGTGCCAACGCTATAGCAGACAGCGCAGATGCGGGTTATGTGAGTAATTTCAGTGGTATTGAACGACTGGAAGGAAGTGATGCCAGTATCGATAATTTCGATTTCGCTGATTTTATAGCCTTTGACATTTCCGCAGGTGCGGGTGCAGGTGATATTGCAGACTATGCCGATGTTACCGGCGATGTCGATATTGTGGTGGGGGCTGCTACTGTAGCCGGTATTGACCGCTTTATTGGCAACAACGATGGTTTAAATCCAGCCAACACAAACAGCAGCACATTAACCTACAGCAGTAATGCAAATGCGGCAATTGGCTGGGCTATTTTTGATATTGATGCCGCTGCAAATGCCGCCGGTGCCGACGGAATAAACGATGGTACTGTTGCAGGCACAACGGAGTTTGTTAACTTTAATAATTTAGCCGGTGGCGCGGGTAACGATACTTTTACGTTTGATCAAACTGCCGGTGCAGTTGTCGGGTTGTCTGGCAGTATAGCCGGTGGCGGTAATAGTGGCGCTACTGGTGACGTAATTGTTGCGCCCAATGTGGATATCATCTGGTCTATCAATTCTGCGGGCAGCCGTTTTACGTATGCCAATGGGCTTTTAAATGCTGATGAAACAAGCACTAACTTTTCTACAATAGAAACGGTTTCTTCCGGCTTTGGTGATGACACGTTTAACGTGGTCGATGCATTTAATATTACGCTGAACGCCGGTGACGGTGCCGACATTTTAAATTTACCCGCAGACGATTTGGATATCACCCTGGGTAGTGCCATTAATGGTTTGGCCCTCCGTGATTTTGAAACGGTGAGTGCCGATGCGCTTTATAATAATTCACTGACCGTAAACAGTAATATAAGTGAAGTTGTACTTTGGGATATTGATGGTGAAAACAGCGGCTCTGTAACCGTAGGGGTATCTGCAGCGGTAGCGTTTGAAAACTTCCAGGTATTAATTGGCGGCGGGGGTGACGATACTTTCGATTTCTCCGGTGGTGGCAGTGTTGTTCGCTCGGAAACTATAGAATTCGGCGCGGTGCAGGGTGAGGCGGGTAATAACACACTTATTAGTCGAGAAGCGAATACCCAGTGGGCCATTAACGGCTTAAGCAGCGAGGACAGTAACGGTTCTTTAAGCGTGGCGGGTACGGCCTACGTAGAGGCATTTTCTGGTATTCAAATACTGGAAGGGCAGGCGGTATTTGTAGACAGTTTTGTATTAACAGACAGCGGCGCGTTTGATGGCAGTATTAATGGGTTTGGTGGTGCCGATACTCTATCGGTGGCCAGTGTAAGCGGTGAGCGCAATGACTGGTATTTAAATAATGAAAATGCAGGGGTGGTTAACCGTTATAACAGTTCGAATGTGGCGAGTAGCCGTTTTACCTTTAGCAATATTACCGCACTTACGGGCGGCACAGGGGTTGATGAATTTCGCTTTACCGACGCTGGCAGTATAACCGGTACGATAAATGCCAACGCAGTATCAGGTGAGAATATTGGTTCTGACACCGTTAACCTCTCGGAGCTTAGTGGTTTGGTTTCGGTGAACTTGTCTGGTGGTACTGTTTATGGTGTACAAAATATTGAAGAGGTTATAGGAAACGGCGACGGCAGCACATTAATCGGTTTGAATACGGGTACCAATACTTGGCAGGTAAATGCTCCAAACGATGGAACACTTGTAAACGGGGCTAACAGTCTTGGATTTTTTGATTTTGCTAATTTAACCGGCGGAGCCGACGCTACTGATAATTTCACTATTACGGCCGATGGTAGTGTTACCGGTATGATTATTGGCGGTACGCCCACCAACGGTATTGTTACCGACTCCATTATTACCGAAACCAATAGCCGCGTTTGGGCACTAAGTGCTGCAGGCGAGGGCGACGTAAGCGGTATTAATTTTACCGGTGTAGAGCGTTTTGTGGGTAATGGCGAGGGCGATACGCTGGTGGGTATTAGCCAGAATAATCGATGGACGGTAACGGGGGTGAATGAGGGGAGTGTTTCGGAAGCCGGTGGTGCAAATGCTCTTGCCTTTGTGGGTATGGAGAACCTCTCGGGTAATGTGGGTAGCGATGAATTTATTTTAAATGATAATGCTGTAGGCGACGACGGCCAAATAACGGGCACTATTCGGGGTACCGCTGTAGGGTTCACGGATGCAGGTGTAGATACTCTCACCATTGCAAGCGCGGGCAGCGATAGCATCACTTGGGCTTTAACCGAACTTGGCGGTGTTTCCAGTGCAAGTGTAAGCGAGCGGGTAGGTTCAGCTGTACTTTTTGAACAGTTTATGGGTGGCGATGGTGCCGATTTATTCGACGTGAACGATGCTGATGTGAACGTTTCGGTTGATGGCGCTGGTTCTACTAACGACAGGTTGCGTGTGAATTATGACAACCCTACACAGTGGGGTATTGGTGACGCTGTTGAGAGCGTAGCGGTGCAAGGGCGAGGGGTTGTTACTTTTAACAATATTGCATTAGCCGAGGGTAGTGATTCAGCAAGTGACACGTTTAATCTGAATGGCGCTGCTAGTAGCCTGCGCGAATTGAGCGGCCGTGGTGGAGATGACGTATTTGCCGTTGTGGCAACGTCTGAGGTTCGTATGACAATCGATGGCGGCGGTCACACCGATGGCGACAAGCTTGTTGGCGCTAACCGCGCCAACAACTGGTTGTTTGCCTTGAGCGCTGATGACGATGCCAATACGTTGAATTGGAATAGTGCGGAAGGCGCCGGTATTGATTTTAGTAATATTGAGGATTTTACCGGCGGTACCGGTGCGGATAATTTCGAGGTGCGCAACGCGAACATTGTGAGCACGCTTTGGGGTGCGTCGGAAGGCTTTACTGAAATTGCCACCGATACGCTTCACGTAACCAACGCGGCTACCTGGAGTATTTCGGGTGACAATGAGGGCAGCGTTTCGAGTGGTTATGTAAGTGATTTTAACTCCATTGAAAATCTTACGGGTAGTGATAGCAACGATATTTTTAACTTTACGGCTATTACTGCATCGATCAGCGGTTTGATCGATGGTGGTGCGGGCACTAATGACCAGTTAGACCTTCAGGTATTCACCGCCGGGGTAGTGGTTGAATTAGGCGCTACGGCGATTCCTGGCAGTATTGTTGAGGATGCTAGCGATTTGCCGAACGTTAATGCCTGGCAGTTTGAATCCATAACGGCCGCGCATAAAGATCCTAAAAACGGCGAGAATAATAACTGGCTGGCTATTGCGCACGGTGATGATGTGCAATGGGATATGGATGTGGGAGGGCAAAATGAAGGTATCGTTCGAAGCATTGAAAGTGCGGATGCCGAACCGGTAGTCGCTATTGCTGGCACGGATAGCCATTTTTACCATTTTGGCAGCATTCAGGCCGGAGTTGGCGATGAAGACACAAACCTCGATCCAGACTCGGATATTACCGGCGAATATCGCGAGGGTTCCGGTTTGCGATCGCTGGACTATAGTAACCGAGACGGCTTGACGGTAGTGGTGGATATTAGCCCACAAATTCTTCGCTTAGTGGGTAATGACGATACCTTTCTACGGGTTACAGAAGACAGTGGCTTTAACGGTGAGAACACTTGGACAATTTCCGGTGTAAACAGCGGTAATTTTTATTCAAACGATGTTGATTACGAAATCGAGGGTGTTGCGGCGACTGAATTTGGATTTTCATTCAGCGGAGTCAATCAGCTTCTAGGGGGGGGCGGTGAAGACACCTTTAATTTCGTTTTTGATAATGCGGCTGGTACGAGTGGGTTGCTTGTAGATGGCTTTATTAATGGTGGTGGGGGTGTTAATGCTATTCGTGTTACCTCTACGGCCAGTGATTTAACCTTTGGTGTGAATGCTGTACAAACCACGCCGACAGTCGTTGACGTTAGTTACCCACAACCATTAACGCAGCTTGTTTATTTGATGGATAACCGTGAAGGTGTTGTCGATATTGCCAATATCGCAAGCCTGACGGATACCGGCGAAGGCACAGGTGCCACCGTTGTTATGAGTTCGGGTGCGGGTACAGCGATCTGGACGCTTGATGCCAGTAACGGTTATCAGCTAGTTGATAATTCTACAACATTAAGTTTTTCGGGCGTTGATAGTGTTGCCGGTGGTGCCGCGAACGATACGTTTAACGTTCTTCAGCTTGGCGATGTAAGCCGGGTATTTGACGGTGGTGCTGGTGCAGATACCGTGAATATTACAAGCCTAACAACGGCGCAGCATATTTCGCTTGATATTGATGACAGTGCCGTTGCCAATTTTGTTTTGGCAAACGTGGAAACATTACAGGCAAGCGCGAATACGGTTGGCCACAGACTCAGCGGTAATGACATTGGTAATACCTGGAATATAACCGGCACAAACGCTGGTCGTGTGAGTGCCTCCGACGGTGCACCAGTACTTAATTTCAGTAATATGGCCCACCTTGAGGGTGGCGATGATCAGGACGTATTCCAGCTTAGCGCCTTGGGTATGGTTACCGGCACCGTTAACGGCGGCGGTGAAGCAGCTCTTCCCGACCAGTTGCTGGTATTAGGTACTTCCAACCAAAGCTTTGTTTTCCAGCAAACAACGTTAGACAACCAGAACCATGCTGTAGACCTAGGGGCTACTCAAATAGATGTGTATGGTGTAGAGCGGCTAATTGCGAGCAATACCGAGCCACATACTTTATTAGGCGCAAATAACACGGCCAACACTTGGTCTATTGCGGCACTTAATACGCTTGTAAACACTAACGGCACTTTGACCTTTTCGGGTATTGATAACCTGACCGGTGGCAACCAGCAAGATCAATTTAGTTTCGATGGTAATCTTGTGGGTGGTTTGGTTGACGGCGGTGCAAATGAAAATAATTCAGCAGACTCGGTTATTTTTCGCAATATCGCCGCTACCGGCATTTCAACAGTTCGGCTTGGCAGTACCGTTGGTGAAACCGAAATTAATCTAGCCAATGTGGAGGGTGTTACCTCTGAGACTCCCTCCGATAATTTACGCTTAATGGGCGATAACACGACGAATATTTGGACTATTCAGGGTACAGACGCTGGCTTGGTCAACAGTGTTGCTTTTAGCGGGTTTGCCGATATTGAGGGGGGTTCTGGAAACGATACTTTTGTGTTGGCGCGGCAAGTGGGTGCAAGCGAGGATGATCGTATTACCGGCTCCATTGATGGCGGTGTAAACCCTGATGATGGTCTAGCGACCGACCGTATAAATCTTCTGGCGGTAGAGGACAGCGTGACAGTTTCTCTGGACCCAACTTACACTACCGCTTATCTCACAATCAATAATATTGAGGTACTTGAAGCCGCCGATAATAATAATATTTTGGTAGGCGGTGCCGATGGCACACAAACTTGGACAATTTCGGGGCAAGATGACGGTTCGTTAAATAGTTTATTGTTCAGCGGTTTTGCCAGCCTGTTAGGCCGCGATCAAGTCGACATATTTAGTTTTACACAAAGTGGTGATATGAGTGGGCTGGTTAATGGTGGCGGTCAGCCAGTAGGAACTCGTGACCGGGTGGATATGAGTGAGTTAATTATTGCGAATGTTGTGATTGGCGATATTGATTCCGGCTTCGAAAATATTGAGGAGTACGTCGGTAATAACAGTTCCAGTACGCTTACCGCAGCGGATGTGCGTAATGAATGGACGATTACGGGCGAAAATACCGGCAGAATTCAAGACCAAGGCGGTAACGATATAGCCTTTAGTGGTTTTACTACGCTTCTTGGTGGCGGTGTTGTCGATGAATTTACTCTGGAAGCGGGCGGTAGTCTTAGCGGTGAAATACGTGCAGGTGCCGGGCAAGATCGCTTGAACGTAAATTTGGGTAGTGGTGTGACAGGGGGCGTTGCCTTTTATGGCGGGGCCGATGACGATACGGTCTTTATCGATGGCGGTGACGACAATAACCGTTTTACTGCGACCTACACTCCGGCTTCCGCGAACGACAATGAAAACTTTGCATACAGTATTACACAAGACGAGGTGGCTTATAACTTTGATATGGAGTTGGCGCAAACCGAGTTTGTAAACAATCGTGTTTATACCTCTGTACTGACACTGAATGATGTTGCTGGGCAGGAAGACACAATAGTACTTGCGAACAATCGCGTTGAATTTACCGGTTTACGTGAATTCAGTATTGCCAATAACGAAGGCTACAGTGTGATTGGCGAGCAGGCCGACCGTGTTGTGGTTGAAGGTAGTTTGATGCTGGAGGAAACCTTTAGCGTCACTAATGCTTCAGTGATGGGTGCTGATGAGAATGCGTTGGTTGTGGCCAATCGCGGTGTGATTTTTAACGCAACCGGTGAGGTGGGTACAGCAACTGCACGACTCTCGATCGATACCAATGATCTCTCCTTGGTGGCTGTGCGAGATGATGTGTTCCTTGCCCAAGATGGTGGCCTGACAATAAGCGCACTATCGAACCCCGGTGGTGTAGTGGATATTGAAGCGACTGGCAGTATTGTTAGTGGTAATGCCTTCAATTCCAGTAATGCGCTGCGCCTGGTGAGTGATGGCGATATTTTACTGAATAATAACCATGCACTTTCTGGCGAGGTTACGCTGTTGGCCGACGCCGGTGATGTGAGCCTTACAAACGCAACAACACTATTGGGTGATGTGCTTGCGCAAAATTTATCGCTTATTACTACAGGCAGTATTGAGGGTGAGGGTATTGTTCAGGTGGCAAACCAAACCACTATTACCGGTGCCGACACCAGTGTGGTAACGCTTAACAACGACAATAATCGTTTTGAAATTGTGGATGTTACTAATGCCGGTACGTTTGTATTGCAAGACAGCAGCGAAAACGGCGTTGTGGTTAGCGGTAATGTGGTGAATGATTTTTCTGTAGTATCCCCTAACGGTATTACGGTCAACGGTATTTCCGCTGATGACGTATCGCTTGATAGCGGTGCCGCCCGTGTACTGATTCAAAACACCATTAATGCGACGAACTCAGTGGTTGTGAATGGGCTGGGAATTGATGTAAACAGTGCGGTAAATGTTACCTCTAGTGCGGCGGACAGCGCCATTTCACTGAATGCCGGTAATGCTGATTTAACCATTCGTGGTGCATTGCTTGCGAATGAGAGCCTGGCCGGCAATATTGAATTGCAGGGCAACGCGGTTAACCAAATGCTGGGTGCGACTATTGCTGGTGCCGATGTTGTTGTAACCAGTGCAGCGGATGTTGCGCTTGGTGCGGATGTGTCTGCCAGTCAAAACCTGACGGTTTCGGCGGCAGGTAGTATTGTTATGGATGGCGGTGTGAGCCCGATTCAGGCCGATGCACAAACATTGAGCTTCACCGCTGGGCAGGGCATGGTGACTGAGCTACTGTCCGCAACCGATATCCGTCTTGTTGCCACTAACGGTGATGTTATACAGCAGGGTGATATTAACGCGGGCGGTATTACGGTAATAGCGGAAAACGGTTCTTTCGAAAATCGATCCAATACCACCAGCACAGTTGAGGCTGGCGGCTTCACCATTAGCGCGAGGATGGTGGAGTTGGACGGCACTGTGCAGTCTTCCAGCGGTGCGTTTGATGCAACGGCGGCTGATTCAATTGTTATTGATGGCGCTATCTCTTCAGCTGGGGTGATTATCACGGCGGGCAACCAGTTTGGCATGACCGCTTCTGGCCGTATTTTCAGTAGTAACGATGCGGTCTTGAGTGCGGGCTCTGATATACAGCTGAGTTCGGTTCAGGCCGAGAACGGGAGCGTGTCTTTAAGTGCTGGGGGCGCTATATCCGACAATAATGATGATCAGCTCAACATAGTGGCTGACTCGCTCATTGCGCGATCGGAGAGTGGTTTTGGAGGCTTAGAAGATTCCGCTACCCTTGATATGTCGGTAGCCAATATGGATGTACTCAATGCCTCTGGCAATGTCGGCGTTACCAATAACCGTGACGTTACGGTAAGCGCTTTAATTACCAATGGTGATATTCGCATGGTTAATACGCAAGGCAATGTGACCATGGCGAATGCCGGCGAAGACTACGATCGTGCAGCGCTTACCGCACGAGAAGCGGGGGGCGTCATTAATGCAAATTACGCCTCTGGGAATGTAACGCTGGTGATTGAGGATGGCTATTTAACCGCTACACCGGGTGCTCACTCTAATCGCCCAGAGTTAGTGGGCGATATTATTGACGTGACCACCAGCGACGGCTTCGGTGTAGACCGGCAGCTGATGGTATATGCGCAAACAGAGTTGATTGTAAGTGGCCCCGGCATACGGCCCTTATGGGCCTTTGGTGAAGAACCTCTATTTGGTTTAACCACTGATTCAGACTTGTTAGACCCTTCTATTGTCGGCAGTGTGAGTGAACTGTTGATTGAGGTGGATGACATTGAATACATCGACCCGGCGGTATTTTCCAATGTGCGTAACTTCGCCTATGGAGGAAGGCCAATTCGTATGCCGCTAGACCAGCTCTACGATGACGAACTTTCCGATGAAGAAAAAGACGAGCTTTCGGGTTTGTAGTGGACAGTGAAAATTTATACAAGTTGAAAAGCTTCCTAAAAACATAAAAAATTTAGTAGCCCTATGATGTTAAAGAATTTTGCTGCGTTCTGTTTTAACGCGCTAGTTGTGGTTGTTGTATTGAATGTTCAGGTTGCCTGGTCTCAGGGGTTTTTGGAGATGCCAGATACCACCCAAGTGCCGGACTACGAGCGCGAAACCATGTTGATGGACTTGGATATTCCTGCGGTAAGAGATCGCGACCCCGACCCAGAAGCTGGGCCACGATTAAATGTTAAAGAGTTTCGGTTGCAAGGTGTTGTGGAATACCCAGACTTGGGTATTACCCGCGAGGAAATTGTTAAACGCATTGAAGCTATTCGCTTCGATATTATGGAGGAGGGTGATTACACTGACTCCGGGTTTACGTTAGACGAGTTGGGCGAGTTCTCTAAGCTGTTTATGGAAATGGAAAGGAGCACTCAAGATCGGCACGTTGGCCCCGTTGAGGTTCAGCAGTTTGTCTTTCTGATTCGTGAACAGCTGCGTAATAGGGGCGTTACGCTGGGTATGATTGAAACTGTGGCCGATACCATAACCCAGTTCTACCGTGAGAATGGTTTCATTTTGGCGAAGGCCTACATTCCAAAGCAAGAGGTGCGCGATGGGGTGGTGACTTTAACGTTACTGCTGGGCGAATTGGGAGAAATAGACGTAGAGGGAGACAAGCGCGTTTCGAGGAATATGATTGCACGTACCTTTAAGCGCGACATGTATAAACCTGTAACTAACGAAAATATAGATGAAGCGCTCACGCTTATTAACGATATACCCGGGCTCAGAGCGCAAGGGTTTTTGTCGCCAGGCACGCAAGTTGGCGACACCCGTATGACGGTGAAAGTTAATGAAGAAAAATGGACGACGGTAAACCTTCGCCTGGATAATCATGGCTCGGAAAGCACCTCGAAAAATCGCGCCTATGTTGATGTGTATGTGCATAACCCGCTTGGTATAGGTGACGAAGTCTACCTAGGGGTGTTAAAAACCTATAACCCAGACCAAAGTACCTATGGCGCCTTTCGTTACAACTCATTCATATTAAACCCCCGCTGGCGGGCAAGCGTTGGTTATTCCAACAACGACTTTGTTTCTCGTAATCTCCGTGGTGTGGGGGCTACGTTTTTTACCGGCGAATCGCAAGTAGCCGATGCCAGTATGCGCTATATCTTTCAGCGGAGCCGTGTGAGCAATTATTCGACCGAGCTTAAATATATGGATATTGATACTCAATTGGATACTCAGGCGAGTGTTACGGAAGAGGATGTAAACAAAACGTCGTTGGGGTTCAATTTCGATTTACTCAATGAAAAGTGGCGACATTTATATCTGGGTAATATTACTTACCATCAAGCAAAAATTCATGAACTCGGTGGGTTTGAAGGCGAAACCACGGGTTCTGAAAGTTTTGTGACTTTCGATGTTTCGATGCTTAACTTTTTTAAGCTGCCTTTTTCAAATTATGAGACCCGCTGGCTGTGGAAGGCTAATGGACAGTATGCCGGTGAAGGTTTGTCGAACCTCAATCAAATTAACCTAACCGGCCCCAGCCGCGCCCGGTCGTTTGGCGTTAATGGTTTTCAGTCGGATGATGGCTTGTATTTTGGTGCAGACTGGATTTTCTCTTTCCCCAAATTTGGAGGGCAAACCCTTTTCGGTGAAAGCATTAGCCGGGTATTTCAGCCATTCGTATTTTTTGATACGGCCTACGGTGTTATTCACCCACTTCAGGAAGGGAGTGGTGAAGGGGAGATTACCGGTACCCTAGCCGATGCGGGCATTGGTATTAAAATGAATCATTCGCGCTTTAGCGGTGGTGTAACCTACGGCAGAGTACTGGAAGATCAAATCAGTGAATTACAGGATGAAACGCCGAGTAGCAAGTTGTCTTTCGAGCTTCAATTGGCTTTCTAGCGTTAAGTGCTGAGCCTAGGACAATACGAGCCTTTTCAGCGTTCTCAATTATCTAGGTTACGCGCGTTTGGCCGTAATGTTGACGATAAATTTGACACGTTATTGTGGGTCGCTGGGTTTAAGCGAAGCACATAGATTTTACGCTGATGATTTAATGGGCTGACGTTAAGTGTGGCAACTGGGCGCCAGAGGGCTGGGTTATTATGGCGGGCAAAACGACATCTAGAGTGACATTTAAAACTAAGACTTTAGGCTGTGTCGAATTTGTTTCCAGTCAAAAAGCTAGCGACTAAAGGTTGAGTTCCCCTCGTAGAGGGCCTAATAAAGCCGTGAACTTGTGACCTGTGTCACGAAGCGAGAGTTTGTCTGGTTATCTATGGGGCTAGTATTAAAAATACGTTTGATTGAATCGGCTTTGTGCTTGAAAATAAGCGAAACGAGCGACAGAGTGTTTCAGTCGCTTCGTTGTTTAGATAGCAGAATTAGGATAATATCCGATCAGTCTCAAGCGTTTGCATAAACTATGTAAAGGTACAAGGACAGACACAAATTATAATAATTTTGGCATTTATATTCGCCGTGTTATAGCGCCAAGTATATGCGCCATTTTTAGTATCGAAGAACCAATTCGGTTGTGATTTAAAATAAACAAATTAGGAGATAGTTAATGGCAATATACATTGAATGGGAAGGTATTAAAGGTAATGTTACAGCTGACGGTTACAAAGACCACCTGTCTGTAGATACTTTCAGTTTCGGCGTTGGTCGCTCCCTTACAATGGAAGTTGGTAATTGTGCAAACCGAGAAGCCAGCCGTCCTGCATTCAGCGAAGTAACGCTAACTAAGCCAGCTGATAACTCTTGTACTTCAATTTTCCAAGAAGCTACCAGTGTTTCTGAAGGTAAGAAAGTTCTTATCAAGTTTGTCCAAACCGGTTCCGATAAAGTAACCGAGTTTATGACTTACACGCTTAGCGAATGTCTGGTTAGTGGATACACTGTTAGCGCAAGCTCCGAAGGCGATCCTCTTGAGAGTATCACCATCAGCTTCTGTAGCATTGAAGTTAACTACCTCGACTTCGACGCAACCAACAAGGGTTCTAGCCCACAGCGCGTTGGTTACGATCTTAAAGGTGCTAAGCCTCAGTAAATCTGAGTTAGCAACTCGTGTTAAGCAAATCTCTGGGAAATCTTTATGGTTTCTCAGGGGTTGTCTATTCTAGTGCTAGTCTTGCATTTGCTTGAGGACGTTCTAGGGTGGGGCACTAGGCCCAATTCCGTTGTCTGATTTGTGTATGACTTAGCTAATTATGCCTCTTACCGGGCACCTATTTGGCGCGTTTGTTGTAGGCTGTCTTGGGTCAGCTTAATACTGTCAAAGAGATTGTGCTGAGTGCAGTGCCAGTGCAGAGGTGAATAGGAAGCCGGCGGTAAATATGGGTCAGTTCAGTCAGGAAAACCGTTTTTTATCCATCAGTCAGTTTTCGTTCGAAAACGACACACTCCTTCTTACAGATATTTCTGGTGAGGATCATATATCGGACCTTTTTAGGTTTGATCTTGTTTGTCTTTCAGAAACACTGGATATAGATCCCGACGATATCGTGGGTAAAACCTGTACCGCTAAGGTCAATGATGAAAATGGCCGTCATTTTCACGGGTATATCGTTAAGTTTACCTATGGTGAGATTGTTGGGCAGGGACAAGGTGCCACCTTTCGTAAGTATCATATGCAGATGGTGCCGTGGTTGTGGTTTTTAGACCGAACGAACAATCACCGAATTTTTCAAGAAAAAAACACTAAAGAAATTGTTAGCCAGATTTTCGATGATTTGGGTTTTTCCGATTATGAATTTAAGGCTCAAGGTGGTTTAGCCAGAGAATATTGTATTCAGCACAATGAGAGCGATTTTCATTTTGTTTCTCGTCTTTTGGAAGAAGAGGGCATCGCCTATTACTTCAAGCATGAAGAGAAAAAACACAAGCTGATATTGGTAGACCAGAAAAACGCCTACGATGAAGTGCCTGAAACCAAGCTCGAATATTCCCGCGGTTCCACCGGGGACACACATATTAATGAATGGCGTCACAATTATGCATTCCGGAAGGGGCAGTGGACCCTTAACGATTACAATTTTAAAGAGCCTGCAAAAGATCTAACGGCAAATGCGGCTACAGGCAGTAAATTTGCTAACAATAAAAGCTTTGAGCATTACGAATACCCTGGTTTGTACGAGCATACGGCCGGTGCGGACTTGGTTAAAATTCGCCTCGATGCAGAGGAAGCTGATAAAAATACTGTATTGGGAGCAAGTGATTGTGCAAGTTTCTATGCGGGAGGGCGTTTTGCCCTAGCCAAGCATGAAGCCGCTTCCGAAAAAGGGGACTATATTCTCGTCTCTGTAACGGTTAACGCCTACGAACACAGTTACGGCATGCATAGCCAAAACGGTTCTGGCTACAGTAATACCTTTCAATGCATACCGTCTTCCGTCTATTTTCGCCCAAGATTACGCCACTACAGGCCGGTTATGCGTGGTCCACAATCTGCGGTTGTGGTTGGGCCATCGGGCGAAGAAATATATGTCGATGAATATAATCGTATAAAGGTCCAATTTATTTGGGACAGAGAAGGAAAGCAAGACGAAAACAGTTCATGTTATCTCCGCGTAACGCAATCTTGGGCGGGTAATCAGTGGGGCGCTTCGTTTATTCCGCGCATTGGCCATGAAGTTATCGTCGATTTTCTGGATGGCGATCCCGATCGCCCGATTGTTACTGGTTCGGTTTACAACGGAAAAAACAAACCACCTTTTTCGTCAAAAACTCAGAGTGGTTTTCGAACGCGTTCGACCAAAGACGGTACTAGCTCTAATTCGAATGAGCTGCGCTTCGACGATAAAAAAGACTCGGAACAAATTTACATACACGCCGAGAAAAACCTCGATACCGAGGTTGAGAATGATGAAACCCTGACAGTTGATAACAACCGCACGAAAACCGTTGTAAAGAATGAAAGCTCCAGTATTGGTGAAGATCGAACCAAGTCGGTTGGTAAGAATGAATCGGAATCGATTGCAAAAAATAAAGATATCAGTGTTGGCGAAAATCATTCGGAAAATATTGGAAAGAACAAGTCGCTCGATGTAGGCGGTGACCATAGCGAAAGCATTGGTAGTGCTATGACTATTTCTGTAGGTAAAGACTTAAAGGAATCGGTGAGCGGCGCCTATGTAGAAAAAGTAACCAAAGAATATGGTTTGTCGGCTAAAGAAATTGAAATGAAGGCGGACAAGAAAATTACGTTACAAACCGGTTCCGCAAAAATTGTGATGGAGTCTAATGGTAATATTACAATTTCCGGTAAAAACATTAATCTGAAAGGTTCTGGTAAAGTTGTTATAAAAGGCAGCAAGGTAGAATCCAATTGATTCTATTTGGATGGTTTAAGTGAAAGAAGAGTTGTCAGATACCAGTAATTATACGGAAACAGAGAGCATTTCATCAGCCAGCCAAGCTTTGGCGGCCGGGGAGGTAGTGTTAGGCGATTTAGTCGGCATTACCGCAGAAGGGCAAGCGAAAGTAAGTTTTTCTGTTGGTGGTGAGGTGTTTGACAGTCGTATCGCCAAAACCACACAACCACTAAAGCCTTCTTATATTGGCCGTCAGGCCGTATTAATGTTTCTCGATCAGGATTTATGCCAGCCAATAATCACGGGTTTTATTCATGGTAGCCTAGAGTCATTCTTGACTGTAGCAGACGATGTTGGCGCACAAGATGTTAGTACCCAAGATGTTAGTACCCAAGATGTTAGTACCCAAGATGTTAGTACCCAAGATGTTAGTACCCAAGATGTTAGTACCCAAGATGTTAGTACCCAAGATGTTAGTACCCAAGATGTTAGTACCCAAGATGTTAGTACCCAAGATGTTAGTACCCAAGATGTTAGTACCCAAGATGTTAGTACCCAAGATAGTAACGAAGACCAGGGTGTTTTCCCAAGCGAGCCAGAGGCCCCACTAACCGTCAAGGTTGATGCCGATCAGGAAAAGAAGTTGTTCCTAGAGGGTAAAGACGAGGTTGTGCTTAAATGCGGTGAGGCCAGTATTACCTTAACTCGTCAGGGCAAAGTGATATTGCGGGGCAAGTACATCCTGAGTCGTTCAAGTGGTGTTAACCGTATTTTGGGTGGTTCGGTTCAGGTAAACTAGGCTATTAGGTATTAAGTGAATGTTACAGCTGGAAAATCATACGCCTTTTGCTGCTGCGTTTACTGTCTTTCCTAACCCCCAAGGTAAGGACACGCTTTACGTCATTGTTAAAGCTTCCTTCGAATTGCAAGAAGGGCGATTAAATCTTGCCGATGAGCAGTTGCCGCCTCAGGAGACCGATGAATTTTGGGGTGAGCCCGAGCATACGAGTTTAAAAGCTACCTCGGATTTTTTGCCGGTAAAACCCGCCACCGATATTATTGTTACAGGCAGTGCATGTGGGCCTGACGGAAGAACTATGCGTAGGATGGAGGTGTCTGCCGCTGTTGGCAACATCCGCCAGTCGATTATGGTTTTCGGTAATCGCGTATGGCGTGAGGGCCACATAAGTGAGCCTGAAGGCTTTACGGAAATGCCGATTCTTTACGAAAACGCCTTCGGTGGGTGCTGTGAATCTAGCACCGGGGAAATTGAATTCGAAGCTAGAAACCCGGTTGGTAAAGGTTTCTGGGTCAATAATAATGTTCCTGACGGGACAGCTTTACCCAACTTGGAATTACCCAGTGCGTTAATCTCTGAACCTAAGTCGCGGCCTTTACCTGTTGGGTTTGGGCCAATAGCACCGGGCTGGCAGCCGAGGGCAAGCCTGGCGGGTACTTATGATGATGTATGGTCGACAACGCGAGCGCCTTTTTTACCGCTAGATTACAATGTTGGCTTTGCCAACGTTGCTCACCCCTCCTTAGTTAATAAGGGTTTTCTCCTTGGTGGAGAACCTATTGTTGTTACGGGAATGAGCCACGCTGGTGCTTTTAACTCGGTAGTGCCAGCGGTTAACCTTACCTGTCAGGTATCTTTAAAAGATAGTAGTGAATTAGTAAAGTTTAACCTAGAAACGCTGATTATAGAGCCAGCGGCTTCAAAGTTACAGGTTGTGTGGAAGAGTGAGTTTGGCTGTAATAGGGCAAGTGAAAAAATTCGCTCTATGACAGTAAAAATGTCGAAATAGTTGGCTGTTGCTTGTGAACAGCGTTAACGCGTTTCCAGAATGAATGGCGCGTGTTACAGCCTTCCGCGGTCAGTTCAATAGCCCTATGGTGCGCAGTACCGTTGTTAAACAGCAGTTCCGTTTGAAAAGTATGTGCTGAAGGTGCAAGTTGTAGAATAATTGTCGGTGGCGGAGATTGTGGCGGAGATTAAAGTTGAACGGAATAGTGAACAGTAAAACTAAAAGCGAATATGAATTTATGATGTACTCTTTATCTTTAAATGTGACGCGTGAAGGCAAGGGCCTGTGTAGTACTGCAGATACCGAGAGTCACGCTATAAAGACGTTCATCGGATAGCAGCGGGGCACGCAAAGGCGAAAAAGTGGATCCGTATCGGCATATAATTGAACAGCATATAGATGATGCTGCATTTCTTTGGGTGTTGCGCTCTGTTGCAGTAGATCAGCCCCATTACCTTACCAGCGATATCGTGTCGCTGGAGTCCCGCATCGATAAGCATCTTGATGGCATTCTTGCTTCCCTTAGTCGTGCGTGGCCATTGTGTTTGCGTGCAGCAGAATTTGAGGAGGGGGGCGAAGCGTTTCTGCTCGCTGTCACGGCTTTTCGTAGTCTCGAAGTGGAAAAAATAAAGCAGTCTGTCGACTTGGCGGTTGTCAACGATGCAACGTTTAAAGGGTTTGTGTCGGCGATGGGCTGGTTACCAGGAAAGCTCTGCCATGACTGGATTAAACGCTTTTTCACGAGCAAGGACCTTGCGCACAAACATCTAGCGATAGCGGCCTGTAGTGTAAGGCGGGAAGACCCAGCCGACTACCTCACCAGAATTTTAGAGCGAGAAGACTGTATAGCAGACCAGCCCCTGTACGCGCGAAGTATACGCATTGCGGGTGAACTTAAACGCCGGGATTTAATCGATAAGTTGGAAATTGCTCGATTATCCGACGACGATTGCATTCGCTTTTGGGCAATTTGGTCATTGGTTATGATGGGTAAATTACATCTGGCCTTGGAGTTGGAAGGCTTTGTTCATTCGCCTGGGCCTTTGCAGCAGAAAGCGATAGAGCTAGCGTTTAGAGTTTTGCCAATGGACACCGCACGCCAGTGGATATCGAATATGTCCAACAGCGATGAAAATGCGAGGGCCATTATTCGAGCAACCGGTGTGTTGGGTGACCCCCAGGCGATGCCATGGTTAATTGAAATGATGAAAACCCTGCGGGTGGCACGTGTAGCTGGAGAAGCCTTTTCTTTGATCTCAGGTATAGATTTAGAGGAGCACGATTTAGCTCTGGAAATCCCCAGTATAGAAACTCTGGAAGAAGACATGGACCCCGGAGAGATTAACGAAGACGAAAATTTGGCCTGGCCTTGTGTGGAAAAACTGGCAGTAGTTTGGCAGAAGTATGGCCAAGGCTTTAAGCTGGGTAATCGTTATTTTCTAGGTAAGCCTCTTAGTGATGACTTCCTGCGCACTACCGTTTTACATGGTTTTCAGCGTAGCCGCCATGCGGCTGCACTTGAACTGTCTATTCGCCATACCGGGCAGATACTTGTGAATACCAGCGCTAGCCATCCGTTTTAGGCGCTTGCACCTCAGTGGCTATGGGCATTTTACCCGGAGGAAGAGGGGTTACCGGGTCGAACAGATCACCAAACAGGCTGTGTAATCGCAGTTTCTGATGGCCTATTGCCTTTCCATCAAGATCTTTCCAGGGTACAACATATAGGATTTTTGGCAGCTCGGTGTTGCCTTTAATAAAAGTAGTATCTAATTCTACGCGGTCTTCAGCTGCGTGTAATAGGGCGCTGCTACTCAGCAGAGCGAATAATAATAAAATCATAATTTTCATGGATTACCCATCTCCCAAGGAGTATTTGAGCTGCTCTACCCAATTCAGTGTTTGCTCATCTTTATAGTCAATAAGGTTAAGGTAGGTTAAATAGTATTTGTATGCCTGCTGAATATTTTGATAATAAATGTCGTACAGCAGTGCAAGGTTGTAGTATGCCAATGCGTAGTCTTTGTTAAGCGCAACGGCCTGCGCAAATGCTTTTTCAGCAGCCTTAAATTCGTGCTTTTCCAGCTTTAGCAAACCTTCCAAATTGTAGAGTTTGGCGTCTTTATTGTTTAGGCTAAGTGCTTGCTGGAGAGAAGTTTCGGCTTTGTCGAAATTTTCAGTTTTATAATATACCAACGCAAGATTAAGTTTTACCGGGTAATAGCTGCCTTTTTTATCTAGCCGGGTAAGTGTTTTTATACTCTTTTTGTAATTCTCTTTTCCAATTTCTGTAATAGCATGCTGAAACTCCACTTTTTGTGATGCTGACAGCGTTCCGCTTTGTGTCGGCAACGTCGGTGCGTTGCTGGTTTGTTCTTGTGTTGGAGTTTGCTGTGGGGTCGTTCCGCAGCTGGATACCAACAGTGCGCACAACACTAATAATAGGAACCGAGGGTTCGCCAAAAACACATTATTCATTGTAAAACGCCTCTACTTTTACTTTACGATCAAACCGCACAGGGAAGAGCTCTATAAGCTTTTGATGGCTGGTTGAAATCCACTGGTCATAGGTGTCGTCTTTAACTCTTGAGAGATTTGTTTCATAAAACTCAATGGCTTTTTCCTCAAACGGAAACGCTTGGTCTTCCAGTAAAATATTGTATTGTTCCAGCTCGTCACCATTAAGGTGAGACGGTCTTTCCGATTCGAGTAGCGCCACACTAAAGGTTTGATAAATGTCGGCAATTTGAAACGTTGATTGGGTGGTAACCTCGCTGATTTTGTAGGCTGAGGCTTGGCCGTACAACTTTATAGCGGCTTGCATTTGCTTCTTTTTCTTCTTTAAATTTGTCGCTAAGGGCTCGACCAAGCGCGTACGGGTGAAGTCCTGTTTTTGCTGTTCTGCCAGATCCAGGACCGTGGAAGAAGCAATGAAATTAGTGCGATCAGTTTTTACGCGCTGACTTGCGCGTGCATCTGCATTTTTAATTTTGGTTTGCCAGAAGTAGCGTTTTTGTGAATCACGTTTTTGCTTGTAAAGCGCTGTTAAACGATGCATAGCCTCCATGTTTTGCGGGTACGGCTCTTTAAAGGCGTGCGCATATTCACGATAGGAACGAATGGCTGCATCTATATCTTTGCGCTCGTCGTATAGTTGGGCTGCCTGCCAGAGCGCCGCCATTTTAACTTCGCGACTTTCATCGCCACGTGCGAGCTGCTCAAATTGCTTTGCGGCTTTGTCTTTTTGGTTGGATTTAAGGTAGGCCACGGAGAGTTGGCGAGTGGCTTCTTTATTGTACTTATGTTTAGGGAAAAGCTGCTGAAAGCTTTCGTAATAAAAGATTGCGGAGCCCCAAAGTTCATTTGTTATCGACAGTGAAGCCGCATCGTATAAGCCCGTTGCGGCAACAGCAGACTGTGGGTAGCGCTGTACAATTCGACCAAAGTGATGCACAGCGGATTCTATATCGCCTTCGCTTTTGGCCTGCTCGCCTCGCTTGTAGATCGACAAGGCTATACTGTCTTGAACTTTTTTACGTTCACCAGAGGACAGTTTGTTCTCGGTGAGGAGGTCGGTAAATGCGGATTCCGCGCCGGTGTAGTCGCCGGAATCGAGAAAAGATCTTGCCTTAATGTTGCCGATCACGAAATCTTGCCGATTTTTTCCGCTAGGTTTATACAGTTGAGTTAGCTTAATGGCACGCTCGTAATCTTTTGCGGCGAAACTTAGTTGTGCAGCATTGGCAATAATATTTCCAACACCGGGATCTTCGGGGTATAGGCTCGCATAGCGATAGGCGTATTCGGTATGTTTGGCCAGCCAATTAGATTTACTTGCGCTTGTGGCTGTGTTGTAGAGTTCGTTGGAGAGTGTGGCTGTGGCATAAGCGGCCTTTTTATCAAGTACCAGTTCACCATCGTAGGCTGCTTCTTCATAGTAGCTAAGAGCTTGCCCTTTCATGCCGCCAGACGCGAGCAGGTCGCCATAGCGAGCGTAAATTTTGTCCTGCCGGGCGAAGTGCTCGTAGTGATTTATGTAGCGTGAGTACCATATGTTCGCACTATTGAAGTGTGCTTTTTTGCCGCTCTTTTGGTACTGACTGTGATGGAAGGCGGCTAGTTTTACAATGTAGTCGCGTAAGGTATTTTGAATTTCTTTCTGTGCAGAATTGTTGGGGTTTTCTTTCCAGTAGGCGGAAGTTGGATTATAGGCGGTATAGAGTACTTCTATTTGTTCGTGCAGGCGGTCGGTAAAATTACCCTGCTGCCAAATAGTAACCATGTTTAATTGTGCCAGCGGTGCTTCTACTGCACTTGGGTGATCCTCAACAAAGAGCTTCATGGTCTCTGCTGCATCGGAAAAACGTTCCTGCTTGACGTAAATGTCGGCCACTACCGTATAGGTATGGTAAAGGTATTTGAAATTGGTCTGGTCCGCAAAGTATTCGTTTAAGCTTCGGGCTCCGCGCAAATGTGAAAATACTAGGCCAATCGCTCGAAAATATTCGTCGAACTGATCGCGTTCGGTTTTGTTCAATTTCTCGATGTCGGCAAATCGGTGGTAAGTTAATGCTTGTAGGTAGTCGTCAACGGCCTCGTCATATAGCTCTTGCTTATAGCGTGTCCAGCCACGCTTAAAAAGTGATTTTTCGTAAAAGCGATCGTTGCTAGAGGTAAGAATTACTTCGGTATAGGCATCTTCGGCGGTTATATAGTCGCCGGAAACAAAGGCATGTTCGGCCAGCCGAAATTGAGCCTCCGCATAAAATGGCGACTCAGGATACTTGCTGACCAAGGTCTTTAGGTTGGCGACAGCTAAGTCACCGCGCCCGAGCTGGTCTTGGGTTCGTGAAAGTTGATACAGGGTGTTGTCATTGTTAGACGCATCGGGGAAATCACGCAATGAAGTGGACAGTAAATTAGCGGCTTTCTCCAGTGATTCGAGATATAACCTATCGGTAATGTCTTCGTTTTCATTAGAATCACTATCTGCGAGAATTTTATTGGTTAGGTTAAGCTCCATAGCGGCAATGCGATTAATAGCGGCCTGGCGGGATTGGTCTGCTTGTGAGGCGTTGCGAATATATTCGTAATAAGCTTTTTTTATTTCGGCTTCCGATTTTGGCTTTACGAACACCGTTGCATGGGTGTTTTTACTGTCGCTCACATCCAGTTCGGCCAGCGTGTGTTTTTTTTCATTAGTGGAGCAGCTCGTAATTGCGAGAGTTAGCACAAAAAAACAAGCTGTTCGGAGTTCTGTATTGAGCATAAGGTTAAACTGAATTTAGTTAATGGTGTCAAAAATTTTGGCTTGGCCGAATTGCGCTTGGCTCAAATAGCTTGTTAGTACGGTATTGGCCTTTTGCTGCCGGAGTCTGTCGACCATTGCGATTTTCTGACTATATTGCATGGCTAGCTTTTTAGCGTTTTTCCTTAGTGGCTTTGAAGTGTTCGGGTCTTTTTGTACGGATTCCAAAAGTTTGCTTCTGGCAATATAGGTTTGGGTTATCGCTGTATTGGATTTATCTTCAAAGAAGGCGGTGTTACCGGCCGATAGTTTTAGCAATAGCTGATTATAAAAAGCTATGGCGGCTTCGTAGTGGGCGGAAGCTAACGATTTTTCACCCATTTGTTCATGGGTGTAGGCAAACAAAAGGTGAGACTCTATAACCGGTAAAGAGTAATCTGTTTTTGCTTTAAGTATGCCAAAGGCATTGATTGCGCCTACGTAATCGCCTTGATTCAAAGCGCTTAAACCAATGCCAAGTAGCGCTTGGTCGGCGTACTGGCTTTCGATTTCCACATTCCGAAACGCTTCCCGCGCGTTGCGGTAAAATTCGTGTTGTAACTGATTGGAACCAAGCACTAGGTAAAGGCGGTTTTCAAATTCATCGGCGGGTTGAGAAAGTTTATTGCCTAGCGCCTTCTCTATACTGATTTTTGCGTCTGTCCACCAGCCCTGCCGTATATAGGCTACTGCGATGTTCAATAGGGCATGGTTATAGTATGCCGAAGTTTCAGCTATTGACTGGTAGTGCTTGATGGCGGCCCTATGATTTTTTTGGTTTTGCAGGGTTATGCCGAACATCAGTGTCGCATAATCGCTTTGTGAGTTCTCAAGTGCATTTCTGGATTCGATGCGAGTGAGAAATGTTTGGGCTTTTTGCCAATCACCCATATCAAAGTGGTGCATAGCCAAAAAATAGTTGAGTTTCGCTTGCGTGTAACTGTCGGCGTATTGTCGCGCATCGTTATAGAATATTTCGGCTACAGATGTGGCCTGTTGTTGAAGCAGATACTTGAAAAGAGTAATAAACTTCTCGTCATCAATGTTGGTGATTAGCCTGTTATGGTTGGCCGCAATAGTGGCTATGGCGTCAGCATTGTTTCCGGTGGACAGGGCAGACGTGAATGCGTGGAAGATATCGTCAAACGTGTTTTTAACCAGATTGCCTGATTTGAGTTTGTTTTTTTTGTACAGATAGTCCTCAAGCACAAAACGCTGATACTCCGCATTTAGGGCCGAGGAGGAGGTTGAAGTGGTATTAGCCTGTGTTGCCGTTGCCAGTACAAAAAAGGCGATGGCTGACCAAAAGCTGAGTAATTTCATAATGTTCTTTATACGTTATTAAGGCTGTAAAAGCGCCTAACGACAGGGCGGCATTATATTGCCGCCCGAGGTAAAGTGTTATGCGATCTCGTAGGTGAACTCGCCTTCTTCACTTGCCGCTATATGCACTTTTTCAATAGGCAGGTCTTCTGCCAGTCGTGAAAGGCACAAAGATGCCAATGCAGGCAACATAGAGCGTGAAATAATGTTTTCGATATTGCGCGCGCCAGTGTCTGTATCTTGGCAGCGTCCAACAATATGGAGAAGCACATCTTCGTCGTAGGAGAAGCTGGCTCCGTACTGTTCGCCTAATCGCTTGGCTATCTTGCGCATATTGATTTCAGAAATTTTCATCAGAATTTCGTCATCCAGCGGATAAAAAGGAATAATACTGGTTCGACCTAAAAACGCCGGTTTAAAGTAATTCAGCAATTGTGGTCTGAAATTGTCTAGTAACACATCGGGTTCTGGTTTTTCCTCACAGGAGGCGACCATTGCACGAATATGCTCTTCGCCAGCGTTGGAGGTCATGATAATCACTGTATTTCGGAAATCGATATCCCGGCCTTCGCCGTCTTTAATCGTGCCTTTGTCAAACAGGTTGTAGAACACGTCCTGCACGCCTGGGTGGGCTTTTTCCATTTCATCTAAAAGAACAACACTGTATGGGTTACGACGAACGGCTTCAGTGAGTACACCACCTTCACCATAACCAACATAACCGGGAGGAGAACCCAGCAGCATGGATACCTTATGCTCTTCCTTAAATTCGGACATGTTTATAGTTGTGAGGTTGTGCTCCCCACCGTATAGAAGGTCTGAAAGTGCCAGTGCCGTTTCAGTTTTACCCACACCGCTTGGGCCAACCATAAAAAAGACACCGATCGGTTTGCGGGGGTCTGTTAAACCGGCGCGTGACGTGCGGATAGACTGCGCGATACCTTCAAGTGCGTGATCTTGGCCAATGACACGCTCGCCAAGCATGTCTGTTAACTTCAGTACTTGCTGAATTTCGTTGGAAACCATTTTGCCGACGGGAATACCTGTCCAGTTGGCGACGACCTCGGCTATTGCCTGGCTGTCGACATTTACCTGAATCATGGGCGATTCTTCTTGAAGCCCATCAAGCTCTGCCATCAGTCCTTTAAGTTGGGCTTTGATTTCAGATTTCTCTTCGTCGGTAAGCGGTGTGTTCTTCTCTTCTGTATCTGTATCTTTACCGTTATTGTCGAGGTTGCGATGGAAGTCCGCTTCAATTTTTTCTTGCAAAGCGTGAATTTTCTCTACCATCTCGCTTTCGGCTTGCCATTGTTTTTCTTGTTTTTCCAAGAGAACAACTAATTCCTGCTTTTCGTTTTCCAGTTCAGCGATTCTTTCGTCACAATTACCCAAAGTGGCATTTTCGCGCTGAAGGGAAATAATATTGGTGTCGTTTAGGGTAATGCGTCTGCGCGTGTCTTCTACGGCGGCAGGGGTGGCGCTCTGGCTAAGTGAGACACGGGCGCAGGCGGTATCGAGTAGGCTCACCGATTTGTCCGGTAGTTGTCGCGCGGTAATGTATCGGCTAGACAGTTTTACCGAATCGACTATTGCTTCATCCATAATACGAACACGGTGGTGGGTTTGCAGCATTTCAGAAATTGCACGCATCATGCTTATGGCTTTATCTTCACTGGGTTCTTCTATTTTAACCACTTGGAAGCGTCGGGTGAGGGCTGGGTCTCGCTCGAAGTATTTTTTGTATTCGGCCCAAGTAGTGGCAGCAATGGTGCGTAGCTCGCCGCGAGCGAGTGCAGGTTTTAACAGGTTGGCTGCATCGCCTTGGCCTTCTTTGCCTCCAGCACCGATAAGCGTGTGGGCTTCATCGATAAACATGATAATGGGTTCTGGCGAGGCTTTAACTTCGGAAATAACCGATTTAAGACGGTTTTCGAATTCACCCTTAACACTAGCGCCAGCCTGAAGAAGGCCGAGATCCAAACTTCGTATGGTGACATTTCTCAAAGGCTTTGGCACGTCACCGGAAGCGATACGTAGTGCAAAACCTTCCACAACGGCGGTTTTACCTACACCGGCTTCACCGGTGAGAATGGGGTTGTTTTGGCGCCGACGGATAAGGATGTCGATAATCTGACGTATTTCTTCGTCGCGACCCAGCACCGGGTCGATCTTGCCTTTTTTTGCGGCTGCTGTGAGGTTTACCGTAAACTTGTCTAATGCGGGGGATTTGCTTGGGCCAATGGGTTCGCCGCTGGCGGTAGTGGGCGCAGTGGTATCGCCCGAAGCATACAAATTTTCAGATTCCTGCGTACTGCCAACAACTGAGCGAACAAGCTCACGCATTGATTCGGGTGCAATTTTTTCGAGTTCACTGGACGATGCAGCACCACCGCGCCGTAAATTTTCATCCAGTAAAAGTGCAGCCAATATGTGACCGGATGTTGCAACGGGGTGCCCGTATTCAACAGAGGCGAGTATCCAGGCGCTTTTAGCGAGGTCAACAATGGTGGGGGAGAGTGCAGCTCTGCGGGAGTTGCCGGATTTAATTTTATCCAGCTCCTGATTTAACTGTTGGTTGAGCTTGCCGCGATCTACTTCGAATTTTTCCAGCAGCGCGTTAAAATCGTTATTGGGTATTTCCAACAGTTTTAGTAGCCAGTGCTCAACTTCCACATTGTAGTGTGTGCGCGCCATGCAAAGGCCTGCGGCGCCTTCTAGTGCATTCCGTGCTTGATCGTTGAGTTTGCCCACCAGTGATTTTAAATCGATGTTGATCATTTTGCGGTCCTTAATAGTCTCTTATTTAACAGCTGGACGATATTTTTATATCCAGAACGGCGGTCTCGCTACTTTCTGGGCGAGAATCTGAAAGCCAGGTGCTCCACCCCATAATGGGGGGCGCCTTGGGGTTAAGTACAACCTTGTCTTGCAGGTTTGAGCGATTTACTTTAATTACAAATTCGAAGTCGTATTCCATGCCCAAATAAAAGCGGCTTAATTCATTGAGCGCGTTACAGCTGCGACTACCCGGCGCAAATTGGCGGTGTGCTTGCTGGCTGAGAGGGCCAACAATAATTTGTAATTTTCCCTGTGCGAACCAACCCTGGCTTCCCAGCATACTGGTTTGACCTAAGCGTGAGTTTTGCCCAAGAGGAAGCCCAGGCCCGGGAAGCCGTGTTCGAACATCGTCGATGAGCGGTTGCCACTGGCCAACAAACTCATTTACTTGAATGGGGACTTGAAAGTAGTGCTGTAGAATCTGTTTTAACCCTTTTGCCGTCTTCACCCGCTGACAGAGTAAACCGCTGTAAAAAATCAGCGATTCGTCGTGTAGTGATTGGCGGTTGGTTAAATGTCCGCTACTCAACCCCAGTAACGATAAAATCGCGAGGGTGTGATTATCAGATTGAACGTTAAGTGATTGTCTTTTGTCTCTTTCTAGCCGCTGGGTTTCATATTGCAGTGGTAATCGATACTTAATCGAAGCCTGATAAAACAAAGATGTGATGCGGTGATTGAAAAGGTTTAGAAAGCGGACAAAACTGGCATCTTTTTTTCGTAATCGTTGTATCGCAAGTTCACTGTAGTGGAAGGGCAGAATACCCATGGCTCCATTTAGGCCGATAAAATTCACCAGTACACGCCAGGTACTCGGTTTGTATGCTTGAGGCTCATCTTTAATGAGTTGAATATCTGACTCAGGAAAAGACAGTGACGAATTGCTTTCGAACCTTATCGATTCCCTTTCTGCTGGGGCGAATCTGCCAATAGTGCGTGTATTGCGATTTTCGCCAGCGCCAAAGTTGCGATAAGTAGACGCCCGCTCTAGCAGCCTCACCGCTTGAGTAAAACAGAATTGTCCTGGCTCACGAATGAGCCGGTCAATTACAGAAAAACTTTTTCGCCGGCTCTTGGTGGACATTTTTTTAAATAATCATCTTTGTTTTTAAGTTTAACGAGTACCCGAGTAAATGAATTTACTGAGCAATAAACGGCAAAAAAGTGTTCCAGTACGCTGGCGTATAAAAAGCTACTACTGCCAGTCAGTAGGGCGTTATCGAGTAGTATATCTATCTCCACACCACGACACATAGTGGTGTGGCCATTAATGGGTAGTGGCGCACTAATGGCATGGGCATCAACGGCCAAAATGGAATCGATGAGTGCGCGAGAAACTGATGTTTCAGTAAAATCGTAAAGTCGTAATATTTCTTTTAAGGCGTCTGCTGCTTTGCCACCACCGGTTAATGACAGGTGGTTTAAATTCAGGTGCGATAGTAATCGCCATCGAGCATGATTTTTTAACGGTGGACGAATAACTGGTGTAGGTTTTGTAAGGCATCGAATCTTGGAGCAGGGTGGCGCGCTGTTGCTGCACTGCAATTTGGGTTGGTCTACACCAAAAGGTAGTTTGGTTGGCAGGTCTCTGTTACTGCAAACGGCTTCAATTGACAGTGTGCGATCGTGTGGAATATTGGGGTTAAACTCTAGGTCCACTAAATTGAGGTATACATCGGTACCTTCGTCGCGCTCGCCAAAGCCCGATTTTGCCGGTCGGCGGGTAGCGAACCAGTAGGCATGGTCTGCAGGGTCTTTATGTTCATGCCTAATACCGTAAAAAGGTAAATAGTCTGTTTTGTCGCCACTGGATGTGGAGGCAACAACTTTTTCAACAGACTGAACTTCAAAGCCTTTTGGCCTGCGCGAATCGGGTAGTAAATGGTATTCCGTCTGGGTGTGGTCAAGTTTAATCGGGTCGCATTTTAAGCTAAAAATATTTACTGCGGGCGTTGCGCCCAGCACAAATGTTTTTTCACTAATATTGTGTTCCAGCTCGATATTACTGTCTTTGAGATAAATGTAAATGTCCAGTTGATCACTGGCGTTCTCTGGAAGGTGTTTAGATAGATTGCATATGTCGATAAACATAAATTTATCGGGGAAAGCAAAATACTCGGTTAAGAGACGGTAGCCTAGAAATGAATTTTCTGGATAGGAAAGTAAACCTTCGTTCTCGGTAAAGCCTACCGGCTGTAGTGCCGTACTGTCGAGGTAGGTGGGCTGTAAATCGTCTTCAGACCCAGTAAGTACAATTTGGTGTGTTTCCCTAAGCAACATTTGGTAAAGCGGGTGAACATGTTGAGGTTGCCCTTTAAGGTAAAGGCGTAGCTTATCTAGGCCAATGTCTTTAATTTCAATATCGCTGTTAAACGTTTTAATACTCAATTTGAGTACACTGGCACAGTTAGACATTTTGTCGGCGCCAGGCGTTAGAAACGGCCGGCCAATGAGCGTCGCTTTGGTGATTTCTATGGGGTATAGCTCAACGGGGTAGCAGGTAGAAAAACGGCAATTTTCACCCTGAAAATACTCTGTTTCAATTTCGGTGTCTTTTTCTACAGTGTATTTGCTCTCGAGCTGTTCTTGATCGGCTGTAAATTCCACCATGGTAAGTGATGGAATAGGGCGAAGGTAATGTGGGAAAACGACGTTTAGCAGGGCGTCGGTAAGCTCTGGGAAATCGTCATCTAGCTTATGCTGTATGCGCGCGTTTAGATAAGCGAAGCTTTCGACAAGTCTGGAGACATGTGGGTCTTCAATGGTGTCGTTATTGATCCCCAAGCGACCCGCTATTTTTGGGTTTTCGCGAGAAAACTCCGAGCCCATCTGGCGAATAAACGCTAGTTCTTTTTCATAATAGGGCAGCAATTCATCAGACATGGTTGGATTCCTCAATATTGACTGTGCGGGAAACCGGTTCGAGTACAGAGTCGAAAACAATCACTTCCGGTGAAGGGTCGGCGTAGATGGTTGCATCTATTCTAAAACGTAGGGTGCGGTCACTGCTGTCTGGGTTTTCTTGGTAATTCACGTTCACTGTTTTAAAACGAGGCTCGTAGCGTTTTAGCAGGCCTTCTAGGTTTCGCGTAAATTCGCGGCGTTTGGCCAAGTCGGTGATGTTGACTGTGGCTAGGTCGGCTAATCCGTAATTCAAAATGGAGCTTTCCAATTGTGTCAGTTCTTCTGGTGGCGAAATAATGCGATAGCGAGTGTTGAGCAGGCTTTCCAGATCGCGCTTTACACTCTTACGTAGATCCCTTAGCTGTTGGTGTTTGCTGGGTTCAACTTCCTGAGTGCTTCTTGGATCGCTGTCAATTAGCCTATCGAGAATTGACGGACGCAAATTTTTATTTTTATCTATTCTGGCCAACGGGTAGTCCTCACTTAACTCGATTGCACTAATTCGGTTACTAACTCGAGCTCAGAAACCATTTGGTCTACTTGGTAGTGGGGCACCAGATGTATAACACACAGATACTTTCCGGGTTTTTCCGGGTGTTCCCGTACGTTTACATCGGCTTCGCGCAACGGATAACGTGCTTGCTGCTCCCACTCTAGGTCGTGTCGGCCGGTGGTGTATTTTATCAGCCAGCTGCGCAAAAAAGTTTGGCATTCTTCGGCCGACATAAATGAGCCTACTTTATCGCGGATCATGACTTTGATGTAGTGTGCTACCCGCGAGGCACATAATACGTGTTGCAGCATGGTAGATAATTTAAAGTTAATCGCCTGCTGACTGCGTTTGTTTTTAGGTTGTACTTGCACAGATTGGTTGCTATAAAACGCTGTAAAGGGTGTGTTGTAGCAACTGCACAATGGAACCATACCCAATTCGCTTACTTCTCGTTCTAGCGAATCGGTGATTAGAATATCGGTTACTGGCTTGTAGGCAATGCCGTCACCATCGGTGGTAAATTCATCTAGAGGCAAATTGGTTACCAAGCCACCACCAAGAAGATCGCGTGGAACGCCGCGAATATGCCCAAACCAGCCAACGCTTGCGAACTCACGAATTAAAATACCGCCGAAGGCATAAGCGGCATTGCCCCATAGGTAGGACTCCTGAGTATCGCCGGTTATGTTTTCACGAAATGTGAGCCCTTTATAACTGCCGTGCGTTTTTTGATAGGGTGTGCGCATTAAAATTTTGGGTAGGGTTAGGCCAATAAAACGGGCCTCTTGTTTTTCGCGCAGGCTACGCCAGCGAATATACTCCTGCTGTGCATAGATATCGGCTAATGGGGTGCCCTGACCAAGCTCCGAAAAGGTGTCTGCTCCCAGTAATTCAGGGGTTGCACTGAGAACGAAGGGCGTAAAAGCTGCTGAGCCGATATCGGCGAGGCCGCTCAGTGTGGCAATGTCATCATGTGGGGATTTGGCTGTGGTTTTATGCGTAATTTCATAGTCACCGATAATGACACCGTAAGGTTCGCCACCGGGAGTGCCGTATTCTTCGCTGTAAATTTTGTTATACAGCTGGCTTTGGTCAAAATCGAGCGTGCGCTCAATATCCTTACTGACTTCCGACCATTTTGCATCTAGCGTTTTAATTTTGAGGTTGCGAATCCCTTCGGCCTGAATAACTAAATACCACAAGCCCCGCCAAGAGGCTTCCAACTTTTTAAAATTCGAATGATGGATGATGGCGTTAAGTTGACTATTTAATTGCTCGTCAATATGGGCAATGGCCTGGTCTATGCTGTGCCATATATCTTCTGTGCTGGTTATGGGGTTGGAGCAGTATTCGTTTAGGAAGTAGCTCAAGCCTTTAACCGCATTGTTTTCGGCGAGAAACGCTTGTAGAGAAACGATATGCGGGCTGGAGCTGCACAGTTCCTCGAGGTCGATGGCGCTGGGTGGCGCTGAGCTTGATAATGGTAGAGATGGTGCGGTCACAAACTACAATCCTGATCATTCCGCAAATAAGGGAGCCAAAAGGCTCCCTTGTGCATACAGTAAGCCGATGCGTTATTACCCAACCTTGGGTATGTTGGCTACTAGGCGGAGAGACGCAGTAAGTTCTTCCATTTGTAACCACGGGCGAAGATAAGCCACTGCGTTAAACACGCCGGGTTGGCCTGGTACTTCTTTTACTTCCACTCTCGCTTCAGCTAAAGGATATTTGGCTTTCATTTCGGCACTGGCGCCGGGCGTGCCGTTAACGTATTGGCTAAGCCAGGTGTTCAGCCAGCGTTCGGCTTCGTCGGCTTCCATAAAGGAGCCAATCTTGTCGCGTGCCATAACTTTTAAGAAATGGGCAATGCGCGATGTAGCCATAATGTAAGGCAGGCGCGCAGAAATGGCTGCGTTGCCGGAAGCATCGGGATCGTCGAATTTTTTCGGCTTTTGTGTGGTTTGAGCACCAAAGAATACCGCGTAGTCTGTATTTTTGTAGTGACACAAAGGCAGGAAGCCCAATTTGCTAAGCTCAGCTTCACGACGGTCGGTAATACCGATTTCGGTGGGGCACTTCTGATCGGCATCGCCGTCATCACTCATAAATACGTGGCTGGGTAAACCTTCTACCTTACCACCGCCCTCAGCACCGCGAATGGTGGTACACCATCCGTAATTTGCGAATGCCTTGGTGAGCGTTGTACCTAATGTGTAGGCAGCGTTCATCCAGCAGTAGGAGTCGTGCTCGCTTTCTAGGTGCTTGCCGTCTGCGGTTACGTTGGCTTCTTCGAAGTTAAATTCTTCCACCGGCTTGGTGGCCTCACCGTAGGGGAGGCGAGCGAGTGTGCGAGGCATGGTTAACGTAACAAAACGGGAGTCTTCGCTTTCACGGAAGCTGCGCCATTGAATGTATTCTGCAGATTCGAAAATCTTTTCTAAATCACGAGGCTTGGAAAGCTCGGTGAAAGATTCAAAACCAAACATTTCTGGGGCTGTTGCCGAAACGAACGGACAAAAACCTGCCGCCGCAACGTTAGACATTTTTGAGAGCAGGGAAAGGTCATCTGGGTGCGCGGAGAAGTCGTAGTCACCAATGAGCGCGGCGTAAGGCTCACCGCCGGCGGTGCCAAATTCGCTTTCGTAAATTTTCTTGAAGATTTGGCTTTGGTCAAACTCAACCGCTTTTTCCAAATCTCGAGTAAGCTCTTTTTTACTGATATTCATAACGCGCATTTTAAGTTGCGAGCTTGTTTCGGAGTTCATAACCAGATATTGCAGGCCGCGCCAGGAGCCCTCTAGCTTCTGAAATTTTTCACTGTGCATGATTGCGCACAACTGGTCGGACATAACTTTGTCGATGGCTGCAATAGCCGAACTAATGGTAATGCTCAGGTTTTTATCCCATTTCACAGTACCTTTGGTCGCTTCTTTTGTGAGCGTTTTTAACAGTTCTTCCGTTTCGTTGCGAGGCGTTTGCTTAGTGGCAGATATAGCCTGCTCGAGAAAGCTCGCTTCGGTCGCTTCTGCTGCACCGGCTTCTTGCGACTCAAGTTGTTCTTCGTTATTCGCCATCTTTGGCATCCTCTTCTTCTACGCCCAGCTCACCAGACAAGCTGCTTAATGATGCGGTATTGCTCAAAATTTCTTCTAGCACATTTTCCAGGTCTTCGGAGCGATCTGCTTTGGTTAACAGGTCACGGAGCTGGTTGCGGGTTTCCATGAGCTTTTTTAATGGATCAATCTGCTCAACCAGCTTTTGTGGTTCGAAATCTTCCATGCTATTAAAGCTAAGGCTGGTAGACATTTCGCTGCCATCGCCCTCGAGTGTATTTTCAACCTTGAGGTTTAACTGGGGGTTGGTTTTACTCATTAGCTCATTAAAATTATCTCGATCCACCTGGGCGAATTTACGATCTTTTAGGGCTTTTTTACCTTCGGTGTTGTCACCGGAGTAATCACCCATTACACCCATTACAAATGGGAGTTCTTTCTCAACGACGGCACCACTGGTTTCCAAGTCGTAGGTAATGTGCACGCGGGCTTTCCTTACACGCCCAAGTTTATCTTGTATACTTTCTGACATTGTCAATAATCTCCAGGTTGGAATTTGTGTTAGTCGTCATCCGCAAGTACGCCGGTCAGCTCGCTGTAATGGCTTCTGGAGGATGAGTCCGGTATAAGTTCGAGAATAAGTTCGTTAAGTGGCATTTGGCCCCATTTAACTGCTTTTTGTAACACATAAGAGACCGGTGAGTGGGGTTCTGTTTTACGAAAAAACTCTGCGATTTCGTGCAGTTGTTTAAATGCTGCTTCGCGGTTATTAATTTGAGCAGGAACACCAGCCTTCGTTGCGGCGGGTGTGCCATCTTCCGTTTCTACAGTCTCTTCGTTCTCTACCGGCTCTTCTTGAATGGCGAGTTTGTCTCGAGCTAGGTGGTTGATCGCGCCGAGACAGTCTTCGAGCACCTCTAAAATGGTGCGGGTAGGTGGTGCGTCGAAAGCACCGCAGTGTTCATCAAGAAGGGTGCTTGCTTTTCTATATTGCTCAATGGCCACATTGAGGTCATCGCGCATATCTTCATAAAATTGGTTATCGGTTTCACGAACGGCGGTTTCAATGTTGTCGAGGCTAAACCCGAGCTTTTCTATTTTTGCCTGCTTGGCTTTTTCGTCCGGTAACTTTTGGCACTCCAGTGCTTGCTGGTATTCCCAATAGGTAAAAGGGCCAACGGAATTGCCGCCGGTAATTATGGTTTTACGAATGGGCGCGATCAAAACACCTTCTGCACCTTCGCCGTTTAAGCCAGCGAGACAGGCAACCCGCGTTTCCAAGCCATCTTCATCAGGCATGGGGTGCAGGTTGTCCCAAAAATTTTCAACAAGGCCATGAATAATGCTGAAACCATCGCGCAAGCCTTGAAAGCCGTTTGCACGCAACGCCGACTCGGTAAGCCAGCAGGCTACTTCAAGGTCTTTGGATTGGTTGAGCAAAATGTTGGGGGCGTTGGTACGAATGGTACGCCAGTGCTCGTCGGCTTCAGATGTATTGCCATCGTGAATGCTGTTTCTTTCAGCGGCACGGGCAGAGCTTCGAGCAAGTTTAATTGTTTGGTATAAAGAAGTAGGGGATGCATCTAAACGAACGTCTACACCGGTATTCACCTCCCCATCAATGGGTGTGAGTATCTGATCAAGATCAAAGAGTGCGGCGGATGTCATTTTTCTTCCTTACGTGTCCTGCGTGACGTCAGGGCGGTTTTCTTATTTCTTCCTTGGCGCATTTTGTATTAGTTACCCATATAAAAGCAAGTGCAACCAATGTGCTGTGTATATAAAAGAACAAACAGCCCAATCTGTGAATTAAGGGCGCATAAGGCAACTTAATGGCATGCAAATTAACGGTTTTGTTTGTATGGCAGCCGCAGCAAGGTAAAGCGTACATGAATGAAAAATGCAGGGGTAGGTGATTAAGACTGTTTTTTTATTTACTGCTCGGTCTTTTATGCAACTAATAAATGCTTATAAATCAATTGTGTGCGGAGGTTTTTGGTATCGCCTGCATTGGCTGGAGCGAGAATGGTTTCATGTGTTAACGTACCTATTTCCGGTCTTTTTGTGTTTTTGTTGACGGTTTCGGTGCTCTAAGCGAGCGCTGGCGGCCAACTTTGTTTTGAATAGCGTTCTGCCACAGAATATACTGGGGTGGCATGTAGAACAGGAGTTCGTGCGAGAAGTTTAATTGTGTAACTTGTGATTCGTTTCACGTATTTCGCTTGCATAATGGCGCAATAGCCGGGTCCGGTTTTCGCAATTAATGATATTTTCTATAGAAAAAAATACGGAAGTCATTAGATGGTATTAAAAGTGGAGGTAGTCGAGTCGCCTCAGGGAGCGGTAATTTCCGAGGCGAGTAAAACTATTTCGGAGCAGGGTGGCTCTTTCGGTCGAGGTGAAAATAACTCTTGGGTCTTGGATGATCCCGAGCGATTTTTGTCTAGCAGACATTGTGAATTTTCCTATGAGGCTGGTCAGTATTACCTCACCGATGTGAGTACCAACGGTACGTTTATGAATGGTTCCCCAGAGCCCCTGGGCCGTGGATCCAAAGTTCAGCTCCAAAATGGTGATAAAATAGAGTTGGGTGAGTACAAATTTGCTGTTCAACTGGATTCAGCCAGTTCAGATTTTGTTGGTGATTCAGGCCTGGACCCGTTCTCTAGCCCGGCCTCCCCGTTTGATTCTGCGCCGCTCCCACTCGATACCGGTTCCGACCCACTGGCTTTTGGCAATAGTTTTGGTACAAATGACGGCGGAGCTCCCAGCGATCTGGGAGCGATTGAAACCGACCCATTGGCCGCGCTCGACAAAGTGGCTGCCGACCCTTTCAGCGCAGCTTCTACGCCATTTGAGCCTGGATTAAGTCTTAATCCGGATGCGCCAGCCGAGTCATTTCCTTATGGCCAGAACACTTTTTCAGACAACGCCGACCCAATGGCGGGCTCGTTTGAGTTGCCGGCGGCTGCGGGCAGCGTAATTCCCGAAGATTGGGAAGATGATCTCGGTATGGCGTCCCCGCCCACAGCGGCACCTATACAGTTGGAAGCCGAACCTCCAAGGCCGCAGCCACCTCAGCCTAAACCAGCCGCACGGCCCCGGCCCGCTGCAGCAAGGGCGGCACGGCGCGATATCTCGCAACCGAATCACGTGGTACGAAAAACGCCAAAAACCAAACCCGTACCCCCGCAGGCTGCGCCTAAGCCTGCCGCTAAAAAGGCCTCGCAAGCGGTTGCGCTGGAGCGTCACACGGGTAAAACCCTACTCGATGCCATGGGGTTAGACGCGCAAAGCCTGTCGGCGAAGGAGCAGGTAGAGATGGCGGGTATTATTGGCGAGCTCATGCCCGTGGTTGTAGAGGGTATGATGCGAGTGTTACGTTCACGTGCCAGTATCAAGAATGAATTTCGAATGAATGTTACAACCATTCAGCCCATCGAAAATAATCCGCTCAAATTTTCGGCGGATGCGCATGAAGCGCTGGAAAACATGTTCATTCGCAAGAGCAAAGCCTATAAAGGGCCGGTGGAGTCTTTTTCCGAGGGCTTTAACGCGATTGCAGAGCACCAGGTGGCCATTATTGCGGGTATTAGAGCCGCTTTTTCCAAAATGATTGAACATTTCGACCCTGGAGCGTTGGAAGGTCAATTTGATAAACAAAACAAGGGCGTAGTAATTCCTGGTATGCAAAAGGCGCGGTATTGGGCGAGCTACACCGATTATTACCAGAGTTTTATCGACAACATGGAGCAGTCGTTTCAGAATCTATTTGGCGATGAATTTGTACGCGCTTACGAAGACCAGCTGTTTCAGTTAATGTCAGCACGAAATAACGAAGACAAATAAAACAAGCCGGGTAATAACGGCCGTTAGCTAAAATTAGGAGATGATTATGTTAAGACACCTCACAGCCGGGGGGCTGTTGTGTTTTCTTGTGTTTCTTTCTGCTTGCTCCTCCATGAACAGCAAAGTAGGAGGGGTGCTCAACCTCGATACCGATTTGAAATTAATTGTGAGTGCAGATTCCGATGTTAATCCCGATGAGTCTGGCAAACCCTCTCCGGTATTCGTACGCTTGTATGAGCTTAAGGATACCAAAATGCTCGATAAAGCCGATTTTCTAGCGGTTTACGAGCGCGATGAAGAGGTACTGGGTAAAGACTTAATTGCCAAGCAAGAGCTAAAACGCCTAGCGCCGGGTGATAGTCGCGAAGAGCAGTTTGTGCTTAATCCAGAAACGCAATACATCGCGTTATATGCAGAATTTTTTAACTACAAAAACGCTGGTTACAAAGTGGTTGTTCCTATAACAACCAACAATATTCTGCGGAATGCGGTCAAAATTCGCCTTTCAGGCAATCGCATCTTTCTGGAAAATAAATAACGAGAAGCCCGTATGTCACTAGAAAGTAAGGTTGTCTGGAAAGAGGGGATGTTTTTAAACCCGCAGCACTTTCAGCAGCAAGAACGTTATTTCGAGCGCTATATAAATCATCGTCTCGATGCCACTGCAGAATTTCATTGGGGGGTTCAGGAGTTTGAGATAGACCAGCAGTTGCTGAAGCTTGGCAAAATTTCTGTGATAAAAGCCCGTGGCGTATTACCCGATGGCACGCCCTTTAGTGCACCCGATGTAGACGATGTGCCGCCGGTGATGGATGTGCCAGTAAACACGGTGAATTGCCCTGTCTATATCGCCGTGCCCCTGCGTCGACCGGGCGCGGTTGATGTGTTGCCGGAAGATAGCATGCAAGGTTTGGCTCGTTACTATTCTACTGAGCATGAAATACGTGATGTAACCAAAGAGGGTGGTGAAGCACACAAACTGGATATAGGTAAGCTGCGACTGAAGTTGTTATTGGAAACCGATGACCGCAGTGGCTATGCCTGCATTGGCGTACTAAAAGTGGCAGAAATACGTGATGACCAAGAGGTTTTTCTTGATGATCAGTTTATTCTTTCCTGTTTGGATTGTCGCTGTTCTTCAAGGCTTACGGGGTTTCTAACGGAAGTTGTGGGGTTGCTTAATCAGCGAGGCCAGGCTATCGCAGGCCGGCTTGCGGATACGGCGCGTGGTGGCACCGCCGAAATTGCCGATTACATGATGCTGCAGTTCCTTAACCGTGTAGAGCCGCTGGTGCGTCACTTATCGCAGGTGCAGGGGCTTCATCCGTTACAACTGTATCGTGAAATTATTCAAATTGCCGGTGAAATCAGTACATTCACCAACAGCGATAAGCGGCCGGCCGAATTTCCGTCTTACTTACATCAAAACTTACAATTGTCGTTTACCGGTTTAATGAATGCGATGCGCTCCAGTTTGTCGATGGTGTATGAGCAATCAGCCATTTCATTGCCGTTAGTAGAGAAGAAATACGGCATTCGGGTGTCTGAAATTGCAGATCGAACACTCATCACATCAGCTTCTTATGTGCTCGCCGTTAGGGCCGATGTGGCGGAAGAGGTTGTACGTACCCGTTTACCTGCACAAATAAAAATTGGCCCGGTAGAGCGTATTCGCCAATTAGTGAATGCGGCTATGCCCGGTATTGAAATAAAACCTTTACCTGTAGCGCCACGTCAAATTCCGTTTCGTTCTGGTTATAGCTATTTCGAACTTGAAAAACAAACGCCTCTTTGGCGTGAGCTAGCAACCTCTGGCGGATTTGCTGTTCATGTGGGGGGTGATTTCCCCGGAATTGAATTGGAATTTTGGGCAATACGACAATAATTGGGGCCAGTCATGTCGAATAACGATAAAACAGTTTTCCGTCAGCCCACGCCAGGAGGTGATCGTTCTGGCGGAGACCGCACAGTTATGCGTCCGCGACCGGGTGCCGCACGCGGTGGTCAGCGAGCGGGAGCAGGGCAGGGGCAGAATGTTCCTCGGCATACCTCAGCCGCACCCGTGGCCGATGTACAAGCGGCGGATTTTGCCAAGGGTAAAGGCCTAAACCCGCTGGTTAATCTGGCCAGTACCTTGATTGCCGTATACGAAAAAACGCGACATTCCATGACCCATGTTGACCCCGCCGGGTTGCACAACCGTCTCTGTAATGAGTTGCGCACGTTTGAAGCCGGGGCGCGAGAGGCGGGTATTCGTCAGGAAATTACGCTTTCTGCCCGTTACATACTGTGCTCGATGCTCGATGAATCCGTTTTAAATACACCTTGGGGAAGCGAGAGCGCATGGGCGCAGCGAACACTGCTTTCTGTGTTCCACAACGAAACATCGGGCGGCGAAAAGTTTTTCCAAATTTTAGACCGCATGCGGCAATCGCCTGCCGAAAATATCGATATGCTCGAGTTTTTTTACGTGTGCTTAAGCATGGGCTTTGAGGGCAAATACCGTTTAATGGCAAGGGGGCGAGATGCAATTGAGCAAATTCGTGATGACTTGTTTACCATTATTCGTCGTTACCGAGGTGAATACGAACGCGATCTAGCCACCAGTTGGCAGGGGTTGGGCAAAACCAGTAAAACACTCGCTGAGTATGTGCCTGTTTGGGTAGCGGTAACGGTAGTAGTTGCTTTAATGCTGTTTGGGTTTTCAGGGTTTCGTTATTGGTTGTGGGAACGAGCAACCCCTGTTGTTGAGCAGCTGGACGTTATTGTTGCAGAGCAACCCGAAGAAACGAAAAACACCCAGAATAAATAAAACTGACACTATCTTTTTGCTGGTGGTATTTATGCCGCCATGGCCGTAAACATACGATATGAAAAAATTTACTTCTGTTATTTTCAGCCCCGCCTTTATTACTGCAATGGCATTGCTGCTTATTGCGCTACTTATTTGGTTTGCCGGGCCCTATACCAAATTTGGTGAAAGCAATACGGCTCCGTTGGCGAGCACTACAGCCAGGCTTGTTTGTATTCTCATATTAGTGGGTATTTGGGGGCTTAATAACCTACGCATTCAATGGCGGGCGAAGAAACAAAATAACAGCCTGGTAGACGATATTCAGAAAAACCAGAAAGAAACTACCACGGGTTCTTCTTCGCAGGTGGTGGAGGAAATCCAACAAATTAATCAACGTTTTGGCCAGGCGTTGGCAACCTTAAAGAAACGCAAATTTGGTGGCAATGGTCAAAAAGCACTTTATGAGCTGCCTTGGTACATTATTGTAGGCCCCCCAGGTTCGGGTAAAACTACGGCTCTTGTTAATTCTGGCTTGGATTTTCCGTTAGCGGAAAAATTTGGTAAAGGTGCGCTGCAGGGCGTGGGCGGTACTCGAAACTGCGACTGGTGGTTTACCAACGAAGCCGTACTTATCGATACCGCAGGTCGCTACACAACCCAAGATAGTCACCGAGTGGTTGATAGCTCGGCCTGGGAAGGTTTTCTTGGTTTGCTCAAGCGTAATCGCCGTCGACGGCCCATTAATGGTGCTGTAGTGGCCATAAGCCTACAAGACTTGTTAATACAAACCGAAGACGAGCGCATCCAAAACGCGAAAACAATTCGCTCGCGCTTAGATGAATTAATGCAAAAGCTGCAGATTCGTTTTCCTGTTTATTTAATGTTTACTAAATCCGATTTGGTTTCGGGCTTTTCGGAGTTTTTTGAAGACCTTAATCGCGATGACCGAGAACAAGTATGGGGGGTATCGCTACCCAATGCGCCAAAGGCAAATCAAAGCCCAAACTTCGACTATATTTCGGAGCAGCTTGATCAGCTAACAGAGCGGCTATACGACCGTGTACTGTGGCGAATGCATCAGGAGCGCGACCCTAAACGCCGTGGCGCTATATACGGTTTCCCCCAGCAGATGGAAAACCTACAAAATCTTGTAGATTCCTTCACCCGCCAAACATTTTCGCAAAATCGTTATCAGTTTCAACCCTATTTGCGTGGCGTATATTTTTCCAGCGGAACCCAAGACGGCACACCGATTGATCGGTTGATGTCCTCCGTATCTGCCAATTTTGGTTTCGCCCGCGATTCCGCGCAACTGGCGCAACAGCAGGGCAAAAGCTTTTTCCTTTCTCGCTTGTTTCGCGATGTGGTTTTTCCTGAATCTGAACTGGTTGGTTCTAATATTGGCTACGAGCGTTTTATACGTTGGGCGCAGCGGGCTACTTATGCCACGCTTGCCGTTGTTATGGTGGCTACTGGTTTGGTATGGAGTGGTGCGCTTACCCGGCAAACGCTTTCTATGAATGAAGTGAATGGGTACCTTGAAGAATTTTCGGCAGAAGAGAAAAAAGTAAAAGACTGGAACAAAGACGTTCGTGTGGTCTTGCCACCACTTAATGCTCTGGCCAAAGCCAGTATTGTCTACGATCAGGAAGAGCACCCTTGGTTGTCGGGCATGGGGCTTTACGATAGCCGTATAGATGAGAAAGCGAATAAAGCTTACGAACTGAAATTGCGTGAGTTGTTATTGCCTCGATTGGTAGACGATCTGGAGCGTGCGCTTAAACAAGGTCATAAAGGCGGAGATTTATACAACACATTCCGTATCTATATGATGTTTGAGCGGCTCGACAAAATGGAGCCTGAGCTGGTTAAAGAGTGGTTTCACGCGCAGTGGGATGCGGGCCTACAAGGTGAGGCAACCCGTCGTCAACAGTTAAAAGCTCACCTCGATCAACTGTTGGCTTTGCCATTAGCGCCATTGGAGCTTAATCAGCGATTAGTGGCTGATACACGCACTACACTTTTACGCGTGCCGGTATCGCAGCGCATATACGAGCGCGCGAAGAATAACCCTGAATACGGTTATCCGGTCGATATGCTTAATCAGTTCGGTGAATCGGTTCGTTCCTATTTTAAAACCGAAGGTAAAACACTTTCAATTCCAGCGCTATACACTATTGGTGTGTATGAGAATCTCGACTTTTCTGCTGAATCACCGTTAATTGCCGATATAGAAAATGAACGCTGGTTACTGGCGCAAGACGAAAAAGAGCGTGTTGACTTTATTCAAGAAGATCTAGGTGAAATCAGTAAAGAAGTCAAAGAACTTTACTTAGCCGAATACGCTAGTACTTGGGCAAGGTTGTTCAAAAATCTTGACGTTAAATCGTTTTCGAGTATTAACCAAGTTAACGATGCATTGATGAGTTTTGCCGACCCGGTATATTCACCATTACGGGCCATTCTTCAGGTAGGCAAAGAGCATACGCAGCTTACTATGCCCGTATTGCAAGACCTTGCTGCCGGCGATGAAGGCAATAGCAAGAGTAAAATGGGGCGTTTAAAATCCTTTGCTGCCAGTAAAGTAGAAACTACACGGGTTGATAAACAGTTTCGTGAACTACATTTAATGCTGCACGAATCTCGCAGTGGGCTTACGCCCGTTGATGGCGCTATGCAAAAGGTGCAGCAATTGCAGGAGTTCGTTTCTGAGGTGGCCATGTCGCCAGACCCGGCTAAAAAATCGTTCGATATCGCCAAAGCACGCTTTCAAAGCGGTGGCGGAAATGCCATTACGTCGCTACGTGCTTATGCGAAAAATCAGCCTGAGCCGGTAGAGCGGTGGTTAACCACCTTAGCCGACGAAACGTGGAAGGTTATATTGGGTTCTGCCCGCCAGTATGTAAATGTTGAATGGAACGCCCAGGTATACACGAGCTATAGGCAGGGCTTGGCTGGCCGGTATCCGCTGAACGGTGGCAGTGCAGATGAAATGGCCATGTTTGATTTTGCTGCGTTCTTTAAGCCCGCAGGTACGTTGGACCTGTTTTACAAAGACTATATAGCGGCTTTTATCGATACCCGCAAAAACTGGTCGAACAAAGTTGTTGATAAGTACAGCATTGGCTTTTCTAATAAAACGTTGAGGCAGGTACGCCGGGGGCTGAATATTAAGAATGTACTATTTAGAACCAATGCAGAAACACCTGAGATACAACTGGAGTTGCGTCCTTATCGAATGAAAGAAAACCACGCTCGTTTTGTATTAGAGCTGGGCGACGAGCGGCTTATTTATAAGCATGGGCCAAAGTTTTGGAAAAATATTAACTGGTCTGGTGCCAGCGACAATAATCGCATAAGAGTCATTTTTGAAGACCTTAACGACGCAGTACATGATCGCTCTTTTACCGGGCCATGGTCTTGGTTTCACTTAATGGATTCTGCTGACATTGAAAAAACCAACCGCGCTAATGTGTATAACATTGGCTTCAAAGTAATGGACGGTAATAACGAACAGCACCGTATTCTGTATCAGGGGAAGGCGAAGAGCGTGAACAATCCAATGGATCGCTCTTGGCTTACCTCTTTCCGGTGTCCGGAGTCAATTTAGTGTCTGCGTTCACTACAGGTTTTTTTGGCAAGCTTCCTTCCCACGGCGATTTTATCAGCCGGGAACTTCCGTCCCAGTTTATCGATATCTGGGACAACTGGTTGCAGTTGTTTGTTAGTTCCACCCAAACGCAATTGGGTGAAGACTGGCTAGATATTTACCTTACCAGCCCCATCTGGCGTTTTGTGTTAAGTGAGGGCGTAATTGATGAAAACAATTGGGCGGGCATACTTCTGCCAAGTGTCGATCGCGTGGGTCGCTATTTCCCCTTTTCAATTGTTTCGCCTATTCCACCGGGAACAAACCCGGTAGCGGTATTGTGTGAGCAAACAGCATGGTTCGACACCATGGAAGAGTTTGCTCTGCAGGCTCTTGAGGGTGAAATGGATATTGAAGCCTTACTTGAAGACATTAATAGTGCGGCGATAGTGGCCAACCCCGCTTACACTAAAACGGAAAATCTTTTTGGTGGTGCTAACCCAGTGTCGCCACTGCTGGTTCGTCAACAAGGTGAAGACCTCTCACCTCTTGCAGGCTTACCAGCGCTACTGGACGCCAGTCTCCGAAATTCCTATGCCAGTTACAGCATGTGGTCTACTCGGGGCTCTGAATTTGTTGAACCCTGCTTGTTTGTTGGTCGTGGCTTGCCCGTCACAACCGCTAGTGCCGCTATGCTCGAAGGCCAGTGGCAAAACTGGGACTGGCCCGAACCCTACTATTTAAACCCGCTGAGCTACGAAGAAGAATCGAATCCCAATGAGTGATACTGAATTTCGTCCGATCGACTGGCATGGTGCTAGCGCGACAGACGTAGGATGCGTACGAGAAGTTAACGAAGACACCCTGATAATGCGTCCGGAGATTAGCCTATGGGCTGTCGCCGACGGTATGGGTGGCCATGAGGTGGGCGACATTGCCTCACAAAAAGTGGCCGAGTTATTGAACACACTGGAAAATACTGATCGACTCAGTGATTTAGTCGACGAAGTCGACGATGCCTTAATTCAAGCTAATCAGGAAATTCTAGAATATTCGGAAGAAAAGCTTAATGGCGGATCCATGGGCAGTACCGTGGTGTTATTCGCTACCCGTGGTCGGGTAGGGGTCTGCCTATGGGTGGGAGACTCACGCTTATACCGCTATCGCGGAGGTGTTTTGTCGCAGCTTTCACGTGACCATAGTCAGGTGGAAGAGCTGGTGCAAATGGGTATGCTCACAACGGAGCAGGCCATTGACCACCCCGACAGCCATGTTATTACCCGCGCCGTTGGCGGTGAAAACGAAGTGTTTGTCGATACCACTATTTTTAGTCTGCAAATTGGCGATACCTTTTTGTTATGCAGTGATGGGCTCTACAACGCTATTGAATACACCGACATGGAAGAGTGCTTGGCGTGGCGAAATGGGCAAGACGCGGCCGAAGAGCTGATGCGTCGCGCATTAGCGAGCAAGGCTAGAGATAATGTTTCACTTATTGTACTGAAAGGTGAGCCAGGGAGCTGTTAGAGATCGATATGGATACACCCGAAGATACTGACAAAACAAAGATAAAAACGCGTGTGGCGGCTAAAAAACCGCTGGACGGAGAGGGTAAGCAAACGCCCGCAAAAACACCGCTGGAGGCTCCGGGGGATGCAACGGTTATAAAAAGGTCGCCGCGTCCAGCATCGCCATCACCTGACGCAACTGTAGTTAAAAAAGCCGCTAAGCGGCCATTATCCGATAGCGATAAAACACGCATAGCCAGCCATGCGCAGCAAAAACAACGGCAAATTAATCGAGCGCTACAAGAAAAGGGCATACCGCAGGCGCCGACCAAAACCAGAACCGCTGCACGCCCCAAAGCCCAATCGGCTGCCGGTGATCAAACTAAAATTCAGCCAAAAGTCCAACCAAAGGCAAGGCCTCCTGCTGGCGACAAAACCCAGTTTAATCCCGGCCGGCGTACGCCAGCGGCCGCGCCAGCCTCTGGCGGTCATGGTGCACCTAAGGGTTTGTCGCTAGAGCCAGGTCAAACAAACCCTTCGGTTTCCGCCTCCACCCCGCGTAAGCACATATTAAAAAATCGATTTATTTTTGAAGAAATGCTCGGTGCTGGCGGCATGGGGATGGTGTACAAAGCTAAAGACCTACTGAAAGTAGAAGCGCAGGACCGCGACCCCTACGTTGCGATAAAAGTATTGGGTGACGACTTTAAATCTCATCCCGAAGCCTTTATTGCTCTGCAGAGAGAGTCACGAAAAACCCAAAAAATTGCCCACCCCAACATCGTAAACGTATTCGACTTCGACAAAGACGGCGATAGCGTTTTTATGACCATGGAGTTTCTCGACGGAAAACCACTCGACAAACTTATTAGCCAATACAAGGCAACTGGCCTGCCGGAAGAAGATGCTTGGCGGGTATTAGAAGGTATATGTGCGGCATTAATGTACGCCCACGGTGAAAACATCATTCACTCAGACTTTAAGCCCGGCAATATTTTTGTGACCGGTAAAGGCCTTGCCAAAGTGTTTGATTTTGGTATTGCGCGCGCGGTAGCGGCGACAGAAACACATGAAGATGACCCAGAGGATAAAACCGTATTTGATGCCGGCAACTTAGGCGCCTTAACCCCGGCATACGCCAGTAAAGAAATGCTGGAAGGCTTAGAGCCTGATGTACGCGACGATATATATGCGCTGGGTTGTATAGCCTACGAAATGTTTACCGGTCGTCACCCCTTCGATAGAGTTCACGCAAATGAAGCAGCTCGGTTGGGCCTAAAACCCGAGCGCATTCCCCAGCTAAGGAAAAACCAATGGAAAGCGTTGGAAAAAGCACTGGCTTTCGAAAGGGAAGGGCGTGCATCTAGCGTAGAAGAGTTTTGGGGCATGATGACGCAGTTGCGTCAATCCTATTTTAAGGCGGGTGTCGTTACCGTCGTAATTCTTGCGTTGCTCACCACGGTTGGTTATTTATATATGGGGGGGAATAACGGCCCCACCATTTCAGAAGACGACGTGCGTAGCGAAATTGAAATGCAGCTGCGTGTAGAGCAGCACAGAGCAAATATTACCAGCCTGCTTAAAACACTGGAGTTTACTCGTACCTGGGAGGCCGACCTTCTGCTGGAGGTAGAAGAACTAACCTCCATGGTGGGTGAAAATGACGAATGGCTACAAGCTCGTACCCCGGAAATTTACCAGCAATATTTGCAAAAAATTACGGTATTTATACAGCAAGAAGATATGGCTAATGCGGCTCGCCTCTTGGAGAATGCGCCGAGGTATGCCGGCGACTTAGATGCACTTAGTACATTGACTGAACAATACGAGCTAACGCTAAAATCAATAGAAAAAAGACTGGCCGACGTAGAAGAACGTGATCGTTTGGCAAAGAAACGGGCGACGAATGTAGCGGTACAAAAAGCGGAAGAGAAGAAAAAGCGCGATGTGTTCGACCAGGCCATGACCAACGTAACCGAACAAACATCATGCCGAAGCGGTTTGAATATGCGTGATTTTAAAATCGCCGTGACCAAACTGAGAGAAGTTGACATGTCTCGTTACAGAAAAAATGAAGGCGGTATTGTAACCGCGCTTTCGGCCTGTATCTCGCGTATTGGTCGCTCATTCCCCGAGCGTGCAAATGAGTATAAAAAGCAAGCTATACGGTTGTTTCCTAAAAACAATGCGGTTCAGTCCATTGCTATTATTCCGAAAGACCCGTGTGACCTCTCGTTAGCTGGCTTGGGCGCCAGAGGTAAGCGTGCCAGTTGTAGAGATCGGTTAGCAGGAGAAGAGAAAGGCCCCACATTAGTGGTTATTCCCGCTAAGGGAAGCGTGAAGGCTTTCGCAATAGGTAAATACGAAGTAACCGTAGAAGAATACAATCAATATTGTACCTCCAGTGGTAATTGCACAGCCAATGTAAATACTAACCTGGAGTTTCCCGTAACGAATATTAGCCCTAGAGATGTAAAGGGCTACCTGCGCTGGGTAAGTGAAAAGGCGAAAAGAAAATATCGACTGCCCACCCGTGCTGAGTGGGAATATGCCGCTCGCGCGCAACGAGGCAAGCTCGACTCCAATCGAAACTGCAAACTTAATTCGCGCGGTATACAAAAAGGTGATTCGCTTATTAAAGCCGATGTAGGCGTTCAGAATCGTTGGGGGTTGGTTAATCATGTGGGCAACGTCAGGGAGTTGGTTGCCGATAGGGGGGGAGAAATTGTTGCTGTGGGTGGTTCTTATCAAACCGCAATGGAAGACTGCAGCGTAAATCTTGCCGAAACAGTAAGTGGTGCCGACAAATATACCGGTTTCCGTCTACTCAGAGAAATTGTGGAACGATAACTAAATGTCACAAAATCACAGTTATTCCGAAATGATTCGCGAACTTTCACGCGCGTATTACAACAGAAGTTTGTCTACAGAAGAGTATCGTGCACAGCGCAGGCACATACTTAACGCAGTAGACCAAGAATACAATGGTGTTGAAACGGAGGGCGGTGACGAAAATGAAGTGCTCACCAGTAAAGGTAACAGCATGACAACTGTTTTCTACGGGCCTACAGATACACAACCAAATTTTACAAAATAAACCCCAATTTATAGAGGTTAACTTATGGACTTGATTAAATTTTTCCAAACGGGCGGGCCGTTTATGTACGCCATTTTAGCCGTAATGGCACTTGGTTTGGCTATTGCTTTGGAAAGACTCATTTATCTTCTCTCTACTCAGGCAAAAACCAATAAGGTATGGAAAGGTATTACGCCTATGCTAAAAGCAAACGACTTGGAGAGGGCCGAGCTGGCGGTGAGTCGTACGAATACGCCACTCGCACGTGTACTGGTGTACGGTTTTTCTCGGAAGAAGAGTAGTGCTAAGCGTGAGCTAATCGAGTCGGCAATGGACGAGGGCATAATGGAAGTTGTTCCCGAGCTGGAGCAGCGTACCCACTACCTTGCGACCCTGGCCAATATTGCAACGCTCTTGGGGCTGTTAGGAACAATTATCGGGCTAATACAGGCTTTTACGGCTGTTGCTAACGCCGACCCCGCTGAAAAAGCTGACATGCTGTCGGCGAGTATTTCGGTAGCTATGAATACCACCGCCTTCGGCCTTACCGCTGCCATTCCGCTTATCCTTATTCATTCATACCTCTCTACCAAAACAGTTCGCCTTGTCGATAATATTGAAATGGCGGCGGTAAAGTGCCTCAACTTAATGACCGATGAATAAGGCCGCTAGGGCGTAGTAATGAAACGAATACGAAAAAACCGAATGCAGGAAACAGTAGAGCTGAATATCACGGCTTTCCTGAATCTTATGGTTATTCTCGTTCCATTTTTGTTGATAACGGCAGTATTTTCCAGAATGACAGTGCTGGAGTTAAACCTGCCATCGTTAGACGCGAAACAAAAAGAAAACGAAGAAATAAAGCTGCAGCTTCAGGTGCGCATTACTGAAAACAGTTTGATTATACAAGACGCGATTCTTGGTCAAATGAAAGAGGTGGCACGCAACCCTGAAAGTGGTGAGTTTAACTGGAATATATTTGCCGATGTACTTATCGAAATTAAAACCCGGTTTCCACAAGAAAAGAATATTTCGCTGCTTATGGACCCCGCTGTTAAATACAGAACAATGATAGAGGTGATGGACCATGTTCGCTATGCAGAAGTTGTACAGGTTGCAACACTAGAGCTGGTAGAGCTGTTTCCCAATGTGTCCATCGGTGATGCACCAAAGGAAGAGCAAGCCGGAGAAGTAGATGCTGCGGTAACCGAGGAGGCTAAATAGATGCAATTATCTAAGCGCGCACGGCGTATGGAGCGCAATCATAAACTGCAGAAGAAGCCTGCACTTAACCTTGTATCGTTGATGGATATTTTCACCATATTGGTATTCTTTCTGTTGGTTAACTCATCGAACACGCAACAACTACCCAGCGCAAAAGATTTGACGTTACCGTCTTCCATTGCCACCAAAGCACCAAAAGAAACGGTGGTGATTGTAATAACCCGCGACGATATTTTAGTGCAGGGTAGGCGGGTAGCCACCATTGCTGAGTTGCAAAGCAGCGAAGAAGAAACTATTCCAGCGTTGAACAAAGAACTGGAATATCAGGCTTCGTTAGGGTTTATTTCCCCGGTAAACGAAAAGGCTGGTAGAGCGGTAACCATTATGGGTGATGAAAATATCCCCTATGCGTTAGTAAGAAAAATACTCAAAACTTGTCAGCAGGCTAATTATCGAAAAATCGCTTTTGCTGCCAATCAAAAAGCCAAAAGTAAATCATAAAAGAAAACTATCGGATGACGAACACGACTTACCGATCAATAACTCTGGACTGGCAACCCGCCTCAAAGCGCACTGAGCGGCTGTTTGTGCTGGTGCTGCTCGCTGTATTTTCAGTCGCTATTATTACCGCGGCAATAATCAGCAACGTAGACGTGCCAGAACCAGAGCGCAAAAAAAGGTCACCTCTACCCGATCGGGTAGCGCAGTTTATTGAAGAGCGGCCAAAACCAACCCCACCGCCTCCACCACCGCCACCCCCCCCACCGCCGAAACCCAAGCCTACGGTGGCCAGGCAGGTAGAGAAGGTAGATGAAAAACCGCTTACCGAAGTTGAAAAGAAAGCCCGCGACAAAGCCGCCGACAGCGGGTTACTGGCGCTGGGCCACGAACTGGCTGATTTAATAGACACGAGTGCCGTAGATGATTTGGTCAATGGCGACCTAAAAGAAAGCAAAGGCGAAACCAAAGCTGCAAGCCTTGGCACCGAAACCTTACTGGCCGGTGCCGGAGAGGGTAGTGGCGGCATTAACGACGGCGATTATGTGGCTGGTATTGGTACCACAGGGATCTCTCGTCATGAAGTCGCACTGGTTAAGCAGTCTTTATTTAAAGAAGACGCCGACGGTAACATAGCGGCCGCCGGCAGCAGCGGCCAACAACGTGAACGAGGCGATAACGTTCGCTCCGAAGAAGAAATCACCTTGGTGTTCGACCAACACAAAGGTTCACTGTATTCCATCTACAACCGAGAACGCCGCAAAAAACCGGGCCTAAAAGGCAAAATTGTACTGGAGCTAACCATCTCGCCGGAGGGAAAAGTAACGGCGGCTCGTATCGTTTCGAGCGAACTCAACGATCCATCCCTAGAGCGACGATTGTTGGCGCGGGTGAAAATGTTTAAGTTCCAGGAAAAGAGTGTAGAGCCGGTCACCGTTGTGTTTCCGGTGGAGTTTTTACCTTCGTAGGACCACGTTTACACGATAGTAATCGTTTATATTTGCTGTCGAGAGAATAATATGAATAGACGTGGTGTTTGCTAGCGCGTTGTTAGCCGTACTCAAATTCAGTACAGCATTACAAGGAGAAAAGAGAATGCTTCAAGCTAGCTGACTAAAGGCCCAGGAGGGTGTGCTTCATACAATGGTAGGTACCTCCGGAGGAAAGCAAGGTAAGTGTTCTAATCAGGCGCTATCAGTTTTGTTTGCAGTTATGGAAAGGGGTTTCCCCGCGCTATGGAATTAGGTTCACGCATACGGCCTGATGACCAATCATATCCATTTCCTGGCGACGCCAGAGCATCCTCATAGCTTATCGAATACCTTAAAAGTAGTTGGTAGCCGCTATGCACAGTACGTGAATTGGCAATGCAGCAGAAGGGGCACTTTATGATAGGGTCGTCATCGTTCAACTTTGCTGTAAAGTGAAAAGTGTTTAATGCTCTGTTACTGGTATATTGAACTAAACCCAGTAGGAGCTAACATGGTGCGCCGGGCTACAAACGGTCTAGCTACGAAGTAAGTGCCTGCGGGAGCGTTTCCTGGCTCACTCCCCATGACGAGTACATGAAGTTGGCCGCTGAAGATAGCGTAAGGCGGCGCGTATACAGAGAGCTCTTTTGCGAAACACTGAATGCGAAAGACGTACACAAAGTTCGGCAGAGTGTGCAATATAGCCACCCAGTAAGAGATGATCGATTTTGCCAAGAAATCGAAGAAAAGTACGGCATTAATCTGGGGGTGAAGAAGCGAGGGCGATCTTGCAAAAGTCAGAGTAGATGAGAATTTAGTCCCTCCGTCCTCTTTCTTTTTCCGATGAGCAATGAGAAAAAGCCCACTGCTCAACGAGCAGTGGGCTTTTGTGTTTAAAACTCGCAATTAACAACTCTTCCTTAGCGGTTGAACTAACGTTTACCCGTAGGCAAGCCAGAAGCGGCATCCCGTGGTGATAAAACACTCGATTTCATCTCAATACGGTTAACGCGAATACGGGTTGTACACTGCGTAGTTTTCGTATCGATCTTTTTGCCGCCTACACAGCTTTTAGCGATGCGCTCTATTTCTGCGGTTGCTGCCACTGGGGTTGGGCCGCCGCCGTTACCGCCGGCAAGGCCACCATGGCCTTCGCAAAGCGCAGGGGCAACAATGCCCACACCACCAGCACCACCAGAATAAGAGAAGATTTGGCCATCGGTACATACTATGGCGTAGTAGTTATTGGCAAGGTTATATACGGTGTAGGCCGATGCGACAGGAGCCATAAATGCCCCAAAGCTAATAACCATAGTCAATGCGCTTAATTTTACGTTCAAAGCAAATTTTTTCATTGTGGGCCTCCTCAGGCGTACATCTTTTAGTTCGTTAAATGTTTTATTCACTGTGTGCTTATAGATGTGTCGTAACGAGTTCTATCAGGGTTCAAACTTTTTTATTGTATTTACAGCTTTTTAAAAACGTAGCCCGTGGAGCAATAATCATTTGGTTGATCGACTAACGGCTGTTTTTATGGCTAGAGTTGTGGTCGGTGGCTTTTAAGCTGCCGCTAGATCGAGTGAAATCCGGCAAGGGCGCGTACGGTAGAGAATGCCAGCCAGTATTCCTGGCCTAGCTACCAAGGCAATGCCATTGGCAGGTAAGCCCCGCTGCTCACCCTGTATCCGGTTTTTATGCAGGTGGGTAGTTCGGGTGGGGCGCGTTCCGGTCACTTTTTATCGACAGTATGGGGCACTTGAGCTAAATAACGATGAAGCGCATAGTTATGCTTTTGGTTTTTATGTTTATTATGGGGTGTTCGGAATTGAATGCGATTGATGAAATAGAAAATGCCTGGCAGTCAACGGTTCATAGCAAAACAGAAAGTATGGAAAGGGAGGGGGCGCTAGTATTGGCTCGGCTGGTGAAAGAGTATGAAGTCATTCTGGATATATTCGGCAAAAACAAAAAGGGGAGACTATACCCTTTTCTAAGGCTAGCGAGGTGTTTGAAATATCTTCTATGGATATTCAGTTTATATTGGCTGAATCAGATTATCGGGGAGGGGGGTTGAAAGCTCAAAAAGCGTTGAGAATTTCTTTATTCTATTGCAGGAGTAAGGGCATAGATTTTGGTTTCGCTTCGTGTCTGAAAAACCAATGACTTGACGCTATTAGTCTTCGTCAGTTGGTGGGTCTAAAGATGGATCAGGTTGAACTAAAGGTATTTGTTCACTTTGATCTACAGTGCCTTCAAGAATAGACAGTTGGGCGAGGGCGCCGGAATTGATTTGGTCAGCATACTCACCTTTAGCAGGTAGTAATTCTTGCAACGCATCAGCACAATCTTCCGCACACTCATCATCTTGGTTATAAAGATCTACTTCGGCTAAAAACGGGCTGTCGTATGCGGTGTCATAATTGTTGTCATTGGGTTCGGGTGGCGAGTGTTGTGCTTCCCATGTTGCAACGATAAGATCTCGTTCCGTGATTTCCAATATTATTTCATCGTCCTCTTGCTGCTCCACTTTGCTTTTCTCTGCGGTATCAACTTTAATTTGGGCGCTACTCGAATTGCTTGCGCTATTTAGTGTGCTGTCCACATTATGGTTCTTTCTTGGTTCGATAGTGTGCTGGATATTGTGTACCGTTATATCATCGAATATTTCACTTTTATTCATGCGGTTTAGGTAATGGCTAGCTACCCCGATAACGCTGAATATTGCAGTCAAAACAGACAAGATAACTAGTTTTTTATTGAAAATATGCATATGAATTGCCATAAGAGCGTGCGACAAAAATGTCGCACGCTACCAATTTATTACGCTCGATTAATCGATAAGTGTTACGCGACAGGCGGATGCATTGTACTGGTTCCAAGATAGTACGGCGAAATTTGCGTTGGTGTCACCTAGGTTTGACCAGTTGGAATAGCGGCCATCCGTAAAGTAGCAGGACCAAGCCTGCATGATATGCTGTGTACCATTGTTGCCGGTTGTGCCCTGAGTGTCGCCATCCAAATCGCGCCAATTACCATTGCTAGCGTTATAAAAAAGTAGAGATTCGCGTGACGCTGTGCGCCGATTTCCGTCCCAGTTGTACATTGAAATACGCACTTTACAGCCGTCTATATCCCCACACAGAGCACTAACTCTTGATTCGGGAATGTTGTAAGTGTAGCCGCGCGTATAGGCAGAATACGTTGAGGTGTCAGAGGCTTGCACCTCAGCGGCTGTTAATAAAGCGAGTGTGGATAGCGCTCCACAGAATAGACCTAATTTCATATTAATTTCCTTTTAAATGTGTGTAGATTATTCGTAAAATAATCTACAGCTAGGTATGCCGCATCAGTTACATCGGAAAATTATTTGAATAGCTTCAGGTTTTTTGAAGAGTCTTGATCATGATATTTTCCTTATATCGTATTGGTGCGGTTCGAGGATTTCCTGCGTAATCCAAGCAGGCGGGTGCAGTATATATAAGCGAGTACGTTGTGAAAGGTTGTAGCGCGACACAATTCCACTGTTGGTGGAAATAACGGGTGTTTGTGATTAGTTCACAAAAAAATAGTAATTAAATCACAAGCAATAAGTAACTATGCCGACTTTGATTTTCGGTAAGTGCGAATTGATTATTCTGGTTGATTGTAAAGTTCACGAACAGACTTAGTGAAGTGAATTAGTGGGTTGAATTAACGGGGAATGAATCATTGACGCTGCGCGCCAAGCCAGTTGATTTAGTAGCGCTTTAATCATCAAATCGTAAAATTATTTAATAGAGCGTGCCTGTGGCACGTTTGCTTCGGCTTTATGTTGCCGGTTGTGTGCGGTATGTGATCCGGCCTAGAAATAATCACTAAGTCTGTTTTTATGTGGCGAATGCCAGCCAGTATTCCTGGGCTAACGGCCAAGGCAATGCCATTGGCAGGTAAGCCCCGCTACTCACCCTGTATCCGGTTTATATGCAGGTGGGTAGTTGCGGGTGGGTAGTACGGGTGGGTAGTGCGGGTGGCGCCCCCCCGTTCACTTTTATCGACAGAGTGGAGGCGCGTGAGCTAAGTGTAGCTGTTGACGCAACCCATAAAGGCTTGGGTGCTAGGTGATGAGCGTTTTAACGCGCTTTTCGGGGTTGCAGGTGGTTAGAACTCGGTGCCAGTCGAGCGGGGCGGAGGCGGGAAGTCGGCGGTTTTTCGTGGCGCTTAGAATCAGAGACTCTTACCCTGCTGGTCCACTGACCTTCATCCCCACCCTTGCAACGATTAAAAAGCTTGATTTAAATGGTGCGCCAATTATAATTGGCGTTAAATCTATTTATGCCAATTATAGTTTGCGATATGACCAAGTATTACCTGTCAGAACCCGCCTGTGAATTGCTGCAGGAGCTGGGTAAAAACCTTGAAATCGCCATCGATACCCGTGAGTCCAAAATGGCGTTTGCCCAGCGGGTAGGGGTGTCGCGGGAGACTATTCGTAAAATGTGCCAGGGTAAGCCGGGATTGGATTGGGGCGTGTTAATAGCCTCGCTTGATGCTTTGGGGCTGTTAGACCACCTAAGGGATGTGGGCACGCCCGAAAAAGACCAGTTGGGGCAGTCTATACGTGTTGGGCGGGTGTCAGCTAACAGCGTTACCTTAGATTCTGACTTTTAAAGGCGATACCCATGCTGGTTAAAGAAGCCTATGTGTTCGTAAACCTACAGGGAGAAGACGTAGTCGCTGGTAAAGTACAGCACCATCGCGAGAACCGAGGGTTGGAGCGCTTTTACTTTGTCTACGGCCAGTCGTACCTCAAGCGAACAAATGCCTTCTCATTAGACCCGCGCCAACTGCCGTTAAGCACACGCACCTTTATACTCAATGCCTTACCTTTAGCTATTCAGGACTCTGGCCCAGATGAATTCGGTCGAATGCTATACGCCCGCACCATAGGCGAGGCAAGCTCACCGTTGGATTATCATATCGCTAACGGGCCGTTTGGCGTGGGTGCACTGGCGTTAAGTGAAAGCTTGCAGCTCGAAGAGCGCTCTCTGTTGGTAAAATTTGATGCCTTAGACGATATCGCCAAAGCACTCAAAATGCTGGCTGCGAGTAAACCGCTTCCAGAAAGATTAGAAAACCTGCTTCACCCTGGTTCAAGCTTGCCAGGCGCAAGACCAAAAGCACTACTAATCGACGATGAAGGCGACCAATGGATAGCGAAGTTTGGTCGCGACAACGATATATTCGATATTCAAATCGCCGAAGCTGCTGCAATGTCGGCCGCACAAACCTGTGGCATTCGAGTTGCGGAGCACAGGCTTGAAAAAATACGAGGGCAAACGGTATACCTCACTAAACGGTTCGACCGCGAGCAAAAAATACGGCATCACTTTTTATCGGCCTATACCTTAATGGGGGGAGCGAATGCCAACACCGAAAATTATTACCAAACATATGCCTATCCACGCCTGGCCGAACTGACACATCGAGTTTCTAGAGAACCACAGGAAGACTGCCGTGAACTTTTTAAACGAATGGTCTTTAACGCACTGTGCGCAAACAAAGACGACCATCTGAAAAATCACGGTTTTTTAATGGGCATTAAAAACACCTACCGCTTGTCTCCAGCCTACGACATAGTGCCCGGTGCAGGCGCTGGGGATCACGCTATCGGTTTGGGCGGGCAGGGTGCGCAAGCAACTCGTGAAAACCTTCTGTCTAAATGTGCCGCTTTTAAGTTGGGTAAGCAGGAAGCCGAGAAGATCATGCACGACATAAAACCTGCGGTAACCCAGATTGTTGAGCGTGCTAAAAATTTAGGCATGAAAGAGGGTGAGCTTGCGGTATTAAAGGCGCGGCTGGAAAAAGTTGAGGCTAGTTAAGGTTTTACTGCATTGCCCTAGGTCATGCTTGTTCACCGTCCTAAATGAATTTCTCCAAATACCTTAACAGATCTCGTAATGCGCCTTCTAGTGTTTGCGTTTGAGTCGTAGTTTTCGGCCCTTTGCTAGCGGTAGTAACGCTGATGGCTTGTTTGTCTTTATCGATTATTTTTTTACCTGCTTGCGGTAGTTCCAAGTGCCAGCATTTATCTTCAATTATTAGCCGGTCAATGTAAATTTCGCCCTGTGCGGGCTTTTTATAGCGAATATTTTTGATTTCACGGGTCATGCCCATCAGGGCTGTTTCGAATTCCCGTAGTTTGCCAGCGTTAACGCTGGAGTAGGGGATATCCAATACGTTTTTATTTTTATAGTCTGCTTCGCTTACGCAGTGTAGCGAAACTTTTTTGCTCTCTTTGTAGAGCGCTTCAATCTTATCTTTCATGGCCCGCTTGCATTTTTCTTGGCCTTCAATTTTTTTAGCGTAATACACTTCTTCCACAGAGCGGCCAGCGGCTGCGTATCCCCAGCCTCTGGCGGAACGCAGTGTTGCTACCGATGTGGCGTTGGGGTAGGCGCCACAGTTGTTGTACATGATGCGTGTTTGGTCTTCGAAGGTGCGTAATGTGCTGGATATGTCGCACTTGTTTATGCCAGCATAAGTCATCGCTAGTTTTATAACGTCTTCTGTAAAGCTGGAAAGTACTTTGCGTGCGTTTGTACGGTATACGATTTGTTTGGGGCCTGTGGCGTGCACATGTGCGCCTGATTTGGCAAGGCCGTATTTTTTGGCCGTATCGGCAACGGTCGATTTGTTCATGCCGCTAATTTTGGCCAGAAGTACTTTTTCAGAGCGGCCGTTTGGGTCTATGCGTTGGTCGGGTTTTTTAAGCTTTACAATATGGCGCTGGTATTTTTCTATCGCGGTTTTGGTTTTTTTACCACAACTACCGTCGGCTGTGAGTATGTCGAGGCGCATATCTTCTGTTGCCAACAGTGATAGCAGTTCTTGAATAAATTTAACATCGTTTCTTTTGTTAATGCCACCTGCCCCAACCGAGCCGCTAATAAACATGGGTTATTCTCCGCTTTCGCTACTGTGGTACTGTAAAGTGAAAAATCTAAGTTCAGGGTTACCGGATAGTTTAAAAATATGCTTTTTCCCGTGTAAGTCCATGATGGGCAAAGTAAAGGCGTCTGTATTTAGGCGAGGGTTCATTTTAAGTCGGGGAGCGAGTTTTTGAATGAATACATCACTAGTGCCTTGGTTGCGTAGAATGTGTAATACCCAGTTAGCCAAAACGTCGGCTGACACTGGTTTGGTGTAGTGCAGGCTGGCAATACCTTTTACGGCTTCGTCGACGATATACAGTGCGCGGTTATCAATTATTTCGGCTTTAATTTGATGAATAACTTTGGTGCTTTTATTTACGGGTGTGAGCTTATCCGGGCTTTCAGTTACGGGGGGGGGGTTGTGTGGTTTGGCCGCTTGTTCAGCTTCTTTTGCGCATCCACTGTTGGAAAGCGCTAGCAGTATAAATGTAGGTAAGATGGCTCTGATCTTCATCTTTCGCTGCTCCAATTAGTGTAAGGGCGCTTGCCAGCGGTAGTGTAATACGAATGTAAACAACGGGCTGGAGGATTTTTTTAATACTAGGGTGTGGGTGTCTGTTGGGCCCGTCAGTTCAATGGGTTCATCCAGTACCAGTGGTTGTTTGGCTTTTAACTGTTTAACCAATTCATTTACTTTGCTTTCATCTTGTACATCAGCTCTTGGGGTAAGAGCCGTAACAAAGCGCTGAACAAGTTGTGTATCTGGGGTTGTCGTGGCTCGAATCAGGTAATGCGCATTAAGAGAGAGTTCGCAGGTACCGTATTCGGCCAGTATCTGGTCACCGTTGGCAAACGAGACATTGAGTACGCCGGTATCGGTATAGTTGTTACTGTCAACCGCCTCGGGTAGGTTTGTGAGTCGCTCTGGCGGTAACGTCGTTACGAGGCATTCTTCGGCGTAGGTACAAGCGGCAAGTAAGGTGAGGGTAGTAGCAAAAAAATAGCGCAGCAACATGTTTGGCTCCACAGATAAGTAGGCTCCCATAATAGGGAAGGCCGACGGCTGTTTCAATCAATAGGTTTGTGCTTTGGGATAGGTTTCTATTTGTTTCTAAATGGGAATAGCTGCGTTAGGGAGCTGTTAAATGAATGTCTGCGCCGTTTTTTCAAATATTCTTTACATCAGTTTGTGTAGGTGCCCTGTAGGTAATCTCTTGGTTTTCCTGTACATGCCCACTGCAGTGTATGGGGAATTTTACGGTCCTCACCTTCCTCCTATTCAGTCGCTCCGGCGAACACGAGGGGCTAGTGTTTGGGGTGCGTTAAAAATAGATGCCCGCGTGCGCGGGTATGACCTGTTTTAGGTCTGCTTTACGCTCGTTTAATGCAAGCGGTGATGTACATAGGGTTAAATCAATTGACTAGATTTCTCCAAGCACTTACGCGTGTATTCCAATTAATAGGGCGCTAACGTTAGTGTCCGATAGCCCGTGTTTTTTGTTGCGCCTCGATAGTGTCGAAAAACTGCCGCTCTCCCGGCCGCCCTGTAAAACTGTGTAATCCGCAATAAACTCTGTGCGCCATGGTTATGGGTAATTGTTATCAAATGTTAAATCGCACATTTATCGTTCGTTTTGGTGGCTGTTGTCGGCTAATACATTACTCAAATATGGTATAAATAGCGCCTTTCGCAATAAGTGCAGAAGTCTATCTGCGTTTAGCTCCCAGAAGCATTAATCCTCCGTCGTTAACGAGTAACCATATCGGTGGCAAAGCCGTTGATATGACCATCAAATGGACGGGTACCATCAAAGTAAAGAAAAAAGAGGGCGCTAGCGTGCCGGTTACCTATTCGCTAAACGTAAACGCCAATACGGTTTTGCACGCCATTGGAGAGTACTATGGGGTAAAAAAACTAAAAACCGATGCACCACATTGGTCATATAATGGACGCTAAAATGAAGCTGCTCCTGCTTGTGCTCTCTGCTTTTGTAGTGATGTCGTGCTCATACCCCACGCAATCATCTCTGGATATAGAAGAGAGCAGCGTTGGCTGGATGCACGGCAATTGCTTGGCAATAATGAACACCAATATTGTTTTGCCACACCCGCTGATGTTGTTGCGCGTTGACCATAAGGTAGAAATTGATAAAGCAATGATCATTGAAAAAGCAACCTCTGGCGAAGAGTGTTACCCGTTGATGGATGACAGAGAAAAAATAAATACAGAAGCGGGGTATTCCTTTTACAAGGTCAAATCTAAAACGCCCGTTAATTTAGCGCTTGGTGTTTTGGGTGAAGGTGGTGTGGTTAACCTAAAACCTGCCTACTGCAATACTACCGAGGGGCTAAAGTTTTCATTGTATGAAAACGATTCGGTTGTTTGGGAAGGCTACTACTACCTTGGTTATGAATCTGAGCCAACCTGCGAGTAATAACGTTAGCAGCGCACTTATTGCACGGTGGCTTGAATCGGCCTCGTTCAATATAAGCGCAGGCTAAGCATGAGGTAAAGCCAATAATTCCCGCGTTCGCAACCGGAGCGGGCTGTGTGTGAGGTGTTTTATAATTGCCTAAGCGGGAGTGCGAACGCACACGGCTGTTCACGCTGCAATGTTGTTACTCGGGCATAATGCTATGCGCGGCGGGTGTTTCTAGTGTCCGTTTTCTTTTGGGGTTCTCAACTTTTCACCGATAAAGTCTCACCAGGGGGCGGTTTCTAGGCTCTGTTCCCATACCTTTTTTGTTGGATAGCGCGCCAAAAAATAATCATTTATATGCCAGCAATGTAAAACATTGTGAGTGGTGTTGGGTATTTGACGTTTGTGAGTGAACCCTAACCGCTAACCCCTTTTGTTTGTTGAAAACTTCGGTTAACACGACAACGGTTGAATTGATCACAAAGAGATCGATTGAGTGACCGATGGCCGGAAAATATCTTGGTAAATATGGTATAAATAGCCCCTTTCGTAATAAGCGCGGATGTTCTTCTGCGTTTAATTCATAAGTATTAAACAAGGAAAGGTGGCGTCATGATATCTTCGTATATGGGTGTGGTTAAGCAAGCAGCAATAAGGCTTGCACTTATTACCGCGGTGGTTGGTTTGGCTGCTTGTGGTGGGGGAGACAAAAAAAATAAACCCACGCCGACATTGGTGCCCACCCAAGCCCCCGATACAACCCCCGCCGATTTTTCTTTTACTCTGCCGCAAGCCACTTTTGGGGTAGGCGAAGAGGCCACCAGTGACAGCATCACCATTACCGGTTTAGACACCCTAACGGATATTTCTATTTCGGCCGGTGGTGAATACGCCATCGACGGCGGTAGCTTTACCAGCGCTGCAGGGCAAATCGCGAATAATCAAACGCTAGTAGTAAGAGCCATGGCAGGTGCAAATTTTGATGATGCCGTTGCGGTAACCGTTAATATCGGTACTGAGAGTCAGACCTTTACGGTGGTTACAGAGCCAGCCGATACAACCCCCACTGATTTTTCTTTTACCTTACCTCAGCTCAATTATGAGCGTGGAGAGCTTGCCACTACCACAAGCATAACCATTACCGGGCTAAACACCCTTGCTGATATTTCTGTTTCTGCTGGTGGAGAATATTCTGTAGATGGAGGGAGTTTTACCAGTGCCGCAGGGCAAATAGCCAACGACCAAACGTTGGCGGTGCGTGTAACCGCTGGTGCAAACTTTGATGAAACGTTGAATGTCACCGTTAATATAGGTACTGCTAGCCAGACTTTTTCTGTGGTGACAGAAGCGCAGGACACAACGCCAGAGGTGTTTAGTTTTACCGACGCAGTCGATGCTGTATTTGCCAGTACCGTTGAATCTAATTCAATTTCCATTACGGCCATTAACGATGCAGCACCTATTAGTATTACCGGTGGTGAATATTCCATTGCGGGTGGAGCTTTTGTATCGGTTGCGGGTACGGTTTCTTCTGAGCAAGAGGTTATCGTAAGAGGCATTGCCCCCACATTAGCTTCAGCGACACAGAATGTTGTGTTGACGGTGGGTGGTGTTAGCGATACGTTTTCCATTGCTTCACCGGTTGATAACACGCCGCCCGTTGCAGAAATATATTTTCCTACTCAGGTGGGTTTAACCGATCAAGCGGAACTGCAGGTGCGTGGTGTGGCTACGGATGACATGAGCAGTATTACGGCGATAACAGTAAACGGTATAGATGCAGCAAGTTCAGATGATTTTGCCAACTGGCAAGTTACCGTGCCTCTGGCGCTTGGCGATACTGAAATTGCTGTTATCGCGACTGATGCAGTGGGTAATAGCAGTGAAGTAGAAGTATTGGCGACTATTACGCGTCGTGATGATTTAACAGGGGCCTTTCCGTTGAATGATTATGATGTAGTCAATCTGTATGCATTGAAGTTCATCGATAACTATCAAACCCTCGTGGCGGCGGAGCGATATAGGAAAATCTACAAAATGAACCCACAAACAGGAGAGCTTAGCGTTTTCTCTAATGGTGAAGACCCGCTTAATGATAATGATACGCTGAATAATCGTGTGTTTCGCTTGGCCTATTTTGATAACTTGCCTGAGCCAAGATTGTTTTGTTTGGGGAAGGATATCCATGAGATTGATCTAGAAACGGGCGAGAGAACACTCTTTGCTGAAACGGCTTTTAATGACCCGGAAGAATCTATTGATTCGATAAGGCGGTCTGATGAATATAAAGGCATAGCTTCGGATTCTTCATACATGTTGGCGCATAATGGTGGGGGAATATTATTCAAGGTGAATCTTGCTTCTGCGCAACGTAATGTGGTTTCTGATCCGGCGAATGTTGATCAGGGGCATACCTTTGGAAGTGGCTATAGCTCTATATCAATTGCTCCTGCTGGCGGGGTTGTGTATGCAACTACAGGTGGTATTTCGGACTCTACTCTATCGGTCGATTTAGAGACAGGTTTCCGTACTTTCATTTCAGGAGAAGATGTGCCAGAGGGGAACTCTGTGATTTCTACCCCGTATGATACCGAAATCAGTGGTGATGAAACGCGCATGTATATTACCGGCGCGATAGACCATAGCACCCTGAAGGAGATTCGAGTAATGAATTTGCAGGCAGGTGAAGATTATGGGCGCACCACTGCTATTCGTTCAGAATTACCGCCAGGTCAAATCCCGCATTATGATATGGAACTCTGGGAGGCGCGGGGGCTTGTGTATGTTAATGATTTCAAATCAGTTGCTGTAGTCGATTTAGTGACGGGCGATGCTGTTATTTTATTTAAATACGCCTTTTAAAGCTAAAAAATTTTATAGAGAAAACGAAACCAACCGATTGGGAAACGAGTGCGCCATGAGAGAGTTACCGACGCAGAGCAAAAAAAATGGAAAAGCAACTAAAAAGATAATGGGGTATGGAATGCCCTGCAAACTCTCGGCGATGGCGCTGGTAATTCAGCTGGCTTCTGGCACTGCTTTTGCTGGCCCCGAAGGGGGGGTGGTAAAAGGCGGTACTGGTAGTATTACCAGTACTGGCAATACCACTATCATCGAGCAGCTAAGCAATCGTATGGCGATAGACTGGCAAAATTACGATGTGTCTGCCAGTGAGCGCGTTAATTATATTCAACCCAGCTCTTCCTCGATTTCTTTAAATCGCATTCTTTCCAATAGTGGCTCAAAAATTCAAGGTCAAATAAATGCCAATGGCCATGTTATTTTAATGAACCCACACGGCGTGGTGTTTGGTGAAAACTCTACCGTTAATGTGGGGGGGCTATTGGCGTCCGGTTTAAATATAGAGGCCGATGCCTTTATGAATGGCGACTTTGCTTTAACCGCTTTGGATGGTGGTGAGGGCAGGGTAATTAACTCCGGTATTATTAACGCCGCTACCGGCGGTTCCGTAAGCTTTGTAGGCAAGCAGGTAGAAAATAATGGCCTTATTGTTGCTAACCTTGGCCGGGTAAATTTAGCCGCCGGTAAAGAAGCGGTTGTGACTTTTGATAACGACGGCCTTATGGGGGTTCGTGTAACCAAAGAGGTGTTGCAGGGCGATATTGGGGTGGATGCCGCCGTTGTGAATAACGGTGAAATTATCGCAAACGGTGGGCAAATATTATTAACGGCTAGCGTAAGCCAGGATATTTTTTCGCAAGCGGTAAATTTAAATGGTGAAGCTAAAAGTGTTGTGGTTCACGACGATGGCTCGTTCACTTTGGGCGGTGGTGCCGATGTAGTAAATACCGGTACCCTCACAACCAGCAATAGCTCACAAGCTAATGCCGATGGCCAGATAGTGATAACTGGTGGCAATATTACCCATTCCGGTTTGGTGGAGGCCGCCGGTGGTGATATTGAGCTACATGCGCAAGATACCCTGTTGTTAGTTGAACAAGCCGTAGTTACTGTAGCCAATAGTAAAGCCGGTATTGGTGGCACAGTAAAACTGTTAGGTAATCGAGTTGGCCTTTTAGGCAGTGCTAGCGTAAATGCTTCGGGGCTAAGCGGTGGTGGTGATATTTATATCGGTGGTGATTACAAGGGAAGGAATGCCTTTCTGCCCAATGCCGATCGACTTTATGTGGGCCAGGGAGTTTCCCTGAATTCGAGTGCGCTGATAAGTGGTAATGGCGGTACGCTTATTAATTGGGCAAACAGCGTTAATCGTTTTTTTGGTACCGCTTTTTCTACTGGTGGAACTGCTAGTGGTGATGGCGGTTTTGTCGAGATATCGGCGAATTCGCTCACCTTTGACGGGCGTGTGGATGTTTCTGCGAGTAATGGCGAGAGCGGCACTGTTTTGTTTGACCCGTTGAATATCGAAATTTCGACTTTCTTTTTAGATGACGCCATTGATAACGAAGATGCTCCATTTTATTCGCCCGCCAACGGTACTCTAGAAATTGATCCTATTACCTTTAGTGCCGCAGTAAGTGGCTCAGTGGTACTAGAAGCACTTAATAATATTTCAATCGTTTCTGACGAGGGATTAGATTTAACTGATACAAGTATCACGGACATTACCTTCATCGCCGATGCGGGTCACTACCACGTACAACAAGGAGACTGGGATAGTATAGTGGGGTCTTTGATTCCTGCGCCGGACCCCCCCTTACCTACTCCTGAACCAGGGGACGGCATAACCTCAGGCATCTTTTCCATGGATTCCGGTTTTGCCATAACCGCCCCTGGAATAGACGTAACCATTTATGCCTCTGGCATTACGCTGGGTACATTAAATACCAGTGCAGTTGGCCGAGAAAACGGTGGAAATATTACGCTTACTGCCCACAACGGCAATATTTCCGCAACGGCTTTAACCGCCAACGGATGGAGTGCGTCTGAATACAGTAACGGGTCGGATAGCAGTGATGGTTTTGCTGGGGGCAGTATCGCATTAAATGCTCTGGGTAGTATTGGCGTTACCAATGATATTTCTGTCGTTGGTGGAGATGCTTTTTATCGTACAAGTAGTAGTCAGGAAGGCCGGTGGGGAGGTAATGGTGGTGCTGTAAGCTTAACCTCTGCTTGCAGCTCGTTAGTAAGCTCTTGTATTCAGGTTGGCAGTATTGATGTGTCTGGAGGAAACGCCTCTGGAGATGATTCTGAAGACCCGGGTAGAGGCGGCCATGCAGGTTCAATAACACTCTCTGCGGCGAGCGGGTTGCTGTCAATAGCCGCGGGCGTTGACTTAATTGCGGAAGGTGGTTTTGGTGTGGGGGACGAGGCAATACACACCAGAAATGCCGGCGGAAATCCAACTGGTACAGTTGCGACTGACGATGATGGCACTGCGTTAGATCGAGGTGTTGGCGGTAAAGGCGGTGCCATTACTTTAGTGGCCGCTGACGTTAGTGTTACTGGCGATCTTTCGGTTGCGGGTGGTATCGGAGGCGCTGGTGCTGATGGTATTTCCGGAGGTAGTGCTGACCAAGACGAAGGTGCCAGTGGCGGTAACGCTGGCAGCGTTGTACTGGTTGGTAATACCGTTTCGATAACGGGCCTCATTGATGCCGATGGTGGTGATACCGGGAATTACAGGGCGGGGCACGCCAGTGGGCCTGTTAGTGGCAGCGGCGGGGAAATTTTTATAGTTTCCAATAATGCAGTTATTGGGAATAACTTTAATGTGGCTAGTGGCACTCTTGCTGAGGGTGTGCAAGGCGGCTCTGCAGGAGCAGAAGGCTGGTATCAAGTTTGGTTAGGTGGTGACTCGGGCAGTGCACAGATTACTTATGATGAAGCTTTAAACCATGCGGTTGTTATTGGTGAGTATATCGATGCTAATTTCGAAGAAACAGATTACGCGTTCGTTACATACGCAGATGCAACAGGGAGTCAAACGCTGTTTGGCCCAACGCTCTCGGGCAATGCTGTCAACGCATGGGCCATTACTGATTCAAACATGGGCACCCTTAATTCAAATGTATCCTTCACAAATATAGAAAACCTTACCGGCGGCGATAACGTCGATAATTTTGTACTCAGTGCTACCGGCTCAATAAGTGGAACAATACAAGGTGGCGAAGGAACCGATACGCTTCAAGCACTCGATACAAATAATACTTGGGTATTTGGTCACGATGGTGTTCTAAATGAAGCGGGTGACTCCGTAATAGATACTCGCTACGGCCAGCTATTTACCGATAACAATAGTGATCGCAAACTCAATAGCGGTGATACGATTTATGTTAACCGGTTTGAAAGCTTGGAAACTGGAACCGGTGGAACAGCTGATGATTATTTTATTGTGGGTGCCGATGGTTTTGATTTAACAATTGCTGGTGGTAATGGTAACGATACGCTCGTAGCCAATACCCTGCTGCATACCTTTAGTGTGGTTGAGAATGCAGTTGATGTTATTACTGTTGCTCAAACCAATAATTGGGTTGTTGATAGTACTTCTACAATAGATTCTGCAGCAGATGGTGATACCGATGTGTCCTTTAGCGGCATTGAAGCGATTGCTGGTGGTGATGGGGCAGATAATTTCACAGTTAATAATATTGCCACCATCAGTGGCTTAATTGATGGTGGTGCAGGCGATGATACACTAACAATTAATTATGACGTAGATGCCTCAGTTGCTATTGCGCCAGACGCAACAGCTAGTGACCGAGTTGATATTAGTGCTATTGAAGTTGTGACTGCATTTTCCGGTAGCAGTTCGGAAGTTACGCTTGAATATGCGAGTGAACCCAGTGATACCGAGGGAAATTACTGGGTTGTTTTGGGGGACGACGGCGACGGCGGTACAGCGCTCGATGGGACAAACGACGGCCAAGTAAATTTCGGTGTAACCTACAGCGGTGATGCCGTTGATACAAGCACTCAAGTTGTACAGTTTAACGATTTTTCTACTCTAACCGGTGGTGTAGGTAATGACGTATTTGTAGCAAACGAAACAGTTGGCGTTGCATTTTCCGCTAGTTTTGATGGCGGTGGTGGGGAGAATACGTTTAGGGGTGACAGCGTAGCCAGTACTTGGGTGATTAGTGATGGTGGTAATTCCTACAACAGTGATATTACATTTACCAGTATTCAATTACTTGAAGGCGGGAGTAATACGGATGACTTTAGTTTAACAGGTAGCTTCAGTGTTACGGACGTTGATGGCGGTGGTAATGTTGATGAGCTGGAAATTGACAACGGAGAAGACAATACCTGGACAATAAACGAAGCAGGTACTTCCGACGTATGGTGGGGTGTCGACACCGATAATCGCGATGGTACTGTGGTGTTTACCGATATAGAAGCTTTTATTGGTGGCGAAGGTGATGACGATTTCGTTGTTCAGAATTTTGCAGATTCGGATTTTGGTAACCTCTCTTTTGATGGCGCAGAAGGGAGTAACTCTCTCGAAATTGATATTGATACCGCACAAGTTTGGGGCTTGGATGGCACCGATACAGTTGCATGGGTAACAGGTGTGGACCCCGACGCTATTAGTTGGAATATTGCGTTTAGCGATATTACTACTGTTATTGGTGGTGGTGCTGGCGATACCTTCACGGTTACGGGAGGCAATGTAAATGTAATAGATGGCGCTGCCGGCGCAGATGCGTTTGATGTTGGTTTAAATGTTGATGGTTTGTCGATTAACGATACGGGTTCTGATAGCGCGCAAGACACATTAACGCTTACCCATAATGTTGCGAATAATTGGATTATTGACGGCTCTAACACGGGAGCTTGGGATCACGATGCTGACGCCGGGGCTGTTAGCGCCGATTACAGCGTAAGCTTTGCAGGTGTAGAAAGTTTGGTTGGAGGTTCGGCGGCCGATGTTTATACGGTATCCAGCACCACGGCTGTTAATGCCATTACGGCAGGCAATGGCGCCAATATCTTTACGCTTTCCGAAGATATTAATTCACTCATCATTACAGGCGGTACTGATACCGATACACTGAATATCGATCACAGCGTAGATACCACTTGGTTATTTGATGGAACACCTGATGCAACGTGGAATTCAACGATCGATAGAACCGTATCATTTTCAGGGGTAGATGCTGTGAACGCCGGTGGCGGTGCAGATACATTTAATGTAAATACGGCCATTACATTTAGTATCGATGGCCGAGGCGGCGACGATGATTTTAACCTTTCTGCCAATGCAACCGGAACACTGGTTGGTGGTGCGGGGAATGACGACTTCTTTCTTAAAACGGATACGCTCAATTACGCGATAACTGGCGGTGACGATACCGACAGTGTGCAAATTGATTTTACGGCAGATGTTACCTGGATAATAGACGGTGGCAGTGAACTGGCCAGTTGGGACGACGCCGGCAGTGTAGCGCGTACATCAACTCTCACAACCATTGAAACCTTGGTTGGCGGCGATGGCGGCGATATTTTCAATATTAATACAACCACGGCTCCATTGGTTACTTCTGTAGAGGGTCGTGGCGGCGAAAATTCACTGGTATCACAGCAATCGTCGGGCGGCAGTAATGCTTGGTATTTAGGTACCGAAACGTCGGGCAATTACCATTATTTCTCTCAGGTAGCCCCAACCGAATCGGATACACCTGTTTACGTTATTGGCTTTTCGGGGATAGAAACGTTAACCGGTAGTGCGGCGCTGAACGATGTTTTGAATGGCGCAGCTGATGGCGGCGCAGGACTGGATACCAACAGTACCTGGCGTATTACCAACGAAAATACCGGTAGCTATCGCTACACCACCACAGCAGTTGCGGAAGCAACCTCGTTTTCCAGTATGGAGGAATTACACGGTGGTAGCGGTGTAGACCGTTTTGAATTTATATACACCAGCGCGAGCGAGTATGGAGATGTTAATGCCATTGACGGTGGCGACGGAAACGACGTATTGGCTGCCTTTGACGTGAGTGGTATCGATAATGCCTGGGCGGTAACGGGCGTGGGCGCAGGTAACGTTGCCTTGGAAACCAGCCCAGCCGTACCTTATGTGGTTTATACGAGTATCGAAAGCCTGGTAGGTGGTGTAGGCACCGATTTACTGAATTTATCTGGCTACGATGGCGACATTGCTGTTTCGGTGGGCACGCTGACTGCAACTGACGATATAGTTGACGACTTTGAAATGTCGGCGGTGGGTTTTGAAGGGGCAATTGGTAATGATGCCGATGGTACCGGTACGTACCGTTCATTATTGATTGTTAACGATGCCGCTTCAACTGCAAGTACACGTTGGAGTGTAAGTGATGTTAATGATGGCACTGTCGAGGGGCTTGATACTGAAGGTGATTCGGTGTCCTCTTTTACCTTTGCGGGTTTTAATACGCTTTGGGGGGATGGCGAAGTAGATGCTTTTAACGTTGGGGCAAATGTTGATAGCAGTATTGTTGGCAGGGAGAGTGAAATTGCGGGTTTAGGTGGAGCTGATACCTTTACCGTAAATACTGATGTAACACTCACTGCGAATATTATGGGTGGTGATGACGCCGATGTTTTTAGCATTGCTGGAACTACTACCGGTAACCTGGACGGTGGAACGGGTAACGATAGGTTTGTAATTGCGTCTACTGCCAACGTTTCATCCATTAATGGTGGTGACGACCTCGACACCCTCGTATCTCCCGGCAGTAATTCCGAATTTATTCTTGCTGCAACCAATAGCCTCACCGATGGCGCTGCCGCACCCGTTACCTACGTTACCAATTTTTCAAGCTTGGAAGTGCTTGAAGGCTCTGGTACCGATACGCTAAATGCAACGGCCTATAGTTCAGAGCTAATTATCGATTTAGCTGCTGGTTCCGCCAGCGATACCGTATTGGAGGTTAGTGGTTTTTCTTCGCTTGAGGCGAATGCCGCTAACACCAATACCCTTGGTGCCGATAATGTTGAAAATGAATGGAGTATCACCGGCACCAATTCCGGTGCATTAAATGTTGGTATTGCGTTTACAAATTTTTCACAATTGGAGGGTGGTACGAATAACGACACCTTTACGCTGGCGGGAGGCTCTATTGGGGGCTCCATTACAGGTGGTGGTTTTACGGTTGACGGTGCTGACACATTAAAGGGTAGCAATGCGAATACGTGGTGGGTGATTGACGGCGAGAATGACGGTTTTGTTAGTAGTAGCCAGGCTAATGCCGATGCTGATATTGGCGATTTGGTTGCAGGTTTTATTGATATTACTGCATTGGTGGGAAATAACAGTAACGATATTTTTATTGTTGAAGATGCCGGTAGTATTGCCGGAGCCTCGGGTGGTAGTGATGTTGGTGTAGACACGCTCAGTTACCAAAATGCAGTGGGCCCAATTTCTATTCAATTAAGCGCTGGCGCAGGCGTTACCGGTTTTTCTGATATTGAGTCGTATCGCGGGAATAATACGAACAGTACGATTGGTATAGCCAGTAGTGTAGAGGGTTCCGCTACGTGGAATATTACCCAAGAGAACGACGGGAATGTATTGTTCACCGGGCTTTCAGAATCTATTCAGTTTGAAAATTTCAATAATGTCTCTGGTGGTGCTAATACCGATGATGCATTTAATCTAAGCACTACTACGGCGAGTATTACCAGTACGTTATCGGGTGGGGCTGGCGGTACAGATTCTATTACGAGCTTCACTTCCGGCGCGCACTTTGTTGTTAGCGATTCAGAACGTTATGTACAAATATCTTTTGCGGATGGTACGCGAATAATTCAATCTTTCACCGGCATAGAAGCGCTTAACGGCAATACTGGCAATGATACTTTTGCCCTAGTTAGTACATTCTCGGGTGCTATTGACGGCGGTAGCGGTGGTGTTAACCAATTAGATTTAACCGACAGTGCCAATGTTAACTGGCAAATAACTAACGCAGACAGTGGTAGCGTTGAGGGAATGACCTTTGGCAATATTCAAACGCTTTTGGGCAGTGAGGGAAATGATGCGTTTGTATTGGTCGATACAGGCCTTGACGTTGGGAGTGTCAGTACATTAATCGATGGTCAGGGCGGTAGTAACAGCATTACCGGCCCTAATTTAGATAGTCGGTTTATTGTTACCAGTGCGGCGGCTTATATCGAAGAAAATACCGGTGCGCAAACAGAAACGCGCCGCGTGCAAAGTCTCCAAAATATTACAACACTTACCGGCGGTTCTGCGAATGATGAGTTTGAGGTTAGTCAAAGCGGTTTGATTGGTGCCGCCACCTATAACGGTGGTACAGGTGATAATCAAATAACCCTCGTCAGCAACAGTGGGTCAGATGTGGCTTGGGCGTCCACTTCTGCCGGTGCTGGTACAGTGGATGTAAATACCTTTAGTGGCATGCAAGTACTAGTGGGCGGTGACGGAAATGATAGTTTTGATATTTCCCACAGTTTTACCGATGTTTCCGGTAATGCCGGTAACGATACGTTTACGGTTGATAACGCTAACCTAAATTTAGCTATTTCTGGCGGGGCAAGTGGTGCGGCTGGTGATACGCTCGATTTGGCCTATTCGAATAGCGCCACCTGGACATTAAATGGCGGCACGGACGAAACGGTAGCCGCCACCGGAACCATTACGTTCTCGGGTATTGAGGTGGCCCACGGTTCCGAAGGTGTCGACCAGTTCAATGTAGATGCCGCTTCGGTTGCAACACTTTATGGTGATGCAGGCAGCGATATTTTTTCTGTCGCTTTAAATATTGCCCCCGCTATATTCGGCGATAACGGAGTGGATGTTACAGCCGGTACAGATGTGTTGGTATTAAACCATAGCACAGATGTTACTTGGACTATCGATGGTTCACCTTCCGTAGAAAATGGCTTGGCTACTTTAGGGTTTGCCAATATTGAGACAGTACGTGGTGGCGAAGGTGAGGATACTTTTAATGTAACTCAGGCCACGGTATTGAATGTTGAGGGGGCGGGTGGTAGCGATACATTTAATGTAAATCAATCCAGTTTGGATATTAATTACTACGGAGAATACTTCGGCGCAGCAGCTGACATTTTCGACGATACGCTTTCGATTGGCAGTTTATATACCGATGCGACAACGTGGACAATTGCTGGTTCGAGTAACAGTTTTGGTCTTTCCGCCGGTGGCGATACATCTTCTTTTAGTGGAATAGAGATAATAAACGGCGGTGCGGCGGTCGATACGTTTAATGTGTCTAGCTCTGTGGTATCTCAAATAAACGGTTTGGCGGGTGACGACCAATTTAACATTCAAAATGCGAGTGTCGCAATTACGGTTGCCGGTGGTGCGCACGCGGCGCTTGGCGGCGATGTATTGGATCTACAATACGGCAGCGATGCTACGTGGACTGTAGACGCGAGTGTTTCTCAAAATGTAGCCGCTAATGGTGGTGGTTCTGTCGTTTTTTCCGGTATAGAAATTGCTGAAGGCAGTGATGGCGAAGATCAGTTTAATATCTCGGCGGCTGGCCTGAATGTGGCGAATGGCGAGGGCGATAACGATATTTTTACCCTGCTAACGTCGAACATTGCACTTGTTATTAATGGTGGTGGCGGAACGCAAAATGTTGTGCAAACAACCCATTCGGGTGGTGCGATTTGGACTATAGATACTGCTCCTTCGCTAACTCACGGTGGAGCAGTTATTGATTTCAGTAACATCGAAATTGTACGTGGTGGTGTTGGTGTTGATCGTTTTGATATTTCTGCCGCATCTGTCGATACCGCAGAAGGTTTTGGCGGCGAAGATACATTTAATATAGATGCGGGGGGCTTAGGACTAACGTTACGGGGTGGTTCCACGGCAGAAGATACGGCGAACGATTACTTGGTTTCTCGCTACTCAGACAATTCCACTTGGACTATAGATGGCGGTGCAGTCGAAGCCCTACAGTTGACAGCCGGTGGCCCATTGCTTCAGTTTTCGGGAGTTGAAGCTGTAACCGGTGGTAGCGGGGTGGACACCTTTAATGTGAGTGCTGCTTCGGTAAGCACTCTAACGGGAGGTGTTGGCGAAGATAGCTTTAACATTGAAAGCGCCTCTTCTGCCGGTATAACCCTTATTGGTGGTGCTGATACCGATTCCATTTTTGAGATCAGTGGTAGTGGTAGTAGCTGGCTGCTTGGCGCTACGCACACCGTTAATGGTGGTGCCGGTACCGTTGAGTTCTCCTCCATAGAAAACATCTTCGGCCGAGACAGCACCAATGGTGCCGATAGCTTTACAATCGATGCCGTATTTAATGGAACAATTGATGGTCGTAACGGTAACGACACTTTTATCGTTAATCAGTCTGTGGTTGGTGGGTTAATGGGTGGGGCGGGCAATGATATTTTCCAGATAGCCGCTAGTGTTTCAAATGATATTACTGGCGGTACTGGAGACGATACTTTCTGGCTAAACGACTTGAATGTTACAGCCAATATTTTAGGTGGTAGTACCGGGGAAGCGACCGGTGACAGAATTTGGGGTTTTGCCGGTGAGAGTGAATGGACTGTATTTGCCAATACAGATACCTCAACGATAACCTCCACCACTGTGGGTACTACAGGTACGGTAACCTTTTCTTTTATTGAAAATTTATTGGGTAGAAATGATGTAGCCGATACTTTTATTGTTAATGCCGTAGGCGATACCGTCAATATCGATATCGAAGCCGGTAGCGGCACTTCTATCGATACGGTTGATTTTTCCAATATCCTTGCTGATACGGTAATTGATGTTGCTTCGGCTGATTTAGGCGGAGCAGAGCGTGTTCGTGATGATGGCGAGTTGATTTTAACTTCGTCTTCTTCTGCCGCCTGGACATTGACAGATTTCGATGGTGCTAATGCTATTGCCGACGGTGTAAACGATGGCACCGTTGTAATCGATGCTGAAGAAATTCAATTTGTTGATTTTCAGAATATTCAAGGTAGCGCGGGGCAGGATTCTTTTGTTATTGCAGATGGCACCTTGAGCGGAAGTATCAATGGTCTGGGTGGTGGAGATACGCTTTCACGCACTGGGTTAGGTTCAACTTGGAATATTACAGGGGTTAATACCGGTACGGTTCAAGGTGTTGCGGGTAGTTTTACTGGTATTTCTGTTTTGCAGGGTAACGCAGGTAATGATCAATTCATATTTAATGATGCTGGAAGCTGGTCTGGTGATGGTTTTCAAGTTATAGGGGGTGCTGATACCGGGGTAGATTCGGTTGTGTCGAATCGATCTACTGCCAGTAATTGGACTGTTACGGCTGCCGGGGAAGGCAATGTTACCGGTTGGTTGAGTAGCTTTTCGGGCATAGAAACATTAAATGGTAGCGTCGCCACCGATACTTTCACTGTGGGTGCCTATATTAATTCAATTGTTGGTGGCGCTTCCGCCTCTATCGCTGAATATGATGAAATTATTGTGGCAGTTGCTGATCCTGAAATGGCTTGGAATCTTGCGGGCACCAATAGTGGAAATATTGAGTTAGGCAATGAAGACCCGGCGAATTATTTAGTAGCAAATTTTTCGGACATTGAAAATCTAACGGGTGGCGATACAAATGATACGTTTTTCTTTGTGGGGAGCGTTGCCGTTTCCGGGCTAATACAGGGTGGTGCGGGTATTAATGTTCTCGATCAGTCGGAACTGACGGGCATAAACTGGACACATATTGATGGTGAGGCCTATACGGAACAGCCTATTGGTGGGAACTCCTTCAGTATTTTACCGGATAGCTTTTTTGAAATTATATCTGGCGATAACGCGGCAAGTAACGGTTTGATTGGGGCAATCGATGCTACAAATTGGCTATTTAGTACCGACAACGAGGGCAACCAGACGGTTACCGTTACCTTCGATGGCAACGAAACGACGTATACGAATATTGGTCAGGTTATTGGCCGGAATGCTGTAAACGATACTTTTAATTTTACCGTTACCGGGTATCTAGATGGCGCAATTAGTGCTGGAACCGGCGCAGGCATCGATATTATTAATTCGCCTGACATTTCAGGTGTTGTTCCCTGGAATATTACCTCGGATGGTACGGGTGACGTAACATTCAATACTATTGTTACGAATTTTAGTGCAATCGAAACGCTTAATGGCGGGAGCGGGCCTGATCAATTCTTGGTTCAAGCTTCGGATGTGTCTATTGCGGATATCACCATAGCTATAAATGGTGGTAACGGTGCAAATCAATACACGGTAAATACTGCACTTGTTAACGGTATTGTCGGTGGGGCTGCCGTTGATGTTTTTAATATTAACGCGGCGGTGATAGGGGATGTAGTTGGCGGTGGCGGCAGTGATCAATTTATTGTGGCTACCTCAGCGGCGAACATTAACTTAATTGCGGGTGAATCTGCTGGGGATGAAGATTTACTGCGAATAGACTACGACACAAGCTCGAACTGGACTCTGGCCGAAGGTGGTTGGCAAGTTACCGACAACGACGGTACGGTTAATACCATAACTTTTTCTGAATTCGAAACACTTGAAGGCTCTAATCGTGCAGACACCGTTTCGTTTAATGATGCCGCGTTTACCGGCACTTTTAGTGGCCGCGATGGTGCAGACCAGTTTACCTTAGCCAGGGGTAATTTAAGTTTTACTTTGCATGGGCAAGACGGTGTGAGTGCCGATGTCGCCAACGATACCGTTATTAACACACATGCTTCGGATTCAGCCTGGACAATTGCCGCCACGGATAGCTCGGTGCAAACCGATAATGGCAGCGTCGCACTTACAGGTATAGACGCTATAGCGGGTGGAGATGGTGTAGATACTATCTCTACTACCGTCGCCATGCTTCAAATTGCAGGCGGTGGTAACGACGACCAGATTACCCTTGGTGCCGATGTGACGACTAGTGTATTGGGGGGTGACGGTAGTGATACCTTTACGTTGGCCTCGGATACTATTTCTGCATCTTTTGATGGCGGCAATAGCGTGGGAGATATGGACACGCTTCAGGCTGCAAATTCCAGTAACACCAATGTCTGGGTAGTGAGCAGCGCTGGCACGGGCTCTCTTAATAACACCGGCGCCGTGTCTTTTTCCAATATGGAAAACCTAACCGGTGGTTCTGGTGTTGATGAGTTTGATATTAACGGTGCTCTTTCGGGTACGGTTCGGGGCTTGGCGGGCAACGACACCTTTGCCGTTGCTGCACAGGTGAGTAATGGCATATTAGGCGGTGAGGGCATTGATCAGTTTACCGTAGAACAGCCTGGCTTTAGCCTTGCCATTGACGGTGAGGGTGGCAGTGGCGATTCACTTATTTATGCCGTGGCGAACGGCAGCGTAAATGAATGGATTGTTTCTGCCTTGAATGAAGGTTCTGTCACCAATGGTGAAACGGTTTCCTTCGAAGGCGTAGAAAATATTCAAGGCAGTACCGCTACAGATACTTTTGCTATTTCGGCAAACATAAGCGGTGCAATAACGGGTAGTGATGGAGAAAACACCTTCACTTTCGCTGAAAGTGGGCTAACCACTGTCGTTGTTGGTGGTGTAGGTTCGGATACCATTATGGCTACCCACACCGACGGCGGCACTTGGACGAACACGGCCGATGCACAAACCATTGTGGACGGTAGCGACGCACCGGGAACCATTACGTTTAGTGGCGTTGAGTCATTCGTAGCCGGTGACGGTAACGATGATTTTGCTATTGGCAATGCGACTACGAGTATTGCGACCAATGGCGGTATAGATACTGTCGTTACCAGCGTTGCGATTACGGGTGGTGTTGACCTTGGTGAGGGTGATGACACCTTACAGGTGACGGCGGCTAATTTGAGTTTTGCAGCCGAGGGTGGCGCTCATGATAATGGCGATACCTTTATAGGCGCAGACGAAATAGCTTATTGGGCTGTTGCCGGTGATAACAGTGGTAGTTATCGCAATACCACAACAGATATTATCAGTTTTACAAACTTTGAAAATCTGACGGGTGGTACAGGGAACGATACCTATACGCTTAATATTGGCTCTACACTAGATGGCGTTATCGACGGTGGTGGTCATACGGCGCAAATTGCTGATCCGAATGCCCCGAATTTAAACAACGACACTTTTGGTGACGAAATAATAGCGACCGCACTGATTGATGCTTATACCTTTATTCAGGAAAATATTCGTTCGGGCGAAGGCGATTATAGTTTTGCCAATGTTGAACGGCTTAGTGTTAGGGCACAATTGGGTGAGGGTTTATATGACACCATTCAGAGTGGTAACGGTGTTAATAGTTGGGTTATAAATGGCAGTAACCAGGGTGTTTTAATTAATGAAGCTACCGGCGCTAAAACCTATTTTACAGGGTTCCAGAATGTTCAAGGGGGCACCGGTGTTGATCAGTTCGCGTTGCAGGGAAATAATACTGATTACATCGATGGCCAAATTCACGGCGGTGGTGGTGATGCGATCGATACTATCGATTTCTCGTTGGTAGACGAATCCGTTACCGTACAAATTGGTGCTGCCAGTGGCGGTGTTGAAGACATTGAGGGCGTTACGGGTTACCGTGATGGTACCGTTGGTGCTAATCATCAGCGTATTTTGATTGGTGTTGATAGTGGTAATGATAGTGAAATTAGCACTTGGACTATCAGTGATTTTGACGGTGTTGATGTTGCTGCCGACGGTATTAATGACGGTGAATTTACACGCGGTGGTGAGACCTTTAACTTTACGAATTTCAATACCTTTGTAGGCCACGACAATAACGATCAATTTATTATCAGTGGCGCAGGGCGATTAACCGGTGGTGTCATTGGCGGTGGTGGCACTAACACGCTGAACGCCTCTACCCTTACCGATAGCCTAAGTGCTGAATTGACGAATGCAACTCGTGCAGATCTGTTGGAAATTAATCCAACGGACGGCATCGTGCAGATGAGTGGTATTAGTACGGTTACCGGTAGTGCCAGTTTTGCCAATACTCTTTATGGGTTCGCAGAGACTGCCAACCTTTGGACTATAGATGCTCCAAATGCGGGAGTAGTAGAAACGGTGGCTTTCAATAATTTCGCTAATCTTGTTGGTGGCAGCGGTCAGGATGCATTCACCTTTGCCACAGCCACCTCGCTGAGCGGCATTATAGATGGCAATGGTGGGGCTTTGGATTCTATCGATGCCAACGCACTGAACGATAATCAAATTGTTATTCTTGGTACGAGTATACCGGGGAATATTCTTCCTACGTTGAGAGTCGCAAATGTTGAATCTATTGCCTTAGACGGTAGTGGTAATCAGTTAATTGCAGACGTAACAAATAATACCTGGGCCTTTACGGGTACAGACCAAGGTTCGATTTCTCGAACAGGGGCCGTCTCTGCCGATACAACGGTTACTTTCACGGGCTTCGGTACTTTACGCGGTAACACGGGCAACGATGATTTCCGTTTTGACGGAGCTCAACGGGTTACCGGTGTTCTGCTGGGTGGCGAGGGTGATGGCGTGGATTCTCTCGATTTATCTGGGGTTACCACTGCCGGCAATAGGCTCACGGTAGGCTTAACAGATTCTGTAGCGCCCACCGTTATTGCGGACGCAGACTTTAGCATTGCGGGTTTTGAATCAGTTGATGGCAGCCTTACTGCAGCAAGTACATTGCGTGGTGCAAATGAAAATACTAATTGGCAAATTGACGATACCGATGCTGGTACGTTGAATAGCACGCTGGCGTTCAAAGATTTCGGTTCACTGGTGGGCGGTAGCGGTGTCGATGTGTTTACTTTCCTTGTTCAGGGTAATAGCGAAGGCGCTATAACCGGCGGTATTGATGGAGGCTTACAGCCGGTGGACGCGGAATTTGGTGATACTGTTAATATGAGCGCTCTTAGTGCCGTTGCTATCCAGGTAGGCGGTGATAACGGTATGGAAAACATTGAACGCTATGTTGGTAACAATGCCAATAGTGAATTAAGTGCAGAACTGGATGCCGTCAATGCCTGGGTTATTAATGCTGAAAATAGCGGTACGCTTAACGGTAATGTGCAATTCGAAGGTTTTAATATATTGAATGGTGGTGACGCTGTAGATAACTTCAGTGTTACGGGTTTAGGCTCTGTTACCGGTGCAATTAATGCCGGTGGCGATAACGATACCCTTTCCCTAGTGCTTGCGGAAACTTCAGACGGTAGCCTGCGTTTTAACGGCGGAGCCGATAGCGATACATTGATTGTGGAAGGCGGTGGCGGGGCGCTGGTTGCGGAGTACACACCCGAAACGGCTGAGGCGGGAATCAGCGAACTTGAATATAGTAATGAAGCAGAGAATACTCAATATCAGTTGCAGTTTGGTACTACAGAAAATGTAACAGACAACGTTCAAGCTTCTCGTTTGGTGGTTAACGATACGGCTGGTGAGGACAGCATTTTACTCACGTCCAATAGCGTAACTATCGGGGCTTTGACCGAGCTTACTTATGCCAACAAAGATTCATTACAGATTGCGGCTTCTTCCACCGATACCGTTACTATCGAAAATACGCTAACGCTTGAGCAGCAGTTAATGATCGAAAATGCTGTGGTAGTGGCCGGTGACAATGCCATGGTTGATGTTAACTCACTGGTGTTAGATTCAACCGGTAATGTTGGCTCTGCTGAGGTTAGGTTGCGTGTTGATGTCAACGAGTTGTTAATTCAGTCTGCGGATAATGCCATATACATTCAGGATATTAATCAGCTCACGCTGGCGGCGCTTTCCAGTACAGGTGTTGTTGATATTGTCGCTGAAGGCAATATTACCGATAGTGCCGCTTTGGTAATGCAGGGTACCAACAGTGAGCTGAATTTAACGTCGAATACTGGCAGTGTTGTTTTGGATAATGCGAATTCATTCGGTGGCACTATTGCTGTTGTGGCGGATGAGAATGCGACCATTAACAGCGCCGGAAGAATGGTGTTGGCTGGTCTTACGGCAGAATCTGCAACGCTTATATCGGGTGGTGGCATTGAGTCTGAAGCGGCTATTACTGTTCAGCGTGAATTTACGATTGATTCTAGTGGCAACGTGCTGTTGGCAAACGCCAATAATCAGTTGGGTTCAATGAATATTGTGGCTGCCAATAATATTTCTGTTGCGGATCAAGATGTGCTGACTGTTGCTACTGCAAATGTTTCGGGTGAACTTGCAACGGTATCCGAGGGTTTGCAAGTAAACGGCACTATAGTGGCGAGTAGCGCGAACATGGATGCAGGAAGCCATTCGGCTACGATTGCCGGTACAGTTTCTACTTCTGGCTCTGCGGTCATTGTGGCGAATGGAATGGAGGTTCTCAGTGCAATTGACGCCAGAGACGTTAGTTTGGATTCCGGCGTTGGCGACCTTTTACTTTCTGCAACACTAAACTCTTCGGGCGGTGACGTATCGCTTGTGGGTAACAGTGTTCTGCAGAATGCTGCAATTACCAGTGGGAATGATTTGCACATTAATAGTATTGCAGATGTGCAACAGAACGGTGGAATTGATGCTGTTGGCAATGTGGCTATTGTCTCTAGTGGTGGTTCAATTGCGATGCAGAGCAATGCCCAAACGAGCGGTGCACAGGTTAACTACAATGCGGCGGGTTCACTGACGGTTGCCAATATAGACGGCCAAAGTATTACCTTGGATGCTGTAACCGGTATTGATCAGGTGGGTGATCTGAGGTCCAGCGGTAACATAGTTTCGAATAGCGAAGCCTATGTGATGCTTGCGGACACCGAAATGGTATCCACCACTGGCAGTGTAAATATTGGAGCTTCTGGAAACGTAGAAACACAAACGGTTTCCGCCAGTGAAAGCGTTATTATCCGTGCGGGCTCAAGCTTGAATGCAGGCGGCAATATTCATTCCTCAAATTCAAGCCTTCAACTGACCGGTAATGGTGGCGTTGATGTTAGCGGCGAATTATTGGCCGCGGGCGACATATCACTTGCCTCTGCAGCCAGTGATATTGCACTTGGCTCAGCTGTCGATTCGTTAGGCGGTGCCGTGCAGTTGGTGTCTGCTGGTGCAATAGCGATGGGTGAGCTGTCGTCAGTGCAAGTCCATGGCGAGAACAATGTAACGATGGAAGCGGGTAGCCAAATCTCTACGGCTACTATCGCCGCCGAAACCGGTACTATTTTACTTACCAGTGGCGGTTCGGTGCGCGATATTACCCAGGATACAAGCGTTACAGGTGCGAACCTTACGATTGTGTCGCAGAACGGTATTGAGGGTGTTTTTGCGGGCACCGAAAACATGTTCGGTAATACATTCCGTGCCGATGTTAATAGTGTGTCGCTCTCGAACCAGCAGGAAGAGGTTCGGTTTATGAACGAATCGACGGTTAGGATTGATCACTTAGGCAATAACGGCGATATTACTTTCCAGTCAAACAGTGGCGATATTGTTATAAACAATGAAAGAACGGCTCCTTTCGTGGGCGGCGACGATGCCAATTTGGCCGGTGGTATTAGTAATGCCAATTACGATATTGGCACGCTTACCCTGTCGGCCCAAAGCGGTGTTATTGAGGCCCTTGGCCCTTATATTCTAAATGAGCCCGACATTGTGGCAACAAGGGCGCGTTTGTTTGCTCAGGAATACGGCAATCGTAGTAGAGCGCTGATATTTTATGTGCGCGATGCGCTGCAAATCGGTTTTGGAACCAGTTATGGTCTCGGTTTTTACGGTCAGCGACCGTTAGAAGTTCAGGACGACTCAAACCGTCAGCCAGGTATGTTTGATAGTTACGGTAACGGTGGCGAGCAGCTCGTTGCGGTTGAAGAGTTGGAAGAAATTGATCCGGCGATTTTCACCCCGGTAAACAACTATTTCTTCGACGACGTTTCTATTCGACTGCCTGAAGACCAGCTATATGAAGATGAGTTAGAAGAGCTGGCGCAGGCAGAGTAGGTTGCCTGCAGAAGACTTTATTGACGCAGGGTAATACCCGCCCGCGAAAGCGGGTATCCAGCCGTTGAGCTATTAACGCCAACAGCTGCCGTCGAAATAAGTTGTGGTGGGCTGGGAGTAACCTAGAAGGAATTGTTAAAACAGTCGCCTTACCATTACATTAATATATAGAAGCCACCTTGGTTTTTTAATTGCGGTATTGAAACATAAAAAATGAAATTGATTAATTTTCGTGTATTTTTGGCCTTTACGTGTACTTTTTATCTTCTTCAGGCCAACGCCGGTTTTCTGGAAATGCCTAACACCAAAGAAGTACCTGAATACGAAGAGGAAACCATGCGCCTCGACTTGGATGTGCCTAATGTACGCGAACGAGATCCAGACCCTCAAGGTGGGCCACGATTAAATGTTCAGGAATTTCGGGTGCAGGGTATTGTTGAATACCCGGATCTGGGAATTACCCGTGAGGCTCTGATAAAGCGTATTGAAGAGATTCGATTTGAATTAATGAAGGAGGGCGCGTTACTGGATTCTGGTTATACCCTAGATGAAGTTGGTGAAGTAAGCGATTTACTCGCTGAAATTGAAGATGAAACCGAAGGCGAACATGTGTCGCCCGTAGAAGTGCAGCGATTGGTGTTTTTAATTCGCGATCAGAGAAGAAAGCGTGGCGTAACCTTAGGCATGATTGAGTCGGTTGCCGATGTTATTACGCGTTTTTACCGAGAGCGTGGTTTTATACTAGCCAAAGCCTATATTCCTGAGCAGCATGTGCGAGACGGTGTAGTGACTTTAACGCTGCTTTTGGGGGAGTTGGGTGAGGTTGCGGTGAACGGAAATAATCGTCATTCCGACAGAATGATTCAGCGTGTTTTTGATTCCTCTATGGGGGAGCCGGTAACCACGAAAGATATTGAAGAACGGTTGTATTTAGTTAACGATATGCCCGGTGTAAGTTCGCGTGGTTATTTTGAGCCGGGCTCACAGGTAGGTGATACCAAGTTAAATGTGAATGTGGTGGATGAAGCATGGTACGACGCAAACGTGCGTATAGATAACCATGGTGCACCCGGCAGTGGCGAGTACCGTCTGTATTCCGATGTTTTTCTTTACAGCCCGTTTGGTTTGGCCGATCAGCTTCAGCTGGGCTTTTTGGCTTCCTTTGAACCGATGAACTCCACTTACGGGTTAATACGGTACCAAACCAATATTTTACACCCACGACTTAGTTTGTATGCGGGAGCATCCACAAACGACTTCACCTTGGATCAAACCATAGGTGGCGATGATAATTCCCAGGAAATTAATTATAAGGGCGATTCGGTTGTAGTCGATGGTGGAGCATCATGGAAATTAAAACGAAGCCGAGTTTCGAACCACTCAGTTGATTTGAATTTTTCTCAGATTGAATCGTCAATTGGATTTGAAGATCAGGGTACAGTGTTCAAAGATTCCATTCAGAATACAACAGTAAGTTATACTTTTGATACTATTAATGAGCGCAAGCGCAGGCTACATCAGGGAACTGTTTCTGCCAAATCATCGGAGATAATTCAGGCCGCGCAAGATACTCTGGAAACGCAATCTTATATATTGTCATACGACTACGCATTACTCACATTTGCGCCTTTACCTTTTACCAAAGCAGAAAGCCGTTTAATTATGCGATCTTCCGGGCAGTATTCAGGCTCATCGGTTTCGCCTTCGGTACAATTCGGTCTAGGTGGTCCACTTAGGGCAAGGGGCTTTGATGTTAACCAGTTTTATGCCGACTATGGTCTATACGCAGGGGTAGATTGGCAGTTTAATGGGTTTGGTGGAGATAAAGCTGAATTTTATGGCGAGAAGCTACGCAATATTTTTCAGCCGTACCTCTTGGCCGATACCTCCTATGGGTATAAATACCCCTTGGAAAATAATGCCTCCGACGCGACAGAAGCGAGTTATGCCAACGTGGGCATTGGGGTGAAAATCAGCTTCAAAAAAATGCGTGGTAATCTGGCGTTTTCACGGGTGCTTGTCGATGATGTTTCGTCGATATTCGAGGAAGAAGAAAAGAAAAGTGGAAGCAAGCTTTATTTGGATTTTCAGTATAGTTTCTAATTTTTTGTACACCGGTTGTTAGCTAATCACTGCTCCAACTATGATTGTACGCTCATGCCTTTGGTGGCGTAGCGGAAGCCTCTGTGTACTGGCCGGCTCTAGGTCGAATGGGGCTAAATAGTCAATAGTGTTAATAGTACAAGCTTGGTTTTCATCTGCTAGGGGACTATTTCCTTTAGTGGGGGCTGCCTTGCTAAATTTCCGATTATTGAGCTTCAGCCTTGCTGCAAGGCCTTCTTTGTGTGTAGGATTGAATGAGACTGTTTTAAGGACAATATTATGGGTCAAACAACATTTGCAAATGCGCGCGGGATTGCCCACAAAGGCAGTGGCGGGCTGAGTATGGTATTCCCTGATGTGTGCAAAACGCCGACTCCAGGCGGGCCTGTGCCTATTCCCTATCCCAATATCGGCAAAGCCTCCGATACCAGCAAGGGGCCAAAATCCGTTAAAACGGATGGTAAAATGCCCATGGTCAAAGGTGCGCAATACTCCCGCAGTGCCGGTGATGAGGCTGGTACTGTTAAGGGCCTGATCAGCAGTGACCAGATGGGGGTGTGTGAATTTATGATGTATTCCATGGATGTGAAGTTTGAAGGTAAAAGTGTTTGCCGTATGGGTGACCCTTTATTCCATAACAAAAAAAATATAATGGGCTAGCGACTTTCGTTCGCTCGCGTGACATCCTTTCATGCTTAGCTCGGTTTTATATTCAGAGATTATAGTAATCTGCAGTGGCTTCTCGTCGGATGAGTTGCAGCACTTGAGTTTCACAAGCGAACATTATCCGATATTTTCTAAAGTGCGGTGGCGAAAATCTCGCCGGTTAGCACCGCTGGAATTTGAGGGTGTCAATGGCGAGCATGTTAGCTTATCAATGCATTAAAGGGCGGCTGAGAGGCACGCCCTTTTTTTGTTGAGAATCGGTATCAGAGCCCATAACCCATAACCCATAACCCATAACCCATAACCCATAACCAGTCTCTCAGCTCGCCAATATTGCCTGATTTAGCGCATTGTTAAGCAAACATCTTAAGATCCGTTATGTAGCCACGTCAGGCGCAAACTTTATTTCTCTCTGAAGCCTTCTGAAGGTGAATATTTAGACCTGAAGTGGGCATGTCCTCTAGCGCGTGCAACTGGGAGCTGGAGGCGCTAGTCTAGCGAAGCCTCTCACTTTTATAGGCAGGTGTATTGGGGCGCGAATTGGGGTGTTGATATCGTGTGATAAATATGGGTCGCACACAAAGCCCCGAAGGGCGTGGGCTAGCACCTTATTGCAGCAGCGTTGGTCTGCAGGGAAAGGCAATAGCGTTCCGCTACGGAGTTTGCCTTACACTAAGGCTTGCCAGGCAACGCAGAGGTGAAAATCAATTAATAGCTGGCCTATATTGTCGTGTTTTAGGTGTTGTACAAGACTATTCATATGGCTCGCTTTATTCTGACTACATTCAACCCAATGAGCTTAATGCAAAGTGAATACAAGTCATAAAACAAAACGGTGGATTAGATCTTAACATTAAGAGATGTTAAAAAGTCGAATCGATGTAACGATTGAAGATTGCGCTGTATTTAAATACCATTTGTATATTAATGGCATTGATAAGCCATTTCCCGAGGCCGGCATTTACGCTAGAGAACCTGTTTATATCGCATTCTCGCCTAGAATTATAATGCTCATCAATATTACTGAAACGGCTGCGATTAGGAATTTTAGTGTTGTCAGTGCCTTTATAAAGCGTATGAAGGGTTTCGGTTGCCAATTCGCGCTTGATGATTTTGGCGGCGGGCTGTCATCTTTCGGCTACCTTAAAAACTTAGATGTTGATTACTTGAAAATTGACAGGATTTTTGTAAAGGATGTTGTCGATGATAAAATCGATTTGGCAATGGTTAAATCTATTAACGAAAACGGTCATGTAATGTCGATTAAGGCTATTGCTGAATTTGTCGAAAGTGACGAGATAATGGAAAAACTTCAGGAGTTGGGTGTTGATTATCTTCAGGGGTACGGTGTTGCTCCTCGGAAAATGTGGTCTCAAATATTGATGCGTTAGTGGGGGGGGGTAAACATTTTTTGAGTATTATCTTCTGCCTGATAGTTGCGTTAGTGTAAGGGCTCCATTCTAATTTTTTCGGGCTGTGTAGGAATAAAGTTTATCTGCACTACATGATGGAGGGCTTGAAAACCACCGGGGCTGGTGGTTTTCAGTTTTGATATTGAGGGCCTTAGCTTGCAGAAAGTTCTCGCTTTAAGTCGGCTTTATTGACCCGGTTTTTGTCGCTCTGTACAAGTGGTAGAGATCGTTTGTAGATGACTTTACTCGGGATCATGTACGAAGCGAGGTGCTTCTTAAGTTCAAACAGAATTTCCTTTTCTGGTATTTCGCTGGCAGCGGAATATACTAAAACAATTTCCTCTTCAATTTTTTCGTTAGGCAGGCCAAATACGGCACTTTGGCGTATTTGAGGAAGGTTTTTTGCCACTACAGATTCAATTTCGTAGGGTGAAACTCGGAACCCTCGGGTTTTGATCATGTCGTCATGACGAGAGACAAAGAAAAAATACCCCTCTTCATCTTTGTAAACATAGTCGCCAGAGGCTACAACAATCTCATCGGTGAGTTGGCCGTCTAGATTGATCACATCCTTTAGGAGCTGAATGGATTTGAAACGTTGGGCGTTTTGTTCGGGGGCATTCCAGAAGCCTCGATAGATATAGCTGCCGCGGTGAATCAGTTCGCCTACTTCACGTGGAGCACATTCCTTGCCTTCTGCGTTAATCACGTAAAGCTCAACATCGGGAATGGGCTTGCCGATAGAGTCGGGCCTTATTTGTACCTGCGAGGGAGCGAGGTAGGTAGAGCGAAATGCTTCGGTTAGACCGTGCATGGAATAGAAGTCAGCGTTCCTAAAAGTGTTTTTACAATCCTCAATCATTTTGGCGGTAACGGTACCGCCTGATGAAGTAATGGTTTTAATGTTGTCGAAGAGTTCTGGGCTTGGTGTTCTATCGGTGCCGTCTTCGAATATTTGCGAAATGTTGAAAGGCATTAGAGGTAGAACAGTGACTTTGTCGTTAATCAAATGATTGAAAAAGTCATCGGGAAGCAAAAAGCGATGTAGTGCTAGGGTTGCTCTTTTATACAATGTGCAGAATAGTTGATTCAGGCCGTAATCCAGATTGAAAATAAGCATGCCGGAGATAACATCGTCCTGCTGCAGCTTTAGGTATTGGGTGACTACTCTAGCAGAGTCAATTAGGTTTCGGTGGGATATAACAATGCCTTTTGGTGTGCCAGAAATACCAAAGGAATAGGTGATTACCGCGTTACTGTGGCCGTTAATATCGCATTGGTAGGGTTTGTTATAATACTTGTAAATCTCTTCGAAAGAGGGGGTTTCTTTGCTCGCCGTTTCGTAAGAAATAATGTGGCCATCAAACGAAATTTCTTCAATGTTCTCAAGTTTAAGTTTGTCGGTAATAATACATTTTATGTCGCAATCATTAATCGCATACTCTACCTGTTCGGTTTTGAGTAGCTTGGTAAGCGGCACTAAAATGTACTCTGTCGACAATATGGCGAGTATAGCCACAACTTGATCTATACCCTTGTTGGAGTATATGCCTATGCGAGATTCTTTTGGTAGCTCCAGCTCATTCAGATAAAAGGCTACTTGGTTCACCTTGGTAAAGAGTTCGCCATAAGAAATACTGCTTTGGCCTGCTATTAAGGCGGTTTTGTCTTTATGCGTTCTTGCGGCGTCTTCCAGTAATGTTCTTACACAGTTTATTGACATAGCTATTTTCCTTCTGCGCCTAGCGTCCAGATATCGTAGTTGGTATCCATAATGGTCGCTGGGTTATGGTCTGAAGTAAGAATTTTTTTGTAGAAAAACGAAATTATATTTTCCACATCTTCCTTGGTTAGAACCTTGGTGATGCCACCCGTAAGTACAATTGAGTTGATGGCCAGCAGTTTTAGATTGATATACGCCTTGCGGTAGCTCGACATCTTGCATAACACTAAAAAGATGGCGAGTTGCATTAAAATTTTAGTCGCTTTCTCACTGTGTTCAATAAAGATGTTTTCGGTAACTTTAAGGTGCATCAATAGTTCATAGACAAATTCGTTATTCTTGGCTACGTAAATAAGCGACTGTTTCGATTTGTATACGCCAAGTTTTTTGAACACCAATCGATCGTATTCATTTTTAGTTACGATGTTTTCGTCTACCAGGTCTTTAGAGTAGTGGACGTCGGTAGTGGCGCCACCAATATCCAGTAAAATAAACGGGTTTACCACTGAATAGCTAGCGTCTATCAGCGGCAGCGTTTTGTTTACAATGTAGGGGGTCGGGTAAATCTGGTTGGCGGTAATACCGTAGAGGTTTTTGATGTCCTCTTTGCCTTCGATATCTTGCTGATACAGGTTCGTTAAGTATTCACGAAGATGATCTTCTACTATGTGGAGTTTTCCATCGATAATGTTAGGCAATAAAACAACCGTTTCAATATTGTTTTTTATCGCTAGACTGTCTTGTTCAGTTCCCGCAAAAACGATATTGGAATAGTTTATTTTTGCAAGGTAGTCGAATAGAGTAGAGGAGAAAACATTAGCTTTTGAATCAATGCCACCCACAATGACTACGACATCAATCAGGTCGCTGGGTAGCGAGCACTCTTCAATCTCTTGGTAGAGTATGGTGTCAATTATGTTGACGCCCGCGTTGTAGGCAATATTGGTGGCGTATTTCAGTGAATAGGAGTTGGTTATACCGATGATGAGTGCGCTTAGGCCGCCATTGGCCGAAGAGCATATATGGATGTCTTCTTTGTTGAATCGGGTAATGGTGCTGTCGCACTTGGACATTAAGTCGTCAAGAATGTCTTTGTTGAAATCCCGAAAATGCTGCTCTATATGATCGATGCTGCTAACCTTAAAGTAGGTGCTGCCAACATCTATCAGTAGTTTTTCAGTTTTTTTGGTCATTGCATAATACCTATATCGTGAACAATATCATTGACGATACTGGTGGTGTCTTTCTTAAGGTCGCACTGTGCTTTTTCGTACTCATAGCAGCGGTCGGGTATGGGTACGTTACCCCGTTTAATTATTCGAATATTTTTATTGGCGTCGCGGATGGTGATCATTTCATTATGGTTGATAATGTGCGGAGAAAAAGGTACATCAATAACACCATTTTTTATCGAGTTAAATACTTTGCGCCAGAGGGTGTCGGCAGGGTCATTAAATACCGCTTCCATTATGGCTTTGACTTCTAGCGTAAGAATTTCCTCTTCTTCCTCGTCTACAACGGCTGGTAGGCCGTTGAGGATTCTGAGGGTGTACTGGGTATTTGCGACGGTTTTGGCGTTCGCTTCTTTTGTGGGAATGCCAATGGCTTCTTCACAGGTTTTGGTGATTATTTTGTCGGCACCCACCATGGAGGCTATAACCGTAGACATATTGATAAGCTGATCGGCATATTCCCTGTTGGTTGGAAATGCGCCCATCCACTGATGGTAAACCAAATGAATGGCGGCATCTTCGCAGCCGATTTCTTCGGCGTAATGCTTGGCTAGCTTTTTAATAACGGCACCGGTAACAATGTCTTGTACCATCGACCCCTGCTGTGAAAATGAGACAGAGAAAGACTTAACGCCTTCTTCTAGGGACAGGAGCATCTCCAGTAATTGAATCACAATGGTAATCGACGGCGGTACCAAGGTTGCGGTCAAAGGGCCAAAGGATTCTCGATTAATCGGTTCGTTAAGTTTTGAGTAGTTTGCGCAAACCCGCTCTACATACTTCCAATACAAAAAGGCTTTGTCTAAAGGGAAATTTTTGGAATAGGGCAGTAGGTAAGTAATAGGGCCGCCTTCAATCTCAAAAATACCCGAGGCTATGGCTGTTTCAATCAGCAGGCGCGCATCAGGTGTGCCATGGCGTAGACTTACCGGCTTGTTGAAGTGGGTGATCATCTTGCGAGTCGTTCGGTAGCCATGGTTGACCAGCGGGTAGCCATTAAGCATGTCTACATCGCTTTCTTCGCTTAAACGGAGCATTTTCTCTGCGGTGGCGTAGTCGTTCAGGCGGGTATTGGAGTCAACGGTTAATGGCAGTACATCGACGTCGGCTTTAACAAAAAACTCGCTCAGTGCAAACTGTTTTTCATAGGTGGGAAAGCCTCCACGAGGCTGAACGAGCATTTTGCTTTTGTTTTTAAAGTGATGCGATATAAACAGCTCTTTACTGGCATTTTTAACGAATTCTTCAACTTCAGCAAAGTCGAAGGTATCGACATACTCATTGCTAAGAATTATTTCGCGTTCTTCTTGCAATAAACTCATTGTGTGTTTCTCTTTTGAATAAAGTCTTCTAGCAGATCGAGCCCGGTGTTTAGGTCGATTTGGTGGCACACCAGGTCAAAGCCATAGTTTTTGTACTTGGGTACTATGTCTTCGGTATTGCCGGTGCCAACGGTGAGGTTGCCGCCAATCATCATGATGAGGTTATCCAAGGTGTTGTATTTGGCTTTGAGTCGCTTAACCTCGCGCCCCCAGCCTTCGGCTTCACCGTTGAGGGAGGAGATGAGCAGTACCTGCGCTCCGGTTTCCACCGCAGCGTCGAAAAACTCTTCTAAATATGTATTTACGCCCAAATTGAACACTTCGAATCCTCTGGCTTGCAGAGAAAGATCAATCAGCCGGTTAGCGACTACGTGGATGTCGTTGCCCACTACGCCTGTAACTACCTTCATTTGTCGTGACGCCTAATGTTTTAAAGGGCGCAATGATAGCAAAAGCTTCAAGGAAAAAGGGCCTCTAGTGATAGAATGCTGAGCTAAAATTGGGTAAAGGACATTATTGTATGACAAATTATACGGCAGATATCTGTGATGACCACAATGATAAGGTCAGTGTGTTGGCAGCGGGCTACCAAAACTACGGTGGCGCAGGCAGATGTGAGGGCCAAGTACTGACGATTAAATTGGACAAAAACAACTCTGACCTGATTAAGCTGCTGCGCGATGAAGACGGTACCGGCAAGGTGGTTGTGGTGGATGTAGACCAAGCCTACTACGCTGTTGTGGGTGAAAACTTAATGAAATTCGCCCATAACAATAACTATACGGGAATTGTGGTTAACGGCTATATCCGTGACACTTTGCAGATAAAGGATATTCCCGTAGCGTTGTACGCACTGGGCACCTGCTCTCGGAAGTCTATTCCCGTTACTTCGGGAGAGAGGGGCGTTGGGCTCTCTTTTGGGGGGGTAGAGATAAATAATGGCGATTATTTATATGCGGATACCGACGGTGTAATTGTTACGGCGGAAAAGATCGTTTAATGGGAATAATGCGGTGGTTACCCTAACCACCGCAGTTGCTTGTTTTGACCTACTGTTTTTAAAGTACTTTGGCGATGGACTGGGTAAGGTAGTCCACGTTTGAGGGCGAAATGGCGGCAACACTGATGCGGCTGGAATTGACGATATAAATACCAAATTCCTGCTTCAGGCGTTCGATTTGTTCGGGGCTAAGACCGAGAAATGAGAACATACCGTTTTGGCGAGTGATAAAACTGAAATCACGGGTTACGCCGTTTTCGATCAGTTTGGCTACCACTAAGCTACGCATTCCACTGATGCGATCGCGCATTACTTTTAGCTCTTCATGCCACTGCCCGGTTAACTCTGGTGACCCTAGGATTGTTTCTACCAACGCTGCGCCGTGAGCGGGTGGCATGGAGTAGTTGACGCGTACTACACGTTGAAGAACCGCATGAATAATATCGGCAGACGCTGTATCTTTACCGATAATTGAACAGGCACCAATGCGCTCTCGGTACAGAGCAAAATTTTTGGAGCAGGAGCTACAAATAATCATTTCGTCTACAGTGTTGGCCATTAAGCGCGGGCCGTAGGCATCTTCTTCAAGGCCCAAGCCAAACCCTTGATAGGCAATATCAATGACGGGCGTAAAGCCTGTTTCTTTGGCAATTTCAGCAACTTGCTGCCACTGTTCTTTACTTAAATCCATACCGCTGGGGTTGTGGCAGCAGGCATGGAGTAATACGGCATCACCTTTGGGCACTTTTTTTAATACTTCGATCATGCCGTTGAAGTCGAGGCTTTTATTCGCGTAATCGTAGTAGGGGTATGTTTCTATCTTAAGACCTGCGGCCTGAAATACGCCCTGGTGGTTCGCCCACGTGGGGTTGCTTACCCAAATAGTAGCGCCTGGTGTACAGCGGTTAATAAATTCACCGGCAATACGCAGGGCGCCGGTGCCACCGGGTGTGGATATAGTACGAATGCGGTTTTCCGCAATTACGGTATGCTCACCGAGTAAAAGGTCGGTCATTCTGGTATTGAACAGGGCCGAACCAGTAGAACCTAAATAGGTTTTGCTGGTTTCGTTTTCAGTGCGGAATTTTTCAGCCGTTTTCACGCAAGCCAGTACCGGCGTTTGACCGTCGGCATCTTTATATATCCCGGCGCCGAGATCGATTTTGTTAGGGTTGCTATCGCTCTTAAAGGCTATTGATAAACCCAAAATAGGGTCAGCGGGTGGTTGCTGTAACTGAGAAAACATAGGCTTTTGTACCTTCAAAATGACTTAAGAGTGGGTTGTGATTCTAGGAAGAGCAGCGTGGTTTACCGCTGTATATTGGACGCCCCTTTTGGGTGGTGCAGAATATTCAATGCCATTAAAGAAATGCTCGCTATTCATAATTAATTGGTTTAATAGCTGTAAAAGTCTTCTGATACGAGGCGTTACGACAGGCATGACTTGACCAAGGGTTTGGTTATTTCCGTCTGCCGTCTTGGTACGTAACGGGCGGTAATATTACTGTGTTTCACTTCTGTCGTACAGTTGTTGACGATGGTTATAGGCTTGTTTTGACTGACTTAAACTGCGCGTTGACTCTAGAATGGGTCGCTCGCTTAAGGGCGTGGAGAATGGTTTTCAGTGCGACTCCAACTTGCGGCTCAGGTATATTTCAGTAATCTATATCAAAAGTATGATAAATCCACCTAGGGGGATCTTCCGTGAGCGAAGCGAGTTCGGCGCCATTTTCACTCAAAAGCACGTTTTATATTTGTACGGCCATATTCTTGGTGGGTTTGTTACTGACGCAGGTTATTTTTAGTACAGAACCTGAGGCAAAACGTGAGGCAGCCACTAAGCGAACGGCCATGCTTGTGGAGGTAGTGACCGCCGAGCGGGGTGATTTTCAGCCGCAGATTATTGCCATGGGCGCAGTGGTGCCAGCGGAGCGAGTGCTGCTGCGGGCTCAAGTAGGGGGGCAGATTACACACCGAGCGGAGGGTTTTTTCCCCGGTGGTTTCATAAAAAAGGGTGACGTTCTATTGACCATAGACCCCGCCGACTACGGGCACCAGTTGCAGCAGCGGGAAGGTGAGTTGGCACAGGCGCAGGCGTCGCTTGCGATTGAGGCCGGTGAGCAGGCGGCGGCGCGGCGGGACTACGAGCGGCTGAATCGCGAATTGTCTGGTATGCAGCAGGAGCTGATTTTACGCAAGCCACAAATGCGCAGTGCACGTGCCAAGGTAACGGGGGCCGAGGCGGTGTTGGCGCAGGCGCGTTTGGATTTGGAGCGTACACAGGTGCGCGCACCTTTTGATGCCCAGGTTGTTAGCCGTAATGTCGAGTTGGGTTCCAACGTGGACACCAACGATACCCTGGCAGAATTAGTGGGCCTTAACAGCTATTGGGTGGAAGCCAGCTTGCCGTTGGCGAAGTTGCCGTGGCTTCAATTACCGAACACAGAGCATGAAGGTAGCAAAGTGAGCCTGCGTCATCGCACTGCTTGGCCAGCGGGCGCAAGTCGCATTGGGTATTTAAAAAGCGTTATCGGCTCGCTGGAAGGCGCTACCCGTATGGCGCGTGCGATTATAGAGGTGCAAGACCCACTTGCTAGGCAAAAGCAAAATACAGGTGCTGCACAGCTTTTCGCGGGGAGTTACGTAGAGTGTGTAATTGCGGCGCGGCCCCTTGTTGACGTGGTGAAACTGGCGCGCCGGTACGTCCGAAAAAACAATACGGCCTGGCTAATGGAAAACAATAAATTGGTGATTCGAGAGCTGGATATTGTTTTTGAGGACAATAGCTTTGCATACGTACAAAGCGGAATACTCGCTGGCGACAAGATTGTAATCACGGATCTCTCTCGTGTGCGTAATGGTGCTGAGCTTCGGCTAAAACCAGTTGAAGGCTCAAATGTGGAAGCGGCTAACGCCATGGAGACTGGCTCGTGAACATAAATAGTGGCCCCATCGCTTGGATGGCTCGCAATGCTATAGCCGCTAACCTGTTAATGGTTATTTTGCTCGGGGGCGGTTTTTTTATGGCCTTCGAGGTACAAAAACAGGTATTCCCTGAATTTGAGTTAGACATCATTGAAGTGGATGTTCGCTACCCAGGTTCGTCGCCAGAGGAGGTGGAACAGGGCATATTACAGCCTATTGAAGGTGCTCTGCGCGGCGTGCAGGGAATTAAGGAGATGACGTCGCAGGCACGGGAAGGTTCTGGCCGAGTAAGTCTGGAACTGGTGAACGGCACTGAACGCATGCGGGCATTTCAGGAAGTGGAGCAAGCCGTGAATCGTGTGCGTACGTTTCCAGACGATGCCGAAGACCCTCAGGTGCGCATTCGGGCTAATCAGCGCCAGGTTATGGAGATTGGCCTGTACGGCGATATCGATATTTGGAGCCTACGTGAACTGGCCGAGCAGGTGCGCGACCGCCTGCTTACCGAAAAGGCTCTAACTCAGGTGGAGCTGGGCCGAACGCCCAACTATGTTACCCATGTAGAAATATCTCAGCAGCAATTGCGACGCTATGGATTAACTTTGGGTGAGGTCGCACGAAAAATCGAGTTGTCTGGCCGAGATGTACCGGCGGGTGCTATTGAAACCAGTCGCGGTGAAATTCTTTTGCGACTAAAAGAGCGCAAGCAATGGGCGCGAGAGTTTGCCGAAATTCCCGTGGTAACGACTAACGCGGGCGCCATAGTTAGGTTGGGGGATATTGCCAATATTTATGATGGTTTTGAGGAGTCGGGGTTTCACGCTCAATTTAATCGACAACCCTCAATGGATATAGAAATATTTAGGGTGGGTGATCAGTCGCCACTGGACATTTCAGCTGCGGTCAACACCGTATTAACTGAACTCGATACTACCCTTCCGCCTGGTGTGTCCTATCGTATTGATAGGAACGACGCTGAAGATTTTCGTGACCGTCTTATGTTGTTGTTGGGTAATGGTTGGTTGGCGATATTCATTGTATTTACGATTCTCTCAGTTTTTTTGGAATTGCGTCTCGCATTTTGGATTATGGTAGGCATGTGTATTTCATTTGTGGGTGGAGTACTGGTGCTGCCGTTTATTGGGGTGAGCATTAACATGATTTCCATGTTCGCTTTCTTGGTGGTGCTGGGTGTTGTTGTGGACGATGCCATTGTGGTGGGAGAAAACGTATACGAACATCGCCAGCGCGGTATTAGCTCCATGGAAGCTGCTATTACTGGCACGCGCGAAATTGCCATGCCGGTCATTTTTACCATTCTCACTACCATCGTCGCGTTTGTCCCCATTATGTTTATACCCGGCACTATGGGGAAATTCTGGTGGCCGTTTCCTGTTGTAGTCATCGTGGTATTACTGCTGTCGCTCGTTGAAGCTTTGTATATCTTGCCTGCACATTTGGCTCACAATCGTGTAAAAACGCGCACAAAAATTGGGAAAAAAATTTATACGCAACAACAAAAAATAGCGCGGGGTTTTAATCGTTTTGTCGAAACAAAATATCGCCCGGTCATCGAGCTTTGCCTGCGTTTTCGCTATATCACCGTAAGTTCTGCGCTGTCATTACTGATTGTGGCCGGTGCCTATGGTGTGAGTGATCATATGGGCATGATTATGATGCCGCGGGTGGCGGCTGATGAAATAGAGGCCGGTGTACGTTTGCCGGTGGGTACCACCCTAGAACAGGCTGCGCGCGTAGCCAATGCTATTACCGAATCTACCCATCAAATGTTTGACGCGCATAATCTCTACGCTGTTGCCGAGGGCATAAAAACAAATGTTCGCGGTAAAAGTTTTATCGATGTAGAAATTGTGTTGAAGCCACCCGATGAGCGTGACATGAGCGCAGCGGAAGTGATTGAGCTTTGGCGAAACGAAATTGGCGATATCGACGGTGTCGAACAAATCACCTTCGAAGCGGAACGTGGCCCCGGTGGCTGGCGTGATGATATTAGTGTAGATCTCAGCCACAGTGATACTGAGCTACTCGCCACTGCTGCCATGGACTTTAAAGCGCGAATGGCCGAGTTTTCCAATACCCGGAATCTCAATGATAATTTTAACAAGGGTAAGTTGCAGTACAACTTTACGCTGCTGCCGGAGGGCGAGGCTACGGGGTTAACCCCTACCAGTGTCGGTCGCCAGGTACGCGATGCTTTTTACGGTGCTGTTGCTCTGCGGCAGCTACGTGGTACTAACGAAATTGAAGTGCGGGTTAAATTACCCCTAAGGGAGCGTCAGCAACAATATACCCTCGATAACTTGATTGTACGTACACCCGCTAATCAAGAAGTACCCTTGCATGATGTGGCCAATGCTGAATTGAGTGAAGCATTCAGTTCGCTTAGTCGTCGTAACGGCCGTCGGGTGATTAATGTAGGGATGGACGTGGAGCCGCAAAGCGCGATTAACCGGGTAAGTGCGGTTATGAACGAGGATGTGCTGCCACAATTACGAAAAGATTACCTAGGCATAACCTGGAGTTTTCGGGGCAGCGAAGCCGAAATGCGTGAGTCTACCCATGTGTTGTGGAGCGGCTTTGGCATGGCAATGTTTATTATTTACTCCCTGTTGGCGGTTGCATTTCGCAGTTATTTACAGCCCTTAATTGTGATGATCTCAATTCCTTTTGGCTTAATCGGTGTGGTTTTTGGGCACTTGCTTCTGGGTTATGATTTGTCGTTGGTCAGCCTTATGGGTATGGTGGCTTTATCGGGTGTGGTGGTAAACGGCGCGCTTATTATGGTGGATTATGCCAATCGGCATCGAGGCAACCTGTCTGCGCAAAGGGCCATTTGTGAAGCGAGTATTCGGCGTTTTCGGCCAATATTTTTAACAACACTGACAACCTTCGGCGGCCTTGCACCGATTATCATGGAGACCTCACGGCAGGCCGCGCAGTTAATACCTATGGCGATATCGTTGGGATTCGGCATTGTTTTTGCCAGCGCTATTATTCTTATTATTGTGCCTTGTTTTTATATGATGCTGGAGGATCTGAAGGCGTTTATTCGATCTGAGGGCACTGATGTTGGAAGCGAATTACAGGACACCGCTGAAAAAGTTTCAGAGTAAGTGTGGGTGCTTTTACAGGTCTAGCCGAATTTTTCGGGAAGAAGCCCGAGCGAAAGCTCGGGCTGTGTTTGGGTTGTATTTGGGATAACGAATGTTACCCCAGTATACAGTCGTTTATACTAAAATCTCTTATTCTAGCTCACTCACCAATGATGAGTACAAACTAAAATTATGCAGATAGTAAACGGCATCGTCGTCCAAAACGCCTCTGTCGTTAGAAACGGATGGGCCAGAGTAAGTCATTTGTCCTTCCGCAGCGCTCGCTGCTTTTAGTATACCAAGTCGTGTCAGCTGGGCATCACCTTGGGCGTTGGTCTCTATTTCATAGGCGTATAAACCGTTGTGATCCCAGTAGTAGTGCTGATTCAACAGATCGGGGTTACCACCAGGCGGAAGCCGATTTTTTACTTGCACGGGCAGTGAAAAACGAATGCCGTTATCGTCGTTCCTAAATGCGAAGGAGCGGGGGTCATAGTTCACCGTGGTGGATGAACCACGCTTACCGATGATTTCGCTACCTAAGCTACGTAACATTGTTGGGTCTGAAATATCAAACAGCTCGACTTTGACACCCTGAAACCAGGTGATATTCCTTGCCTCATCGAAAATGGCGTCTTTGCCTATACCGAGTAATAAATTTTCGCCGACCGGGTGAAGATAATTTGAAAAACCGGTTACTTCAATTTCCCCTGCAATAAATGGATCGGCTGGATTGCTTAAGTCTATTGCATATAAAGGGTCTACTTTCTCGAAGGTTACAATATAGGCGTGGTCGCCAAAGCTACGCATGGAATAAATCAGCTCACCCGGTTTACCAATGGATTCCGGACGGGATTCATTGGGCAGGGTTGAAACAATTTCAAGCGCGTTATTCTCCACCGCAGATTCTTGAATGAGCGCCAGCCGGTAGGGTGTTGTACCCGTACTGGATGAGCTGGAGCTGGAGCTGGAACTGGAGCTGGAACTGGAGCTGGAACTTGATGCTCCGCTACTATTCGTTGCCCTATATAACACTCGCAACACGCCATCTTTTTCGCCAAAGCAATAGGACGCGGGCCTGCAGGGAATGCTACCGGTAAGTTTAACGCTACCCCGGTATTCCATCGCGCCATCAATGGCGAATTTGTATATTTTCATTCCGCTGTAATAACCATAACCAAAGGCATAGATAGCCTCTTGCGATGCGTAAATATCGGTTGCCGAAGCGGGTAAGCAGCGCGACTCAATCTCGCTGGTATCATCGAGATTAATACGCGTAAGTACGACCAGTGACCCTGCGTATGCATCGGCCTTTTCAGGCCATTCTGGGACGGTACAATCGCTGGCTGATAACAAGGGTTTGCTATTGCCCGACGGGTCATAAATGTGTGGCAGCATGTCTTCCAAAGCCGCGTTGGTGGCCAACTCGATATTTTGACTATTGGCCGTGGTGGTATTGTTAAGTGCGAGCCCTAAGCGAGACATGTTTGCGCTGTAGCGGCTGGCAACATAGAGCATGTTGCCAATTCTACGGCTTGAAAGTAGAGATCCATCGAAACTCAATCGTTCGATTTCACTCATAGCACTTGGATCATCTGTGTTAGTAAGAACGATCGATACTTTGTTGGACGTTTGATAATACGGATAATAACCGTTGTACGATGAGTACCAGCCATACGAATACACATTAGATGTTTCACCTACGACCGCCAAGGTGTTGCCTTCTTCTGTTTGTCGAAGGTAAGCACCCGATAGGTTCATTTGAGTGTTGTCATAGGCTAGGCTGAAGCTTCCCGCAATTTCTGTAGACGCGGTAACGGAATCGGTGGTGTGAGCCGTAATGTGAACCGTCGTTCTGGCGGTGATTGTGGGTGATGGGGTTGAACCGGAACTAGAACTAGAGCTTGAGCTGGAATTGTAAATTCGCTGAACTGTGAATAGGTGTGTGCCATCGGACTCAATAATATCAGCTTCGTCTACGCCACCTTCTTGGGTGTTGGTGATGTCGTCTTCCTGTGATGCACTGCCAGCCGAACTCGATGAAGCGGCGGAAGACGATGAGGAGGAGCCGGTAGAGCTACTGGTACCTGTTCGGCTCCCTAGGTGGTTAAGTAGCCCTTGACGCAGATAATTGGCAAGGGCTTCATTTTGTGGGTCTGCGTAACAGGTGGGTTCAGAAAAATCACCGTTATGACTGCCAACAAACCCAAAAAAAGCGCTATCGCCAGCGTTTAAGTGGCCATTCCAGAAAAGGTTAGACGCTTCAATGGTATTGTTGTTGACGACAAAATCTGAACTCCAGGCGTTATTAATACTGGGGGCCTGATTGAATTGAAGGGTAACACGCCAATTACTGAGGGCGCTATCGCCATTGTTGGTTACCGTTACGTTTGCGAGATAGCCATTATTCCAGGCTTCTGTAGTTACAGAACATGAGATTTCAGCGATGGCCTTCATGTTGAAAGTCATCATGCAGAGAAAAAATATAAATCCTAGTTTACGAGTCATGAAACAGCTCCTGCCGATAATTCGTCGTTAATAGAAATGGAATTGCACACGTAGAAATTGACGAGGGAATGTCTGTTAGCTAAACATGCAAATTAAGATGTGATGGAAATTGGTGCGCCAAAGACGCAAAAAACACTATTATTATCGTTCAGCACAACAGGGTGGTTGTGCTTAATTTTAAGTGTCTCAGTGATTCTTAACAGAGTCAATATAGGGCGGGTTTGTTTATTTGATTTCGCTTAATTCTTGTGCTTTCGGTATCAATAAAATGTATTGAAATAAAATATTTGGAGGTACAGAAAGCTATTGGCGCGTATAAATATTTTTTGTTAATGGTGCCACGGGAAAAGGAGCTGAATATAGCCCCCTGTCATGCGGTTATCTAGTAACACTTTTGGTCGCCGTAATAATCGTTGGCATAGTTGCAGCAGTTGCCAACTGTTTTTGCTTGCGGTTTATGCTGGTCCGAAATTTCAAACCATTCCACCATGACATTAATAATATCTCTCATTGCTCAACCTCCTCTCCGTTTAGGCTTGTAGTTTGCCGTAGCAAAGAGGTGTTGAACATTGAATATTTTGAAACCTCATCTTCAGTTTTTTGAATATGACTTACTCAAAATGTTTTTCGTACAGTGACGCTGTTCCGGTAACACCTTCTTCCAAATGAAGGCGGTAGTCATGCTTGCGAGTGCGGGTTTCCTCACCGGTGTACAGATAATCTACATTACTGACGACAGCTACCACCACGCCATTTTTCGGTGCCTTATCCAAGTTTAAGCAGGCTTCGCCATTTTCAACCGGCTGGCTATAGACGGTAGAGCCATCTTCGGCGCGGTAGGCGAGCTGCATACGCATATTGTCTGCAAAAGGTTCGAAACTTACTCGTACTTTGTCGCCACTAACATTTAATGGAACTTGGTTGGCGCCAGACCAACCCGGGAGGGTGTCTGTTTTTGGCGTGAGTATGTCGTTGTCGAGCGTTGTATCGGCATAAAAGGTTAATCTGTGGACTTCAGGTTCCTGCAATATGCCACCATCGATTTCTTCGGCGCCAATGGTACGCCCCCAGTTGCCATTAATGGGAGACTTAAACGCGTTTGTCCAGGGTCCGAAATCAAGCATGGCTTGGCGAGCGCGATATTCCATAATCAGATGTTGGGTTTGCTCTGCACCCAAGCCGCCGGCCAGTGAGGCGAGAATATGGTTTTCACTGCCGTTTTTCCAAATCCAGGCGTTAGCCCCTTTGGAAACATACAATGACAGAAAGTGCGAAAACACGGAGTTGTATTGGTGCCCGCCTAAATAGTCACGCCAAGTCGATATTTGCTGGCCATTGCGTGTTTGGTTAACACCTTCAGCATTGGGGCCGCCAAAAGAACCGTCTTGCAACCAACCGCTGTAATTTTCTATGGGCATATGAGGGGCGAGGAAGGGCGCCCCATCTAAAAACCCTACGCCATAAGTCCCGGTGCGCGAAGCCTCCATGTTCATTTGCAACCAGGTATTCCCACCTTCGTTGAACCAGGCCGCTTTGTTGCCCAGTGTTGCCATAATGGTGTGAATCGCTTCATGGGTAATACCACCGCGTTCACCGGGTGTTACAACCGGATAGTAGGACAGTAGCACCATGGGGTAGCCGTTAATGCCACTTTGCCAGCCACCTTTTTCAGTATTAGACGCTGAGTCGGTACACAGGCCAGAGCCGAATAGGTAGACATTACTGTAATAACCCTGCTGCGCTAGTTTATCGGGCGGCCAGCCCATTACATCACGGGCGTAAGCCATATCTTCATTTAGGTTGGCCAGCACCCGGTCTATATCTTCGTCGGTAATGTCTGGGTTGCGATCATGCCCCCAAATAAAATTATACCAACCGGACGTTTTTACGCCGGCAATAAGGCTTTGGTCGCAACCGTAAAATACGTCAAATTCTTCCGGGTCGATATCGACGAAGTCGTTACGAAAATCGTAATTTAAGCTAGGCTCATAGCCCGGCCAGTCATATGTAGCGCATTGGTTTGTGCCGTTATCAGAACTGGAGCTGGAGCTAGAACTGGAGCTAGAACTGGAGCTAGAACTAGAGCTAGAACTGGAGTTAGAACTGGAGTTAGAACTAGAGCTAGAACTAGAACTGGAACTGGAGCTGGGATTAGAACTAGAACTGGGATTAGAACTAGAGCTACTTGGGCTTCCATTGTTGTTTGAATTACGGCTACTGAAGGAAGAGGCCTCGCTGGACATATTGCCAGCCGGGCTGTTTTGGCTGGACTCTTGAGAGGATTCGGCCGCAGAGGATGCCCCCGATGTCGATGCTGGGTTGCTCGGTTCGCTACCTGGGTCTTCGGGTAATAAATCACTCGCTTCGCCACCACATGCCGATAGTAGGGTAGCGGCACTTATAATCAGAAGCGCTCTTTTGGTGACTGGCCAAAAGTTCACATGTTCGGCTTTATGTCTCATGCCCACGCCTCACCGTTATTGTTGTGATTGCGAGCAGGGTATTGGCCCAAGAGTAGAACCTCAAGGACAGCAACAGCCGAGTAGCCATTTTATTTAGTTTGTTAGAAGCAGGCCCGTTAAGAAGTTGATCGATGTGGCTTTTTCCGTGTGAACAGCCGTCGGTTTAAGGTTTCTCCAAGGTTCGTTTAAATAAAACCATTAATCGCTCAATGCTATTCAGTGCGGCATAGCCGGGCCGCACGAGAAAGGCAATGGTTCTGTGGGGGCTGGATTCGTTAAGGTGTACGGCTCGAAGTTCCGGGTGAGGCCTAACCAATTGATCCAATGCCATTTCCGGTACCATAGTTGTACCCATACCGGCGGCAACCATGGGCATTATGGTATTCAAGCTTGTGGCACCCACGGAAAATGGTTGGCTGGTTACCGAAAATTTACAGGCTGCTAACGCGTGATCTTTTAAGCAATGCCCGTCTTTTAGGAGCAGTAGGGCCTGTTGGTCGAATTCTGTGCTGGTTATGTGCTCTTGATTGGCTAGCGGGTCGTCGGTTTGAGTAACCCAGTAAAAATCCTCTTCCCAAAAATCAAACCTTAGTAGCCCCTGTGTGGCGAATGGCAATGCCAATATCGCCGTGTCGATTTCACCGTTGCGTACCATATCCACCAGTACATGGCTCTGATCTTCGATTATTTGTAGCTTCAATTTAGGGTACTGGCGAGTGAGGGTGGGCAGTATACGTGGCAGTAAATAAGGCCCTATGGTGGGAATCACCCCAATCGTGATGGGAAAGCTAAGGGGTTCTTTTTGACTGTCGGCCAGCTGTCGCAGTTCTTCCAGTGTGGTTTTAACTTGCCGAGCCTTGTCTAAAACCTGCCTGCCGACCGGCGTTATCAGTACTTTCTTGTTGTCTCGCTCAAATATCTGCAAGCCTAGCTGTTTTTCCAGCTCGTTTAGCGCGGTACTGAGTGCCGATTGGGAGATATTACAGGCCTCTGCGGCCTTCTTGAAATGCAGGGTTTTCTCTACGGCAAGGGCATAAATTAGCTGTTTGGTCGAAATCATGGGGGCTCCGGGTTTGATCAAGGTGTTAGGTATACCGGTTTGGGTGGCCATAGGCAATGAATCTACATTCAGTATTTTAGAATGTAACGATCTATTTAAGTGATTTTATTAATCGAAGGTGGTTCGTTAATCTGTGCTTAACGCTGAAGAGATCAGCAACAAACTGATTTATAAACCTTGTTTTGTATTACCTAAATTGGAGCATAAACATGTCTGTACTCAATACCAAGATCAAGCCTTTTAACGCCAATGCCTATAAGAACAGTGAATTCGTAGAAATTAGTGACACCGACCTCGCGGGTAAGTGGTCCGTTTTCTTCTTTTACCCAGCCGATTTTACGTTTGTATGCCCAACTGAATTGGGTGACGTAGCCGATCACTATGAAGAATTCCAATCCCGTGGTGTTGAGATTTACTCTGTATCGACTGATACCCATTTCACCCACAAGGCATGGCATGACTCGTCCGACACTATCGGCAAAATTAAATACACCATGGTTGGCGACCCAACGGGCGCAATTACTCGGAATTTTGAGGTTATGCGTGAAGATCAGGGCCTGGCCGATCGAGGAACCTTTGTGGTCGATCCAGATGGTGTTATTCAGGCGATGGAAATCACCGCCGAAGGCATTGGTCGTGACGCGGCAGACCTGTTACGCAAAGTAAAGGCGGCTCAGTACGTGGCCGCTCATCCCGGTGAAGTTTGCCCAGCTAAGTGGAAAGAAGGCGAAGCGACACTAGCGCCATCTTTGGACCTCGTTGGAAAAATCTAAAGCTCGGGTAAAGAGTACCCAGTAACGCGATTATCGGCAGGGGCTCACAAGGCCCCTGCCGAACGACAGACCTAATTTTATTGAAGGGGCAGAACCATGTTATCGAAAGACATTCTTGCAGCCGTGAAAAGCTATACCGCTAACCTGCAATCGACCATCACGTTTGTGTTACAGCGGGGCGACCATGCCAAGCGTGAGGAACTGATGGAATTTCTAACGTCGCTGGCCTCTGTCTCTACCCAATTCAATGTAGAGGTTCGCAAAAGTGTTGAAAGTTTACGCGGCCCTATGAGCTTTGCACTGGAAGTTGATGGTGTGATGAACGGTATTGTATTTTCCGGAATTCCCAGTGGGCATGAGTTTAATTCTCTCGTTTTGGCCATACTCCACAGTGGTGGTACGGCATTAAAGCTCGATGACAGCCTGAAAAATATTGTTAAGGGCGTGAAAACGCCATTGAAGTTCGAAGTATTTATTAGTTTGAGTTGTCATAATTGCCCGGATGTTGTTCAGGCGCTTAATCAGTTTGCCATTATTAACGAAAATGTTTCATCGGAAATGATCGATGGCGGTGTTTTTCCAGAGATAATTGAACAAAGAGATATACAGGGCGTACCCAGCGTTTATTTAAATGGTGAGCTTTTTGCGAACGGCAAAGTGGAAACGGCTGGGCTTATTGACAAACTTATTGAAAAACACCCGGAAGTGTTGCATGGCGCTCATACCGAAAAGCTTCCTTTGCAAGATGTAACGGTAATTGGCGGTGGTCCTGCAGGCGTTGCGGCAGCGATTTACAGCGCGCGCAAGGGCTTGAATGTCACTTTAATTGCCGACCGTCTTGGCGGCCAGGTGAAGGATACAATGGGCATAGAAAATCTGATATCGGTTCCTAAAACAACGGGCCCAGAGTTATCTGGTGCTCTTCAGGCCCACATTAACGAATACGAGATTACCGTAAAAGAGCATTTACGTGTAACCAATATTGAAAATGGACACCAGAAACAAGTGACACTCTCCTCTGGTGAAGTGATTGAAACAAAATCACTGATTGTTGCGACAGGCGCGAAGTGGCGTGAGCTGGGGATTCCTGGAGAAAAAGACAATATTGGTAATGGCGTGGCCTACTGTCCGCATTGTGATGGCCCATTTTTTAAAGGCAAGGACGTCGCTGTAATTGGCGGAGGAAACTCGGGTATCGAAGCTGCGCTCGACCTTGCGGGTATTGTTAACTCGGTTACCGTGTTTGAGTTTATGCCTGAGCTAAAGGCCGATAAAGTTTTAATTGATCAAGCTGAAGCGCGCAGTAATATTACTATTTTAAAAAATATAGCAACGAAACAAATAGTCGCCAAGCAGGGTAAGGTAAGCGGCATTGAGTATGAAAACCGTGAGTCGGGGGAGAATACCCTTTTAAACCTAGACGGCGTATTTGTGCAAATTGGACTTGTGCCCAATAGCGCATTTTTAGGTGATTTGGTGGAGCGCACGCGACACGGTGAAGTTGTTATCAATGAACGCTGTGAAACCTCCGAACCGGGTATCTTTGCGGCGGGGGATGTGACCACTGTACCTTATAAGCAAATCGTTATTGCCATGGGAGAGGGGTCTAAGGCATCGCTGTCAGCATTTGAGTATCTATTGAAAAATCACGGGCAGGTAGCGGTAAGCGGCGAGACGGAAGTTGAGAGTTGTGTTGCCTAAAGTTTAACGCAAATGGGTGTAGTTTCGCTTGGCCAATGTTGATCAATCATCATTGGCTTTGCGTTGTTCTGCCCTGTGGCCCTATGAACTTGCTCCTGAGAAGCGCGACTTTACACTTAGTTGGTGCAGGGTAAATGGAAACCGAAAACTTGGCCGTGATCGTCATGGTAATTTCCAGCCCTTGGCATTAGTATGCACGCTTTAAGTACCCCTTACTTCCCCTTCAAGGATTTTCCCTTTGAGCACACGCAAATTTTCGTCTTTGAAACTGAATACGGCTTTACTGGCTAATTTAGACACCCTTGGTTATACCGAAATGACGCAAATTCAGGCGCAAAGTTTGCCCTTGATTTTGGTCGGGAAAGACGTAATAGGGCAGGGTAAAACCGGTTCAGGGAAAACAGCGGCTTTTGGGCTTGGGTTACTGGAAAAGCTAGCGGTTAAACGGTTTCGTGTGCAATCACTGGTTATATGCCCAACACGTGAGTTGGCTGACCAGGTGGCCAAGGAAATTCGGCGCCTCGCTCGATCCGTTCAAAACATAAAGGTTACAACGCTTTGCGGCGGAATGCCCTTTGGGCCACAAATTGGGTCTTTGGAGCGTGGGTCACACATTATTGTAGGAACGCCAGGCCGATTGGATGAGCATATTCGTAAGGGCACCTTAAAGCTGGATGAAGTCACTACGCTCGTGTTAGATGAAGCCGATCGTATGTTGGAAATGGGATTTCAGGAAGTGCTGGACCAGATTATTGCCATGCTGCCTGCTAAGCGCCAAACATTGCTGTTCAGTGCCACCTACCCGGGTGAAATTCAAGCGATAGCGCAGCGTATAATGGTGCAGCCGGAAATGGTTCAAACGCTTTCCACCCACGATGAAAGTACAATTGCTCAGCGCTTTTACAAGGTGGATGACAATCGTCAGCGTTTGCAGGTGTTGCGCCTGTTGTTATTGGAGCAGCGTCCTCAATCGGCTATTGTCTTTTGCAATACCAAGCGAGAAACCCAAGAGGTCACCGATGCTTTGAAGGGGTATGGTTTTAGCGCGTTGGCGCTCCACGGCGACCTTGATCAAAAAGACCGTACACAGTCATTGGCGTGTTTTTCTAACAAGAGTGTGTCAATACTGGTGGCTACCGATGTCGCTGCTCGAGGGCTGGATATCGAATCTTTGGATGCGGTTTACAATTATCAAATCGCACGCGATCAGGAGGTACACACTCATCGTATTGGTCGAACGGGTAGGGCGGGTAGTAAAGGTATCGCTTGCTCGCTATTCAGTGAGCAAGAGGTTCATAAAGTGCTTAAATTAGACGGTGATATCGATCCGTTACACGACTGCCTGCCAATACCCCCTGCGTCGTTGTTAGACCGAACCCCCGAGCAGCCGGCTATGACCACCCTTCAAATTGATGGCGGAAAAAAGCAAAAACTCCGCCCGGGCGATATATTGGGGGCGCTAACCGGTGAGCGTGGCATACAAGGAAAGCAGGTGGGTAAAATAAGTATTCAGGAAAATTACGCGTATGTAGCTGTGGAGCGTTCGGTTTATAAAGAGGCCTTAAGCATTATTGGCAAGGGCTCACTTAAAGGCCGTTCATTTAGGGTACGTCATATTTCCTGATGGGCCACCTAAAGGGCCGGACAGTAAACAAGTGCAGGGAAGGCAATAAAAAAGAAGGTACATTTAAACTGAGGGGCAACTAAAAAAGAAAAGAGCCATCCTTGGCTTCACCCACTCTAAAGGTGTTCTAAAGGCTAAATTACGGTCTGAGTAATTTAGCGTAATCTCCTACCGAGCCTCGATCCATACAGCATTCGATTATATTGCTGCCCAGTGGCGATAAATCTGTTACCAGAAAGTGTGTTAGTTCTTCGTGGAAGAACTTGTACAGCTGCTCGGCGCCTTCATCATATGCGGCAGCTCCTACTTCAGGTTGCTCTTCGACTCTAAGAAAATGCGGTGGAATCTGCATGCCTTCCACTACCATTTGGTTGGGCACTTCACCCAACAAAGAGCAGCGCGCCGGAGCTAATTGTTCTGGCCTGAAATGAGCCATACCTCTTCGAACTAAATACTCACGGGAAACCCATTGCGACATAAAGCCTGTTTTCCAGCAGCCAATATGCTGATTGGGGATGAGCGCAAACATATTGTCGGTGGTACGCTGAATCTGTTCTAACAACAAGTTGGCTTGGTCAACACGGCGGCCGGTTGCAAACGGCCAATAGGAACCCACACCTTCTGAAGCAAGCCCGCCAGAGGTATCGACAATGGACGGGTTGCCATGGCCGCGCGGCGCCACAAGCCGCCACAGCCATGCCAATGCAGGGGGGAGAACCTGCATCATGCCCATAATGCCGTAGGTTGGGTTTTCGGCGGTACAGGGGGGGGTTCGTACACCAAAGCTGCGAATATCGACAGTTACTGGGCCGTCTACGACATTGGGAATACACTTTCTGGGAATCACAACACGCGGGTTGGGGCATGGCTCGTTAGGCGCATCCATTACGTGTTCCCAAATTAAGGTGGTTGCGCCGGGGAAAGCGTCAATATTCAGTGTGAGTAAAGGCTCGGGTGGATGAATCGTTAGGTGCTCAAGTTGCGGGGCGGTACCGTACTGATCGATGTGATTAACACGTACAAACCAAGCGTTTTCCGCATCGATAACCGTGAGTTTTTTCTCATCGGTTTGCAGTTCGGGGTGGCACAGCGCCATATCGTCTGTAACCGGGCGTAAATCACACGAACGTGGCAATTCGAGATGGGTTTTTTCGTTAGTGACAAGGTTGTGCCCCAGTAGTAGGCGGCCATCTTGCTCTCGATGTGCGTGCTCAAGCATTTCACTCTTACCGCCACCGGAGGCACCTTCATGCATGATGGTAACAATGTTGTCGTAGGGGGTTACGACCTGAACAGTAGAGCAGTGGGCCGTCACCCAGCCTTCCTGTTCACCTAGATGAATCAGAACACCGTAAACACCTTTTTTGGCGCTGGGCCCGGGGTAGAGATTGTAGCTAAACAGTTCGTGAATTTCTTCGCCACGGTTGTGTACGACTAGCTGCTTACCTTCAAAGTGGGTGTAGCGGAACGTTGGCGCTACATAAATTACCGCTTTTGGGTGGAAATCCGCACTTAGTTTATCGATGGGCGTAATGCCCTGTAATTGGGCTAGACCTAGGCCGAAAAATCCGGCGTTGGCAGGAGCCACAACCAACGCCGGTAAGCCGTGATTTTCATCACCAGCGTAAAAAGCGAATAAACAAAGTTCTTGGCTTTTTAGCCAATCAAAAGTTTCCTGTCGAACGTCATCGAAGTTTTGATGGTGAAGGTCGGCGAAACGTTTTTTATCAGTAGGCAGGTCGTCACCAATTAGCAGACAATCGGGGTCTCGGCGGCGCATGTAGGGGTCTGTGTAGTTAGCCGATACCGCGTTGCGGGTGCGACATACTCGGGCATCGACAATACGGCCCTGGCCGGGAATATCGTAGGCAACTTCGTGCCAGCCACTCTCATCCGCATCGCGTGTGGCCAGCTCTACTAGGCTTTCGGTATCCGTGGCTACGGTGTAGCGAGGGCAGGCATCTAGCAACTGTTGAACTTCGATGGGGACAGAAAACGGCAACGCGGGGTGAAAAGGTGACACAGGGAATCCTCCTATTTGTGGCTGAATACTGCTCAAGGTTCCCTTGCCCCTTGAACAACGACGGGACTAGCTTAGGGTATATACCTATCGGATAGGTATGATGTAGATCATGAAATTGGTCATGCCAATGGCGTGTTTAGTTGCTCATTGGTCAGACATGATTGGTGTGGTCGTGGCAAAAGAGGGGTAAGATTTGGGCGTAGAGGCTTGCTAGTTTGGTTTTTCGAAACCCGCGGTTCGAGCATCTATGTATTGCTAACGGCTGCAACGGGGGGTTCCGCGGAAGCCAAAAAAGTTCAGCGTTCGCGGAGTGCTGGTTGTAAGGACACCTTCATTAACGGTTTTATTTGATAGGGGGAATTTGGTCATCTAGTGCACCCGCACTAATCATATTGGACAGTGTTTTCGAATGAAATTCCCGTGCATAGAGTATGGCAACCACAACGGCAACAGCAAATACGTAAAGGCCCGCATGAAACAGCCATATCAGTATTGCCATTGAAAAATAATAGGCTCTCAATCCATAATTATAGCTATGGCCGGCTTGATCGATGACCTTTGAAAAATGGAAAGCAAAGGTTTTACCCGGGCCAGTGGTGGAAAGTTCTTCGTCGTGCATGGGGGTTGCACCCAGTAAGATGGCACTGAACCCATATTGCCGCATGGACCAGGTAAACGTGAAGAAGGCAAACACATGCACAAACAGTAATAAAATAATTTTGAACTGTACTTGGAGCGGGGTTATTGCCGTATTGGCGAAGGGTAGGTTGATTAGCAAGGCATGGATCTTGTCTGTGGAGGCAACGGCGGTTACCAATCCGGCAATAACCAGTATAGAGGTTGAGGCTAAAAAGCTGGCGTTGCGTTCGAGGTTGGCAATAATGGCAACATCACCAATTCGATTCTCCCTTCGTAACATGCGCAATATCCATTGCTTACGGTATTGTTGGAGCACTGAAGACAAGCAGTAGACTTTTTTTGCGCGGCGTCGCGCGAACACCGAATAGCCTATCCAGCACAAAAATAGCCAGCCAGTGGCAAGAACATCCAGTACATGCAGCTGCAGCCATCCTGCTAAATCCATCGATATATACCTCGGTTTTAAACGCGTGCTTTTATTCTAATGCATTCAGTGACTTCTGTGGGCCGCTATCTGCCCCAGTGAAATGGTTAAAGGCTTAACGATTTGGTTTTGTCGTATGTGGGCTTTTAGCAGGCGGGGAATAAACCTATCGTTCTGTGAATGCAAGTACCATATAACCAGTAATTCTAGTGCGGGTAGCGGTATTGTTGGCTCCAGCCCTCAAAACCGGATGGATATCGCACACTTGCGTGTTTTATATTCAAATCTATTGGCTTTGAACTAGACTTTAGGGCACCTCCGTTAATTGATTTTGTTTTCTACACGGCTTGGCAAGCCTCAGTGTAAGCCGGTCTGCGAAGCGGAAGGAGGTTGCCTTCCCTAGAAGATCAGCGTTGCAGTGATGTTTGCCAGACTGCGTTCTTCGGGCCTTTGCCTTGAGCATAAGTCGAACGCAAAGCCAGAGGCCAAGTATAATTGATAGAGGTGCCCTTTACGGGCAAAAACGGAAATTCGACAGGTGGAAGAGAATGGATTATCTGAACGTGGAAATCGGCGCACCTGTATTACTGGTTTGCCGCGATGGTGATTTCCTAAAGGAGCTGCATGGCCGGTTGACTCTGGCAGGATACAGCAATTTGCATCTGGCTAGGTCGGCTAAGGCCGCTCTGGAGGTTATTCGCACGAATAACATTAGTATGCTGGTCGCTTTTCTTGATATGGGTGAGATCGACGGCTGGCGTATGACACGCCTAATTCGCGGGGGTGCCTTAGAGTGCTTACCGAGTATTCCTATTCTGCTACTGACCGAGGTTTGGTGTCAGCGTATCGCCGAAATTACCGCACGGGAATACGGGGTGAACCGCATTCTCTCAATTACAGAACTTGATTCGCTAGAAGGTGAAGTGGGGCGCTGTTTAGCGGGTCAGTATGAGCCAGGCCGAAAATCAAAATTGTTGGTTATTGAGGATGCGCCAGACACAGCCGATCTGGTGAAGAGGGTGATGGAGCGGCAATATAAAGTCGAAATCGTCAATAACGGTGAGGATGGTATTCGCCGCTGGCAGGAGTCACGTCACCAATTGATCCTTTTGGATTTCATGTTGCCAAACAAATGCGGAAAAGAAATTGCGAAGGAAATACTAGAGGAGGAACCCCATCAAGCGATCGTGATGATGACAGCTCACTCTAGCAGCGAACTCGCGGAAGAAATGGTATTGCTGGGTGTTACCGACTTTTTACCAAAACCGTTTCGCACGGAGCAGCTGCGGAAAGTGTGCGAGCTAGCGACTAAGCGTGAAGATTTTATGGAGAGTAACCGCCAATTTGAAAAGCAGGTTTTATCTCTGGAAGAAAGTCGTTCGGACTACAAAAAAATATCGGATAAACACCAGCAATTGTTGCATAACTTACAAACAGTGGTGATGGAACTCGACGATGGTTTGGAAATACGGTATCTGAATTACCCATGGAACGTTCTTATGGGGTACTCCATTGAGGAGTCTCTTGGTAAGAACCTGAAAGCATATTTAACAACTGAAAGTCAGAATACCTACCCTGAACTGGAGGAGAAGCTACTGGCTGTATTAAACGGCCGTGAGGATTCTTGCGAGCCAGAATTGTGTCTAAAAGACAAGGATGGGCAGCGGTTGTGGGCAAAAATGCGGGTTCGTCGTTCTTTGGTAGACGAGGTGCCTACGCTAACGGTGTGCCTCGATAATATTACCAAGCATAAGGTTGCTCAGAAACAACTTGAATACATTGCCATGCACGATTCCCTTACCGGTTTGTTTAACCGACGCTATTTTGAGGAATCACTTAAACAGCTCTATGCCGATGCTCTACGTAACAAGCGCAGTCACGCCATTGTGTATATAGACCTCGATCACTTCAAAATCATTAATGACTCCTTTGGTCATCGTGAAGGTGATGAAGTGCTTCGCCAGATTTCAGCGGCGATGAGCCGACGGGTACGTGCTACTGACTTGCTTTGCCGTCTTGGAGGTGATGAATTTGCGATACTTGTTCATAGCATTGACGAAGAAGGCGTAACGGATATTGCGCTTGATTTACAAAAAATAATTAACGATTACACCTACGAAGCTGAAGGGCATAGGGTAAATTTGGGGTGTAGTATTGGTTTGAGTATTGTCGATGGCTTGGCAGGCTGCGCAGAAGAGTACCTGATGCAAGCCGATATTGCCCTCTACGCGGCAAAGGCGCGGGGGCGGAATGTTGTCCACTGTTATAACCCCGAAGACAATGATTCTGACCGATTACGTAGTCGAATAAATTGGGCGCAGCAAGTGCGCGCAGCCATAACGGAAGACCGTATAATACTGCATTTTCAACCGGTACAAGATGTGCAATTAGGAGAGGTGGCTTACTACGAAGCCTTAGTGCGTATAAGGAAGGCCGATGGCTCGCTGATATATCCCGGTAGTTTTATTCCTGCACTAGAGAAAACGGGAGAAATGCATTTGTTGGATCGCTGGATTATTAAGTTGGCGATTGAACAGTTGAGACAGAACCCGGTACTGAAGCGTATTGCGATCAACCTTTCGGCCTACGCATTTAACGACGAAAATCTTGTGCCAGTTATCCATGAGGCATTAACGACTTGCGGGGTAGACCCTTCTGCACTCACTTTTGAACTTACCGAAAGTGCGAGCTTATTTAATTTAAATGTTACAAAACATGTGATAGAAGAGCTGCATGCCATTGGTTGTAGTTTTGCTGTGGACGACTTTGGTTCTGGTTTTAGTAGTTTTGCCTATTTAAAAGAACTGCCGGCCGATTACATTAAGTTAGATGGTTCGTTTATTCGAAGACTTCATGTTGATGATGTTGATAAAGCGTTGGTGCGTTCGCTTATTCAAGTTGTGAAAGCGCTTGGTAAAAAAGCTGTGGCAGAATATGTTGAGAATGCCGAAATTTTAGCAATTCTTAATGAATATGGTGTGGACTACGTACAGGGGTATTATATAGGTCATCCGATGCCGGTAGAGGATGTGAGGGAGTTCTCTGCTGCCTTAGCGCAAGACCTGCAGTCTAGGGTTAAGTGTTAGCAGGCCACGGCATTGGATACTACGCTACGGATCGCGGATTTAATGGCTTCGCGAGTAACGGGTTTGGCTAGAAAACCGGTTGCGCCTAATTCCAGGCAACGGTTTTTTTCGTCAATGACTGAGGCCACAAATATAGGGGTATGACTTAGGGGTGGCATTTTTCTGATGGTCCTAAGAAATTCCATACCGTTCATGTCCGGTAGTAACAGGTCTAGCACAATGACATCAGGTATGATTTTCTTGGCAATAATTAAGCCCTCTCCGCCGGTCTCGGACGACAATACTGTGTAATTTTCGCTTTTAAGCGTGCGCGTCATAATGTTGATAAATTCTTTATCGTCATCTACCAGTAGTATTGTAATGCCACCAGCATTGCTTGCGGGTTTATCCAGTTTAACAGCGATTTCCTTTTTTCCTGTTGGTGCGGGCTCGTGCAGGTCAGGCTCTCCAGTACTGTGTTGAATTGGAAGTGGAATGGAAACCGTAAAAGTGGAGCCCATATTCAGTTCACTGGAGACGCTTATCTTGCCCCCCATTAATTCACAAAACTGTTTTGAGATAGCTAAGCCTAGGCCGCTTCCCTGGTGTTGGCGTGTTTCAGAGCTGTCGGCTTGCTGGAATCGTTCGAATACATGCGGTATTTGTTCAGGTTTTATACCAGACCCTGTGTCTTGGACCGAAATATAAATTTGATTTTTTCGGTGCTCTGATACAATTTTAACGACGCCAGTATTAGTAAATTTACAGGCATTGCTAAGTAAATTAAGAATAATATGAAGAAGCTTTTCCTCGTCGGCAACAGGGAAGTTGTCGCCGTTATCAGTTACGACCGCTAAAGCAAGTTGTTTTTCGTCACACTGAGGTCGTACATTGGCTATTGCGTCGGAGGTTATAGATTCGAGGTTAACTTGCGATAAACTCAGTGTCATACGCCCGGCCTCTATTTTAGCAAGATCGAGCACGCCATTAATTAACCTTAGCAGGCGTTCACTATTACTAATAACCCGATTTAAGTCGCTTGTATATTGTTCCAAGCCTTCCATGCGTAGCTCTTCTATTACCACGTCTGCATAGCCAATTATGGCTTGTAAAGGCGTACGTAATTCGTGGCTCATGAGTGACAGAAATTCGCTCTTGGCTCGATTGGCCTCTTCGGCTTTGGCTTTAGCAATTGCGAGTTTGTCGCGGGCAATTTGTAGGTCGTGGCTATGGGCCTCTAGGCGCTCGGCATCTCGCCGTTTATTGGTGTAGGCCCAAATGGTAACAGCCACCAGGACAACGCCCAGTAATACAAGCGCTATAAGATTGTTGAGTACAACCCCTTGGGTAGCAATACGGTCATCTAATTCGATGATGCGCGATTTTTGCTTAATCAGCGTATCGTTAAGCTCATTTAGCTGTGTTTCACGGTTGGCGATTTTGGCGCTGATATCATCGAGTAAAAATTGACGGCTATTAAGCTGTCGTGTTTGCTCAATAACCTCAGATTCTAGCTCTTGCCTTGCTATATCTGTTTGGTGCAATGTTGCTTTATGCTCATTAATTAATGAACGTTGTTTAAGGATCAATTGCTGACTTTTTTGGATGTCGGACTGTATCTTTGTGAGGGTTGTGTTCAGCGTATCATTTTCTGTTTTTAACGCACGTACCCCTTTTTCCATGTTGCTAAGCTTTTCTTCGCGAATACGCAATTTCTGTTGGATCTTTACTAGCGAAGCTTGGCCTTCCCTAAAAAGTTGGGCAACGTCAATTTCCGATCCGCCATTTAAAATGATTTCGGGTTTTACATCCAAGCCTTGGACAATCATATTGGCTTTGTTGACCTCAAAGCGGATGTGGTTATCGTCCGTGGATATAAGGTTAATCATCACCAACTGGCGGTTGCGATAATTGTTGGTTACCAGCAAAATTGGCCGAGAGCTAAGTTCATCATTCAGTTCTTCTACCAAGGTATTGTTTTCTTCTTCTATGAGCAAAATCTGAATACCGTTGAGAGAATTGATGGAGTGAATATCCCTTACTTTAAGTGGCAGGCCCCTGAGTATCGCGGAGCGGAAGTGTGCCCTCAGCTGGCCAGTTAATTGGGTGTTGGTAGGGCGATATACGCCCACGGTAATCGCGTCAAGCGAACCTTCGTTTGGCCAGGTAACATTTTTGGAAAAGTTGTACAGGTACGAGGCGGTAATTTCGTCGTGGCTAAATACTTGGGTAATAGCCGACTGCGCCCACACCGCCCACACCAGAAGTGGGAAGAAACAAAATAGCCTTAATGTGGATAGCGTAAACTTCACCATAGGCATCACTGGCCGTTTGGGGGCATGAGGAATGAGTGAATTCAATCGGTTGGTTACTCCATTCTAGACACTCATCGTGTATTTTGTGTTGCTTTTGGTGAAGAATGTTCGGCTTTTGATGCCCGAAAGATGATCTTGACGAATACCGCTATTTGCGACCATTATCGACTGGCTCAGGTTTTTAGCCTTGGCAGCGTAATTGGCCTGTGCGCGTTGTTTTGTGTGCCAAAAGCTTGCTAGGTAACACGGCCAGGCGATTGTGGTGAGGGAAGTTGAAAGCGAGGCTGTCTCGTCACTATTGCCGTCACTATCGCTGCCACTATCGCCATAAGCACCCCTGGCTACTCTGAACATAAATGTGAGCCGCAGCGAGTGTTGATTGATGAAACGCATTGAACTGCTGGTGCGGTGGCGGCAATATGGCATGCGGGCTTTTTGCGGGCACCGCTATTAATGGCTTTTGGTTTTGTGTGGGTTTCGCGCGCAAGCCAAAATTTACAGCCTGTGGGTGGGCTGGCGAAAAATTTTAGCGCTGTGTATGAATCGCACACAAAGCTTCGAAGTACACAAAGTCCGGAAGGACAGGCAGACGCTAAATTTAATTATTAGAGGTGCCCTTAAGCGGGTACTCAACAGTATCCTCAACTACAGAGCGTATTAGCCGGCACTGAATAGAGAGCGGGTATCCACTCAAACGGAAAGAATAAAAAGAGGCAAACATGAAATTGGAATCTTTGGCTTTACATCATGGGTATAAATCGGAATCTACTACCAAGGCTGCGGCCGTTCCCATTTACCAAACAACATCCTATACCTTTGACGACACCCAGCACGGTGCCGATCTATTCGATTTAAAAGTACAGGGGAATATCTACACCCGTATTATGAACCCCACCACCGCGGTGTTAGAGCAACGTATCGCAGCGATGGAGGGCGGTATTGGAGCGCTAGCTGTAGCCTCTGGCATGGCAGCTATAACCTATGCCATACAGTGCTTGTGTGAAACCGGGGACAATATAGTCAGTACCAGTCAGCTGTATGGTGGCACTTACAACTTGTTTGCCCATACGTTTCCGCGTCAAGGCATTGAGGCGAGAATGGTTTCTCACGATGATTTTGAAGGCTTTGACAATGCCATTGATGAAAAAACCAAAGCGGTTTTTTGTGAATCTATTGGTAATCCTGCGGGGAACATTGTCGACATTACCCGTTTGGCGGCTATAGCGCATAAGCATGGCGTTCCGCTAATCGTAGACAACACCGTGGCAACGCCTTACTTATGCCGTCCGTTTGAGCTGGGTGCTGATATTGTGGTGCATTCATTGACCAAATATATAGGTGGCCACGGTACGTCTATTGGCGGTGTTATTGTGGATTCCGGTAAATTCGACTGGGTGGCGAATAAAACCCGGTTTGCCGTTATGAACGAGCCAGACCCTTCTTATCATGGTGTGGTTTACACCGAAGCACTGGGTGAAGCGGCTTATATTGGGCGATGCCGGGTGGTGCCGTTACGCAATACAGGTGCGGCGATTTCCCCCATGAATGCTTTTCAAATCATGCAGGGTTTGGAAACATTGGGTTTGCGCATGGATCGTCACTGTGAAAATGCCGAGAAACTTGCGCATTTTTTGCAACAGCATGAAAAAGTAGAATGGGTAAATTATGCCGCATTGCCCTCTAGCCCATTCCATAAAACCTGTCAGACAATAACTAACGGTAAGGCGTCTGGTATATTGAGTTTCGGCATAGCTGGCGGCGCGGCTGCAGGCGCGCGGTTTATTGATGCGTTGGAAATGGTTTTACGCTTGGTGAATATTGGTGATGCCAAATCGTTAGCGTGTCATCCGGCATCGACCACCCACAGGCAATTGAATGCAGAGGAGCTTGCCGCCGCGGGTGTAAGTGAAGACCTTGTTCGAATATCAGTGGGTATTGAACATATCGACGATATTATTGCGGATGTAACCCAGGCACTGGAGCAAGCTTGACAGGCAAGCGGTTAGCGCATTACAGCCAAAAAACGCCGTGCTTAGTGTTGTTTTATTTAAGGCAAGGGTGGAGCCTTTTTAAAACATCTAAAATTTTAAGGCCAGGGCTTCAGATGTATAAGTAGGCGGAGTACACGCTATCGTTGCTGTGCTTTTGTAAAAGGAAAAAAGGCCGCCCCAAATTTTTGGGCGCGGCCAGTACTGCGGTCAGGCAGAAATGTTACATCTAATGAGGGAGAAAATTAAAAACGTATACCGGCATTTACACCTAAAGTATCGGTAAAATCAGTGTTGGAATAATAGGCGCCTACATAAATGGCTTCGCTGAAGAAGTGCTTACCGTTAATTGTCGTTTCGCTTAGGTCAACGCCATCTATTCCTGTTACATCATCGTATTCAATACCAATGCTGGTGGCCGGTGAAAAGTAGTAATCAACGCCGGCATTGTAGAAGGTAGAGCCGTCGCTATCGGTAATGCCGCCGTGCAGCCCTAATGCGGTGCCCCCGGATAGTTGAGCGACATATTTAACATCAATGTTTGGTTCGTAACCGCCTTCATCGGCGATAGATGTTGTCAGTAGCAGCCCGTCGATTGGCATGTAGCCAACGGTGCCTATCAGGGCGTCTCCGTCGAGCCCATCACCGTCTATTTTTACGAAGTCCAGCGCAGTGTAAAAATTGGTATTAGCGATATACCACTCTGCACCAATGTTGGAGATTGTTGCATCGTCGTTATCGTTTGTGGTGTGAGCAATGCCGCCGTTGACGTTTGAGGCACGGTTTAAAAAAGCCGCTTCAGCCAGAGGCATGTTGTCCGTTTCTACTGGTTTAAAGTATACCGTACCGTTGAGCGTGTAGGTGTTAGCACTGTCTGCGCCGTTTATATCAATATCGGTTTTAGCCAAGCCGCCTTCAATTTCTGCGTTGTAGCTTTCAGCCATTGCGGTAGAGGTTAATGCCATGGTTACGGCTAAGCCCAAAATATGTTTCTTCATGAGATGACTCCATCGGTTTGTAAAAAATAATAAATATTTAAAAGTGGTTTCTTGTTTTTCTGGGGCTAGTTTGTTGCTTTGTAAATGAATCAAAGCTGAATAAGCTGAACATATTCGTTATCGTTCAATTTATGGTCAGGTTGTTTGGTTTGGATGCTGGGCAGAGCGCAATAGTGGCGAATGAGGGAGCGTTAGTGAGGAGTTGATGTGAGGGTGGGTAATGCACGCCATAAGGGTAACGCGGCTAAATGATTGCTGAATGTTTACTGTGGCAGGGCAAAGATTTTTGGGTTTTTGTGTGTTTGCGATAAGCGTTTGTTAGGAATATGAATTTTATGCGTGTAAATACTGTAATCAAATAGCGCGATTGCGGAAGTTTGCTATCTTTATTAAGGCGACATTTGGTTTTCAGTTAGAACAATTTATGATAAAAACTCTTGTTTCGATATTAGTTTCGTCGGTGGTGTGTTTGAGTTTCAGTATTAGTGCCGAGACTCAGGTCATTCATCCCAAGCTTCAGTTGCAGACCGATCGTTACATGGTGGGCCTGATGAAGATAGCTTTGGCGCATTTCCCCGGGGAGTACAGCTTCTCCGAATATGATGAACTGCTCACACGAGCTAGGTTGGCTGAATTGGTGAAGGATGGCCAAATAAGTGTGCTGTGGACAGGCTCCTCCAAGCACAATGATGCCATTTTGGCGCCCGTTCATATTCCAGCCTACAAAGGGTTAATGGGGCATAGGGTATTTATCATCCGTCAGGGCGATCAAGGGCGGTTCGATTCGGTTCGTTCTTTGGCAGATTTACAGCGCATAACACTGGGTCAGGGGCGCTCTTGGAGTGACACCAAAATTTTGCAGAACGCGGGCTTTACCGTTGTTACGTCCAACAAAGCTGAAGGGTTGTTTTATATGCTGGATGGAGCACGATTTGACGGTTTTCCTCGCGGGGTACACGAACCATGGGCCGAAGTTGCCAACCACCCAAATCTACAGCTTACCGTAGAGCGAAATTTGGTACTGAAATACGTTATGCCCTATTATTTTTATATCTCGAAGGGTAATTTGCAGTTGGTTCGCGATCTGACAACAGGGTTGGAGAAGTCGATTACTGATGGTAGTTTTGACAGGCATTTTTACGGTGATGTTGATGTGAAAATGGCACTGGAAAAGTCTGATTTAAAAAACCGTACGATCTTTTCCATTTCAAACCCCAATGTATCCAATGATATTCCGGTGGATAAACCTGAGCTTTGGCTGGACTTTTCTGAATAGAAGCGCATAGATACGAAAACGCCCGAGTTATTCGGGCGTTTTTTGGCATTTGTGTCGGCTTAAAAATCCGGCAGCTCGTCTAGCGTTATGACCCGTTCGTGATTGTAAACATGGGTTTTATGGGCGTTGGTGTTGTAGTACTCGCCTGTCCAAAAGTTATCTTCTGCCGTAACCCCTGCGGTATCACCACCATCATTCCAAACCATAAAATATAACCACCAGGCACCGTCGGCTTGCATGGCATCGGGGTCTGGAATGTTGCTGTTTTCACTCAGTGCAACCAGCTTGGTTTGGAAGGGCTGGTTGAGCGTGACATTGTATGTGTGTATCTGAGAGTCGTAGCTTCTTGGGTCGTCGTAGATATCGTGGCTGACGATATCGACGTAGCTATCGCCGGGATACCAAGCCGCGTTTTGGCCGTTCCACACCCAGATTAGGTTGTTTAAACCATGGTGAGTGGTAAGGCGGTCGAACATATATTGCCACAATAGAATTTGTGCGTGAGCGGCGGGCACGCTGTCTGAGCGTTGCTTGCCCCACCAAAACCAGCCACCGTTGGCTTCGTGGAGGGGGCGCCATAATACGCTAACACCTGCACTTTCTAGTTTTTGCAGTTCACCGGCGACCATGTCGATATCGGCAACCATTTTGGTGAAGTTGGCGTTGCTGGTGTCTAGCTGGGCATTAGCGATAGGGATTTCAAAGTCTGTACCGTTGTCTTTGGCATCTTTGGTGTAGAACTGCTCCGTGGCATCGGAAGGGTCGCGCCAGTGCCAGTTAAATGTAACTAGGCCTCCGCGATTCCAGTGGGCTATGGCTTCGTCCGTTTGACCCTGACCATCATATTTACCAATGGTGAAGTTCATGTAGTCAAAGCCCATAATCGCCGGCGCTTTGCCTGTGTCATCCAATACCCGTTGGTACATGTCGGTAGAGTCTCGCCACGTGTTATCCATAATGCCCGATAACATTTTACTGCCCCATACGGATTTCAAGTAGGTGTAAACCGCTTGGGCGGTGGTGTCTGCGTTGGGGTTAACCAGGCTGCTCGATATTGCCGTTTGGGTTTTGCTGGCGGCGCCAGGACAAAGGCTGGTAGAGATACAGTAACGACTGTTCTCAAACCCCCAGCCTTGGTTGTCGGTGTCGCAGTAAGGGGTACTGGCATTACCGATCAGGCAGTTGGGTCGGCTGGCCACACCAGGGTCGGAGGACGAGTTAAAGTAAACACAGCTGGCCTGGTTTTCCCAGCCCCAACCGTCGGTGTCACTGGGGTTTGGAATTCGACAGTAGGGTGTAGTGTTGGTGGCCGCATTTGGAATGGTGGCCGTCGATACACTGCTGGAGCTAGAACTCATCGACGAAAGGTTGGAGGAGCTACTGGAGCTCTCAGAGGAAACGCTGGAGGAGCTACTGGAGCTTTCCGAGAAAACGCTGAAGGACGATGAGCTTGAGCGGCTGCTGGGGTTTTCGTTGGAACCACCACTGGAACCGCCACCACAGGCACTAATAAAAAGGGCACACGCCAAAGCGGCTATTGCATTGTGTATTTTCATTCTAGGCATCACTAATTATCAACTTCGGGTCAAAATAGTTGATGTAACGGGTTACATCAACCTCTTATATGTAAGTGTTTGTCTTCAGTGGTCCAGCGGCCAGATCAGGTTGACGGCTAAAAGGGTAGCATGGGGTGGAGGGATAAATCGTTAATTAGGCTTTACCGAGATGCACCGTAGGTCGCTAGAATGCTCCCTGAGTGATGATAGCGCCAGTTATTGTCGATCACCGAGGAAACCTCCAAGCCCGGAAGCACACCGCTGGTTAGAAAGCTTGTGGGTTTGATTACCGCCGTACATTGTGAGGGATCATCTTAAAGAGCATCGCTATCGAGAGATGCTTCTTTAGCGTTTGGCTGACTGCTCACATTCGTGGCTGCGATTTGCTATGATGCCCCTATGTTTACACGATCGACCACAATTGTGCTTATCCTATGGTTACTTTGCCAGCAAGCGCTGGCGGCTGTAGAGATGTTGCCGGTTGGGCCAGCGGATCAACAACAATACTCCAGCTCTCAGGGGCTGCCTGCCTCAACACACTGCCACGACGAATACCAAACCGAGCAAACGGCTGAGATACAAAACGATGCGTTGGAAAGCGCGGAGTGTTGTGATAGCGGCGGTAGTTGCTGTGTTTTGGGTTGCAGTTTTGCGCTGCTTGCGTCGGTGTTTTCCCCACAGTTTTATACCCTTAGTATAGATGGCTGCGGTTCCAATACTACGCCTTCACGTGAGTGCCTTTCCTCTTTGTATCGCCCACCCATCCAAGCTTAACGCAATATCCGTGCGCCCGTTATTCGGGTTTCGTTTAGTGTTCAGTTCTGGAGAATTTTTGTGAAAAGCCTATTCAATCGTTTCTCGACGATTTTTGTTAGCCTTGCCTGTGGCCTTGCCATTGGCTACCTCCTATTTCAATCACCGATGGAATTAAGTTCTTCCCTCGAAAAAGACAAAATACCGCTTTATTGGGTGGCGCCGATGGACGCTAACTTTCGTCGCGACAAACCGGGGAAATCCCCCATGGGGATGGATTTAGTACCTGTGTACGAAACGGTGGGAGGGCCGGGTGAAGTTGTTATTTCACCCGAGGTGGTTAACAACCTGGGAGTGCGTACGGTTACGGTACTAAACACAAATTTGCAGCCGCAAATTAAAACAGTGGGCTATGTGCAGTACGACCAAGACAAATTGGTACATATACATCCACGCGTAGAGGGGTGGGTAGAAAAGCTTTATATCAAAACATCGGGTGATCCGGTGCAAAAAAATCAGCCATTATACGACCTCTATTCACCCGAGCTGGTGAATGCCCAAGAGGAATATCTATTGGCACTTAACCGCAATAACAGTCAATTTATACAGTCGGCGCAATTGCGTTTGAAGGCCTTGCACATTCCCGATGCCGTTGTAACGCATATAAACAAAACGCGCAAAGTTAAGCAGACAGTAACATTCTATGCTCCCCAAGCGGGGTATAGCGATAACTTGAAGATTCGCGAAGGCTTTTATGTAACGCCTGGCACCACGTTAATGTCGATAGCCAATTTGGAAAATGTATGGGTGGAAGCGGAAATTTTTGAACGCCAGGCTGCGCAGGTAAAAGTGGGGCTTGCGGTAACCATGACATTGGATTACCTCCCGGGACGTGAATGGGTGGGTGCCGTTGACTACGTTTACCCGGCGCTCAACCCACAGAACCGTACCGTGCGCGTTCGATTGCGTTTCGATAACGCGGAAAAAATTCTTAAACCGAATATGTTTGCTCAGGTGATAATTCATGCCGAAAGCAATGATATGAAACTGGTCGTGCCCAACGAAGCGGTTATTCGAACCGGTGCTCAAAATCGTGTAGTACTGGCATTGGAACAGGGTAGGTTTAAATCTATTGCGGTAAAGCTAGGCGCTTCTGATAATGTCCACACGCAGGTATTGGAAGGCTTGCAGCAGGGAGATGTAATTGTTAGCTCGGCGCAGTTTTTACTGGATTCTGAATCCAGTAAAACCTCAGATTTTATGCGCATGCAAAGCCATACAGAAAAACCGGCTTCAGTGTGGGTGGAAGCTCGAATTGAGGAGGTGATGGTAGACATGGGGATGGTGAAGCTTACCCATCAACCCATTGAAGAGTGGGACTGGCCGGTAATGACCATGATGTTTCCCGTAAACGACAGCGTAGATATAGGCAAACTAAAAGAGGGCCTAACACTGCATGTCGAAATTAGCGAAACTGACGATACCTGGGTGTTAAGTGGAATCCATTCTATGGAGGAAATGAAGCATGATTGAAGCTGTCATTCGTTGGAGTGTTCGCAACCGTGTCCTTATCTTATTGGCGACGGCGGTTTTAATTTTTGGCGGCATCGCTGCGGTCAAAAATACGCCAGTTGATGCAATTCCGGATTTGTCAGACGTTCAAGTCATTATTAAAACCCGCTACCCCGGTCAGGCACCGCAAGTTGTTGAAGATCAGGTAACCTACCCGTTAACCACCGCAATGTTGTCAGTACCGGGTGCTGAAACGGTACGCGGTTATTCATTCTTTGGCGACTCTTATGTTTATGTGATTTTTAACGAGAGCACCGATTTATATTGGGCGCGAACGCGAGTGTTGGAATATTTAAGTCAGGTAGCCCCTTCGCTACCAGAGGCTGCACGTTCACAGTTGGGGCCAGATGCAACGGGCGTGGGCTGGGTTTATTTATATGCATTGGTGGATAAAACCGGGAAGCATGACATTAGTCAGTTACGCAGCCTGCAAGATTGGTTTTTAAAGTACGAATTACAAACGGTACCGGGCGTTTCGGAGGTGGCTTCGATTGGCGGCATGATGAAACAGTATCAAGTAACGGTTAACCCGGAAAAACTACGTGCTTTTGGAATACCGCTGGCACATATTCAAAATGCCATAAAAAACGCTAATCAGGAAGTAGGGGCTTCGGTTGTGGAGATGGCCGAAGCCGAATATATGGTACGGGCATCTGGCTATATTCAAAACGAGAAGGATCTGGAGGTGGTTCCCCTTGGCGTGAACGAGCAGGGTACGCCACTATTACTGAAAGATGTAGCCTCTATTGGAACGGGCCCGCAAATGCGTAGAGGCATAGCCGAGCTGAACGGTGAAGGCGAAACCGTTGGCGGGGTGGTGGTTATGCGTTATGGGGAAAATGCTCAAGCCACACTTAAAGGCGTAAAGGCTAGGCTGGCGTCGCTTAAAAAAAGCCTGCCGGAAGGCGTGGAATTAGTAACGGTTTACGATCGCTCGGGTTTAATTGAAAGCGCAATAGAAAACCTGTGGCACAAGTTGGTGGAAGAACTGGCAATGGTCGCACTGGTATGCGCTTTATTTCTCTTTCACTTGCGCTCATCTTTGGTGGCCATTATCAGTTTACCTGTGGGTGTTCTGGCGGCCTTTATTGTGATGTACTTTCAGGGACTAAACGCTAACATCATGTCATTGGGGGGCATAGCCATTGCCATTGGTGCGATGATTGATGGGGCAATAGTGCTGATCGAAAATATGCATAAGCATATGGAACGCACGCCATTAAATGATAAAAACCGCTGGAAAATTGTGGCTGACTCCGCCGTCGAGGTAGGCCCAGCGCTTTTTTTCAGCCTGCTTATTATTACCGTAAGTTTTTTACCGGTATTTACATTAGAGGCGCAAGAAGGGCGAATGTTCTCACCGCTAGCCTTCACAAAAACCTACGCCATGGGCGCAGCCGCAATATTGGCCATAACCTTGGTGCCGGTACTCATGGGCTATTTTATTCGTGGTGGTGTTAAAAGTGAAAAACAAAACCCGGTAAATCGTACACTGGTTAATGTGTACCGGCCAATGCTCAACAAAGTTTTAGCGTACCCCAAAACAACGCTGTTTATGGCCTTGCTGTTTTTGGTGAGTAGTGTATTTCCGCTGCAACGCATTGGTAGCGAATTTATGCCGCCATTGGATGAAGGTGACTTGATGTACATGCCAACTACGCATCCGGGGTTATCCATTGGTAAAGCGCGCGAACTCCTACAGCAAACGAATAAGTTAATACGTACAGTGCCAGAAGTTAAAACAGTTTTTGGGAAAATTGGCCGCGCAGACACCGCCACCGACCCGGCACCACTCACTATGATAGAAACATTTATTCAGTTACAGCCTCGTGAACTGTGGCGAGAGGGCATGACCACTGAAAAACTTAAAAAGGAACTCGATGCACGGGTAAAGCTGCCAGGGCTGACTAATGCCTGGGTGATGCCCATTAAAACGCGTATTGATATGTTGGCGACCGGCGTAAAAACACCCGTGGGCATAAAAATAGCGGGGCCAGATCTTGCTGTAATTGAACAGTTGGGCATGCAAGTTGAACAAATACTTGAGCAAGAGCCGGGAACCGCATCGGTTTATTCCGAGCGTGTAGCCGGAGGCCGCTACATTAATGTGAACATTAACAGGGAAAAAGCCGCGCGTTTTGGCCTTAATATTACCGATGTTCAGCAGGTTATATCGTCGGCGATTGGGGGTGTTAATGTTACCCAGACGGTAGAGGGGTTGGAACGATATCCGGTGAATATCCGTTACCCCCAGAGTTACCGCGACACACCAGAACAGATTAAGCTTCTACCAATAGTCACGCCCAATGGGCAGCGTATTGCATTAGCTGATGTGGCGAGCATAAACATCTCCGATGGCCCTGCGGGTATAAAAAGCGAAAACGCTCGAACAAATGGCTGGGTGTATGTGGATATTGACGGAATAGATGTAGGTAACTATGTTGCAAATGCGAAAGTATCGGTAGACCAGCAGCTTTCATTGCCACCGGGTTATTCCATTGCTTGGGCTGGGCAGTATGAATATATGGAGCGCGCCAAAGAAAAGTTAACCTTTGTTGTACCGCTTACCCTGCTAGTTATTGTTGTGCTCTTGTTCCTTAATTTTCGCAGAGCAACCCCAGTCATTATATTAATGGCATCGTTACCATTGGCATTGGTGGGCAGTGCGTGGTTCATGTATTGGTTAGATTTCGATTTCTCCATTGCTGTGGCGGTTGGAGGCATTGCGCTTGCGGGGGTGGCAGTAGAAACCGGCGTGATAATGCTGGTGTATTTGGACCAAGCATGGGAGCAGTATTTGTTAGAGGAAAATAAATCTCAAGAAAACCTACTTTTTGCTATAGCACAAGGTGCGGGGCTGCGGGTAAGGCCGGTGGTAATGACCGCCAGCGCCACCATTGTTGGTTTACTGCCCATATTATTGGGTACGGGCACCGGCTCGGAAGTAATGAGCAGGCTTGCAGCCCCAATGGTTGGCGGCATGGTTACCTCGGTGTTACTGACACTGTTCGTATTGCCGGTGGTTTACTTATTGTGGCGACAAAAAAAAGGAGGTAACGCTGTCTAGCAGCGTACAAAGCCCGGCATACAATAAAAGCCGGGCTTGCGAGCTATTACTTGAGCTATTAGTTGGTGTCATCATTTAATGCAGGTTTTTTAACCGTATGGTTAATTCTGTCTAAGGCGCCCATGGCAAATGCCGAGGCAACAAATGTTAGGTGAATAATGACGTACCATTTGAGTTTTTCATTATCCACCTCTTGAATATCCATGAACTTCTTTAATAAATGAATAGAGGATATTGCAACAATAGAAGCCGCTATTTTAGCTTTAAGCGACGAAGAATCCATTTTGCCCAGCCATGCGAGCTTTTCTTCTTCGCCATCCAGGTTTATTTGGCTAACAAAGTTTTCGTAGCCGCTCATCATAACCATTACGAGCAAGCCGCCGACCATGGCGATATCGATAAGCGATAGTACCAGCAAGATCATATCCGCTTCTTTCATGTCCCAGGCGTGGAACAGCAGGTGAATAACCTCCTGAAAAAACTTAACCGCCAGCGCCAAAACCGCCAAACTCAAACCAAGGTAAATGGGTGCTAGTACCCAGCGTGAGCGGTACATTAAGCGTTCAAAAATCTTTTCCATAGGGTCTCCGAAATGGTTCCTCGTTTTTTCAGCGCGAAGGATATTGGTAAAGGTGGGGGTTTATCAATAGGCGAGGGTGGATTATTGCGTTTAGCGTAGATTGATGAGTGGTTTACCACCCATAAATTGTCTTTTGTGGCTGTAGGTTAAGTTATTCGCTGCTCGGGCTTCTAGTGAAAACACTAATCCGACGTCGGTGATGTCATTGTTTTCATGAGGCAATTCGACGGGCTGGCGCGGCTAACATGCTACTGCAGTAGAGGGTTTAAGCTAGGCTCTAAGTGGCCGCAAACTGCGGTAATCGCCTGCGGACTATTTTTAGACCAAATGCAGTACACCATAAAGGGGTGATAGTGCCGGGAATAGCAGCGGGGATGAATAAAATGGGGTATGGGCAGTAACTAACCTGCGACAGGATGCATATTTAGAGCGCAAACGCGGCCGTGTATTGTTTAGTATTGATAAGCAATTCCGACGAAGGCTTTGCTGTGATTTGACCCAGCATATAAAATAACCTTTTCAGGCCCCTTATTAATTGCTTTTGGCCTCTGGCTTTGTGTGCGGTTCGTGCGCAAAAAAATGGTGGCCAGGCGAAAAATTTTAACGCCGTGCATGAACTGCACACAAAGCCCCCAAGGGCGTTGCCTGGCAAACCTTATTGCAGCCTTGGCCTGCTTGGAAAGCCAGCCAGTCTTACGCTGCGCAGTCCTCCTTGCACTAAGGCCTGCCTGGTCACGCAGAGCCAAATTCAATTGATAGCGGTGCCCTTACTATTGGTTGAGGTGCCCAACACTGCGCGCATAGTGGCGCCAATAGTGGCGCGTATCGAGTTTTACTTTGGCCAGCCAATTAGCTGAGGTGTTAGTTAGCGACTATTTTGATAAGGTTAATGTATTCAATGGGTTACAGGTGTTACGTTTCTCGGGGTATATCGGCCCTGAGAGCTGGGTATTCCTGTAATAGCAGGGAGATGTGTACATTTCGGTACCAAGATGGCATCTTTTGGGTTTTTTCGCGTACGTAATGGGGGCTGCGGGGCTGTAGATTCTCTTCGATGCATGTTTGCACATAAACCCGTTCTATATGTATCGCAGGTGCCCTAACGTTATGACTTAATGGACTGAAGTGATATGAGTTTTATTGGATATACTATTACCGCATTTGGATTACTGCTTTTATACAAAAATGAACTTCTACTCGGTTGTTTTGTTTTTGTTGTCGGTGGTTTTTTAGCGAAGAAAATAAAAATCAGCATTCGCAGTGCAGGTGTTGTCATTTTGGTTCTGTCAACGGCCTATGGTTATCACAATAGCTACAGCATTGAAGTACTTTTTGTAATGTTAGTTGGCTTTATCATGGCTTGCGTTAATAGTCGCCGCGTTAAAAATGGTGGTGATTACGATACTGGTTGGGGCTTTGATCTTGATTTTTCCTCCCTAGGTTCTTCAGATTCTGATGGTGGCGGGGATGGTGGTGATTAGCCTGATTTGTCCACTGAAGCGCAGTCATACCGATGAATAAACATAGGTGCCCTTTAGTTTAGGTGGTTTTTTAATGGCGAAAGCTGGATTTATACCTCAGAAAATTAAGCCTTGGATAGAGGCTAGAAAGAAATATCAGTTGTCCCATGCTCAAATACAAATGGCTAGGGAGCTTGGCCTTAATCCCAAAAAATTTGGCAGTATGGCTAATCATAAACAGGAATCATGGAAATCACCTCTTCCGGCCTTTATTGAAGAGTTGTATTTTAAAAATTTTGGTAGGAAGAGCCCTGAAGCTGTTCGTTCACTCGAGCAAATACTAAAAGACAAAGCTGCGAGAAAAACAGCGGGTAAAGAGAGCTTTATAGTTGATGTAAATGGGCAGCATTCATCGGAGTAAGTTTAAGTCGATGGTTCCAAAATTCGGCGTTCGCGCTATAGATTTTAGGCGCGCAAAAAAAACAATCACACAAACATCCACCACAACAGCTGCGTAAATGAGCGCTGCGTTTACTTTTCGAGGAAGTGCCTTTTAATGCTTGATAAAATTAGTATCATACGAGATTACCTGAACGAGACCAAGACTCGCTGTACCTATAATGCAGCGGCTCAAGCGCTAGGCATTAAACCGGCCGAGCTTAAAAAGCTGATAGGTGATCGTAGACCCGAAAATTCTTGGTTCGTAAATGCAGGTGCAGGAGAGCCAGTAGGATACGCTGACAATGAAAAACATCCTGAGCTTTATCGGACGAAACGCATTATTAAATCCGCAGAGGTTTTAACTAGAAACCTAGAGCTGTGAAAGAATTGATGAAGCGGTCAGTGTTTGCCACTTTGTGTCGCTAGGGTGTAGTTTTATGCTAGGTGCTAGGTGCTAGGTGCTAGGTGCTAGGTGCTAGGTGCTAGGTGTTAGGTGTTAGGTGTTAGGTGTTAGGTGTTAAGTGTGAACTTGAGCGGCTGGAGGCGCACTTAATTTTTGAACTCGGGGTACCCTTAAACTTATATGGAGAGCCCTGAAGGCTTGATGGGTAATGGGCTGCTAGGTGATGTTGAGTGTTTTTCCGAGCGTTTGAATTTTACACGGGGTACCCCAGTGGCATACCCTTGATTTGGCGGGCTTCGTGGTTACATTAATGCGCCTATCGAAACTCAGCCTGATAATATTGGTGGCCGATTAGGGACGGCACGTTAATCGCTTGTTACCCTAGGAATTATTGTTCTGAAAATAATTTTAATGCGGCTGTTTGGAAGCAAGTTTTATTGCTTTCGTTTTGCCGTTGGAAAAAAGAGCAAGTTGGGCGCGTATTGTGGGTGAGTTTTGGCGTTCTCAAGAGTATAGGTTCCGAGCTTAATTACATTGGTGAGAGTTGAAGTTTGAAATGATCATAGATATAGATAACTTGTCTGAAGAAGAGTTGGTTGAGCTCAACCACAAAATTGTTGAAAGGTTGAAGTTTCTAGATTCAATGCACGTTCATAGAGAAATGATGCATTTTAATCCGGGTGAGAAAGTGAGTTTCGAGCCAGCAGGCAGGGGTAGGCAAATCGGCACGCTAATGAAGTTTAATAAAAAAACGGTAACAGTCATTACGGATTCTGGCCAAAAATGGAACGTATCACCTCATTTGTTAAGTAAAGTTAAAAGCATGAAATCAAATAGAGAGGGATCGGCTAAAGTTATCGAGTTGCCTAGAAAAAAATAAATGCCTAACGTTACCCAAAAATGTGACTTCAATGCTGGCATCGCAGTGTTTGGTTTGTTTTTTGGGTAGACGCTAAGTGGATAACTTAGCGTTTTTTTGAGCCCTATTCCCTAGGTGCTATTTGGTTTAAATCAGCCGCATTACTTGTATTTGTTTATCCACTCTTTCACCTGGGGAGAGCCTGGCGCAATGCGGGATATTTGACTGAGGTAAGAGTATACATCTTTAGCTCTTCCGGCCTCGTCGAGATAGTAGATGAGGGTGGCCAGTGTCTCATATTGGTTTTTCCATTGCTCGTTCGACCGAATAAGTTCATTTATAGCGTTTTCTTTTTTACCGCTATCGTAAAGGGCTACGGCATATACGTATGCATATCTAGGCCTCGCGTCTAGTAGGCCGCCGGAAGAGGTTTTTAGGTATGGCATTGCTTTGCTGTACTGCTGATTACGAATGTAATGCAACCCCATTGCATGATGGACCGCTGCACTTTCAGGCATTGCGGCCATAGCCTTTTCAAATAATGGCAGTTCTTTATCTTTGTGCCCGGTGTTTCTTAGATATTCAGCGTAGTTTAGTAGGGCGGGTACGTAGGTTGGCGATATACGTAGAGCGTGGCGATAGGCTGCCTCGGCTTTTTCGTAATTACCCAGCTCGGTGTATAAACTTGCAATACGCAGTTGTGAAGACGGCGTATCAGCACTGAATAGCAGTGTCTCTTTCAGCTGATCTATGGCTGTTTGGAGTATTTTTCTTTGGTCATTGGGTATATCAAATAGTACGCCTGCTAAAGATATTGCCGCCTCGTCTCGTACGAATCGAACGTCGTCCTGAAGGAGTGGGCTTAGCAGCGTCCACCTTGTGGCGGGATCGACAAATATTAGGCTTTCAATAGCGGAGCGGCGAACCAGAGGGGCCGGTGATTTTAGTGCGTACTTGGCAGATTCAAGGGTGACTCTGGACGGAAATGCACCCAGGTGCTCTAAGGCCGTTGCTCGAATTATGTCGGGGAGCTCTTGGTCCTGGGCAATAGCTGAGAGTGTTCTCACCGACAGTACGTTGTGATTTCTTGCTTCGTGGAATGCGCTTGTCCATTTTTCATTTTGAGGTTTTACACCGGCTTTTTCGAGCTGTGTAACCGCCCATTCGTTACCTTTTTCTTCGTGGCAATTACTGCAAGCATTGGGCACGCCAAAGTCGATTGATGCTTGGGGGTTTGGTATGGCAAAGCTGTGATCTCTACGGGGGTCGACGCCCATGTAGGTTGTTTCAGGCATATGGCAGTCCACGCAGAGGGGAGCGGGCGATTTGGCATGGAGGTGATGGGACGGTTTATCGAAGGTCTCGGGTGCGTGGCACTGGGCGCATACGGCCTGAGGTTCTGCTATTAGCTTTCCGCTATGTGGGTTGTGACAGTTCAGGCAGGTTACACCGGCTGTATGCATTTTGCTTTGTAGAAAAGAGCCTAATACATAAACTTCGTCTTGGATTTGTCCGTCTGGGTGGTAGAGACCGTTGATGATGCTTTGATGCCTATATTTTTGGTTGTAGTCGGTAAAGGTGTTGGGATCAGTAATACCGAAACGCCTAGAGTGGCAACCACCACACATGTTGATGTGATTTTCACCGGTTGATTTGGCGTCTGAGGCATAGGCTAACCCGGTGTTACTATTGGAGTAGGTTTTTGCATTCACTAGATCTATATGCTTGCTGCCTTGCCCGTGGCATGCTTCGCAGGCAACATTTATTTCTGACCAGCTAGTATCATAGCTATGTGATTCGGCGTCGTAGTTTCGTTCTAAATTAGTGGAATGACATTCAGCGCAACGGCTGTTCCAATTTTGCACATGGGCCCCCCAAAAAAACATGTTGTCGGGCGTCATGTTTTCTTCCGGTTGAAGGTGAAACCAGCGTTGACCTCCATCCTTCTTTGGTCGGCTATCCCAGCTGACGTTCATGGCTTGTAGGTGGCCATCGCCAATGTCTGCTAAATACTGTTGTAGAGGAAACCAGCCGAAAGTATAGGGAATGCTGAATGTTTCGTTTTTGCCGCTTTTGCCGATAGTCTCTACGTAATATTTATTGTTTTTGGTGAAAAAGCGGTGACTAACCTTGTTGAAAGTTACAGTCTTTCCGGAGAAATCCCCTAAAACGGTACTTTCATTGGCAACCGCCATTGCTTTGAAGTGGTCCGAGCCTACCCATGAATCGTACTGCTCTTTATGGCAACCTTCACAGGCGCTAGAGCCCACCCATTCAGCTTGAGCCCATTCGGTGAAAAAAACCAAAACACAAATGGCAAATATTAGCCGCTGAATACTTTTACGGGGCGAGATGTGTTGATTGCAGTTTGGTAATACCATGAGTTTAATATGTCGTTAGTCGGCGATATTTAAGGGAGCTTGTTCGTACACCATAAAAACAGTGCGCTTAACCCATGTTGGTTAATGACAATGGGGCGTTTTATCACTGGAAAGGCTAGGCTTTAGCGCTGTTCCGAATAGTAATGCTACTTATGCTGTTCGAGCTACTGAGATACCCAAGGGGTATTTCGGTTATTGGAGGGAGCAGGGTTGAGCGTTATTTCAGCTGCTTTATACCAATTCGGCGGCCATTTTACAGGGTTTTTTCGCGAAAGTAATAATTTCGCTTGGTTAATGCTAATTGTGCCTGCGACTTCAGTGCTATGTGGGTGGTGGGCGGCGAGAACCACAAGGCGCCGACAAATGCTGGCACACTGGTCATCAGCATCGTATGCCTGTTCAAGCGTTAGCTTACCTCTGGAGAAGGCGATTCGGTATAAGCTGTTGAGTGCAAGTTTATAATCCTGATTGTGGATGGCTTTAATAAATAGCGTTTCTTCCTTGGGGGCCAGCTTCGTTCTATTTTTTATGTAATTAATGTAAAAATATAAAATCGCGGCAAGTAGTGCGAGTATCGATAGCCATAATAGAGTGCTTGTTAAAACCGTTTTGTTGGTGGGCAAAGAGAATGCAAGCGGGGAGGTAGGACCGGCAGAGATTTTTACGCTTTCAGTTGTCTCTTCATGGAGTACCTCATTGTTGAAGTCCCACCAATAGAAGCTGTGGACAGGTAATTGATAAGTTCCGGGCCGTTCTATGGTGTATATAACGCGATCAATCCGCTCCCCCTGTAGTTCGCCTCTGTTAGAGTTGTCTTTAATTATGGGCTGCTCTCGATAAATCGCGAGCCCTGCTATATCACCAATTTTTGGTGGACTTAACATCATGGCGGGTGTATTGGTTGCGGTTTGACGGATAGTTCTAATAATCGCGTCTCCGGGAGCATAGGTATCTTTTACACCCTCTAGGCTTGCTGTTAGTGTGTAGTCTTCGGTGGCAATCCAATTTTTCGGCGTATCACTAATGGGCAGGTCTGCTACGTTGAAGCTTATGGGGTTTGTGACATATTGCCCTTCTACAATGCCATTTTCATCATTTAGTGATAATTGCACGACTATGCCAGGGATAGAAATTAGGCCCGGTTTACGCGGGTAGAGGCGCAGGTGCCATTGTTGTGTTGTCCATGTGTCGCCGTTAATTTTTTCTGAATAATTGGTTGCGAATTGCGATGCTTGTTGCACAATTGCGTTGTCGACCGTCGGTAAACTTAGTCGGGAGCCTTTCGCGAACCAACGATAAAAATGTATATTAACGGAGAGGGCAATGGGCTGGCCGACATAATAGTTTGACGTTTTCTCGGCGGTTAAATCTATTTTTAATGTGCCGTCAGCGAGAAGCTTTTCTATTGTGGCTGCGTGTACCATATTGCCAAATAGCATGAACAGCAGTAAAACTAATTTTTTCATTGTTTTTCGCCCAAATCGGGGTTTATAGGCTGTTCTAACAGTTGTTGCTCTAGCTGCATTAGAAATTTTATTTGCAAAAATCTGCTTGGGTTCACCTGCACTTGGCGCATCCACATTTCCATTAACGCTGGATCTTGTAACAATTGGTCGGCGTCCAATTGAGCTTCTTCGGTGAGTGAAAACACTGTGCGCTCGTCACCCTCAGATGATTCAGGGCCGGTTTCGTCGGAGGAGCTTGAATCCCCAGATTCAGCAACTTGGCTTTCAGACAGCTGAGTGTTCGCATCGATTATGGCTTGAACAAGGGGGATATTTGTTTTAGCGGCTGAATTGTCTGGGTATAGTTCGAGAAGAGTTTTGTAAATGCGTACAGCTTTAACATATTCACGGCTGTGAGCCAGTGAGTTAGCGGTTGCCAGTAGGCCATGCTCATTATCGTATTGGGAAAACAAAGTGGCCGACGCTGTAAACTCTTCACTGGCGTAGAGTGCAACCGCTTGTCTATAGGGGCTCTGAAAGTGTTGTGAAGCCTTTTGATAGTGGCCCAGGTTAAACAGTATTTGGCCATACTGGTCTGGCGTAACCCATAAATAAATAAACTGAATAGGGTTAAGTGCCGCCCATAGGAAAAAGCTTAAGGTCAGTGACCAGGCTAGAATTTTTAGCTTTTGGGTATATTTGATTCTAGAATTTACCACTGTAGTGTCCACCCTTTTCGGAACCAGAGCAGAAAAATCATTAACATCGGCCAGATAAGAACATATCCGGATTCTTGCCAAGGTCGACTTTCTTCTTCGCTTAGTGCGAACGCATTATTGATTTTTCGCAGTATCTTCTCGATATCATTTTTGTCTGTTGTTAGTGGTTGGTAGTATCCGTTAGCTGTATCGGCTAGGGCCTCAAGTTGTGCATTTTGTAACGGTATAATGCTTGAGCTAATACCCTCAACGGCCTCGTCATTGAGGGTTTGTTGGGTTTTGCCTATGCCCCATACTAATAAGCGATGCTGGCTATTCTCGAAGTAATGCTTAAAGGCTGGTAGAGAATTTTCGGTCATACCATCGGTAATCAATAATAATGTTGTGGGTACATCCGTATGGCTAACGAGTCCATCAATTAGTTTGAAAACATTTTCGGGGCGTTTGCCTTCACGAGGTAGGGAACCAATGTCTAAAGCATCAAGGTAGTGGCCAATAACATTCCGGTCGTTGCACAAAGGGATTACGGTATGAGCAGTTCCTGCATAGGCAATGAGCGCGGTATAAGCGTCCCCTCGTTGTTCTAATAAATCGCCAACTTTTTGCTTTACACGCATTAACCGACTTGGCTGTACGTCACTTTGTGCCATGCTCTGGGAGAGGTCGATTGCGACGATTAAAGAGGCTCTGTCGGTTGCAAAAGGCGATGGCTTTTGCTTCCAGCTTGGCCCAGCCAGTGCAATAGCTAGGGGGATGGCAACAAAAAGCATTAGCCCAATTGGGCTGTAAAGCCGACGTTGGCTACCTTGTACAATGAGGTGTTGTAATAGGTGAGGCGCAACATGGGCTCTCCATTGTTGCAGCATGTCAACACGGTTAACCTGAAAATAAAACAGTAGCGCGAACGGTATTAAACTGAGCAGCCAGGCAGGCCTTATAAAGTGAAAGTGCTCAATAGCGTGTGTTAGTTCAGTCATTCGTATACCTTTTGCGCCGCCTTTGTATTTGCCCGAGCAACGCGTAAACAGGTAGTGTTAGCAAGAATAGTGCGGCAAACGCTGCAAGTGGAATGTAGTAAATATCCCGTTTAGGGCGGTAAGAGAGGGATTCGTAGAGCTCCGGTTCCAGTTTGTCAATTTCTTGGTAAGCCTGTTCGAGGGATGCTCGGTCGAGAGCTTCGAAATACTTTCCTCCAGTTGTTTCGGCAATGACTTTTAGGGTGTCCACATCTACGGCATCTTCGCCAATACTTGTGGGGTCGCCCATGGCTATTGGGTAAATACTTACGCCGTTTGCACTAGCGACTCGAGCCGCATCCATTGGCGGTACTTTTGAGCCGGTATCGTTGCCATCCGTCAAGACTATCAATACACGGTTTTCCGATGCAGACCCTTGGAAAGTACTGATCGCCAAGCCTATGGCGTCGCCAAAGGCGGTACTCTGACCAGCCATGCCAACTTCGGTCTCAATCAGTAAGTGTTGAACGGTGTCGAGGGCATCGGTGAACGGGGCCTGAAGGTAGGGCGCATCGCCGAAAACAATTAACCCTATACGATCACTTTTTCGAGCGGGAATAAACTGTTGTAAAACTTGTTTAACGGCGGTTAAACGATCGATAAGCTGGCCTTCGGAGTTTGTAAAGTCCTCGGCCGCCATAGAGCCTGATAGGTCTACAGCAAGCATTAAATCTCTTGCTGATTTTTTTATTTCTATGGGTTCGCTTACCCATTGGGGTTTTGCCGCAGCGGTAGTAATGAGCACCCAGGCGAGCACTAATACCAGCCCCTGAAACCATTTCCGTTGCAGCACACTGGCTCCACGGCTGGGCTTTGCTCCGCTGATGGTTACAAGCTGCTGAAAATAGGGGACTTGCAGTGAATCCTTTGTCTCTTTGTAGGGCGGGATAGCAAACGCCATAATGAGAGGTAGGGGTAGCAGAGCGAATGCCCAGAGGTGCTCAAACTCAATCATTTGGCCACCTGTGATGTTTTATCCATTCAACGAATTGATTCCAGTTTTTTTCTTCCAGTAAATTATTCAGTTCGCTTTTAGGCGCAAAACCACATTTATACAGTATATCTATAGGCTCAGTTTCAAACGGTGGCCCCGGGTAGGTATCACTGAGAAAAACACACCAGCTGTTTCCCGTAAGGGCTGCGATTGTTGTTCGTGGGTAGACTTGAAGGGCTGTTGCTTTAAGTAATGCAGGAAGTGCGCGAACGGATGTTGTGTCACCCTGCTGGTACGCGTTTTTTATTTGTTTGAGCTGGTTAAGTGACACGAGGCGATAAAGGTTAGCGCGATAGTGTTGGTATTTACGATAGCCAATCAAAAAAAGCCACGCAATAGCTGCTAGTAGCAATATAGCCCATCCAATTGTTTGGGGGAGAAGTGATACTGATTCCGGCAGTAGAATTTCTTCAATACCGCGTATGGCGTAATTGCCCCAGCCTTCGGAAAACGGCAAAGAAAGGGGCTCATTATTGACTACTGTGTACATTTTTAGGTTCGCCCTCCCATGGCCGATATGAGTTGCTTCGAAGCCGGTGAAAGTGTGTCTATTATGAGCAAAGGGATGGTGTGTTTTCTAAGATCGCGCGCCATTTCACCTAAACGATCGGCGTAGGTTTTCTTGAAGGCATGCTGTATTGTATGTGTGCTGGTTCGAGTAGCAATTTGAAGATCACCGTCGCTTACAATTAGCTGCTCCATCGAGGGCAGATTTTTTTCTCCGGGGTCAACAATATTGACGGCAATCAGGTCATTATGTTGACTAAGCTTTCTCACCAGATCGCTTGTTGTTTTTTGCCAGCCAGTACCATCACTTATGAGAATAACTAAGCTGTCTTGCTTGGTAATGTTAGAAATCCTCTGTAAGGCTTTGTCGAGCATTGCGGCTTCGCTTTGCACGCCGGCTATAAGTTTCTGATTAAACTCGACAATTTTGTGGAGCATTTCCAGTATATGCCGACGGCTCCGTTGTGGTGCATGGGTATAGATATCGGAGTCATTGAATACTACCCCACCGATACGGTCGTTTAATGATGTTATCCGCCAGGCAATTAGCGCTGCAATTTCAGCCGCGATTACAGACTTCATTGCACTTTGAGTACCAAAAAACATAGAAATTCGTTGATCTACGAGAATAAAAACATTTCTCTCTCGCTCCTCAGTGTAAATTCGTACGTGTGGCTTTCCGGTTCGGTTGGTAACTTTCCAGTCCAGGGTGCGAATATCATCGCCGGGTCGATAATGGCGTAATTCTTCGAAGTTTAGCCCTCTGCCCCTGAGGCGTGAGGCGTGGCGCCCGGTCAAAATACTACGCGCCGGTTGGCGAGTATTGAAGCTGAACCCCTTGGCTCGGTATTCCATGCGCGACAGGGTATCTAGATTTGTATAGATTCGGCTGTCGTCGGTGGCCACTGGTTTTTTAGTGCGTATTCGTGAAAATCGGATCACCGGGTTATACCGCTACGTTTTTCAAAATTTCGTCAATTACTTGATCCGGGTCGATCTGCTCAGACAGTGCTTCGTAGGTTAGGATTAGCCTGTGCCTAAGCACGCTATGGGCGACCGCGCGAATGTCATCGGGGTCAACGGTATTTTTGCCTTGAAGCCAGGCGCGGGCCCTTGCACAGCGGTCGAGTGAAATACTAGCGCGAGGGCTGGCACCAACACTTATCCAGTCTTTTAGGGGGGCGTCTGTATAGCGCTGCGGGTCTCGAGTGGCCATAACGAGAGCAACTAAATATTGGTCTATGACGGGGCTTACTTCGATTTTGCGAATTTCTTCACGTGCAGAAAAAATGACGCCTTGATCGATTGCCTCGATTTTTGCTGAATTTGCAACATTCTCCTCGCCGCGCATTAAATTAATGATTTGTAATTCTGCATCGTCTTCAGGGTAATCAACTCTTATTTTCATAATAAAGCGATCCATTTGAGCTTCGGGTAGAGGGTAAGTCCCTTCTTGCTCAATTGGATTTTGAGTGGCCAACACCATAAAAAGCTCGGGGAGCTTATAGGTTTTACCGGCCACGGTAACCTGGCGTTCTTCCATGGCCTCCAGTAAGGCGGCTTGTACCTTTGCTGGTGCGCGATTAATTTCGTCGGCTAATACGAGGTTGTTAAAAATGGGGCCCTGCTGAAAAGATAGAATTTGCTTACCATCCAGCTCTTGATAAATTTCTGTTCCCGTCACATCAGAGGGTAATAAGTCTGGTGTAAATTGTACGCGGCCCATCGAGGCTTGGAGAGTTTTTGATAATTGTTTGATCGATCGTGTTTTTGCGGTTCCAGGTAAGCCTTCCAGCAATACATTGCCGTTTGTCAAAAGTGCGATGATAAGTGTCTCAATGACGTGGCTTTGACCGATTATGGTTTGTTCCATTGTCGAAGCAAGGGTGTGTATAGCTTGGTGTGAAGGGGAGGGCATAAAAGTACCTTTGTAAGCTATAGGCCCCCAATACCTGGAGGCTTACAGAAGTTTTTAATAGAAGTGCCCTAAAGATTAATGCTGGAAATTATTAGGGGTGCCCTTAATTCCCAGCCCCGCAGGGACTTGTGTCATTGTCTCCATTCCCAGATCAATACTAAATTTTCCGTATTCTAGTTTTATTCTTGACGGGTGGCGAAAGCATAACAAAGTCCACCATGGTTTTGTGGCTACTTTTTTGTAGCCTATCGTCAATATTTAGCATGCACGGGCGCTAGGAGTTTAACCGAGCAAAATGGGTAATGCCAACCTAAACACCTGCTTTATTGTTGGCTTCTTAGATGCATGAATAGAATGGCGGATAAGATTTAGGGATGAATTTGTTCGGGGCTGCTTGTTGTTGTCGAAGCCGCGCTAATTGCGTAGTAAGGCATGCTAGGTCGCACCCTGTGCGGCTTTGCGTGCGATCCATACTTTGTTTCGCCAGCCCACCAGCATGCCGGTTAAAATTGCAGAGCATAAACATAGGAAGTAAAGTTGGGGTCCAATCCCGATGAATTGGGGTGCCTTTAATTAGGTATGCTGAGGTATAAGCAAGAGCCCTATTGATAGCCGTTATCTATAAGCGTTGGTAGGCATAATGCTGACGGTTTTGTGTGTTGTATAACCGGGTTGTACAGGAAATGTACGCATTTCATTTCTGGTGTTTTCCACAGGCAATATCGTTGTAAGGTTGAACCGTTGAAACCGCTATATTTAGTGCTGGTTTTGGGGGCGATAGGCTCTGAAAAGGTGAGCCTATGGGCGGCGACCATTATCGGTTTTGATTGTAATGGCAGGCAGGCAGGCAGGCAGGCAGGCGGGCGGGCGGGGGTCGACAACTCGCTCTTAATGCGAGAATAAGCATGGTTTTTTCGATGTGATGATACTGGAAGCGTTTCCTGTTGATAAGCTTAACCAGGTTATTAAAGAAGCGCTTAACCGGGCTGAAACGGGCGAACTTGTCATTCGATTTAGAGCGAAATAATTAAACTATGTTGCCAAATGGGGTGGCCACCCCTTCAATCTAGATGGGAAGCCATTTAAGGGGAATGAACTCGAATTCGAGGTTGTTGGTGGCGTGATAAGGCTGGTATTACGGAGTGACTGAGCTTTGTTGGGGGTTTAGAATTAGATGGTTATAAAATCTAAACTAGTGGATAAGTAGGGGAGCAAGTGGGTACAGGGCGTAATAGCACCGCTCCGACTAATTCTATCGAGCCTGGGAGCTTAGTTTTATGCTCAATGTGTTGTTATGTAACAGGGGCTGTGGGCTAAGTCGGACATTTTTCTAGGCAACTAAATTTCAAGGATAAATAATGACGTTGAAGCAAAAACTAAACTTGAGTAATTACTCTAAATTGATCGTTGCAACAGCAATGCTTTGTTTCGCAGGGTTGGTTTCAGCGGGTAATAAACCTAAATTAATCCTGCAGATAACGGTTGATCAGTTTCGTGGCGATATGCCCACTCGCCATTATAGTCAGCTGGGTGAAGGCGGGCTAAAGTATTTACTGGATAATGGTGTGGTATACAAAAATGCGCACCATGCCCATGCGAACACCGAAACTATTGTGGGGCATGTAACACTTGCAACCGGCGCGCATCCTTCTGCACACGGAATGATAGGCAATATCTGGTTTGACCGGTCCACGGGTGTTACGGCTTATAACATTGAAGACCCAAGCTATAAACTGCTAACCGCTAATGCGGATGTCGACGCAAGTACAGAGATTGACCCAACCCAAAAAGCGGCATCCAGTGATGGGCGATCACCAGTCTCCATTCTGACCACTACGTTTTCAGATGAGCTTTCTTCGTTAACAGCGGGAAAAGCAAAAGTATTCGGTATATCTGTTAAAGATAGAGGTGCGGTGTCTATGGCTGGCCATTCCGGTAAAGCCTTCTGGTTTTCCAAAGCTAGCAATGAATTTGTTACCAGTAGTTACTATTATGAAAAGTACCCTCAGTGGGTGGTAGATTGGAACGCAAAAAAACTACCTCAACAATATTCCGGTAAAGCTTGGGAACTTATGCATCCAAAAGACAGCTATTTGTTTGGCGATAGGGATGATCAAGAGTGGGAAGTTGATCTGGCTGGGTATGGGCGAACTTTCCCGCATAAGTTTGATACGACTGAAAATAAGTATTTTTCGACCTACCTTACAATAAGCCCTGCCGGTGACGAGTTAACAGTGGCGTTTGCTAAAGCGACTATTGATGCTGAAAATCTTGGTGGCGATGATATTACTGACTTTTTAGGTGTTAGTTTATCGGCAACTGATTATATTGGGCATTTTTTCGGGCCTTCTAGCCTGGAATCGGAAGACAATATCTTGCGCCTTGATCGTAGCCTTAAAGACTTGCTTGCGCATGTAGAGAAAACTGTTGGGCTGGACAACACCTTAATCGTTCTATCCTCTGATCACGGTGGCCCCGAGGCGCCGGGTTATCTAAACTCAATGGGAATACCGACCGGTTATGTGTCCCCCGACAGTTGGGATAAGCAGCCCGCTATAGACAGAATTAAAAAGAAGTTTCGTATATCTGGAAAGCTTATAGACGCTTATGACCATCCCTATGTCTACTTGAGTAATGAGGTGATCAACAACAAAAAAATTGATTTGTTGGCGTTAGAAACGGCTGTGGTAGAAGAGTTGATACGTTTACCGGGTGTCTCGGCTGCGGTTTCCAGCACGGCTTTGGAGCGCGGACTTCTAGCGGACAATTACATTACTCGAGCGGTGAGCCATAATTACCATCCAAAGCGTTCAGGGAATGTTTATGTGGTTTTTGACCCGGGTTGGTTTATTAACGATTTGGACGGCCTCTCTGCGGCAGTGGTGCATGGTTCGCCGTGGGCATACGATACTTTTGTGCCGATTATCTTCGCGGGCCACAACCTAAAGCCTCGGACAATTTCACGCAGAGTACATACGGTTGATGTAGCTCCCACGTTGTCGAATATTGTTGGCGCCAATCCTCCGTCAGGCGCAAGCGGGAATGTGCTATTGGAGGTAGTCGAGTAACCGTCAAGTAACAAAACAAGCTGAAGGTTTAATTTCGGTGTTGTTGGCTAGTTACAAATTCGGTGAGCACTAAGCGTCGCTTTTTTGGGGGGCACTCATTAAACGGAAATGCGCCAACAAATGTTGTAGTCGCAAGTAATTGATAGCGGTGTCCTTAAGGGCACCTCTATTCTCGGGTTGAAGCCAAAATCAATCTCGGGCTATACCGGCTGAGCCGTTATTTATAGTATCTATTGCTGGCACTTTTTAACTCAAAAGTTCCTGTGCTCCTTATTCTCTGTTCTCGGCCTACCTTTAGTGGAACTGCAAATCCAATGATCTCCAAGCAAACTGCGCAGATGAAGGTTTTTGCTCGCCCAGTACTGAATAATGTGGTGTATGGGTGTAGTAATCGCTCGCCGGGGAGGAATCTTCATAGCTCAATCGCCGCATGGTGGCCTTATAGACCGTAAAATCCAGGCGTGTGGGTGGGTGGTTATTATTATTACCGCATCTGGGTGTTTGATTGATTAATGTGTGTCATGGGCTACAAGGTTATTTTTAGGGTTGGGGTTAGCGCGCGTCCCCATCGGTTGTACGGGGGGTTGTCTTTACAGCGGAAAGATCTTGCCAATGTGGGGGGTACATGAGTAATCTCTCGCCTTAACGCCATGCGGCATGGATTGGCTCTGTGGCTGTGGCTGTGGCTGTTGTCGAATGTCGTATGCAAATTGGTTGGCGTTATAGGGTTTAGTTTAGGGGATACGTTGTATGAAAATTGGTTTTTTGGAGGATGACATTGCCCAAACTGAACTACTTCTTTCCTGGTTGGGGAGTGAGGGGCATGAAATTGTCCATGCTTCCAATGGCGCTGATTTTCTTAAAAACTTCGTTGCTGAACCTGTAGATTTGATCATTTTAGATTGGGAATTACCGGACACAACGGGAATCGAAATTCTTAAAGCGCTTAGGCAGCAGTTTGAGGCTAAAACCCCCGTTTTATTTACAACCCAACGAGATTCTGAAGAAGATATTGTTTCAGCATTACGTGAGGGCGCGGATGATTATCTGGTAAAACCTGTAAGGCAAGCCGAATTGCTCGCGCGTATTGCGGCATTGAGCCGCAGAGCAGGTATTAAGCAGGTAAGTGATGTCATTGAAGTTGGTCCAATAACGCTAGATTGCAAAGCGGAGTCAATATGTGTTGGCGATGAAACTTTAAAGGTGACAAGAAAGGATTACCTTGTCGCTTTACACTTGTTTAGGAATATCGGAAAAATTTTGTCTAGGGAATATCTGCTTAAAGCGGTATGGGGCACGGAAACAGGTTTGGATACTCGAAAAGTTGATGTGCACGTGAGTAGAGTGCGCCGTAGTTTAAAAATTAGCCCTGAAATGGGGTATACAATAAAGACAATTTACCAGCATGGCTATCGGCTGGAAAAAATAAACACTTAGGGATATAAGTTATGCCCGGAATAAAAAATTCCAAATTGTGTACGTTTGTATTTCTTGCGTTATCGTTTATGTATTCAGCTCAGTCGTCTGCAGAGGACTGGGTATACACCGTAAGGGCAGGAGATACCCTTTGGGGGCTTTGCATTGAGTACACAACGGTACAAAATTGTTGGCAGAAGATTGGCGCTTATAATAATGTTGAATACCCTCGTTCTCTTGCTCCAGGAACCCGTATTAAGTTTCCTGTAGCCTGGTTAAAAAACCAGCCTGCAGCGGTGGAATTGGTCTACATTCATGGATCTGTTAGTGTCTTAAGTCAGTTTGGGAGTGCAGATGCAGTAGCTCGTGTAGGTGTAACGGGCGAAACGCTGAGTATGGGCGCAGTAGTTGTAACCGGTGAAAATAGTAGTGCCACATTAAGGTTTGCGGATGGTGCTATTTTAGTACTGGAGTCCGATAGTAAAGTTGTTCTAGATTCGCTTTCACAGAATGGCGAAGCCGGAATGGTCGATTCCAAAATACGGTTATTACAGGGTAGTAGTAGTGCAAAAGTACCTGTTCGAGAGCCGCGCTCAAGGTTCAGTATTACATCTCCGTCGGCCGTTGCAGCGGTACGGGGAACAGATTTTCGTGTTACCACTTCGGACACTGAAGCCCCTGTTATGCGCGGCTCTGTATATGAAGGGTCAATCGTTGTGGTGGGTCATGGTGATGATGCTGCAGTACCGGTTGAAACGGGTTTTGGTGTAATGGCCGAACAGGGAAAGCCTGTTGGGCAACCACTTGAATTATTGTCGGAACCGACATTTACAACTGCGCCGGACGCGCAGTTTTATCCCCTTAAAATTGATTGGGGAAATATAGACGGCGCCGAGCATTACGTAGTAGAAGTGCTTGCCGACTCTAGCGACGCAAAATTAATTCAGCTTCACAAAAGCGAAGATTCTGAAGTTATTGTTCCCATGGATGAACCGGCCTGTTATCGCATTCGTGTTAGTGGGGTTGATAAAAAGCTATTTAAGGGGATGCCGGGTGAGATAAAACTCTGTGGTCAGCCTAGGCCAGAAGAACCCCCTGTACAGAAAAAGGATAGAACCAAGGAGGTAATGACCTTTCTTATTGTGCTATTACTTGTGGGCCTTTAAAAGTATTCTAGGTAACCCATTGTGAATCGACTTGTACATCTTGTATTACCGCTGATACTGAGCATGGTCGCGGTATTGGCTGTGAGCGGGAGTTGGTTTTCCTCTCTTGATTATTACCTTTTTGACCGCATTCAGTCACATAACAAAGTCCCCTCCCAGGACGATGTGCTAATTATTGCGATAGATGAATTTAGCACAGCACAATTGGGGCGTTGGCCCTGGCCAAGAAAGCGACACGCTGAATTATTGGATGTTCTAACCGATGCGGGCGTGCGTGTTGTTGTTTTCGATATTCTTTTCGGCGAGGCGGATCTTCTTCAGCCCGCCAATGATATAGCTTTTGCCAACGCCATTGAGCGTAACGGTAAGGTTATTTTACCTGTGTATTTTGAATCGCTCAGCTATCAGGGGCAATCTGTGGAGATCCCGCCCCTAGCGCGTTTCGCCAAGCACACGGCAGCTATAGGCCACGCACATATTGATTGCTCTGTGAGCGGCATTTGTCGCAGTGTTTATCTCAAAGAGGGTGTCGGCTCGCCGCATTGGCCTCATATGGCTTTGGCGCTGCACAACGTGGTTGAAAATGCGTCTAAAGAAAAAATGCAAATGGAGGGAGGTACGCCACTGCCCGGTTTGCGAGCCCAGCAGGTCGAAAAATATTCTCCGATGCTTATCTATCGCGATTTTAAAAATTTCGTGCCAATTATATCGGGTGGAGAAACCCCAATATTATCTTATAGCGATGTCCTTAAACGAAGAGTTCCTGCATCGGTCCTGAAGAACAAGATAATTTTCGTGGGTGCAACGGCTACAGGTATTCACGATGTGGTTGTAACGCCTGCGGGAAGAATGCCGGGGGTAAAACTTAACAGTTTTGTTTATCAAGCCATTAGAGGAGATAAGCTATCCCACGAATTGGGCGTTGGTACGGCATCATACATTACATTTTTTATGGTGTTTGTATTGTTGACAATTTTTTCCTTTTTACGTCCGTCCCACTTTTTTCTGCTAACACTCTTTTCTTCGGCCATGATTGTGGTCGTGTCTGCTTTTTTATTGTTGAAGCATAATCTCTGGTTCCCTCCTTCAGGGGTAATGGTATTTCTTCTGATTTTTTATCCATTGTGGAGTTGGGTGAAAATAGAGTTTGCGTTGCGTTTTTTACACCGCTCACTGCTCCGTATACAGGAGGAGGAAGAGAGTGGTGGTTTGGTTAGTGTGCAGAATGAACAGGGCGACATGCTGCCGTCGAGTGAACGGCTTAGTAAAATACTGTTTGGTACCCATTTTAGTGTTGAATCTAAGCTGAAGGGTACGGAGATTGTAACCAAAACTATTGAACAGTTTCGCCTCGCGAATCGGGGATTGGAAAGTGCTAGGCAGTTGGTTTTACAAAGCTTGGCAAACTTGCAGGAAGCGGTCGTTATATTTAACAAGAGTGGTGCGCTTGTGCTCAAAAATAAATTTGCGCAATCGCTTTTCCCCGGTATGAGTGAATCATTTAGTGTTGCTGAACTGGGTCATTCACTTTGCCTTGGTGAATCGTGCAGTTGGAGCGATATTGTTGCAGCGTTGAGTGACAACAAAAAGCCAATTAATATTGAAGGTTATTGTGAAATAGCTGAGGGGGGCAGTGATAGGGTAGAGCGTGTTGATTTGTACATTCAAGGTAAAAATATTGATATATCGAGACCTTCCTCTAATAAAGAGTCTAGTTCGGCAACCACCAACATTCTATTATTTACGTTTACCGATATTACTACACTGAAGAATAGTGAACGTTCCCGAATGGAAACAATGGATTTTATTTCGCATGATTTACGCTCGCCGATGGTTTCAATTATTGCGCTAATAGAAAAGCAAAGAATAATGGCAGGAGATAGCCAAACGGAACTCCAGGTGCTCGGTGAAATAGAAAAGTACGCTATTAGAAATATAAGTTACGCAGAAAGCCTTTTACACCTTAGTCGCGCGGAAGTGGCCAGCGCGGACAATTATACCACTAATGATATGCATGCCGTAGTTGACGCAGCGCATGCCTACGCAGTACCGCTGGCCCAGCAGAAAAACATAACGATGACGGTGGAGCGAGAGGATGTGGACATATGGGTATTGGCCGATACGGATCTCATTGAGAGAGCATTAATCAACTTGGTCACAAATGCTATAAAATACAGTGATGCTTGCACAAAGATAAAAATAAGTCTTGCGACTCATGATAGCGTAGTTGAGGTTCATGTTTGTGACCAAGGGCCGGGTATAGGTGAGCAGGATAGAGCTACGTTGTTCCAGCGTTTTAAACGAGGTATGCGTAAGAGCGCTGAGGGTGGTGCAGGCCTAGGTTTATATTTTGTAGAAACTGTGGTGCACAAGCACGGTGGTACCGTTAGCGCATACAATAACCCTACACTGGGCAGTACTTTTATTGTTTCCCTACCGCTAATTGCTCCAGCGGCGTAATGGCACCTCAGACACCCTAAAGCACTGCATGTGAGTGTGTTCCCCTAAAAATTTTACACGGTTTTACACACCTAATTTGTTTTTCTTCCCATACTACGCCTGAATTTCGAGGCCCACGAAGGCTTTCGAATTATCAGGGATAAATGGAGAAAACAGATAATGAAAGTACTTGGGCAGAAATCTAAAGAATTTAAATTGCAGCGCGCGGTAGTTGTTAGCTTAGCTGCATGTTTAACCGTAGCGAGTTATTCAGCGAATGCTGGGGATGTGCAGACAGAAGGTTTTACCTTAGCACCGTCGCTGGGATACCTGACGCACTCCGAATCACGGCAGGGTGCAGAAGATGCAGCTGATGCCAGTATTGCCGCCGGGTATCAGTTTGCAAGCCCCTGGGCCCTGGAGTTAGCTTATACCATCTCTGAACCCGGAAACCCAATTGCAAGCGGCGATCTTGACGCGAACCAGATTCGGTTAGATAGCCTCTACCACTTTGGAAAAAGCGGTAAAGCGCAGCCATATGCCGTGTTTGGTGTTGGTAAAAATGAGATCAGCGGCGGCCCGAACGACGTTGATGAAACACTATTGAATGCAGGTGTAGGATTAAAGTACCAGTTGTCTAAAGCCTTATCTATGCGTACAGATGTTCGTGCCATTGCAGGCTTGGATACCGACACAATGGAAACGGCGTTTAATTTAGGCGTGCATTATGTTTTCGGTAAAAAGGCAGCCAAGAGTAAGCCTGTATCAAAACCCGCCGCTGCGGCCGCACCCATGCCGATAAAAGTAACCGATACCGACGGTGACGGTATTGCTGATTCTGCCGACAAATGCCCCAATAGCGATGCTGGTTCTAAGGTGGATCAGAATGGTTGCTACAGAGTACTAAAGGAAGATGTGCGTGTTGAACTGAACATTCAGTTTGCCAATAATTCTGATGCAGTTGTAAGTGATTCATTCGCTCAAGTTGAAGAGCTTGCAACCTTTATGCGTGAATTCCCACTGACCAACGTTGAAATAAAAGGGCATACTGATGACCGTGGCGCGGCCACATACAACAAGCAGTTGTCACAAAAGCGCGCGCAAGCGGTTGCCGATATCCTGGTCGATAAATACAGCATCGATGCCAGCCGAATTACGGCAAAGGGATATGGTGAAGAACAGCCTGTCGCGAGCAATGATACTGCAGCAGGACGAGTCGCTAATCGCCGCGTAGAGGGTGTTGTAAGCGCCACGGTAGAAAAAATAATCAAGTAAAGTGTTGTTAAGTGGGGCTGGCGACAGCCCACTATATTATTTATTGGAGAAAAATAATGAGTATGCAAGATAATATTGAACAGTTGATGGAGAAGCTGCCAGAGATTGTGACCACATACGGTATAAAAGTTTTATTGGCTGTTGCGGTATTTGTTATCGGTAAATGGATAGCCAAATCCATTTCAAACCTAATGCAAAAAGGCATGGCGGCGAAAGGCGTGGATGCCACAGTAGCGGGTTTTACGCGAAATATAATTTACTATTGTTTATACGTTATAGTTATTATTGCTGCACTTGGGCAGTTAGGTATTCAAACGGCTTCCTTTGTTGCGATTATAGGTGCTGCTGGTTTAGCTATTGGCTTTGCATTGCAGGGTTCACTAGCAAATTTTGCATCCGGTGTTTTGTTGATAATGTTTCGACCCTTCAAAATAGGTGATTTTGTTGAGGCCGGTGGCGCAGCAGGCGTTATTACAGAGATTTCAATATTCTCGACAATCATGAAAACGGGCGATAATAAAACTATTATTATTTCCAACTCCGCCGTAATGGGTGGCAATATCACTAACTATTCGGCCGAGAAAGAACGTCGTGTGGATTTTACTGTTGGTGTTAGCTACAGCGCAGATTTGGATCTGGTGCGTAAAGAGTTGAATGCAATTGTAGAAGCCGAAGGTCGAATTATTACAGAGCGCGGCATTACTATAGCTGTTGGCGAGCTTGCTGACTCATCGGTTAATTTTGTTTTCAGAGTATGGGCCAAAACAGAAGATTATTGGGCCGTATACTTTGATATAAACGAAAAGATTAAGCGTCAATTCGATACCGCTGGTATTGAGATTCCTTTCCCTCAAATGGATGTACATTTAGACAAGTAGTTGTGTTTTTCGGCGCACTAATTGCGGTGTAATGCCTCAATTAGTGCGCAACAAAGAAGGAGAGGTTTGATTATGGATTCGGTAAGCACATGCGCAAGGTTTTTGATGATTCGCTTAAAGTTACGGCGAACAGAGCGGCAAGTAATACGGGACGTCGGCGTTCTTTTTGGGTGCTTAAACGCCAAAGAAAAATCGCGAGATTTGGCTAGACGGTTTCGTAAGTCACCATATTTAACGTCGATTCTTGAAACCTTATCTGCACGTGCAGCAATCAATAATCTTGAGGAAGAAGACGTTATTCAGCTATTCGATATCGGTTCTCTTGAGGTGTTTTCTGGAAAAATTGGCGTAGAAACAGTTGATGCTATAGCCGCACTCGGAGAGGTTATACCCGTTGTGGTGAAGCGCTCATTAGAATTGGAGGTAGAGCAGCCGTTGGATAGTGACTCTTTGGGTTCTTCTTGTCCGCCCGTAGGGAAGTAATTTAATCGGTATTTTAAGCGAATTGTTTCCACCTAAGCCTAGTTTTTTAAATTAATGGCTTAGTGTTGTTAGTCTAGTTCGGTGGACTAAACCTACAGGTTGAGTAGAGGGTTTTAGGACGATATGCATCCTGAATAGCGCTTTCGCTATTGCATAGTTCAAGCACTGGAATACCTTCATCTCTGTATGTGGAGGTAGCTGTTGAAGGCTCAGGTGTTTACCCGGTGTATTCAAGTAATCTTCGATCATTTCTTTTTCAATTATACCCACCAAACCTTGGAGTCGCTGCGTGCAGCATTTTCGAGTGCTGTTAGCCTTTTTGTTGATCATGTCGAGCAATTCGTAGCCCATGTTAGAATACGGAAATTGTGTACCTGATTGTCTGCCATAATGTGCGTTTATTATGCAATAGCATGATTTTTTGGCCGGATTAAGAGGTTGTAATTAGCAGGCTACAATCACAGCGCTTAGTTATTTTTACCTTGGTATAGAAAATAATGGAGAAAACAGATTGATGAAACTTGTTTATACTCGCGAAAATAAAATAATTGTAGAAAATGTACGTAATATTCTTGTCATTGAGGGTATTGAATGTGTGCTCAGGAACGAATTTTCGTCCGGTGGTATGGGAGAACTTTCACCTTTGGAAACATGGCCCGAGTTGTGGGTTCAAGAATCAGATTTCGTTGCTGCAAAGGCCTTGGTTGATGGTTTGAGCGAGGATTCCACCAAAGAAAGTTGGCACTGTTCAAGCTGTGGGGAGCAAAACGAGGGAACATTCGAGTTGTGTTGGAGCTGTCAAATAGAAAGATAGTAGGGTGCTCGTCAAGAGGTTTGTGTGGGGCAGGTAACGAGTCCTGTATTTTTATTCAGATGTTTTCACTGGCAAGCGCGGGAGGTCGAGTATAGGTGTTTCGTGGTGGTGGATTTTCCCGTGTCGCATCACTTGAATTTGTGTGGTTTCGTTGTTACTTGATTTGATGCTGACGTTTGGCGTTGGCCTAAAGTAATCTGCGGTGAATGCTGCGTAATGATTATAAAATTAATTTTTATGTTTTTGGCTTTTCTCCAATCCGTAAGGGTTCATGAAGTAGTATTGGAAGTCGGGTGAAATGTTGTTCAGGTAGGGGTTTTCTAAATAGAATAGCCGTCTGGTTTTCAGTTTTGAAAACTGTATAGCTTCGCCGTAGTGTTCCCGCCAGAGGTTTTGCATACTGCCGTCGTGGTAAGCGATATTTAATCCCTTTTGCACCCTTTCTTTAAGCGTTTTATTTTGGGCATGGGTAAAAAAGAATCGTGGTAGGTCGTAATAAATGGAAAAACTCTTATCGTAGGTTAGACCTTTCATGTCTGGTCGCTTTTTCCACTCGTGATATAGCTCATTAGCACCTCTACATAAATAGTCAAAACGGTTGTTGGCCACCATTTGGTGCATGCTTTCTACTTGAAGAATGTTGTATACCTGAAAGCCGTTGGCTTTAAGGATTTGGTGGTCCAGCCAGCTGTCCGGTTGGCCCATGGTTTTAGATTGAAGTTCTTTTAGCGTGCGGATGTTTGGGGATTTTTTTAGTACGTCTTCTGACGTGAAGCAGATTCTGTAACCGAATATACCTAGGTCGATTGAAATAGGTATATAGATTAACCCTTCATAATTGTCTTTGGTAGAATAGTTACTGCGAAAAATAAAATTTTCGATGGTGTTGTTACGAGATTTTTTTAAGGCCCGTCGTACTTCCATTGGTGCACTAGGCTCAAGGAAAAAAGCGCCATCTTCTTTTTGTGTTTTTCGGAGGGCTAGTTCGAGTAATTGGTACTCGTAGGACTGCGTGGGTTTTTCACGCATGAAGGAGAGGCGGTAGGTCACCTTGGTAATTGCAGCGGCTCGCTCACTAGCATTGTCACTGGCTGTTGTATATGGCACCAGTAGGTAACATAAAATAAAAACAATATAGCGATGTGCTCTCATCGGTTGGAAGCCAACAAGTAGCGGGTACAGTAAGAAGATTCTAAGTAATTCTCCCATCATCATTGTCTTTATCGAATTATAACCAGATCGTAAAGTAGGTTTAAAACCCCGGTATGGAATTGGTGCATCTACTTCGTTTACCGCGCCTGTGTGGCCCTGTAGAGGTCTGATGCTATTGGTGTCTCAATGGCAATAGGTACTTATCCTGCTGGTGGCCACGCTCACATAGAACACCCTCTCAGAGAATTGTCTTTAACGCCACAAATTTAGGTATATTTTCAGTCTTGCTCCACGAAAACAGGTTTTTTTGTATAAATACCTCGTCGTTGGCGGTATCTGACATTGATCACCGTATTGTGGAGTTGGCCTCGCTATGGCGGCGAGGTGAGCTTTTAACATTGTGTTTGCCAATCGTCTTAGTTCTACTCAATTCACCCTCTATAAGCGGCTTTTGCTCGCTCAGTAGGCTAGATAAAAACTGTTTAAAGGCACGTACTCGCGCGGTTTGTCTTAGGTCTGAATGGTGCAGCACCCAGGCCCCCCACTGTGACCGCGGGAGTGTAATAGGGGCTCGGTAAATGTGGGTATCGTTGAGCGTGTCTGGTAAATAGCAGGGCATACGAGCAATGCCTAAGCCCGCTTTAACGGCAGCGTACATAGAAGCCAAGTCATCTACTTTGAGTATCACCTTGCCCTTGGGGAAATGAGCGGTCACCCAGCTGGGGGGTTGAGTTTCATTCCGCCAAATAATGAGATTGGGTTGCTCTGGATCGTGGTTTACCGTACTGGAAAAATACACGCCGTGACGCATTCTTGCGAGCTCAACGCCAACGAGGTTGTCGGGTGGCGCAGGGGTAAGGCGTATTGCTATATCGGCTTCACGTGCAGAAAGGTTTTTTAACCCTGGGCTCACTATCAGTTCAAGTTCTACATCAGGGTACTGCAGAGTGAACTTTTCTAAGTAGGGGATAATACAGAAGTTGGCGAGGTCGTGGGGCATGGTTACGACAAGTTTACCCGAGAGGCGGGTATCGCCCGCATAAAGCAGGCGTTCTATCGCATGATTGTCCGCTTCTATGCTCAGGGCTTGGGTATAGATCTGTTCGCCGGCGTCCGTAAGCTGGTAACCGTCTGGTTGGCGGTTAAACAGTTTGATTCCATGGGTTTTCTCAAATGCGCCTATACGCCGTGCAACCGTTGAATGGTTAACGGCGAGGATGCGCGCAGCCGCCGAAAGGCTGCCGCTACGGGCCAATTCTATAAAAAATCGAAGGTCATCCCAGTTATTCATCTGTGCAATATTGCACAACTACTATGCATTTGTCGAGAATATGCGCGTAGCAACGTTCTGGTTATAGTTTACGTGTAAACGGCCGAACGCCAAAATTTAAACTTACGATGGAGTTAAAGAGTATGACAGCTTATGCGGTGGGTGAATTAACGGTTCACAACAAAGATTGGATGGAGGAATACACGCAGAAAATTGGCCCGCTTTTGAAAAAGCATGGCGGTGATGTGGTTGCTAAAGGGCAGCCCCTTCGTTTAGAGGGAAGTCGGGAGCTTCCTAACGTATCGATTTGTATTGCGTTTCCCAGTGGTGACGCTGCAAGGGGTTGGTATAACGACCCGGAGAATCAAGCATTGGTCACGCTTCGGCAAACCGGAGCCGATTTTGAGCTACTGCTTGTAGAAACAGGCACTTAAGGGGGTACAGAAATGTTAGGTACATTAAACAATACGGATTTGCCAAAGCTCATCAGTTTCCCTATTTGCCCTTTTGTACAGAGATCGGCCATTTTACTCGAATATAAAAATCAGCCGTATGAGCGTATCAATATCGATTTAGCTAATAAACCAGACTGGTTTCTGGCGTTGTCGCCATTGGCTAGGGTGCCAACGTTGGTTGTAAGCAGAGGTGAAAAGGGTGTTACTGCACTATTCGAGTCGTCGGTTATTAACGAATACCTCGACGAAGCCTATGGTAAGCCCTTGTTGAATGGCGATAGTCTGAGTAAAGCCCATTCACGAGCTTGGGTGGCCTATAGTGAGGCGCTAATTATGCAGCAGTATGCGCTAATGCTTGAGCAAAATGAGGAGCTGTTTCAAGTGAAGCTAGATGCTTTTTTAGCCGCGCTGAAAAAAATTAAACCCGCAGAGGGCAAAGCCTATTTTAATGGCGAAAGTTTTGGTTTGGTTGATGCCTCCGTGGCGCCGGTATTTACACGGTTGCAATGGTTACCTCAGTTGTTGGGCGTACTGAAAACAGAGGCTAAAACCGATAAGCACAGTACGTATTTACTGGGCTGGATAGACAGCCTAGTGAGCCATATCGCTGTACAGAATAGTGTTGCGGGCGATTTCGATGCACACTTCATTGATTACTTTAAGAAACGTAACAGTGTTGCGATTCAGCGCTGGGAAGACCTGTGCACCGCTGACGGATGTACATAGCAATCTCCGATTATTTAGGCTTATTCAGCGGTCGCCTCGCTAGATTTTACGCAAACATAAATACTGTTGGTCGCTTCTTTATTTTGAAAAGGATTGTAGAACGAGACAATATGGGCATCAACCTTATTGAACACGGTGCGCAATAGTGTAGAAAATGATTCGCTAGGTAAATCTTGAGACCACATGGCAAATACACCGCTCGGCTTCAACTGCGCTGCCATACGCGCTAAGTTGTTTGTGTTGTAGAAGTCTGCATTACTTTTATTGAGGTAGGCGGTAGGCGAGTGGTCAATATCGAGGAGTATCGCGTCGAGCAAGTCGGTTGGTTGTACAGGATATAAGCCGGTTGCCGTTACATCCGCCGTGGCGCGGGCAAAAAAATCGCCGAGGATAAACTGGCAGCGCGGGTCGGCATTGAGGGGCGCCCCTAAAGGGACTTTTTCGTCACGATGCCATTGAATAACCGTTTCCAGTGCATCAATGACCCATAGGTTTTTTAAGCGCGTTTCTTTTAGTGCGGCAACGGCGGTGTATCCCAAACCCAGCCCGCCAACGACAACTTGCAGGTTCTCACCTGTGGTGGCCGCAAGCCCTAAGTCTGCCAGCGCTATTTCAGCGTCTACGAACATGCTCGACATTAAAAATTCTTCGCCCAGCCGTACCTCGTAGATGGGTTCTTGCCCCAGGGCAGGAATGATGCGTTTACGAAGTGATATTTCACCTAGGTGTGAGGGCTGGCTGTCGATTTCTTCAAGCATGAGAGGCATAGCGGATTTCTGTTAGGTGAGTGGCGGTCTAGTTTACCATTTTTATTCAGCAGAGCCCTTGATAAGTGTGAACCCGGTGTTGCCACGCATTTGTACCGGGGCCTAGGTGGATTGCATTCTTTACATTATGGCGCTTCACATCCTTCTGTGGTGTATACAAGGATATACTCATTTCTTATTTCACAAATCAGTCGGTTGTTTATAAAACAAACGTGGCCAGCGGGCGCAGCCTGTACCATGTGATACCATGACGGAAACCAACCCTACAGGGAACTTGAAACGTGGTGATTCGCGCAATTGTTAGCTTGTTTTGCATTTTTCTGACAACTTCTGCGGTAGCGGAAGAACCTTCCTCCGGGGTAGATGCTAAAGCGCTTATACGTGAAGCCATGGAGTTATGGCGGGGCACATCTTCTATTGCCGAAATGAGTATGACCATTAAACGTGAGAGTTGGCAGAGGACGATGTCAATGAAGGCCTGGACGAAGGGCGACAAACATTCATTGGTTCGTGTAACGGCGCCAAAAAAAGACGCGGGAAATGGCACCTTGTTAATCGACAATGCCATGTGGAGTTATACCCCGAAAATTAATCGTGTCATCAAAATCCCCTCGTCAATGATGAATCAGCGCTGGATGGGTAGTGATTTCACCAATAAAGATATCAGTAAATCTACCGATGTACTGGACCAATATAACCATACACTTTTGGAAACTCGACAGGCACAGGGTCACAAGCTGTACCTGATTGAAGCTGTACCCCATGAGGACGCGGCCGTGGTATGGGGTAAAGAGTTATATTTAATTCGCGATGACTTTGTCATGATCGAACAGCAGTTTTGGGATCAAGACGGGGTATTAGTGAAAACCATGAAAACCCTCGAAGTCGCGGAAATGGGGGGGCGCCCGGTGGCCAAAATTATGCGTATGGCCGAGGTTGAGTCACCACAAGAGTGGACCGAAATGGTGACCCACAGCATTGGTTTCGATACGCCATTAAGCGACAACACTTTTACTTTATCCAACTTACGCAACCCCCGGTAGTTTACCTATGGCGGGCAATATTAGTGTACGACTTGCATGGAGAAACCTGTGGCGGCATAGCCGTCGAACTTGGTTGACGCTGGGGGCTATGGTGTTTTCCAATGTTTTACTGGTGTTTATGATTGCCTTGCAACAGGGCAGTTATAGCATGATGATCGATAATAGCTTGCGCGCATTTTCCGGCCATATTCAAATACAGGCAGAGGGCTATTTCGATGAGCAGAAAATGCGCATGGTGGTGCCAAACATTTCCTCATTAGCGGCCAGTGTACGTGAAACACTCACGGCTGAAACGGTTGCCGCTCGCGCTATAGGCTTTGCCATGGCCGCCAGTGAAGAGCGCTCTTTTGGTATTCAAATTACCGGCGTTGAACCTGCCTTTGAACCGCTCGTATCGACTATTCCCGGCCTAGTCAGTGAAGGCGTGTATTTAAAAGACACAATGGCTTCCGAAATTGTCATTGGTAAGGTACTTGCCCGAAATTTAAAGATAGAAGTGGGAGATGAGCTTACTTTATTGGGTGGCGGTTTTGATGGTTCTATTGCAGCGGCCATTGTAACGGTAGTGGGTATCTTTGAAACCGGCATGGTTGATTTGGATCGCGGCGTTGCACAAATTCCCCTGCAAACATTTCAAGACGTTTTTACTATGAATGGCGCTGGCCACAGAATCGTTATAGGGGCGCCTGATTTGGACACTGTTCCTACGTGGCAGGCGCAATTGTCGGCTGTTGTGGCTAATACTAATTTACGGGTGCTCGATTGGGATAAGCTCAATCCAGGGCTCCAGCAGGCGATTAAGGCCGACATGTCCAGTGCATCGTTTATGTACTTTGTGTTGGTCGTACTGGTGGCCTTTAGTGTACTTAATACACAACTGATGTCTGTGTTAGAACGGACACGAGAATTTGGCATTATGATGGCATTAGGCCTAAAGCCGGGTCGGTTAAGTGCGCTCATTCTCAGTGAAACCAGCATGCTCGCTTTTATGGGGTTGGTGATGGGCGTGGCTCTGGGGTTTTGTGTAACCTTGTATTTAAGTATTGAAGGGTTCACATACCCTGGAATGGAGGAGATGGCTGGGCGCTTTAATTTGCCTAGTAAAATGTACCCTACGATTAGCTGGCTTTCGATGTTGTTGGGCCCCAGTTTTGTATTTTTAGGGTCGCTACTGGCAGCAATATACCCCGCGCTACGCATCCATAAGCTGCAGCCTGTCGCTGCTATGAGGTCGGTGTAAGTTATGAAATCATCGGTTATTTTTACCTTGGCTTGGCGTAACCTTTGGCGGAACTATCGGCGCACCCTTATCATGTTAATGGCCATTGTGATTGGCGTTTGGGCGATGATATTCATGACCGCCATGATGCGCGGTATGGTCGACGACATGATAGAAAGTGGCATACGCAATTTGCCTGGCCATGTACAAATACACCACCCGCTATTTCGTGACGATCCTAATATTGTTAATTCAATTGTCGAGCCTGAAAAAAGCTTGCAACAGCAACTCGAAAACCCTGTGGTAAAAAGTTGGGCGTCACGGTTGAAGGTGCCCGGTATAATTTCCAGTGAGCGGGATGTGCGTGGTGTCTCGATTTTGGGGGTAAACCCTGACGCTGAAGCGCGCATTGCCTTCGCGACCAGTCAAATGAGCGAAGGGCGTTGGTTGGAGAACGAAAATGATAAAGGTATTGTCATTGGCGCAAAATTGGCGGAAAAGTTAGAAACCCGCTTAGGTAAGCGCATTGTATTAATGAGCCAAGACATCAATAACGAAATTGGTGAACGTGGCTTCCGCATAGTGGGTATTTATCGCTCTAGCGATGTTGGGTTTTTGGAAGAAAGAAACGTGTACGTGGGTTTGGCAAGGGTTCAAACCATGTTGCAGGCCGAGAATATGGTTTCGGAGGTTATCCTCAACGGAGAGGATTATCGCAATACTCAGCCTTTATTAACCCTGTTGGCTACAACGGAATTTAGCCAGCAATCGGTAGAAATTTTGCCTTGGAATTTAGCTGACAGTTACCTTGGCACCATGATGAGCGTGATGGATGGTTTTGTTATTGTATGGGTTGTAATTATATTTTTGGCACTGTCCTTTGGTTTGGTGAATACGTTGGTTATGGCCGTTTTTGAGCGTGTTCGCGAAATCGGGCTTATGCAGGCTTTAGGTATGAGGCCCACTATGATTTTGGTGCAGATAGTTTGTGAAGCGCTGTTCTTGCTTATGCTCGGGCTTATCGCGGGAAACCTTCTAGCGTTGGCTACTATTTTGCCTTTTCAAAGCGGTATTGATATTTCTTCTGTGGCCGAAGGCATGGAGATGTTTGGTGCAAACAGCGTGTTGTACCCGGCGTTGAAACTGAAAGATGTAGTGCTTGCAAATGTAATTGTAATAGTACTCGGTATAGCCGCTAGTATTTTACCCGCCTGGCGTGCAGCCAGCCTTGACCCCATTGTTGCGCTTTATAAAAATTAGGATACATATTTCATGACGGCCATTGCCTGTAAAGATCTCTGTAAAACCTTCCATCAAGGAGATGCGGTTATAACCGGTTTGGACCATGTTTCCATTAATATCGAATCGGGAGAGTTTGTCTGTCTGTCTGGCCCTTCTGGTTCAGGCAAGACTACTCTGCTGAACGCTATGGGAGGGCTGGATACTCCCGATAGCGGTGTAGTGATTGTTGGTGAAAAACGTATTGATACGTTAAAAAAAGTCGATCTTGCCGAGATGCGGTTGCAAAATATTGGTTTCGTTTTTCAGGCTTACAACCTTATTCCCGTTTTATCTGCTGCCGAAAACATTGAGTTTGTTATGCAGGTTCAAGGTGTTAGTAAAAACCTGCGGGCGCAACGAGTGGAGGAAACCTTGGCAGAGGTTGGTTTGGGCGGGCTAGGGGACCGCTTGCCGTCGCAACTTTCGGGTGGCCAGCAACAGCGGGTAGCTGTTGCCCGCGCCATTGCCAGCAACCCTAAGCTGGTGCTCGCAGACGAGCCAACGGCAAATTTAGATTCGAAAACAGCGGATCAGCTTATGGAGCTGTTTTCTATCTTAAATCAAAGCCGTAAAGTTACATTTGTTATCGCCACCCACGACCAGCGTGTTATGGCTCATTGTAAACGCCTAGTGCGAATGGAAGATGGCAAAATTGTGTCTGATGTCAATCAGCAGGCGGTATAACGACTATGCGTCTGGCTGGGGTTTTATTATTCTTGCTGATGGCAACGGCTGCATGGTCTCAAAGCGGGAGTTGGAGCGGACATGTTAAAGCTCAACCAGCGTTAACGACGTTCAGTGATAACAGCGTCTATAACAGCTTCACCGAATCACCCCTGTTGGATCGCAATGCAGGCCTGAGGTTGAATACTGATTACGCGTATAACGCCTGGCATCTAGAGTTGAATTATCAGCTCTACGGTCTTGCCGGGGATTCACTTGCCCTTGCGCAGTTGTCACAAGCATTGCTACCAGGGCAATCTATTATTCCCAGCGATGACCACCGATTGTGGAATTTGTCGGCCGATATTGAAACCAACGAGCGGCGTTATATCGGCCATCGGTTAGATAGGCTCTCGTTTACCTATACGGGTGAAAAATCCGTTGTTCGGGTTGGCCGCCAAGCGATTAGCTGGGGAAATGGGTTTATTTTCAACCCTATGGACATTGTTAATCCGTTCGACCCAACCACAGTCGATACGGAATATAAAACCGGCGATGATATGGTCTACGCTCAATACCTGCTGGATTCCGGTGCAGACACGCAGTTTGTGGCCGTTCCCCGCAGAAACCGAGCAGGTGATGTTGATGAATCGGTATCGTCTGTTGCCGGGAAGTACCACAGCTTTATTGGTTCTCATGAAATCGATGTATTAGTGGCTCAACATTACAATGATACCGTAGTGGCATTAGGTGGGGTCTGGTCTTTGGGTGGTGCTATTGCGCGTGCGGATATTGTAACCGCGGACAGTGCTGGTCATCAAATTACCAGCGCTGTGGCAAACCTTTCTTACTCGTGGTTGTGGTGGCAACGGAATATAAGCGGAACATTAGAGTACTACCGTAACGGTGCGGGTATCGCAAGCGGTGATTATTCAGCGGCTAACTTAGCGCAACAACCAGAGTTGTTGGAGCGCCTTTATCGTGGCGAGGTCTATAATTTGGCCCGCGATTATTTGGGTGCATCAGTCACAATCGAAATGCACCCGCTATGGTTGTTAACGCCGAATCTTTTTTACAACCTGAATGATTATTCTGCTATGACTCAAATAGTTTCTTCTCATGATCTCGCGGAGAGCTGGCAACTGTTTGTTGCCTTACAAATTCCGGTGGGAGGACGGGGGACAGAATTTGGCGGTATTGAGAGTGGGGTAGAGGGGTTATATTTGGAATTGGGGAAATCGATTAATGCGCAATTGGCTTGGTATTTTTAGTGGTTTGGTGTTTTTAGTGGAACGGTGGGGGCAAAAGTGTAGTTAACATTTCTGTTACCTAGCCAATATGTTTCAGTACAACTTCTTTCGCAATATTAACCCTAGAAGCCAAGTAATCATTTCCACCGCGATCAGGGTGAATTTTTTGCATAAGGCGCCGATGCGCTTGTATGACTATTTTTTTATCCAAATCTTTTATATTTGTACCTGCTGAAAAGCCCAAAACCTGTAATGCTTCATCTAAAGATGGGTCGCTTACGGAGCTGTAGTCGTTTTGGCTTTTATGCTGTGAGTTGGTATCAGCGTTCCCGCTAGCGGTTCTACTGGAAAACTGCCGCAGCATTCGAATCAGATACCAAGATCTTCGATCATTTTTTTGATAGTGGCTTTCTAGCTCGGCAAGCTGTTCGTCATTCAGTGATTCGATGGCTGTGCCTTTATAGGGGCCATCAATTACTTCACCGCTCACCCGATTATTTTTTAGGTCGAGCTGTATTTTTAGAAAAGGCGTGTTGAATACAGGGTTGCCAAAGGCTTTTTTGCCAAAGAGTTTGAATAAAGGAAAAAAACGAACGACAGAGCGCAATCCAAATTTGGCAAACCCGGCTACCGTTGCCAGTACGCCCCCCAGCCAATGCATTCGTCCGGTAATAACGGCCAATAACACGATACCGATTAGACTAAAAGCCACTATTTTCACCACCCACTGTTTTCTTTCGGTGGCGGGCAGCCGGCGATACTTATGCATCAGCACAAATATTATGCTGAGTAGGGCGAGAGCGAATAGAAGGCGCATAAACATGGGTTAGCGATTATTCAAAATTCAGTTGCAGTTCTATTTTTCGTAGTAACTGTATTTCTTGTTCCAAGCCGGCCCTTGTAAGTGGGTGGTTGTCTAGCCATTTGGGGTCTAGCTTGAGTTTATAACCATTACCCTGGCGCTCCAGTGAAGGCAGTATGTGCCCGAGTTCGCGACGCCGGTGGAGCAGAGTAGCGAGCCTTAAGCATACCAGCAGCGGCAGGAAGGCGGTAATGGCGTCATCGTCCATGTCTATAAATCGGCGTGCGGCGACTTTTTTACGGTGAAAGCGCACGAGATTGGCTAGTACGGTTTGTTCGTAGCGGCCAAAGCCGGCTAAGTCTGAGTGCCGTAAAATATAGTAACCGTGCATATTGTAACCGGTATGGGAAATGCTCAGGCCAATTTCGTGTAATTTTGCTGCCCAATCTAAAATTTTGGTGCGTGAGATACCGCTGAGTTCTGTTTCGTCGTCAATTTGCCGCCATAAATAGAGTGCGGTGCTACTGACGGTGTCGGCTTGCCGGGTATCGATGCGGTAGCGCTCTTGCAGGCCTGCGACGGTTTCTACTCGGCTGTCGTGGTTACTAAAGCGACCAATATTGTCGTAGATTAGACCTTCTTTCAGCGTGGCATCGGCGATGTGAATTTTATCCAGTTGCAATTGATCGAAAATAGCCTGCAATATTGTCAGCCCAGCAGGCAATATTTCACGACGTAATTTTGGAATTCCAGAGGCCACGAGTGAGCCTTTGCTGATGGCTTTTTTTACAAAATCGTCGAGATCACTACGGTTGATAACCGCTGCTCCACTTTCACCGCCTAAAAGCTCAGCAATAGCGCGCATACTGCCCGAAGTGCCGTAAGCAATCTGCCAGCCTTCTTCTAGGTAGCGTTTACGGATTTGCTCAAGTTTGCCGCAGGCGCTTAGGTAGGCGCGGTACATGGCGGAGCCAGAAAGGGTTTCGTGATTTAAACCAAAATTTTCGGTGTAGGTCACGGAGCCTAAACTCAGGCTTTCTAGGCAATGAGTATTGTATGACTGACCAATTATAAATTCGGTACTTCCACCACCAATATCGATAACAAGCCGTTTAGCTTCATCGTCTACAACGGTGTGCGAGAGCCCGGTATAAACGAGGCGGGCTTCTTCATAGCCGGAAATGGTTTGTATGTGTATTCCGAGCGCTGATTCAGCGGCCTTTATAAACGATTTGGAGTTGCGGGCGGCGCGCAGTGCTTTGGTGCCAACCGCCCGCACTTGCGCGCTAGGAATTTCGCGCAAGCGTTCAGCGAAGCGGTGGAGGCACTCTAGTGCGCGTTGTTGAACCTCTTCGTCGAGCTCTCCATTACGGCGTAATCCGCGCGCGAGCTGTACCATCTCTTTTTCTCTGTCGATGATTTCAATACGCGAATCGGTGAAGCGAACAATCAACATATGAAAGCTGTTAGAGCCAAGATCGATTGCAGCGAAATAAGGAGATTTAAAATGCGGCATAAGAGACGTAGAGCACTGGGAAATAATGGGTGACTTTGACACAATGTAGCTCTTTTTCCAACACATGATGGAGAATTGATTTAGTGTCGAAATCTGAACGAAAAGCGTACGGCCTGCGCATACTGAATAATAGCCATAAAGATATTAAACGTCTGGTTAAAGCCGCTGGTACGCCTAATATTCACGGTAATAAATTTTGGAAATCCAGCTTGCTATTAATGGATTACCTAGAGGCGTTTCCCCCCCAAATCATTCGGGTTGAAAATAAGCGGAAAAAACGACCGATTAGAGTGCTGGAAATTGGTTGTGGTTGGGGGCTGGCGGGAATTTATTGCGCCAAGACTTTTGCTGCTAAAGTAACCGGGCTGGATGCTGACGATACGGTATTCCCCTATATGGTGCACCATGCTGACGTTAATGGGGTAGAAGTGCAGACTTGGCAGTGCCGATACGAAAAAATTCGCAAGGTCGATTTGCAACAATTCGACATTATGATTGCGGCTGATATTTGCTTCTGGGACGAGATGGTTAATCCGCTCTATAAGTTGGTGCGCAGAGCTAAGCAAGCTGGAGGTGTGCGTGTAGTGATTGCAGACCCCGGGCGCCCTACCTTTAGTGAAATGGGTGAACGCTGTGTTGCTAAACTAGGGGCATACTTGGAGCCTTGGTCTACGCCTCATCCCCATAATACCTCGGGTTGGGTGCTGGACCTGGACCCCAATCAAATAGATTAACGGCTTTACGGTAGGAGATAGCGGTGGACCTGTACGAAAAACTCAATCAACGCATGGCCGATAAACTTCAAATTCCTTCGTCGGAAGATTGCTTGCCTGGTCATGATCAGCCGCTGATTACGGCAGAATCCCATTTTGTCTCCGGTGCGCCTTTAGCGCCCCCATTTCCACAAGGGTATCAGCGCATTGTGCTAGCGTTGGGTTGCTTTTGGGGAGCAGAACGGAAATTTTGGCAGCTCGAGGGCGTCTATACCACGGCTGTGGGTTACGCTGGCGGGGGTACTCGTAACCCGAACTATGATGAGGTGTGTAGCGGGCAAACGGGTCACACCGAAGTTGTGCTGGTTGTTTTCAATCCCGAAGTTCTGGCTCTGGAGCAAGTGCTGGCCTGCTTTTGGGAGTCTCACAATCCTACCCAAGGCATGCGGCAGGGCAATGATGTGGGTACTCAGTATCGATCGGCTATTTATTTTTCTGACGATCAGCATGAGGCTGTTGTTCGTGCTTCCTTAGCGCAATATCAGGCTGCGCTCGTCGATGGTGGCTTTGGCACTATCACGACGGAGATTGCGCCGGCTAAGGCGTTTTATTATGCTGAAGAGTATCATCAGCAGTATTTAGCGAAGAACCCTAATGGCTACTGTGGCTTGGGTGGAACGGGAGTTAAGTGTGTTTAGTTTGTTTTTTTGTCATTCCTGTAAATCATTTAAAGCATTTTTTTCAGCGGCGCTTACCATCTGTTTGGTAACCCGCTTACCCGCGCCAAACTGCACACGATTGCGCCCGTTCTTTTTTGCTTCGTAGAGCCAGTGGTCGACACTGGCAACAAATTTTTCCGGGGTAAACTCTCTGCCTGTTAGCAACGTGTCAACGCCAAAGCTTGCGGTAAGTGGAATACTTTTTTCTTCCCAGCTTAAGGGATTGTTCGCGATCATAGTGCGCAAACGCTCGGCTACTTGAACGGCAACCAAAAGCGGTGTGGAGGGTAATAAAATAGCAAACTCTTCTCCGCCGTAGCGGCAGGGTACGTCCAGCTTTCTGAGTGAGTTTTGCAGTATTAGGGCAATGTGTTTTAGCGCGGCATCACCGGCAACGTGGCCCCAAGTGTCGTTAATTTTTTTGAAAAAATCCAAATCGACCAACACTAGCGTAGTGGGTTGGCCGGTGCGCTGGGTTCTCTCGATTTCCTGTCGCAGTGAAATTTGGAAGTGACGATTATTGTACAGCCCTGTTAGCGCATCGGTGTGCGCGTCTTTTTGGAGTTGGGCGACACTATTGCGTAGCTCAAGAAGCTCAGCATAGTAGGGGCACTCCATGCCTTGTGGGCAATCCAGTTGTTCTACGGCTGGCGGGGTGTCGTTGTTACTCATTATTAGAGGTGCCCTTAAGGTCTTTAGGATAATCGCTGCTTAAAATCCTGATATCCAAATTCTTTGATTATTTTCATTGCTTGGCTCTGGCTGTTCCACAACACGATAGCGGGTAGGTTAATACCGTTAAAAGTTGAGTTTTTCACCATGGTGTAGATTGCCATATCTTCAAACATAAGTCTCTGCCCTACCTGAAGAGGGCTATCAAAACTGTAGTCGCCAATAATGTCTCCAGCAAGACAGCTAGGCCCACCGAGCCGGTAGGTGTGAGGCTTTTCATTAGGCGCACCGGAGCCGGTTAGGCGCGGGCGATAGGGCATTTCGAGCACATCAGGCATATGGCAGGTTGCGGAGACATCTACAATGGCTAGGTCCATGGTGTTGTGTAGGGTGTCCAGTACTTCTGTCACCAGCACGCCGGCATCTAGGGCAATAGCTTCCCCAGGCTCCAGATAGACTTGTACAGTGTATTTTTGTTGAAATGCAGTAATGCGCTCAATCAAGCCCTGAAGGTCATAGCCTTCACGGGTAATGTGGTGACCACCACCAAAGTTAACCCATTCTAGTTTGTGCAGCGTTTCGCCAAAGTTTTTTTCAACGGCATCCAGCGTTCTTGCGAGAGGCGCAAACTCCTGCTCACACAGTGTATGAAAGTGCAGCCCACTGATGCCGTTTATATTCAGTTGTTGAAAATCTTCTAGGCGAATACCCATGCGAGAGCAGGGTGCGCAGGGGTCGTAAAGTGGCGTGTCGCTCTCCGAGTGTTCTGGGTTAATACGCACACCAAATTGAATCTTTGTGTTAGAGGTGTTCTGGTAGGCCAGTGCTCGATCCCGATAGTTATGCCATTGATTGACGGAATTAAAAATCAGATGATCGGAAACGTTTAGTAGTGCGTTAAATTCGTGGGGGCGTATAGCGGCAACGTAGGTGTGTACCTCGCCTTTAAACTCTTCTTTTCCGAGTGTTGCTTCGTTCAATCCGCTTGCCGCTACGCCCTGCAGGTATTTCATTACCAGTGGAGCAATCGAAAACATTGAAAAGGCTTTAAGGGCGAGTAGTATTTTTGCCCCACTGGCCTGTTGAACCTGTTCAAGAATTTTCAGGTTAGCTTCGATTTTTGCTTCATCGATAACGTAGCAAGGCGAGGGCAGTGCGCTTAGGGCCAGTGAGCTAAATGGCTCACTGGCAATGGTTGGTTGATGAACGGTCATTAACGGGTCAGCCCAGTCTCGTCGAGTTCAACTACCGTCCATGGCAGGCCGTATTTGTTTAGATCTTCCATAAAGGGATCGGGGTTGAATTGTTCCATATTCCATACGCCGTCGGCTTTCCATTTGCCCTCGAGTATCATTTTGGCGCCAATCATGGCGGGCACACCGGTTGTATAGGAAATTGCCTGTGACTGCACCTCTTCATAGCACTTTTCGTGGTCGCAAATGTTGTAAATATAAACGATTTTTTCTTTGCCGTTTTTAATGCCTTTGGCAACGCAGCCAATACAGGTGCGGCCTTTAGTTAAGGGCCCAAGGCTGGAGGGGTCGGGCAATACGGCTTTGAGGAATTGCAGCGGTACTATTTTCGCCCCGTTATATTCCACCGGCTCGATTCCTGTCATACCTACGTTTTGTAGAACTTCGAGGTGATTCAGGTAGTTTTGGGAAAAAGTCATCCAAAAGCGCGCGCGTTTTATTTCCGGGAAATGTTTTGTTAGAGATTCCAATTCTTCGTGGTACATCAAATAAATATCTTTAGCACCAATGCCTTCTGGGAAATCGTAACTATCTTTTACCGAAAGCGGATCGGTTTCTTTCCATCCACCGTTTTGCCAGAATCGGCCTTTTGCCGTCACTTCACGGATATTGATTTCCGGGTTGAAGTTGGTGGCGAAGGGCATGCCATGATCGCCGGCATTACAGTCGATAATGTCCAGTTCGTGAATTTCATCGAGGTAGTGTTTGCGAATGTAAGCGGTGTAAACGTTTGTTACCCCGGGGTCAAAACCGCTGCCCAGTAGTGCCATCATATTTTTCGCAACGAATTTTTCTTGGTAAGCCCACTGCCATTTATATTCAAATTTGGCTTCATTGGGTGGTTCGTAGTTGGCGGTATCCATGTAGTCTACGCCCACGTTAAGGCAGGCATCCATTATGGGTAAGTCCTGATAGGGCAGCGCAACGTTTATGACTAAATCCGGTTTTTCAGCTTCCAGCAACGCCGTCATTTCTTCTACGTTGTCGGCATCTACTTGCGCAGTGCGAATGGGACGCGACAGTTGTGCGGCTATAGCCTTACACTTTTCTTCATTGCGGCTGGCGAGAATGATTTCGTTGAATACTTCCGGTAGTTGCGCGCACTTGTGAGTAACAACCCCACCTACGCCACCGGCACCCACAATAATGACTTTACTCATGATTTGCGTTCCTAAAAATAGACTTAATCTTTTTCGTAGTAAGTGTAGCCCTGCATACTTTCGGAAAAGGCTTTCATAATGGATTGACGCTCTAGTGCGCTAATACGACCCTCTCGAACCGAGCGTTCAGCAATTTTACGAAATCGCTCGCGCAGCAGCTGAGGTTGGTATTCCACGTAGCTAAGAACGTCGGCGATGCTGTCGCCTTCAATTTCATCGGCGAACTCATAGGTGCCGTCGTTGTGAAAGCGTACGCTCACGACATTGGTATCACCAAAGAGGTTGTGTAAATCGCCTAGTGTTTCCTGGTAGGCACCCACTAGAAACACGCCAATGAAATATTCCTCGCCTTCAATAATAGGGTGTAACGGTAGTGTGGTTTTGGTGTTACGCATATTGGTGAAGCGGTCTATACGGCCATCGCAATCACAGGTGATATCGGCGATGATGGCTTCTCGCGTTGGTTGCTCCTGCAGCCGATGGATAGGGGCAATCGGGAAAATCTGGTCGATGGCCCACACATCTGGCAGCGACTGGAACAAACTGAAATTGCCGTAGTATATATCGGAGAGTTGTTCCTTCAGCTTGTCGAATTCTTGCAGGGGCCGAGGAGCTTTTTCCGATATTTTTAAAACCTCCTGCATAATCAGCAGGAAAAGGTTTTCTGCTAAGGAGCGCGAGCGTAGCCCTACATGGCCACGCTTGAATAGTTCCCTAACTTCATCTCGGTAGAAAAGTGCATCGTTGTAGCACTCCTGCATATTTTTTTCTGTTAGCCCATCAAATGTTTCCTTCAGACTTTGGATAAGCTGATGTTCGTCATCGGGGATAGTTTTGGGGATTGAGCCGGGCGTAAAGGTGGCGACATCGAGGATGTTGAATATCAGTACCGATGAATAAGCAATGGTGGCGCGGCCGGATTCCGTGATGATGGTAGGGTGGGCAATTTTATTTGGGTCGAGGGTGGTTATTACTACATCGATGATATCGGCACAATATTCGTCGAGCGTGTAGTTTTTTGAGTGGATGTAGTTGGTTTTACTGCCATCGTAATCGACAGCCAAACCGCCGCCGAGGTCGAGGTAGCGCATATTGGCTCCCTCGCGGACCAAATCCATGTATACCTGGCAGGCTTCAACGACACCGCTACGAATATCGCGAATATTGGGTATTTGCGAGCCTAGGTGGTAATGCAGCAGCTGCAGGCAGTCGAGCATACCTTCATCGCGAAGGGAGTCAATCATCTCAACAAGTTGAGCAATTGAAAGGCCAAATATACTGCGGTCGCCACTGGTGGCATTCCAATGGCCACCTACAACGGAGGCCAGCTTTACCCTTACGCCGATTAAAGGTTTGATGTTGAGGGCGCGGCTGCGCTCCAGAATAATGGGTAATTCGCTTGGGGTTTCGATCACAAAGAAGCAGCTATAGCCCATTTTTCGGGCATTTAGCCCCAAGTCGATAAATTCCTGATCTTTATAACCGTTGCAGATAATGTGCGCATCAGGGGACTCAATATGGGCAAGCGCTATGATCAGCTCAGCTTTGGAGCCGGCTTCCAGTCCATGGCCATAGCGGGCGCCAGCTTGTGCTATCTCTTCAATAACATGACATTGCTGGTTAACCTTAATTGGAAAGACGCCGCGATAGTCACCCTGATAGCCCGCTGACTCAATTGCATTGCGAAAGGCGTTATTAAGGCGGCTGATCTGCTGGTCGAGTAGGTCCTCAAATCGAATTAGAACCGGGGCATCCAGCCCTCTTTCCTTGATATCGTTGACAATATTTAGCAGGGGAGCGTTAACGGGGGTATCGGCATTGGTTGTGGTAACACTGAGCAGGCCTTGTTGATCGACACCAAAATAGCCCGCCCCCCAGTCATTTACGCCGTAGAGTTCTGCGGAATCGTTAGCTGTCCAGCTTCTGTTAATGATTTTGTTCAAGTAGCTTAGGTCTCTGATAGGGGTGTAATAGAGCGGTTGTATGGCCTCATCTACCAGGTAGGTGGGCTGTCTAGCTGTTGGCGGTTAGATGATTCATGGCGACCCATAAGGTTGCCCCACACTGAAGCGCGCGAATTTTAGCTCGATTTTTTCAGCGATGCACCACTATTGTTATCGAGATTTGGCGTTTCAAGTCGCATCGGCTTCGGGGGCAGCGCTTGAATATGGTCACAGCGGTTAGCCGCAGTATATTGGTGAGGAGACGAATACGCGTGAATCGGCAGTTTGATGCGTGATAACCGGCTGACGTGGAGTGAAGGGCAATCGAGAGCACCGTCAGCCGTTGTGGCAATGCACTTGAATGCAAGTGGATCGATTGGTTGCCTTGGGTGATTCTGGCGTTACTTACCAGGTTGTGGCTGGAGAGGCGCAGGCGAGTGATCCGCTGCTCAACCTGACACCTACTTTTATGGAGGTGCCAGATTGACCCTAGGACATCATAGGTTAATTTTCGGGCATATTATCGGGCCGCCTTGCGTCGGTTTGCTTCTTCTTTTAGCTTTCTTTCACAGGTAGCAAACGCATCGCGCACGGCGATATGGGGGGACGGATCATCGTGACTAACCGTTATAGGCGAACCTTTAATGCCAAGCTCAATAGAAGCCCTGAACATCTTGCCCTTATGCTTGTGATTGTGCGGGGAGTTAAGTGTGACCCGGCTGTGGAGAATGGAATCTGAAAAACGATAGAGTTTTTCGACTTTTTTGTGGATGGTGCTATTTAATGCTGTGGATGGTTCGAGATCGCGGTAAACAACGTCAGCATTGAACTTCATAGGCGTACCTCCATCAGTACCATTGATGAATTTCGAATATTTAAACGGTGGGCCCACAAACTAATCATGGCGTTTTAAAGGAATAATTCAAGTATTTTTTAAGAATATTCCTGTTCTCTTTTATGCGTTTTTAGTAATAATAAGTAGTGCCCATTTCAAGCTGGGGGGTTTTCCTCAGAATAGGCGTATACTCTTTGATATAAATGTACAGCTATTTGCCCGATTCGTTCATTGTTCAATGGCCGTGCAGCTAGGTTCAGGCGGCGTGAAGATGGTATAAAATACGCAAATCTAACCTAGAAAAACAACAAAACAACAAAACAACAAAACAACAAAATGGAAACAAGGAAATCTGCCTATGACATCTACGGTGGTATTTGTTAATGGTGGAACAGGTTTTATTGGGCGTGCACTATGCTCGGCTTTTTTAAAGCTGTCGTGTAATAGAGATTCGGTTGGTCATACAAAACAGCCAGGGTCTGAAGGTGATACGCTTGGTAATGAATCTCTCCACGTTGCTGACCCAGAAAGACAACACGCCTATCAGCTGTATGTTCAAACGCGTATGCCCAGCCATCACCGGCATCGCGCCATTACCTTTGTTTCCTCCTATGAGGATTTGCCGGACGATGTGATTCCCGATGTTATTGTGAACCTTGCTGGCGCACCTATTGCTGAAAAAAGATGGAGTGAAGGTAGAAAAAAAACGCTGCTTGATAGCCGTATTCGCCTAACTGAAAGTTTATTTCGTGCGATTAAAGCAAAAAATCATCGCCCCAGTGTGTTATTAAATGCATCGGCTATTGGTTATTATGGATTTACTACACAGCAGGCCTGCTTGGAAAGCGGTGCTCTCGGTGAAGGCTTTGCTGCGGAGCTTTGTAGCCAGTGGGAAACGGCTGCGAAACTGTTTTCAGAGCTGGGTACACGGGTTTGCCTGTTTCGTATTGGTGTTGTGCTTGGCCCTGGCGGCGGTGCTCTAGGTAAGCTGCTGCCGGTATTTCGTATGGCGCTTGGTGGCCCCATAGCAACGGGTGAGCAGTGGTTTTCCTGGGTTCATATTTGTGACTTGGTACACCTTATGATTGAGGCCGTACATAATTCGGAATACCACGGCGCCATAAATGCTACCGCCCCCAACCCGGTTCCTCAGGCGATATTTGCGCAAGCACTGGGTAAAGCGTTAAAGCGCCCGGCTAAATTGCACACACCTGGATTCATTCTGAAATTAATTTATGGCCAAATGGCGGAGGAATTGCTTATTGGCGGACAGAAGGTTGTGCCAGCAAAGGCGAGCAATCTGGGGTTTGAATTCGAATACGATAATATTGACGCTGCGCTGGCGGATATCACCCAGGTGTAATTTTTTTATTTTTCTCCTTGAAACCTCAAAACCGATCCTCATATTGATATAAGGCTTGCTGCACTCAGCAGAAGCTTGATACCGATTTGGTTTAGTTCTAACTGTAGTTCTAGTGCGCAATGCCTAACGGGTTGCACATCAAACCAAAACGGGTACCCCATGGCTCGATTAAAGAAATGAGCCACTTAATAATATTGCTCAAATATGAGGATATACACATGCGTAATTTTGATTTTTCTCCCCTTTACCGTTCTGCAATTGGTTTCGATCGTATGGCTAATCTTCTGGATACAATCTCCAGAACCGAGCAGAGCCAACCAAGTTACCCACCATACAATATTGAACTGACGGGTGAAGACCAGTACCGAATTTCGATGGCCGTAGCTGGATTCGATGAGTCCGAATTAAATATTGAAACCAAACAGAATAGTTTGGTGGTTACGGGTAATAACGGTGTAAAAGGCACAGAAAGTAGGCACTTTTTACACCAGGGAATTGCTGCCAGAAACTTTGAACGACGCTTCCAGATGGCAGATTACGTGAAAGTTGTTAGTGCATCTTTGCAAAATGGTTTGTTGCATGTAGATCTTGTTCGTGAAGTGCCAGATGCCATGAAGCCGCGTACCATCGAGATCTCCGGAGGCAAGTCGTCGAATCACCTTCACAATGAAAAACCTGCTGATACAGCAGTGGCTATCGATACTGCGGCAAAGAGTCGCGTAGCCTAAATCACACTGTTACAAGAGGGGCCGATAATCGGCCTCTCTCTACCTTTCATTTAAGTGCTTACTTTTATTAATGCCTTGCCCACTTTGTTTCGGCGAACATATAGATTCTTTTTTTCGTGATAAAAAGCGTGAATATTTTCGCTGTGTGAGGTGCGCATTGGTTTTCGTGCCTGCTGCCTTTCATTTGCAGAGTAATGACGAGAAATGTGAGTACGACAAGCACACTAACTCTCCTGATAATAAAGACTATATAGAATTTTTGGGGCGGCTAGTGTACCCGTTGGCAAAATTGTTATCGGAAGGCGCGCAAGGCTTGGATTTCGGTTGTGGCCCCGGTCCTGCGGTGGCTACGATGTTGGCTAAGTTTGGTGTGCTGGTTGAAAATTACGATCAATTTTATACCGACAATAAGTGTTTTATCGGCAAGCACTACGATTTTGTTATTGCTACAGAGGTCGTAGAGCACTTTCGAGAACCTCAAGCTGAGTATGCGCGTATTTGGCACTGCTTAAAGCCCGGTGGTACGCTGGGGTTGATGACCAAACTGGTAATCGATTGCGATAGGTTTGCTCGATGGCACTATAAAAATGACCCAACGCACATAAGCTTTCATTCGATGGATACGCTCAACTATTTAGCTGCTCTTTGGGGAGCTGAGTTCACCGTATTAGCGGCCGATGCTTTTTTGTTTCGGAAGCCGCTGGCGTCGCTGGGCTAATGTTCTGGTCTAGCCTTCTGGCCTAAAGAGTTTAGCCCGGACGGTTGTTCGATACTGGCTAGGCGTAACCGAGAACTTCTGCTTAAACAGCTTGGTAAAATAAGCACCATCCTGATAGCCCACCCGATACATCGATTCGTTTACCGAAAGGTTAGTGTTCTTCAATAGGTCAGTTGCTGTGTTTAGGCGAATATCCTGCAAATAATGCAGTGGTGTAGTGCCAGTGGCTGCCTTAAATCGACGATTAAATGTGCGTGTACTCATGCCGAATTGCTCAGCGAGTTCGCTTAGGCGTACTTCAATACTGTAGTTTAATTGAAGCCAAAGCTGTGTTTGCACAATATCTTCATCGGGGTGAGCGCTGTTGGATTCCAGAAATGCATGGGAAGAATCATACGCTCGGCGAATCTCATGGAAAAAGTGTCGCTCAACATGGCTGGCAATGGTGTCATTAAAATAGCGGCGAATAAATTGCACCGTTAAATCGGCCAGTGAATTGACGCTGCCGGTACAGTAGATGTTACCCGCCTGGGTAATAAAGTGATTTCTCTTCAACAATACGTTGGGGTATCGTTTTTGGAACTGGTCGAAATAATACCAATGGGTGGTAGCGGGCAAGCCTTCCAGCAGTCCGGCTTCCGCCAAAAACCAACAACTAGTACCTACGCCGGCCAATAAGCTTCCTTTTTGCGATTGGGATTTTAGCCAAGGGATAGCTTTGGAGTTTGTTCGTAACGTGGGTTCAGGGTTTCGCCAAAGTGCCGGCAAATAAATAATATCGGCTTGGGGTGCCTGCTGGATTGCGCAGTCCGCAGAGAGTTTTAGTCCGCTCTGAGTAGAGACGGCCTCACCATCCATTGAGGCAAACGTAATGCTGAAGGGCTTGTGTTGTTTCTTTTTGCAGCGCATAGCGCGGGCCTGTGTATTAGCCGCAACCAGTAACTCCGTTGGAAGTGTTGCGCTGGTTGCCAGCATTTTATCCAGCAGAAGAACGGTGACGTTAATCATTGAAAGGTCCCATTTGTCTGTGTGTGGCCAATATACCATGGTTTGTTGGCCGATTTGTCCGCGCGGCTACTGTCTGCAAGCAATACACTGTGTGCCAAATCAGGCACTTGGTTATTTTGGTTAAAGAGCATACGGGATCCATATGGCGAATTTTCTCCCTTTAATAGTTGGTTTTGGCGGTTATAACTCAGCGGGTCGTAGCTCGGGACACCAGGCCTATCGAAGAATGATTTTTGAGAGCTTGGGACAAGCTGAACGTCAGCACACTGTGGATTCTCTGGCGTACCTGATGGACAAGCCTGGAGCAGAAGAAAGTACCGTGCTTAATGGCACTCTTGTACGGCGTATTGAAAGCAATTTTTTTAATGTTGAAAACACTGCGATGGGTAAAAAGATTACCTTAGAAGCCCATCCCGAGGAACCTGCTCGCTTCATCATTGCAGGTAAAGACTTACCCTATCCATTGCCTGATCATTGGGCTGCTGAGCCGATGGATGAAAGTGGTAAGCGCTACCAGATCAGTATTGATAGTAACCAGACATTAACGTTGAGCTGTACCAGTAAAATGGCGGTGCAGGCGGCGGGGCAGTTGCCTAGTGGGTTCAGCCCAGGAAGCCATTATCGCTCCCAGCACCACCCTCGAGGCTTGCAGCTCGCCGTATTGGCGGCTAGTGATGCTGTGAAGTCCATGGGTATTGATTGGAAAGTGGTCGCCGACAGTGTTTCTCCGGACGCTATTGCCGTGTATAGCAGCAGTGTTATGAGCCAGCTTGATAGCACAGGGTTTGGCGGCATGATGCAAGCTCGCCAACTGGCGTCGCGGGTAACATCAAAACAGCTGGCAATGGGTCTGAATACCATGCCAGCCGATTTCATCAATGCTTATGTGCTAGGAAGTGTGGGGGCTACGGGTGGCGTTACCGGTGCTTGCGCTACTTTTTTGTATAACTTAAGGCAGGGCGTAGAGGATATTCGTTCTGGTCGCCGTAAGGTGGTATTGGTTGGGGCTAGTGAGGCGCCGATTATCCCCGAGGTTATGGACGGCTATGCGGCCATGAGTGCTTTGGCGACAGATGCTGACCTGCTCAAGCTTGATGGCTTGAATGCCTGCGATATGGCCAATCATCGCCGCGCAAGTCGGCCATTTGGTCAAAATTGTGGTTTTACTTTGGCGGAATCGTCGCAATTTGTGGTGTTAATGGCTGACGATTTGGCGATGGAACTGGGTGCGCAGGTATTTGGCGCGGTGCCGGGCGTCTACATCAATGCCGATGGTCACAAGAAATCGATTTCTGCACCCGGTGCCGGAAACTACATCACCATGGCCAAAGCGGTATCGCTTGCGCGAACGCTGATGGGTGAGGAGGCCGTACGGCAGCGCAGCTTTGTCCATGCCCACGGCTCCAGTACGCCTCATAACCGCGTAACGGAGGCGAAAATTTTTGATGAAATAGCCAAGACTTTCGGCATCGAATCATGGCCAGTTGCCGCGGTGAAAGCCTATTTGGGTCATTCATTGGGGCCCGCCAGTGGCGACCAGTTGATGGCCAGTTTGGGCTCGTTCGCACACGGTATTGTGCCCGGAATTAAAACCATTGAAGGCGTTGCTGATGATGTATATGCAAAACGTCTGCACATCTCAAATGTTGATAATAATCGTGGGGCTGCCGGTTGTGAAATTGCTTTTCTTAACTCCAAGGGTTTTGGCGGAAACAACGCTACGGCCACAGTGCTTTCGCCGAGTGTGGTGCATACCTACTTGGAGAAGCACTACGGCAAAAAGCAAATGGCGGTGTTCCAACAGTCTCAATCAGTGGCCGTAGAGAAGGCATCTTCTTATTTGCAGTCTGCCGATAAAGGCGAGCTCAATCCCATTTATGAATTTGGTACAGATCTTATTGATGAGTCACAAATAACGATCACGCCTGACGCGATTAGCTTGCCAGGCTATGCTCAGCCGATTACATTGGGTGACGATGAGGGTTATTCATTCTAGGAACTTGAACCATGTCAGACCAGGAAGTTGTAAATAGCAGGGAAGATGACAAGCGTTCTGGTGGTGAAAAAGAGAGCCTAGGCTGGGGCGCGCGTTTGCAGGCCCTAAGAAAACAGCAAGGCCTTTCTCAGCGTGAGCTGGCTCGTCGGGCTGAGGTCACCAACAGCACTCTGTCGATGATTGAGCAGGGCAAGGTGAGCCCTTCCATTAGTTCTCTTGAAAAAATTCTGGTAGCCATTCCGATGACGTTGCAAGAATTTTTTTCCGATAACCTCGAAATTGCGCCACCGGTTTTTCGTGAGGCAGACTTTGTTCGCGTGCAGAAAAATGGCACAGAAAATAGCATTATGCCGCTAACGGAAGCTCGCCGAGATGGTGTGTATATGTCGCGACAAATCTACAAACCTGGCGCTCATATTTCTTCGGAGTGGATGATTCGCAAAGGTTTTGTTGGTGGCATGGTTGTCGAGGGTACCCTCACTCTGCGTTTGGATGGCAACGAGTACCATCTAATGGCCGGTGACGGCTTTCACTTCTCGCTTCATCGTTCCCACAGCCTTGCTAACCATGCCCGCCAGGAGTGTGTGGTTATATCCGTCTCCTTTAGTGATAGACGATCTTGACGTGGTTTAGCTGCAAAGATTAAATAGCCGCCAATGTGAGGTTTGTGCCATCAGTGCCGCTACCGTCAGGGCCTATTTTGATCCATACTTTTAGGGGCGCATCTACTACAGCCCCGAAGGGCGCGACTTAGTAATCCTTATTGCTGCGCTGGCCTGCTTGGAAAGGCAACCAGCCAGCCTTCCGCTACGCAGTCCGCCTTACACTAAGACTTGCCAGTCCGCTTAGGGGCTAAAATTAATTATTAAAGGTGCCCTTAATTACCGTATCAGAGAGATGGTTTCGTGGTTGATTCCGACAGGCAACTTAGTCGAATTGAATAGTGCCACTACCGAGCCATTTCATTAGTGTACGATCTTCCATAAGGTGTGCGTAGCAAGCTGCTCAGGTTTGTTTGGTAGTTCCCTAATGTATTTCCGCCATTTTTAATAAGAGGTGAGCATGTTATTCAACGGTCAGGCTTTTCAGCTGCAAGAGCTGAAAGACGGGTTCGTCGAGTTGGTATTTGACCTTCAGGGCGATTCAGTTAACAAGTTTAACACTATGGCGCTGGATGAATTAGAGCAAGCCGTAGGCCATCTTGAGCGGCGCGCAGGTATTAGAGGCATGCTCCTGCGTAGTGGTAAAGAGGTGTTTATTGTTGGCGCAGACGTAAGCGAATTTGGTGGGGTTTTTTCGCAGGGCGCCAGTCAAATTGAACAATATGTAACTAAAACCAATGTGCTATTTAGCCGGATTGAAAATTTACCCTTCCCTACGGTGGCGGCCATAAATGGTTATTGCTTAGGCGGTGGAATGGAGCTTGCGCTTGCGTGCGATTTTCGCGTACTCAGCACTCAAGCCAAAATAGGGCTGCCCGAGACGAAGTTGGGGATTATTCCTGGCTGGGGCGGTACAGTCCGCTTGCCACGGTTGGCTGGCCTTGATGTTGCTGTTGAATGGATTGCATCGGGTAAAGAACAAAAAGCTCAAACCGCATTAATTGCGGGCGTGGCTGATGGTGTAGTTGAGCCGCAGCTATTAATTCAAGCAGCGCTAAAAGTGTTGCAGCAGGCGGTGCAAGGAAAGCTGCTCTTCGAGCCTCGGCGCCAACAGAAGAAGGCGCCTTTGCAGTTGAATGACACCGAGGCATTGCTTGCTTTTGAAAGTTCTAAAGCTTTTATTCGGGGGCAGGCAGGGCGGCACTACCCGGCGCCGGTTGCCGCGATTAAGGCGATGCAAGAAAGTGCGAAACTTTCTCGAGATGATGCTCTAAAAGTAGAAACCAAATATTTTACTGAGTTGGCTCAAACGGATGTTGCGCACAATTTAGTGGGTCTGTTTTTAAGTGATCAGTTGGTCGCCAAAAAAGCCAAAAACTTGGCTAAGGCCGCGACTAAAAAAGTGGAACGAGCAGCTGTTCTGGGTGCTGGCATTATGGGTGGCGGTATTGCTTATCAGTCTGCTTATAAAGGCACACCGATAAAAATGAAAGACATCGCCCAGGCAGGCCTCGATCTTGGGTTGGCTGAAGCGTCGAAATTACTCAACAAACAGGTTGTGCGGGGCCGTATTGATGCACAGCGTATGGCGGTTGTGTTAAACAATATTCACCCCTCTTTATCTTATGATAGTTTTGACGAAGTGGACGTAGTGGTTGAAGCTGTTGTCGAGAACCCAAAAATTAAACGTGCGGTTTTATCGGAAGCAGAAGCTCAAATACGTGACGATGCGATTTTGTGCTCCAACACCTCAACCATTTCCATTAGTCATTTGGCCCAGGCTTTAAAGCGACCAGAAAATTTCTGCGGTATGCATTTTTTCAATCCTGTGCACGCCATGCCGTTGGTGGAAGTCATACGCGGAGAAAAAACATCGGATCAAGCGGTTGCTCGAACGGTGGCTTATGCCAATGCGCTCGGGAAAAAAGCAATTGTAGTTAATGATTGCCCCGGCTTCCTTGTGAATCGTGTGCTATTTCCTTATTTCGCAGGTTTCGCCATGCTCCTGCGTGACGGCGCTGACTTTCAGCAGGTTGATAAGGTTATGGAGCGATGGGGCTGGCCAATGGGGCCGGCGTATTTGATGGATGTAGTAGGTATAGATACGGGTGTGCATGCCGAAGGGGTGATGGCCGAAGGTTTTCCTGACCGCATGGCTAAAACATTTAAAGCGGCATCGGACGTGCTATATGAGGCGGGTCGGCTAGGACAAAAAAACAGTAAAGGCTTCTATAACTATGAAACCGATAAAAAAGGTAAGCCTCAAAAAGTGGTGACTGACGAAAGCTATGCGCTGTTAAAACCACACGTGGCCGAAACGCGAGAGTTCAGCGACGAAGACATTATTGCGCGCATGATTGCGCCAATGGCAACCGAGCTTGCGCGCTGTTTGGAGGAGGGCGTTGTAGCCTCTGTTGAGGAAGCGGACATGGCACTTATTTATGGATTGGGCTTTCCTCCATTCCGGGGGGGGGTGTTTAAATGGTTGGATTCAATAGGTATGGCAAGTTTTAACGATCTGGCTCAGCCTCTGCAGCCCTTGGGAAAATTGTACGAGCTAACGTCAGGCATGAAACAGCACCTGGAAAATAAAACTACTTACTACTCGGCTGGGTGAGGTATTAACATGAGTCTGAATTCTAGAGATGCTGTAATTGTTGATTATGCGCGCAGCCCGATGGGTCGCGCCAAAAACGGCTGTTTTCGTCATGTGAGGGCAGACGATCTGAGCGTTGCCATTATCAAAGGCCTACTCGCTCGAAACTCAGCCCTAGACCCGGCTGAGATCGATGACGTTATATGGGGCTGTGTTATGCAGCGCGAAGAGCAAGGTTTTAATATCAGTCGGAATATTATTCTTTGTGCAGGTTTACCACATACAGTGCCAGGACAAACGGTTAACCGTTTATGTGGATCATCAATGTCGGCACTGCATACCGCTGCTGTGAATATTAAGGCAGGTATGGGCGATGTTTACCTTGTGGGTGGTGTCGAACATATGGGCCACATCGACATGAATAAAGGCGTAAATCAAAACCCGGCGATGGGCTTGTCGATTGCAAAGGCGGCCGGTTCAATGGGTATAACCGCTGAATACCTCTCACTACTGCACGGTATAACGCGTGAGCAAATGGATGCGTTTGGGGCTCGCTCGCATCAGCGAGCTGCAGCGGCCACACGGGGTGGGAATTTTGCCCGAGAAATAATTCCTATTGTTGGCCATGACGAAAACGGTGTGCCTACCCTTATCGAACAGGATGAAACGATTCGCCCGGAGACCACGGTAGAGATATTAGCTGGCTTAAAGCCGGCGTTTAATCCTAGAGGCGGAACTGTTACGGCTGGTACGTCTTCGCAAGTGACCGACGGCGCTTCGTGTATGTTGGTGATGTCGGCAGAGAGAGCAAGTGCTTTGGGTTTAACCCCCATCGCTAAAATCCGGGAAATGACTTTGGCAGGCGTTGACCCTTCGATTATGGGGTATGGACCGGTGCCTTCTACGCAGGCTGCGCTAAAGAAATCGGCCTTGGCTATAGGCGATATTGACAAGGTTGAGCTAAATGAGGCTTTTGCGGCACAAGCCTTACCGGTTCTGAAAGACTTGGAACTACTCGACGATATGGATGAAAAGGTGAATCTGTACGGCGGTGCTATTGCCCTGGGGCATCCGTTTGGTTGCTCGGGTACACGCATCACCGGCACACTCCTTTCGGTCATGCAAGACACTGACAGTACGCTGGGTGTGGCGACGATGTGTATTGGTTTGGGGCAGGGTATTACCACTATCGTGGAGCGGGTCTAAACTACCTTCGTTCAAGAATCTGCAGGGGGCAATACATCCTGTGTTGAACCCCCGGGATGACTGTGGCACAATTGCCACCCTTCAATTGACCCCCACTGTGGAAAAACAAGAATTTATTGTTAAAAAACAAAGGGTTAGCTACAGTTTTTCGACGTTGTAGCGGTTTTGGTTGTAATTGAACAGATTATGCGGTCGTGGCGGAATTGGTAGACGCGCTAGATTTAGGTTCTAGTGCCGCAAGGTGTGAGAGTTCAAGTCTCTCCGACCGCACCATACATATCCCATTTAACTACTTGGATGAGTAGCGCGGTTGGCGACAACATCACCTGTATTAGGTGGTCGCCAATAATCAGCGAGCTCGAGAATTATTACGAGGAACATAATGCAAGTTTCCATTGAAACAACGTCTGGCCTTGAGCGTCGATTAACAGTGGGCGTACCTGCCGATGTTGTAGACCAGGAAGTAGAAAAGCGTCTGAAAGATGCGGCTAAGTCAGTTCGAATCAATGGTTTTCGTAAGGGTAAGGTTCCTTTCAAAGTAGTTAAGCAGCGATACGGCGCGGGTGTTCGCCAGGAAGTTGTTGGCGATACCATCCAGCGAACCTTCTACGATGCCGTCAGTAAAGAGTCTATTCGCCCTGCTGGTCAGCCGGCCATTGAGCCTAAGCAGCTAGAAGAAGGTAAAGACATCGAATATGTCGCCACTTTCGAGGTTTATCCGGAAGTTGAGCTGAAAGGCTTGGACGAGCTGGCGATTACTCGCTACGAAGCCGATATAGTTGATTCCGATCTAGACAAAATGATTGAGTCCCTACAGAAGGCTCAGGCCACTTGGACGCCAGTTAAGCGTAAGTCCAAGAAAGGTGACCAGGTAATTATTGATTTTGAAGGTAAAGTCGAAGGCGAAACCTTTGAAGGTGGTAGCGCAACCGGCCATAACCTCACGCTGGGTTCTGGCGCGATGATTCCAGGTTTTGAAAAGGGAATTATCGGTATGAAAGCCGGTGAAACCGGCACTGTTACCGCGACATTCCCTGAGGATTACCAAGAGGAAGCGCTTCGGGCCAAAGAAGCTGAGTTTGAGGTTACGGTCACTGAGGTGAAAGGTGAGAAGCTCCCGGCTCTTAACGATGAATTTTTCGCCAAGTATGGCGTTGAAGAGGGCGGCGAAGAAAAGTTTCGCGAAGATGTTAAAGAAAACATGGAGCGAGAAAAGCTACGTGCCGTTAAGGCCAAGTTAAAAGAACAGGTAATGAATGCGCTGTTGGAAGCCAACCCTGTTGAGTTACCTACGGCACTTGTGGACAGCGAAATTAATGCGTTGCGACAGCAAATGGTCCAGCAGTATGGTCAGGCGGCGGCAAACCTAGATTTGAAGGCGTTGCTTCCAGATGACATGTTTAAAACTCAGGCTGAACGTAGAACGGCGTTGGCACTGTTGATTTCCGAACTTGTTAAGGAAAAAGGGCTGAAGGCTGACAAAGACCTGGTGCGCTCCTTGGTCGAGGAAACAGCCGCCACCTACGAAGATCCTGAGCAGGTGATTAATTACTACTATGGTAATGAGCAGCTTTTAGCCGGTGTAGAGGCCGCTGCACTGGAAGAGCAGGTAGTTAATGTGCTTCTAGAGCAGGCCAAGGTTACCGACGAGAAAGTAAGCTATGAAGAGGTTGTTAAGCCAGCTGAAAACCCTCAGTAGGTACTAATTTGTACTCATAAAAGCAGCTCCAGCCTGGGGCTGCTTTTTTTTTGCGCAGATGAAAATCAGTACAATCTGTGCAATACCGCCACATATGCTGGGGCGTCTGCAGTCATAGCGGTAGGCGGCTAACGGCGCAATTGCCTTATATGCAGTCAATTACGTGCCGAAGGGGAATAGTTGTGTGCCATTAACGCTTTTATGTAGTGGGAATTCCCTGTTGTAACGAATAATCTTGCCTGATTTGGGTCTACAATCATTGTATGTGGGTAATCTGCCCTTATAATGTTTTTTTACTATTATTCGCGTATTTATTCGATAGGGTAATTTTTACGAGAGCGTCATTCATTCTGATGCGCTATGTAAAGCCACACTATGGAATCTTGAACAGATATTTAGCCAAACTGGAGTGGAAACAAATATGTCCGCAATTGACATTTACGGTGGATCTACACCGGGAACTACCCGAGTTGAGAATTCACTGGTTCCAATTGTTGTAGAACAAACAGCCCGGGGCGAAAGGTCCTATGATATTTATTCGCGCCTGTTAAAGGAGCGAGTGATATTTCTGGTTGGGCAGGTTGAAGATCACATGGCAAACCTGGTCGTTGCCCAGTTGTTATTTCTGGAGGCAGAGAACCCAGACAAAGATATTCACTTGTACATTAATTCGCCAGGGGGTTCCGTAACAGCGGGGATGTCTATCTACGATACCATGCAGTTTATTAAGCCTGATGTTAGCACTATGTGTATCGGCCAAGCCTGTAGCATGGGTGCTTTCCTGCTCGCTGCAGGTGCCGAGGGTAAGCGTTGTTGTTTGCCTAATGCGCGAACCATGATTCATCAGCCTTCGGGTGGTGCCCAAGGCCAAGCTACGGATATCCATATCCACGCTCAGGAAATCCTTAAGATTCGTGAGCGTTTGAACACCATTATGGCCAAGCACACAGGTCGTACGGTTGAGGAAGTAGCAAGGGACACCGAGCGCGACAATTTTATGAGTGCAGAAGAATCCAAAAAATTCGGATTGATCGATCAGGTACTGGAGAATCGCTCGCTAGCAGATGCCTAATGGCAGTGAGTGTTGTGGCTGAATTTCACAATCACTTACAAAGTACCGCTTATCTGTGAGTTGACACTAGTGGTGGGCGGTGGCCACAATAAGAGTTTCGGCGCTAGTTTTACGGGTTGTATGCAAATACCGGTATCAGAGTTGGCCGGTTTAACGAAGAAAGTAGGTTGGAGACGAGAATGTCCGACAATAGTAGTGAGAATGAAGATAGCGGCAAGCTGCTTTACTGTTCATTTTGCGGGAAAAGCCAGCATGAAGTCCGTAAGTTAATTGCCGGTCCTTCCGTTTTCATCTGTGATGAGTGTGTAGACCTCTGTAATGACATCATTCGTGAGGAAATTCAGGAAAATGCTGCCGAAGGTAGTGGTGATCGGCTTCCTGTACCCAAAGAGATATCCTCGACCCTAGATGATTACGTCATTGGTCAGCGAGAAGCTAAAAAGGTGCTTGCTGTTGCCGTATACAACCATTACAAGCGGTTGCGCGTCGGAGATCAGAAGAAGAACAAAGACGATGTAGAGTTGGGCAAGAGTAACATCCTTATGGTGGGCCCCACGGGTAGCGGTAAAACCCTATTGGCCGAAACGCTGGCTCGATTGCTCAATGTACCGTTTACCATCGCAGACGCAACGACCCTCACTGAGGCCGGTTACGTAGGTGAAGACGTAGAAAATATTATTCAAAAGCTGCTGCAAAAATGTGACTACGATGTTGAAAAGGCCCAGCAGGGCATTGTCTACATTGATGAAATCGACAAGATTTCACGTAAGTCAGATAACCCCTCTATCACCCGAGATGTATCGGGTGAGGGTGTTCAGCAGGCGCTGCTGAAGCTTATCGAGGGCACTATTGCATCGGTACCACCTCAGGGGGGGCGCAAACACCCTCAGCAGGAATTCCTACAGGTAGATACCTCTAACATCCTCTTTATCTGTGGCGGCGCATTTGCCGGTTTGGATAAGGTCATTCGAGAGCGTTCAGAGAAAGGCGGTATTGGTTTTAGCGCAGAAGTTAAGAGCAAAGACGGCAGTAAGAATGTCGGTGAAACGCTAAAAGACCTAGAGCCCGAAGATTTGGTACGTTACGGCTTAATTCCAGAATTTGTAGGCCGGTTACCGGTGATTGCTACGCTGGATGAGTTGGACAAAGACGCTTTGGTGACTATCCTCAAAGAGCCTAAGAACTCCCTGGTTAAGCAGTACGGCAAGTTGTTCGAGATGGAGAACGTTGAAATCGATTTTCGCGACGATGCGCTCGACGCTGTTGCCGAAAAAGCTATGGAGCGAAAAACCGGTGCCCGAGGTTTACGTTCGATAATGGAAAACGTTTTGCTCGAAACTATGTACAAGCTGCCGTCTGAGGAAAATGTAGAGAAGGTAGTGGTTGATGAATCAGTTATTAGGGGCGAGTCTGAGCCCTTAGTTGTGTACGGAAATTTAGACACGGCTAAAGCCGTTCCTGAAGAGTAGAGGCCTGCTGGGCGAATAATTGTTTGGCTCAGCATCATAATGTGTACATACAAGGGGCCTTCGATGGCCCTTTTTTGGCTGTAGTGTTTGGGTTTGGTGGCTTTCGCGGTTGTGGAGGCCTAGTGAGCTTGTAATTTAGCGTTCATGCCCCCAATACTCTCCTGTATCCGCCAGTTTGAGGTTATAAATGGATCAGTCAGATATGGTTGTTGGCGATAATCGCCTCCCACTGTTACCGCTACGCGACGTAGTGGTATACCCACATATGGTTATTCCGCTCTTTGTTGGAAGGGTGAAGTCGATCGCTGCTCTGGAAAGGGCAATGACAGAAGATAAACAAATACTGTTGGTTGCACAGAAACATGCTTCTGTGGATGAGCCGAGTATTGACGATTTGTATCAGTTTGCCACTATCGCTACGGTACTGCAGTTATTGAAGTTGCCAGACGGCACCGTCAAAGTGCTAGTAGAGGGGCGGCAGCGAGCCCAAATAAACGCTATCGAGGAGGAGGAAGACTTCTTTATGGCGGAAATTTCCGTCATTGCTCGCGATGAGGCCGAGGGGCGGGAAGTGGATGTACTTACCCGTTCGCTTATTTCCCGGTTTGAGCAGTATGTGAACCTCAGCAAGAAGGTACCGTCAGAGGTGATGACTTCGCTGAGTGGAATTGATGACCCAGGCCGCTTAGCGGATACTGTTGCCGCTCATATGAGCCTTGAGCTTGCGCAAAAGCAGGAAATATTAGAAGTCTCGGATGTGCGCGAGCGTCTTGAACATCTTATCGGCCTTATGGAGGCCGAAGCAGACTTGTATCAAGTTGAGAAAAAGATTCGCGGCCGCGTGAAAAAGCAGATGGAGAAGAGCCAGCGCGAGTACTATTTGAATGAGCAAATGAAAGCCATTCAAAAAGAGCTGGGTGAAATGGGCGAAGAGGTTAGCGAAGCCGAGGAACTCGAGAAAAAAATTGTTGAAGCGGGAATGAGTAAGGAGGCGGAAAGTAAGGTCAAGGCCGAGCTATCCAAACTTAAGCTCATGTCGCCCATGTCTGCCGAAGCCTCGGTGGTTCGTGCCTATATCGATTGGGTGGTGAACCTACCCTGGAAAAAGCGCAGTAAAGTGCGCCACGACCTTCAGCGAGCAGAAGAAATTTTGAATCAAGACCACTACGGTCTTGTAGAAGTAAAAGAGCGAATTCTCGAATACTTAGCGGTTCAACAGCGAGTAAAGAAGGTTAAGGGGCCCATTCTCTGCTTGGTTGGTCCTCCTGGCGTTGGTAAGACTTCGCTGGGCGAATCTATTGCTCGCGCCACTAATCGTAAATTTGTTCGTATGGCCTTGGGAGGCGTGCGAGACGAGGCCGAAATTCGTGGTCATCGCCGAACTTATATTGGTTCTATGCCGGGTAAACTCGTGCAAAAAATGTCGAAAGTCGGCGTTAAAAACCCACTTTTTTTACTCGATGAAATCGACAAAATGGGCATGGATCACCGGGGTGACCCAGCGTCGGCGCTGCTGGAAGTGCTTGATCCAGAACAGAATAATTCGTTCAATGACCATTACTTGGAAGTTGACTACGATCTCTCGGATGTTATGTTTGTTTGTACTTCAAACACCATGAATATCCCGGGTCCATTATTGGATCGTATGGAGGTTATTCGCATCCCCGGTTACACCGAGGACGAAAAAGTTAATATCGCCAGTCGATACTTGATTCCAAAGCAAATAAAAAATAACGGTTTAAAGCCAGCCGAGATATCCGTTGCTGACGAAACGATGCTGGATGTGATTCGCTATTACACAAGGGAAGCTGGTGTTCGTGGTCTCGATCGGGAGATTGCAAAAATTTGCAGAAAAGTTGTTACTGCAAATGTGAAGTCAAAGGCCAACGAAAACATTCATATTGAGCCGGACAAACTTGAAGAGTATCTGGGTGTTCGCAAATCGGACTACGGTAAGGCCGAAAGCGAGGATCAGATCGGACAGGTAACCGGTTTGGCCTGGACTCAGGTGGGCGGAGAATTGCTTACCATTGAAGCCTCAGCCGTCAAAGGTAAGGGCCGAATGGTAAAGACGGGCTCCCTAGGTGATGTTATGCAGGAGTCTATTCAGGCCGCGATGACCGTTGTACGCTCTAGAGCTCAATTTTTGGGTATAAAGCCCGATTTTCATGAAAATAGGGATTTGCATATCCACGTGCCAGAAGGCGCTACGCCTAAAGATGGCCCCAGCGCGGGTATTGCTATGTGCACGGCGCTTGTTTCCGTGTTCACCGACATACCCGTGCAGGCCGATGTCGCAATGACCGGCGAAATCACCCTGCGTGGCGAAGTGCTTAAAATTGGCGGATTGAAGGAAAAGCTGTTAGCTGCTCATCGAGGCGGCATCAAAACAGTGATTATTCCACATGGAAATGAGGCAGATTTACGTGAAATTCCCGATAACATCAAAGAAGATCTGGTTATTAAACCTGTAAAATGGATAGATCAAGTACTTCAGGTTGCATTACAGTATACGCCCAAGCCATATAGCGATGAAGAGTACGAGGAGCTGGAGGCGCAGGCGCAGGCGAAAAGTAGAGGTGGGGAGGGGAATCGAATCAGTACCCACTAAATTCGGTTTTTATCGTTACTGTGCTTAAGGTCTCGGTATAAAGCTCAGGACTGTGAGTGTTTAAAATTAGGCTGAGGCCGTTATATCCCCTAGGTTGATCGAAATACAGCCAGATATGCGCATCTCAGCTAAATAATGTATTTCATTCTTGACCGGTATACGGCCAGTTGGTATAAATCGCAATTCTTTGCGGTGTCGTCGTTGCACGGTGCAATATGGCGGACAACCAATCATTTCGATTGGGGTGCGCAAAAGTAAAGTCTTTTAGTGTCTATTTGACTAATCCAATAAAAAGAGGGGATTAAAGTGAATAAGTCAGAGTTGGTTGAAGCCATTGCAGCTTCCGCAGATATTTCTAAAGCAGCAGCCGGTCGAGCTCTCGATGCCGTAACTGAATCAATCGCTAGTGCCCTCAAAGAAGGTGACCAGGTTGCATTAGTTGGGTTTGGTACGTTTTTGGTAAAAGAACGAGCCGCTCGTACCGGTCGCAATCCTCAAACAGGTGCGCCTATTGAGATTGCAGCCGCGAAGATCCCAAGCTTTAAAGCTGGCAAAGCGTTGAAGGACGCCGTCAACTAAGCGGGTAATCACTGGCCGGTATTCTACTGTCTCTGAATATTGGTTGGTTCATTAGCTTTAACGATATCGAACTCCTCCTCAGAGTAGCCGAAATTAATTTATTGGTTGGGTCGGAAGTCAAATTTAACTGTTATTCACTGATCGAGATTTTCGGTATTGGCAGAATAATTATAATAAAGAATCGTTAAGCACGAGATATCAATGAAATAAAAGGCGCAGTTAACGGGCGCCTTTTTTCGTATCAGGATACACAGGAATTTTTGGGGTTCATTATGCTTCAGGGGTTAAGAGATAACTTAAAGGGAACAGTCGTTGCGTCGGTTGTTGTCTTGTTTTTTGTATTACCAATGGTCATTACCGGTGTTGGCAGCTCGTGGTTAGGTTCTGTAGCAGGAACAGACGCCGCTAGCGTGGAAGGTAGAACTATTACGCGTCAGGAGCTTGAGCGAGAGGTTTACTTGCAGCGTCAGCGTTTGCTGGGCCAGCAGGGGGTAGACCCATCTGCAGACTACTTGAAAGAGGAGAATCTGCGTCAGCCTGTTCTCGATAGGCTCACCAAGAAAGAAGCTATGTTGTCGTCTAACGAGAAGGGCGGAATGGCTATCTCGGAAAGTACTGTTAACGCATTGATTGTTGCGCAACAGGATTTTCATACAGACGGTAAATTCGATGCACAACTGTATCGCAGTTTGCTAGCGCGAATTGGTTCATCACCGGCTATGTACAAGCAGGAGATGGCCGAAAATATGGTGCTCAGTCAGCTTAATGCGGGAATAGAGTCGTCTTCTTTCATTACTGAAATGGAAAAGTCGAGTTTGGTTGCCATTATCAATGAGCAGCGCTCGTTTTTTACGGTTGATGTGCCAGCAGATGGAATCGCAGACGCTGTTAGCGTAAGCGATGAAGACGTTCAGGGTTACTACCAAGATAACCAATCTGAATTTCTTGAGCCGGAGAAATTGTCGGTTAACTATATAGAACTCTCGGTAAGTAAACTTTCGCAAGGTATAAAGGTTTCTGCCGAAGAGGTTGAGGTTCAATATCAGCTGGAATTAGCAGCGTTTGATGCTACTCCGGAATTTGATATCGCCCATATTTTAATCAATGAGGGTGATGACTCAGCGTCTCGAATTACTGAAGTGCAAGAAAAATTAAACGCAGGTGAAGATTTTGCCGAATTGGCGAAATCCTATTCAGATGATGCCGGTAGTAAGAGCAACGGCGGTGCACTAGGTGTGATGCTCGACGGTGTTTTCCCCGAAGAGTTTCAAAATACAGTGCTAGCGCTGGAAACGGGTGGTATTTCGTCGCCGGTTAAAAGTGACTCTGGGGTGCATTTCATTAAAGTTCTGGACAAGCGCGTACGTGCAGCACCTTCGTTAGAAGACCGTAAAAGTGCAATCGAAATTAGCCTGAAGCGCGGGAAAGCTGAAGAGATTTTTACGGCCAACTTGGAGTTATTAGAAGAGCTTACCTATGACTCTGATAACTTGGACAGTGCAGCTGCTGAGTTGGGTTTAACGGTACAAGCTAGCCCACTGTTTGAACGTGTACGCGGTACCGAAATCGCTACCAATGTACAAATTCGAAATGCGGCTTTTGATCCAGAAGTGTTGGTGGATGGACATAACAGCCGTGTTATCGAGCTGGCAGCTAACCGAGCCATTGTTTTGCGAGTGAAAGAGCATCAACCTGAGCGTTTCAAGGCGCTGGCGGAAGTTCGCGAGCAGATCAACGGCACACTTACAGAAAAAGCGGTAGAGCAGGTTCTTAAAAGTAAGGCCGATGGATTTATCGCCGCTGTCGAAGGTGGGGCAACGGCTGAAACGTTGGCCGGTGAGTTTGGATACACCTATACATTCCACGAGAATGCTTCAAGGTCTGCACCCGTTTCCGATCCGCAAACACGCCAAAAAGTTTTTGCAACGGCTTTAGCTGACAGTGCTGTAACCTTCGAAACCAATAAAAACTCCGATGGTAGTTATCGGCTTATTGGGATTACCTCGAGCAAGCCAGGTGAAGTTAGCGAAATGGAATCGCAGCAGCTGGTGGGCTTATCAACTCAGTTAGGTCGTGAGAACAGTCGGTTTGAAGGTTCGGCTTACCAAGAGAATGTTATTGGTAGTTCTAGCATCAAAGTACATTGATCTGAACCCCACGTAGGGATTCTAGGTAAATGAAAACCCCGGGGGCGTAAGCTTTCCGGGGTTTTTTAGTTTTTAACCGCCCCGGTGTGTGCTGATATTGTGCCAAAAATATTATCGGCTATTAGATGTTGTTGGTAACATTTAGCGATGCTGGGGTGTGTATCAGTATCGGTGAAATAGAGCATTAGCGAGGGCTGGGGGCGCAGTTGTGCGGGTTTCAGTTTGCCCGCTTCCTCGAGATGGAATTTAACTCTTCTGGCTATAGCGCTACCTGAGTCTACCCATTGCACATTACGCCAGCCGTTTAACCTGTTGAACCGCTCTTTAAGCAGGGGGAAGTGGGTGCAGGCGAGTACCACGGTGTCCATTGGGGTTTGATTTGTTGTTGTGAGTAATTTTTGCAGTTCCGCTTCAAGTTCTTCGTTACTTGCCGGGTTACCCGCTATTTCATTTTCAGCATATTCAACCAGTTTGCTACTGCCAACGCGGACAACAAGGCAGTGGTCTGCAAAATCCTTAACCAAGTTGTTGGTGTATTCACGCTCGACGGTGGCCGGTGTTGCTAAAAGCCCGATAACGCTCGTTGAGGACGTTTTTGCCGCGGGTTTGATAGCTGGGACAACGCCAACAAAAGTGGTGCCAAATCGAGCCCTGAGGGCTTCCAGTGCCAGGGTGCTGGCGGTATTACAGGCAATGACCGCTACATCTGGCGTAAATTTTTCGATTAAATGCCCCATAACCTCTAGTACGCGTGAGATTAATTGGTCATCTTCCATTTCGCCGTAGGGAAACATGGCGTTGTCGGCCGCATAAACCAGATCGCAATGTGGCAGCACGGCTGTAATCTCCCGCGCAATGCTTAGGCCACCAGCACCAGAATCAAAGACGAGTATTTTCGGTAATGTGGACACGGTGTGAAGCAGACCTTGTTTACCTGAAGTGTTTGCTCGCTGATAATAGCAAAGCTTTCACGTGTGATACAAAAACCCTATGAATGATTTAATGTTACTTCCTTTAGCCCACTATTTGGCCGTATCAGCGTTAACCGCTTTTATTACCCTGCTAATTGCTTTCATGTGGCTACGCCAGGCCAGTAAAACGGCCCAACAGAATATGGCGAGTGCTATTAGCTCTTTGCAGGCTCAGGCTTTGGTGCGGGAGAACACGTTGGAAGAGCAGCTTCGGCAAACAGAGCTAACATCAGTACGTCGCGAAACAGCACTGGAAGGCGCTCAGCAGCAGCTTGACGCTCTCCGGAAAGAATTGTTGGCTTTTGCAACGTATAAGACACGCTGCATTCAATTGGAAACACGCCTTGAAGAGCAGCAATTGCAGCAAGCGCGGGAGAAGCTGCTGCTGGAGGAGACCAAGCGCCAATTGTTCGGGGAGTTTGAACTCGCGGCCAATAAGTTATTCGAAAGTAAGCAAAAGCAATTTTCGGAATCAAGTCGGCTGAATATCGAAAATGTACTAACGCCTTTTAAGGATCAATTAAAGGATTTTAAAAAGCGCGTAGAAGATGTGTATCACAAAGAGAATAGCGAAAGAAATCAATTGGTTGGCCATATTGCCGAACTGCAAAAGCAAGCACAGAAAATCAGTGGCGAGGCAAACAATTTAGCGCATGCGCTAAAAGGGGACAATAAAGCGCAAGGGGGCTGGGGGGAAATAATTCTTGAGCGACTTCTTGAGCAGTCTGGCCTTGAAAAGGGGCGTGAATATGAAACGCAAAAAACCCATTTAAGTGAAGCTGGTAAGCGATTCAAGCCCGATGTTATCGTTCACCTTCCCGAGGGCAAGGATATAGTGGTGGATGCGAAGGTATCGCTAGTGGATTACGAGCGTTTCTGCAGTTTGGAAGATGTTGCCGAGCGGGAGCTTGCACTAAAACGCCATGTGGAGTCATTGCGCGCGCATATTAAAGGCTTGTCGCTAAAACAGTATGAGCAACTAGAGGGGGTGCGCACACTCGATTTCGTGTTTATTTTTGTTCCCGTTGAGGCCGCGTATGTTGCCGCTATTCAGGCTGCTCCAGCATTATTTAAAGAAGCCTACGATAAAAATATTGTGTTGGTGAGTCCATCGAGTTTAATGGTTGCACTGCGCACGGTGGAAACCTTGTGGCGTTATGAAAAACAAAACAATAACGCAGAAGAAATAGCAAAAAGCGCAGGTAAGCTCTATGACCAGTTTGTGCTGTTGCTGGCTTCGATTGACGATATTGGAAAGTTCCTTGAGAAAGCATCGGAGGCCTATGAAACAACGCGTAAGCGCCTCAGTGACGGCAGGGGGAATCTTGTTAGGCGGGTCGAGCACCTTCGTGATTTGGGCGCGAAAACCAGCCGTAATATTCCCGAATCAATTAAGTTGGAGGCGCTAGAGCCGATGGACGATGAGGCTCTACCCACGAACGATCACTCTACGGAAAAGGGTTAATTGTGTTGAGTTATTTAATAAGTACAGCCGTTTTTGTCATTTTACTGCTGGCGGGTATTGCGGGCTACTTACACTGGAAGCTTTACCTGCGAAATGTACAGCGAGATAAGCAACGCGCTGTACAAAAAAAAGAATTACGGGTTGATCGGGAGAAAAATCTCAACAGCATTGAGGTGTTATTGCGGGCCACGTTAGAGGATCAGGTCACGCTCACGGAAGCCTGCATAAGAACCTGCGTTTTGATGGAAAGCCTGCAATTGCCCGACGACGAAAAGCAGCGCTATGCGTCTTTCTATAAGTTGGCTCAGGCAACTTCACATATCCCCATTTTGGCCGAATGGAAAGCACTACCAACGAAAAAGAAATTGAATTTTGATCGCGAACGCCTCGAACAGGAACGTCAGTATCGCGATTTTATTGTTTCTTCGGCGAAGACTTACTTAGAGCGACAGCAGCGCTACCGAGACCATATTCTTACGCTGTAGCGTGTAAACCTTTATCTTTTCTGCAGTAGTACCCCGCATTCTCGATGTTCGGTATAGGGGAATTGGTCGAACAATGCCAACTTGCAGATGCGGTGGGTATTATTCAATGCCGCGACGTTCTGTTTGAGTGTCTCTGGGTTACAGGAAATGTAGAGAATATTATCGAATCGAGCCGCTAGGGCTTCTGTTGCGGGGTCGAGCCCAGCTCTTGGGGGGTCTACGAAAATGGTCGAGAATGCGTAGCTGTCTAAGTCGACATCTTTAAGCCTGCGAAACGGGCGTTCTTTATTAAGCGCCTGGGTGAACTCTTCGCTCGACATGCGTACAACCGTTATATTGTGGCACTGATTTTCCGCCATATTGTACAGCGCCGATTTTACAGACGTTTTCGAAATCTCTGTGGCTAATACCTTGTCAAATTTTTTCGATAACGGCAGGGTGAAGTTTCCATTACCGCAATACAGTTCTAGTAAGTCTCCTCCAATACCCTGTACAGCATCAACGGCCCAATTTAGCATCTGCTGGCATACGACAGCATTGGGCTGCGTAAAGCTATTTTCTACCTGTTGATATCGATACGCTTGGCCATCTACGGTAAAGGTTTCTGTGACCGAATCCGAACCAATAACCGTTTTTTGTTTTCGGCTACGCCCTATCACGCTGCACTTAAGTTGAGAGGCTAATTGCTCGGCTTCTTTTTCCCAGGTGTTGTCGAGAGGCTTGTGGTAGATCAGTGATATCAGCGCCTCCCCGGTTGTGGAAGTTAAAAACTCACCCTGGAATAACTTTCGTTTCAATATTTCATTAGTATTTAGCCTATCAAGCAGCTGCGGCATAAGTGCGTTAATGGTGGTAGAGCCGATGGGGAAATCATTAATGGTAAAGTGTTTGTTCGCTATACCGGGTTGGTGCATGGCATAGCTGACACGCTCTGTTTCTTTGTCGTACCACATTTTGAATTCGGCCCGCATGCGAAAATGCGAAGGCGGGGAGGGGAAAACCTCAAGTTCTGGTGCTGAATACTCTGCAAATTCTAAGGTTGTTTTTTCTGTTTTTTCGTTGAGCTGTATTTGGTAGGCGCTCGTATTGTCTGAATCGCTCGGTTGCATTACGTTAGTACCAGCTATTAATAGGGTTATGGGTTTCGGTTAAATTGACCAGATCGTCCATTGTTATAGTGGGTATAGGCAAGGAGACATCTGACAGTTCGCGCAGGCTGTAAAAATCGCATCCGGTGGTAATAATGGCTTCTATGGAGGCGTTAGCGCTGTTGTTTTTGGGGGTATTCATAAAAACAACGGTATCGGTGTCTACCGAAATACTATTTACCAGCAGAACGAGTTGCTCACTTGTCGGTAGGCATTGTTCAAAATTTAGCAGGTGAAGCATGGTTGGGGGGAGCCCTAAAAATTTAATACGGCACTGGCCGCATGCAGGTGGTTGTTCCATTGTTCATTATTACAGGGAATCGTTTTTAGCAGACCAACTGGATTACGGCTTACGCAAAAGATGTTCACGGAATCGAAATTTTGGCAGAATTTCTGCAGTATTGGTTCAATTGTTTTCACAAACGCCTCGCTACTCGCCGCGTTTGAATCTGCGAGTATAAAAAGCTGAACGTTTTGATCAAAAATAAGAAGGGTGGTTGCAGCATCAAAGGCCGCCTGAATTTGATGCTTGCTGGTTTTTGGGCTTAGGGTGATAAGGGTATTGTTCATGTGGCGGCACCCTGGTCTGTTCGTGAGCCAAAGGTTAGCGTGCGATCGCAGCTAGCCAATGCCGCTGCCAGTTGCGCCATACCTGCAATTTGAAAGGGGTTATGGGCGTTGCTGGAATAATCGGGAAGGTATGCTTCAACAGAGTTTACGCAAATCGTTGCCGTTAATTGGCGTTCCCTTAAAAATTGTGCCCACGGATGATCCTCAGCATTTTTTACGCCCTCATCAACAAAGAACAACGTTTCGATAGTGTGTTGTTTGTTCAGCAGTGCGTTGGCGAAGGCCAGCGCTTGCGCGGATGAAACCGAGCCGGGGGGGGCGTTAACAACGATTAAATATTTCACTGATTAGGGCACACAGGGCTTAAACAAAAACGGCCCCGCAAGAGCGGAGCCGTTAATTAGTAGGGTACAAATAATTAGTCGCGACCGGTCAAGAAACTCAACAATATGGTGAAAATATTGTAAAGGCTGACATAAAGCGTAACGGTTGCAGAGATGTAGTTGGTTTCGCCGCCGTGAATAATGCCGCTGGTTTGCCACATAATCAGCAGTGAAGACAGCACTAGGAACATACAGCTAACGGCCAGTGAGAGGCCGCTGATGTTCAGGAAGGCCGCTGCCAGCATAGCGATGAAGGCCACGATAAAACCGGTCATGATAAAGCCGGTTAAAAAGCTCATATCTTTGCGGGTAACTAGCACATAGCCAGACAGACCAAAGAAAATTAACGCGGTGCCGCCTAAGGCCATAATGAGTGGCTCATAGCCAGACATACCGATGGAAAAACTGAGCATGGGGCCAAGGGTAAGACCCATGTAACCGGTGAGGGCAAACACCCAAAAAAGCCCGGCTGGGCCATTTTTAGTTTTTTCAACGGCATAGAGCAGCCCCATATAGGGGAGCAACATCCAAAGGCCCATGTAAGGAAAGTTAATGGCCATGGATATAGCGGCGGTAACGGCGCTAAAGGCTACGGTCATAGCCAACAGTGCATAGGTATTACGCAAAACCTTACTGACTTCCAGTGAGGAAATACCAGCCGAGGATTGTGTGTAAAGTTCTTGCATTATCCAACTCCGAGTGAGGTTATTTTCGGTTCATGATACAAAGCCCCATTAGGGTCTGTCTATAGTAATTTAGACATTTCATGAGTGCCTGCAGGGGCAGAAAACCCTTTAAAGTTCAGGTGTTTAGGCACCAGAAATTGTTTTGGGTTCCCTGTTCTAACGCTATAGATTGGGGCTAATGCATGAAATTTAAACCCGAAGCGAGGCTGTGGTTTAATCTTCTTATGGCTTAACCGTTCTTAGCGCTTAACCACACTTGGAACTGCCACAGCTTAGGCAGGTCATACAGCCATCCATAAGAATCATGGCTTTGGTATAACACTTCATACACAGCTGCGCACTTTCAGGAAACTCGCCCTCGACAGACTTCTTTCCGCGTTCTGCTTCGTATTCGGCGTGTTTTTCCGCCAGAATCTGTTTTTGTATCCCAGAAAGCTCTTCGGTTTTCACTAAGCCGATAGTTTTCATGTGGGTTTGAATGGCGTCGCCAATTTCTGCAACCAGTGAAGGCATAAAGCGCCCGCCCGATTTGAAGTAACCGCCTTTTGGGTCAAACACCGCCATAAGTTCCTCCGCAAGGAAGGTAACATCGCCGCCTTTGCGGAAAACCGCTGAAATGACGCGGGTAAGTGCCACAACCCACTGAAAGTGATCCATATTTTTTGAGTTAATGAATATCTCAAAGGGTCTACGCACTTCATGGTTGGTGTCGGGGTTAAGGATAATGTCGTTTATGGTGATATACAGCGCATGGTCCGACAGCGGGGTTTTGATTTTGTAGGTGGAGCCCAGCAGTATTTCTGGGCGACCTACGTTCTCGTGCATATGCTCGATTGCAGGTTCTGTGGGCTCTGTTTGCACTTCGGTTTCGGCCTTTTCCTTTTGAATAGAGTAGCCGGTAATTTTTTTCTCGATTGTGACTGTGTTTGTGCTCATTAGAATTTTCCGTAATAGCCTTCTTTAAGGGCGTCGTACAGGTTGGCGGCGCTATGCTGTTCGCCGTCATATTCGACTGTTTCGTTACCTTTCAATTCCAGTTTTGTACCGTCTTCCAGCTCAAAGCAGTAGGTGGTGTTGGCTAGGTCTTCTTCTTTTACCAGAACGCCTTGGAAGGCTTCGGGGTTAAAGCGGAAGGTGGTACAGCCCTTTAAGCCTTTTTCGTAGGCGTACAGGTAAATATCCTTGAACGCGTCGTAAGCTATGTTGGTAGGTACATTGATGGTTTTGGATATGGAGGAATCTACCCACTTTTGCGCGGCTGCCTGAACGTCTACGTGCTGCTGTGGCGTAACGCTGTCGGCACTGACAAAGTAGTCGGGAAGGTTGGTTGGCGTTGCGTCGGTATCGACAAGGTGGCGATAGGCCAGCAGCTCGTAGGAAAACACATCCACTTTTTCCTTGGTTTTACGGCCCTCGCGAATAACATTGCGCGCATAGTGGTGGGCAAAACTGGGTTCGATACCGTTACTCGCGTTATTGGCCAAAGACAGCGATATAGTGCCTGTGGGCGCAATGGACGAATGATGCGTGAAGCGGCTGCCGTGTTCAGCGATCTCGTTGATCAACTCTGGCGCTTCTTCTCCTAGGTTTTGCATGTACTTGCTATAGCGGCTGAGCAAAATACGCCCTGTAACCTTATCACCCGCTTTAATACCGTCTTTTACCATTTCTGGTCGTTGCTGCAGCATGGCTTCGGTTACTTCAATTTCTTCGGCTAGTTTTGGTGCCATACCTTTTTCTTTGGCCAGTTCAACACCTTGCTGCCAGCCCGTTATCGCTAATTCACGGCTAACTTGCTCGGTGAACGCAATAGACGCGGAGCTACCATAAGAAATACCCAGTAGGGCTAAAGTGGAACCAAGGCCAAGGAAACCCATGCCGTGGCGACGCTTACTCTTAATTTCAGCCTGTTGCTGTTCGAGTGCGAGGCCATTAATTTCTACGACGTTATCTAACATGCGAGTGAACGTGGCGACCACTTTACGGTAACGGTCCCAGTCGAAGCGAGCGTCTTCGGTAAACGGGTTTTCGACAAAAAGCGTGAGGTTTACCGAGCCGAGCAAACAGCTGCCGTAGGCGGGCAGAGGTTGCTCACCGCAGGGGTTTGTGGCGCGAATGTTTTCACAAAACCAGTTGTTATTCTGGTGATTGACCTTGTCGATAAGAATAAAGCCGGGCTCGGCATAATCGTAGGTGGAACTCATAATCTGGTTCCACAGGCGACTCGCGGGTATTTTTCGGTAGATGCGACAGGCGGTTAGGCCTTCGTCATTGGTAATGTAATTTTCTGCATTGGACACTCGTCGCCAGTGCACCTGCTCGGCGTCGTTCAAATCGATGGGCATGTGCTCCATGTCTTTGTCGGACATAGGGAATGACAGTGGCCACAGGGTGTCTTCTTTAACCGCCGTGATGAAGTCGTCGGTTATCAGCAGACTTAAGTTGAACTGACGCAACTTGCCGTCTTCGCGCTTGGCCTTAACAAAATCCTGAACATCGGGGTGATGAACATCGAACGTGGCCATTTGCGCGCCGCGGCGCCCGCCTGCGGAGGATACGGTAAAGCACATTTTGTCGAATATATCCATAAACGACAGCGGGCCGGAGGTGTATGCACCAGCGCCGGAAACGTACGCGCCCTTAGGGCGTAGGGTAGAAAATTCGTATCCAATGCCGCAGCCAGCCTTCAGTGTTAGGCCTGCTTCTAGGTTCTTTTGCAAGATGCCCTGCATGGAATCCTGAATGGTGCCGGACACCGTACAGTTGATGGTGGAGGTGGCCGGTTTGTATTGGCTGGCGCCAGCGTTGGAGATGATACGCCCGGCTGGAATTGCGCCGTTTTCCAAGGCCCAGAGAAACTGTTCTTCCCAGTATTTTTTGCGCTTTGGCTCTTGTTCTGCCAGCGCTTTGGCCACCCGTGCGTAGGTGCCCTTAATATCGTTATCGACGGGTGTTCCGTGTGCGTCTTTTAGTCGATATTTCTTGTCCCATATGTCTGCCGAGGCCGCTTGCAGCTTGGGTTTGGCGTGTTTTTCATTGTTGATTGATGTGCTCAAAGAACTATTTGTAGTGGTATTGGTCATTCCCGATCCCAATATGTTGTGGTTTTTAAGGTGCCGCTATTGAAGCGCGTATTTAATCGCAGCTTGTTGACTTGAGTCAATGGGCAGAGGTGTTAGAAATCGGAATTTGTGTCAAAAATAAAGCTTGGAGGGTGGTCTTGGATACGGTTTAGCCACCAAAACAGGCGGCTAAACCGGGCGCGCGAGGAATTTATTCTTTTGCGATATGAATGTCCATTTGCGGGAAGGGTATTTGAATGCCTTGAGCGTCGAAGCGCTTCTTGATCTTCTCATTGGTTTCGAAGAAAACGCCCCAGTAGTTGGCGCTGTTAACCCATACGCGGAAAGCGAAATTAACGGAGGAATCGGCTAATGCAGCCACGCCAATCGTTACATCGTGATCCTGAAGAATGCGTTCATCTTCGCTGGCAATGGCTTGAAGCTCTTTACGCACAGTATCGAGGTTTGCTGAGTAGGCGACGCCGACAATAAAATCGACCCGGCGCTTTTCCTGGGTGGAGTAGTTGATAATATTGCCGCCCATGATGCCGGAGTTGGGCACGATGACGGTTTTGTTGTCGGGGGTGGTCATTATGGTGCAGAAAATGGATATTTCTTTTACCGTGCCAGAGGTGCCGCCAGCTTCCACGTAGTCGCCAATTTTTAACGGACGAAACAACACCAGTAAAACACCCGCTGCAAAATTGGCTAGAGACCCTTGAAGCGCTAGGCCAACCGCTAAGCCCGCAGCACCTACAACCGCGACGAAAGAGGCTGTTTGGACGCCAATTTGCCCAAGTACGGTGATAAAAACGAGTGCGACGAGTACGTAATAAGTGATATTTTTTGTAAAATTGCAAATGGTTGGGTCGATATTACGGGCGTTCATGCCTTTTTCAAGTAGCTTAGATAAGAGCCCTGCCAGCCATTTACCCACAATATAAATAACAATTGCGAGAACGATCTTTATTCCATAGGTAACAATCAATTCGGGGGCTTGCTTAAGCAGAGCCTCGATGTCCAGTGTCATGATATTTCCTTGTCAAATGAAGGGGGATTTGGAGTGGATAACAGCGGGGAAATTATAAGTTAATTATTATGAAAAGCTTGAATAGTTTTAATAATAGAAGCAATCGGGCCGACAAGTTGTAACTAGCGTCACGGCATAGCGGAGGGAATTTAAACGGATTGGTTGGCCTGCATCCAAGCGTTTAGAGCTTCAATTTCGGCTGGATTGAATTCGATACCCAGTAGCGTACGTCTCCACACAATATCATCCGCATTAATCGCCCACTCCATATCCATTAAGTAGCGTACTTCACGTTCATAAAGGTGGTGCCCGAAATGCTTGCCCAGTAAATTGACGCTTTTACAGTGCCCCAATACAACATAGGTTAAGTTGCCGTAGTTATGGGCCAACCTATGCAGTAGTGCGCGAGGAAGTTGACTGAATTCATCGCATAACGCCTCAATAAATTCAGCAAGGCTGGCTTGTGTAATATCGCCCCCTGGCAGTATTTCATCGGTAAAACGCGCATGCCTGCGTTTCTTTGTGAATGGCTGCAAAACATCTAAGGCTTGTTGCGCGACCTTGCGGTGTAGCGCCGGGTCTACGCCAAATATATTGAGTAAAACGCCTTTTTTTCCAGGGTTGTCTAGGTCCAGTAGTGGGGCTGTCATGGGTGAATCGTTGGTTGAGCAGGGGTCAGCAATCAGCGCAAGTTTTGCTTTGCGTTTGTGAATAAAATGATCGCGTGTTAGTCGAGTTTCCAATCCATTTTTAAGTGCGTTGTTATTCCAGGTATCGATAAAATCCTGCATCAGGTCTATGCATTCTTCGTAACCTTGCTGGTCGCATTTTCGCGGCCCAAATGCGAGCACTTGGTCGTCGATGGCATAGACATAATAGGCATGGCGGCTTTCGCCCTGAAGCTTCAGTACAAAATTTTGCGGGTAAAGGTTGTTGGCCGTTGGTAGGGGGTTTTTGAAAAAAAATTGTGTGCGATGCTCTTTGGTCGCGTGGCAGCGTGTTTTTACTTTGAGTACTTCTTCTAATAGTTCGTTGGCCCAGTAGCCGCTGCAATTAATTATGAGCTTACTGGTGAGGGTTTTATGGGGTTCTGATTTTTCTTGTTGCGATTCGAGTTCGAGTTGCCAGCTATTCTCGTTGCGTAGGGCGTTTATTACCTTGTGGTAGGTGAGTATTTCGGCGCCGTATTTTTGTGCCTGTTGCGCTTTTGCGAGGATGAGTCTCGAAGGTTTAATGCGTGCGGCCAAGCTTTGGGGGGCGGGGGATAGCTTGTCACCGCAAACACTGGCAAAAGCCTTATCTCTTAAACCTTGAAAATACTTTTCGACGAGGCTATGACCTTTTTCCTTTATGGCTTCGCCCGCTATGTTGGTAACCGGTAGTAGCTCAATTAAATGAGGCGCCTGCGTTCTTAGGCGCTGTAGTTCATCGAGCATGCTATTTAATTGAAAGTAATCGAGCGCGGACAGATGTTGCAGGTGTGTACCGGCGAGGGTGGCTGGAGCTGCAGAAGCACTGGAAGCGATGTCGCCGGTGTGAACCAATAGGGTTTTTAAACCACGGCTTGCCGCTTCTGCGGCAACACTTACGCCATTTATGCCGCCACCGATGACGGTAATATCAACGTCTTGCATACCAGCACTCCAAAACCCGGGGGCCCGGTGGTTAGGGAAGTTTTTCGCCGTAAATATCGGTCATCATGTTGGTCAGCTCTTTATACTCCTCGTCGATCTGATTCTCTAGATCTTCGAAATTCGTATTTATGTTGCGGCCACTCATCATATCGCCATCACGCTCCAGTGAGCGAAGAAAGCTTTCAAAGCCACGCCCTGCGTGAAAATAGCCGCCTTTACTTAGCAGGTAGCGAGCAACCAGCCCACCGCAGTCTCTACACTGCACAAAAACTTTTTGTAGTTCGTCGCGAACGAGAACATTGCGTAAATTTCTGGACTGACAATTTTGGCATTTTTGAATTTTAACTTCCATTATTTCTCCCATAATGAATCCCCCGAGGAATCGTCAGTTGGCTCAAATAAGCACAAAGCTTATGGAGCCAACACGCTAGTTTTATTGTTATACGCCCATTATAGATATTATGAATTCCCAATAGGGAGGGCCAATGAAGGCGACACATATATAGCCAGCAATAGTAATTAATCCGCCGGTTAGAATCATATCTTTACTTTTAATTGCACGAGAACTAAAAGCAATTGCATTCGGCGGTGTGCTGACGGGCAGTGCCATAGCCATGGAACACATTAGCGCCAGAGCTACCACAAGGGCAAGGATAAATTCATTTTCGAAGGGCAGGTTCATTACCAGGGGGATAACCAAGCCAGCAGTAGCCGTATTACTCATAACCGTAGACATCAAGCCGGCAACGGCGGCGGTAATGAGTAGCAGAATGAATGGCGAGCCATTGAGGGGTAAAGCGCTAATTAAAACTTCCCCCAGCCCGGTTACATTGAGCGCAACGCCCAAAGCCAAGCCACCGGATACCATGTAGAGCACATCCCAGGGTAAATCACGGAAATCCTTGGTGCTTAAAAGTCCGAACCAGAAGCAAACAATAACGGGGAATAGCCCCACGGTGCCCGTTGCTAGGCCGAGTTTACTGGCGAAAAACCAGCCAAGGGCGGTAATGGTGAAAACGGCAACCGCCGCCCAGTGTTTAACGCCAAATTTACCGGTGTGCCTTTCTGGCACTTCTAAGCGCAAGTCACCGGCGGGGAATAAACGCACCAACATTTGCCAGAGTATCAGTAGAAATACAATCATGAACGGCATGGTAAGCGCCATCCACTTGGCAAAAGTTACGGTATAGCCATGTTGCGTGAGGTAGGTGAGGGCAATGGCATTGGGTGGCGTGCCTATGGGTGTGCCTATACCGCCTAAATTACAGGCAAAAGGTATACACAGAACTAAGGCTTTACGAAAGGGATTTTCGTCGGGAATCTTTTTGATTAGAGGGAATACCATTGTCAGCATCATGGCTGTTGTCGCGGTATTACTGATCCACATCGACAAAAAAGAACACGCAATAATAATGCCCAGCAAGGTCATAGAGGGCAGACCTTTGGTACGCCGTAAAATCATTTGTGCGAAACGAATATCCAACCCGTATTTTTGCATCAGGCTTGAGAGTACAAAACCACCAAGGAAAAGCAAAATAATATTGGAAAAAAACGGGCTAAAGAATACGTTAGTTTTTATCGGCGTTGTACTGAGTTCGTTAAACGCCGGTAAAAGCCAGACAATTTCCAGCGCAAGAATAAGAAAGCTAACGACAAACAGGGAAACCCATTCTGAAACCCATAATACAGCGGCAACAATGAGAATGGCTGCTGTAATTTCTTGCGCATGGGTTAAATTCGCACCTGGGATACCAAAGAGTTCAACGAATAGGATAGCTGCAAAGAGTAAAACCGTAGCTGCCAAACTACGTATATTGGCGGAGGCCATACTGTCTCCTTACGAGTCTTGGGGGTAGTGGGTTGGGGGGGAGGGACCACCTCGATGTTGTTGTTCAACGGAGATGTTTACCTTAATACCTTTTGGGTAACACTATTGTAGCCGCTTCGGTAGCGTTGGTGTTTCGGATTTACACCTTGATTGACATGTAGCAAAGCGCTACGCCCAGATAAGGTAAGGCAAGCTACTTTACCTGCACTAATACCCAGGGTGATATAACCACGGCCCAAACAGGGGTATCGTTTTCATACCATTGCAGAGCCTGTGGGTCGGGAACCGGTTGCACTTTAGCTTCGTCGAGCCAGGTTTTTAACTCTGTGGCTTTGTCTTCACTTATCGCCATGGCGACGTTGATGAGATCCAGCTCTGGGGCGACCATTATTGCGTTACCGGCGGCAAAAAAACGTTGCAGGTCTCGCCAAGCAATGGTCGCCGTTTCCAAGTTAAGCTTGGTTTTTAAGGTGTTCCCTGTTAACTGTTCTGTCATTCTAGCGCGCGTAAAATTGTGAGTGGTGGTCTTAGGGTAACTTTTCTGGCCGACAGCCAGCCGATTAAACCAATGAGGATGGCGCCGCCAGCAGGGCCGCTGAGTATTATCAATGGGTTGGCGGTAAAGTCCAGTTTAAACACCTGTGTTTGTATAAAATAGAGTGAAATTTGTGCACCAAGGGTGCCCAGCAAACCCGCCATACAGCCAAGGCTACAAAATTCAATAATAAGTACTTGGTTTACAAATCGCCTTCTGGCGCCAAGGGTTCTTAAAATTGCGCTTTCCTGAAAGCGAATGTCCAGTGTTGCTTGAATACTGGTAATTAACACCAGTATGCCTGCGGCGAGCACCAGCACAAGAATAAATTCCACCGCCAGAGATACTTGGTGGATAATACTCTGCATCTGCGTAATCATCTGGTCGAGCTCAATGATAGACGTGGTTGGAAAATCTCTCGCCAATTGGTTAAGAAAGGTTTTTTGGCCTGCGGGGAGATAAACACTGGTTAACCAGTTTGTGGCGGTGTTGTCGAGTAGAGGCTGATTAAAAATCATAAAAAAATTGGGGTTCATGGAATCCCACTGCACTGAACGGATACTACCCAGTATTGCGGTAACTTCCTGACCGGCAACACTAAAGGTTAGTGTGTCGCCAACAGCCAGTTGAATACCGTTGGCGTACTCTGCCTCGGCCGACACGGTTAATAGACTCTCGTCATCTCCATGCCAGTCACCTTTTACTAGGCTATTGTCTTTGCCTAGAGCCGTGGCCCAAGTAAGATTTAGCTCTCTTTGGTAGTTCATTTGCGAGCTGGTGGCTTCTACGCGAGGCTTAACGGACTCTGCGTTTACCATGATAAGTCGGCCGCGCATCATGGGGTAAAACGGGCTGTGGACAAAGTTAGACTCGGCGAGAAGCGCTTCTACTTTCGGCTTTTCTTCGTTAAAAATGTTAAACAAAAAGTGGTTGGGTGTATTTTCCGGTAATTGTTTTTGCCAAGTACCGATTAAGCTAGTACGCGTGTCGATCAAAATTAGCAGCAGCATTATTAACGTAGAGAAAATAACAATTTGGACCGCGTTAAAGCCCTGGTGGCGTTTCAAATTGGATAAGCCAAGCCGCCAGGCGTTGCCAAGCTTGTTACTGACCAATTTACCCAGAGCGAGAATTCCCCACGCCAGTACGCCGCCTCCGGCAAGAGTAACGATACCGCCCGCGGCTAATACGGCGGTAATGAGAACGCTCTCGCTGTAGCCAAAAATAAGTGCAACAACACAGACAAACCCAATGGCGGCAGCAATACGAGGGCTAATAATACCGTTTGCAGCACCTTGTCGCAGCACGGCGGCGGGGGGAACATTACGCAGCGAGAGTAGAGGCGGGGCCGCAAAGGCAAAAAGGGTAACAAACCCTGAGATTGCACCCGTAGCAAAAGCATCGGTAGAGGCCTGAGAAAGCTCCCGAGGTAAGAGTGAGCCTAATATTTGCAGAATTAAATTATGCAATAACCAGCCTGTAATACTGCCCAGGAACACACTGCTAATGCCTAAAATGAGCAGAATAGAAATATAGCGGCGTGAAATTGCGCTAGGCGTTTGGCCAAATGTTTTTAACAAAGCAACGGATGTAGATTGGCGAATGGCATAGCGACGGGCCGCAAGTGCTATGGCCACGCCGCTTAACAAAACACTTAGGCTACCGGCGAGTAGCAAAAACTTTTCGGCGCGTTCTAGTGCATCACCGATATTGCGATTACCCTGTTTAACGCCCACCCAGCGATTGTGGTGCCCCAGTTGCGGTTCCACCACATCTTTGAACGCTTGTATATGCTCGCTAGTACCGGCGAGCAGTAACGAATAGTTCACTCGGCTACCCGTTTGCACCGCACCAGTGGCTTCTACATCGGCAAGATTAATGATTGCCCGAGGGGCAACACCAAAAAATGATTGCGGGCTATCGGGCTCCTTGATCAAGGCACGCGAAGCGATAAACGCTTTGTCGCCAATACTGATTGTGTCGCCAGGGGAAATATGCAAAGCGGCAAACAGGCGTGAAGCAAGCCACACTTCGCCTTGTGCTGGGCCACGCTGATGCTTTTCGCCCTTGCCAAAGGGTTGTTTCGCAAGGGTAACGGCGCCTTTTAAGGGGTACTCTTCAGTCGCGGCTTTAACGGCCACCAATTGCATACCTTGCTCGGTAAAAGCCATTGCTCGAAACGAAATTAGCTTGGCTGTGCGCAAATTGTGCGTGGCGGCTAGTTCTTCCCAGTGATTGTGTTGTGGCACGGTACTGCGAATTTGCACATCGGCGGCGAGAAATTGAGTTGCTTCGTCGAGAATAGAATTTTGAATTCGGCTGGTGAATAAACTAATACTCGTAACGGTTGCGGTGGCTAGCAGTAGTGAAAATACCAAAATGCTCAGCTCTCCACTACGCAGGTCTCGCCACAGAAGCAGCAGGGTGGATTTCATTATTCGTGAGCTCCAGCGGGGTTTACAGCTTGAGTGTCGAGCCGTCCGGCATCCATACGGAATTGTTGTTCGCAGCGCGTGGCGAGCGTTTGATCGTGGGTTACCAAAATTAGCGTTGTACCGGCTTCACGGTTCATGTCGAACAGCAGGTCTGCAATGGTGTGGCCGGTGTCTGAATCCAAGTTTCCGGTGGGTTCATCGGCAAATAAAATGGGTGCTTCTGAAGCAAAGGCGCGAGCCAGCGCAACCCGCTGTTGCTCACCCCCAGAAAGTTGCCTGGGGTAGTGACGTTCACGTTCAGACAACCCAACCCGTGCAAGATAATCCTTGGCTTGTCGTTCGATATTGGCGCGGTTGGCTACTTCCAGCGGCAGCATCACATTTTCCAGGGCGGTAAGGCTGCCCAACAATTGGAAGTTTTGGAAGACAAACGAAACCAGCCGAGCGCGAACCAGTGCTCGGGCTTCTTCATCAAGGCTGGTGATTTCGGTATTGTCTAAATACACTTGCCCTTCCGAGGGAACATCTAAACCTGCGAGCATACCCAGCAGAGTGGACTTGCCGGAGCCAGAGGCGCCTATTATGGCTACCGATTGGCCCGATGCGATTTCCAGGTTTATACCTTTAAGAATATCTAAGTGCCCATCAAAAACGGGTACTCTTTGGTGGAGGTTTACGGTTTTAATCATGTACTACCTACTTAAAATGAGAACGACTCTGTATCGAGTGATTTTGTGCGTAACCATACTTGTGCCGCTATACAGCGCTAGCGCCCATGCAGCCATTGAACCCTACAAAAAGCTCCTTGTAGTAGGTGACAGCCTGAGCGCCGCCTACAACCTAGCAGAAGAGCAGGGCTGGGTTGCCCTGTTGGCAAAACGCCTACAAGAGCGTGAAAGTGGCTATCAGGCAATTAACGCATCGGTGGGCGGCGCCACCAGTGCGGCGGCCCTACAGCGCCTGCCATCGCTTTTAGACCTTCATAAGCCGGCTCTGGTTATATTAGAGATGGGCGCCAACGATGGTCTGCAGGGCAAGCCTGTTAGCTATATAAGCGCCAACCTTAAGCACTTGATAGAACTTTGTCTGGCGCGCGGCATTCGAGTTGTAATGGTAGGCATACAGCTTCCGCCAAACTACGGTAAACGCTACACCGCCCCCTTCTATAACCAATACGCACAACTCGCGGAAAAATATCAATTGCCCCTCGTGCCTTTTCTACTGGAGGGCGTAGCCGGCAACAATGCGCTGATGCAGGCTGATCGTTTACACCCAACGGCCGAGGCACAGCCCATCATACTGGAAACGGTTTGGCGAATATTAGAAGAAGAACTGTGAGGGCTAAGTGTAGAAGGTTCAGGCTCATTACACCCGGCAACGCTAAGCCTTTGACTTAATTCAGCAATTTTTTGCTCAAGCACTTGCGAGAAGCGGAATCATATGTATAATTCGGCCCCTTCCGGTGGGCTGGCTGAGTGGTCGAAAGCGGCGGTCTTGAAAACCGTTGAGTGTAATAGCTCCTGGGGTTCGAATCCCTAGCCCACCGCCAAATAGAAAAAGGCTCGTCCCTATGGACGGGCCTTTTTTATTGCTCTCGTGAAAGTCTGATCATTGAAGCCACTACCTTTATGCGCACGCTCTGTAGCGCTGCATGGCCCGTAACGCCTACCTTCTGCCTATCTGGCTACGTAAAAACACTAGTTTTGCCCCTGAGCTCATGAGTGTTGAATTGTGTCTGGTGAGGGATCTCTAAGCCTTTTTATTCCTGGTGACTACAGAATGGGCGCATAGGTTTGCTGTTGTAGCTTAAAAAACCAACAGTTTTACTCAGCGCGTCACAATAGTTAGCTGAAGGTACTGGGCCGTTTTGGGTTTGTGCATCAAACCCACACAGGAATGCTCGGCGTACGCAGCGAGAGGTATAATGTAAGTAGGGCGTGGCTTCATAGGGAGGTTTGTTGCTGCTCTGGGCGCAGCATGTCTCATTCCTTCAGAAGCTGATGTCTGTGTTAATGCACAGTGATATTTTGTTGGGTGCAAGTGTTGGTGTGGGTGTCTGAAAAAATGGGGAGATTTGTTGCTTCCTTGGGCGGGGCATGGCTCATTCCTTGAGTTGCTATTTGCTGGTGTAATGCACAGTATTTTTTTGTTGGGTTCAAGTGTAGGTGTGGGTGTCTCGAGAGTTCGTTGACCCGTATCCGGACTTTCAGCCCGTAATGCTAACCCACCAGCTTTAGCTGGTGGTTGTTGAGTTACGCGGGAAGATTGATTCGTCCAAATGGCCAGTTAGTGCTGAGCATGAACTCAAATGACACACTGAAAAATGATATGGATAAGTATTTCGCGTGCCTAAGTTAGCCATATTTATGCATAATTAGGGTTTATTCAAGCAATGTTTTTCTTACGCCAAATGAGTACTGCTACCATTGAAAATAATAGCAAATACACGGTTGATGGCTCCGTAACAGTATTAACAATTACATTGTCAAAAGCTACACCACTAGACAAAAATTCCACGCTTGTTAAGTTTTTCCAGTTTAATAGATAACTTTGAAAATCATCATGCCCACCGGCATCGTCTAATATTTTATCAATTGATAGTTCAGCCAAAAGTACTCCACCATCTGCTTGATACCCAGCCAAATTAAATGTATCTATGAACATTACATGTTCACTATATTCAGCAATATCTAACGAAACAAATGAAAATACGCCACCGTTATCGCGTGTTAAAATCGGACCACCACCAAGCGTTATTCCCACATGCGTTGTCCCATTGTTTGGAACAATTGCGTTTTGATTATTTGGGTTGAAACGGATAAATGACCCATACTTATCTGAATGGTTTGTTAATGAAAAACCGTCCTCTGAAAATGCATCACCATCACCATAGCTAGTTTGGAAGCCGACCAACGGTTCATCAAAATCCAAAATAATGGCGTGAACCGAACTACTTGCGAACACAATAGCGAACAATGTGCATATAAAGTATTTCATTGTTTTAACCCTTCTCTCTGTTTAACAAATTTTGTGCATAACGAGGCTGTCGAATTACTCACTTATCAGGCCGAATAAACTCAACTAGCCTTTACTGTTTAATTTTCACTAATCGAGGAACATTTATTTATCCATAATGGAAAAGCAATGCCCTAACATTAAAAAACGACAAAAAACCCCTGCAGGGGCTCATATTCGCGGTATTTTTGAATCTTTACCATATTATGTACCATTGTGAATAGCAACCATTAACCCGTGACCTTTTCTAAGCCTCGTAGGCTCAGCCACTTTAATCCAATGTTATGCTTGATGTCGGCTCTACAGCACCCATTTTACCACCGTATATGTCACGTCCCTCCGGCGAATCTATCTTTTCTTTCATCAAATCATAAGGTCTCGGAGGATTCGATTCCGCAACATTACGCTCACCAAAATCAGCGAACTCCCAGGCAGGAAACTCTTCGTCGTTTCCATACTCCCAGCCAAGCTTTTGAATTTAGATTCAAACTGGGTGGTCAGTACACGCCATTCACGGCTGGAGATATTGAGGCGCTCAAGAATGGAAGGCAAGTTATTGTCGATAAAGCCACGCTTGTCTTCACGAATAGCCCTTCCGGTAATATCCACAAGCTGCACGTAATCTTGTAGATGAAAGGGTAGGCCTTGGGGCATGGGTTCTCTTGGGTTACCCACAAATTCGGCGAGCTTTAACGGTTGTGGGTTATTAGTCTCTTGGTTTTCAATACGGCGTTTTATTGAGGTGTGGTCAGAGCTTTCTGGTGTCTTGGCCATTCTGGCTCGAATGGGGTTCAAATCCACATAGGCCATACAGGCGGCTAAGGCTTTTTCATCGAGCAACGCTTGTGATTTAAACCGGCGCTGACCAACATGGATGTTGGAAATGCAGGTTTTGCAGGAGCAAAAACCTGTCCAGAAGCGTCCTGTACATTGGTCTTCGGCGTTGGCCATACGGGCAATGGGTTCGTTTAAGGCCCACATCCAGCGGCTGATATTGGCCAGCTCAAGGCGCCAGTGGTCCAGTTTTTCTTTAACGGCAAGCCATTGGGCTTCGTCGAGTAGCTCACCCTTTAAAAATTTCTGAGTTAAGAGGGTGCCCTTGTAAAGCTTGTGCCAGCGTTCGCATACTTCTAGGTCCGTCAGGCTTTGGGCATCAGCCATATTGATGTGTAGCACCACATGGTGGTGGTTACTCATTACGGCGTAGGCACACACGTCAATGCAGAAAATCTCACCCAAAAATAGAATACGGTCTTCAACCCATTGCCGACGATGCTCGTAATCCTTGCCCGTTAACGAATCCAGTCCACAGAGAAAGGCTCTGCGTACACAGCGAGAGGTACACGACTGCAGGACGCAGAGCGACGCAGGATGCCAAAGCCGAGTGGTAGTAGGGGGTAGCATCTAGGGAGATTTGTTGCTTCCTTGGGCGGGGCATGGCTCATTCCTTGAGTTTCTGGATACTGGGATAATGTGCAGTGATTTTTTGTTGGGTTCAAGTGTTAGTGTGGGTGTCCTATATTGCGTTTTTGCCTTATTGGCTTGAAAGTCCCATGTTTACTGAACTTGTTGCCTTAAGTAAGTACCATTCAGGCCTGACTCCAGCCCTTACTTACAAATACAAAGTTTTTGTTTCTTCAATAAACCCTGAAAGCGAATATATGTCACCACGTATCCCCTTAGGAAAAGCTTTGTGCAACGGCTTGGGAACAACCAATTTCACCTTTTCTTCCTGCATTTCCTTGAACTGATTTTCAGAAACACCTTGCTGTAAGGTAAAAAGGTAGGAGAAATCAATACGATTTGCTTCATTCAAAATTTGTCGCCATCGATCTTTTACTGTTGTTTTTACCGCAAGCATACGTAGCTTATTTTCAGGGTATTCGGGATCATGATAAGAAGCGCAGTCAGGAAATAAAAAATCAGGTTTTTTATTTCCTTCTGTTGTACACTGAACACCGAAGTCATCAAGGCCCTCTTCTTTGAATATGTTTTCAAGATGTAATTCAAGAGATTTGCCTGATCGTGATTTTCGCCTGTTAGAAATAGAATTTGCTAATTTTATAAATCCTTCCACATTTTCGAATCCCTTTTTTATCAAAGGAAAGGAGTGGTGGTGCTCGACAAGCTTGAACAAATCAAATTCGTGATCACGCCTTTTCAAGATTCGAGAATCCACACCCAATTCAGCATGAAAACCTTGTGCGAAGAGGTGGTTGATGATTTCTGAACCAGAGGGAAATGCATCGTTCCACTCGGGCGGATATTTTTCAACTTTGAGCGAACCGGCAGGAAGTACACCTCCAAAAATTATATCTCCACGCTCAAAATACGAACTTTTCGGGTCCACCTCACCAACACGTTCCTCCAAATAGTTTTCTTCTTCTATGTTTCGGCAAACCCAAGACCTCATGTATTCAGAATCGCCTGCACTGTTATTAAAAGCAAAAACTGCAATAGCCCCAGTTTTTTCTTTATCCTGAAGCGGGGTGTAATCTACTCCAGTGCTCCAGCGTGTAATTCTTTTTTCATTTCTTGTCGATTGCTTTAGAACCTTACCATTATAGTAAACTGCGCGAAGGCTTTGTTCTGGAACATCGTCTGAATCAACTACCGCTCTGAAATTAACATCTGGATTTTTTACATCAATGCGATTTATTGTCGGAAATACTGTGCCCAGCACTGAATTTGGAAAGTAAATACCTACCTGATGGCTTTTGGTTGCGCCCGTGTCATTTGCGGAAAGTCGTTTTATGTAAATAATCCAGTCGTCGTTAGCAATATCAAATACCCAGTCTTTAAACTCCATGCTACCCATCCCCCCCCAAAAGTGATTTTCGGTCACATCAATTACTTATTACATAGTGCTCCCTCAATATAATCACTCTGGAGCCACTTTCAAAAATTCCGCTCTACCGATCATTTCAAGATTCGCATCATTCCCATTGATAGAAGTTGTTTTTTTACTAAGCCGTTCCTGCTTTAGGCTATTTTCCACAAGTCTTGTCGATCCGGTATAACTTCACGATCACGCTCAACGAGGTCCAGAATATGAGGTTGCATAATACGTGCAATTTCATTAACAACCGGAACAACAACAGAATTTCCAAACTGGCGGTAAGCCTGGGTGTTCGACACTCCAATTTTTAGCGAATCAGGATAACCCATTAATCTAGCGCATTCTCGCGGGGTTAATCGTCTTGGGTTTTTCCCTTTCCCCCTGTAAATCAGAACCTCAGAGCCATCTTTGTGATAACGAGCTGACAAAGTTCGGCAAGTATCATCCCCAGTCACAATGCCAAAGCCAAAGCCATTCCCCTTCTCTTCATGCTTTTTCTTATAATTTTTTAGATATTTCCATAGCTTTGTGGTGATTATAAAGTTTTTTGATACAGTTGCTCTTTTCCCTTCTGTAAAAGGGTTTTCAAATTTTTCTTTCCCATCTTCCGGGTGCAAAATATCCTTCATTGTTACCGTCCCCTTGCCCGGATGCCTGAATTCACCCCAATCAAACGAAACATCATCACGAAACCCAACTATAAATATACGCTGACGGTTTTGCGGAACAAATCCGTTTGCGTCAATTACCCTGTAAAAAATCTTATACCCAAGCTTCTCTTGAAGAGAATGAGTGATTACCTTGAACGTCTTTCCTTTGTCGTGACTCATAAGGTTCTTAACATTTTCCAGTAAAAATGCTTTAGGATGCTTTGCTTCAATAATTCGCTCTACATCAAAGAAAAGAGTACCTTGGGTACTGCAATCGAAACCATGGGCACGACCCAAAGAGTTTTTCTTGGATACACCAGCAAGAGAAAAAGGCTGACATGGAAAACCAGCCAGAAGCACGTCATGATCGGGGATTAGCGCTGTATCGACTTTGGTGATATCCCCCACTACAGGATGATGATCAGGATAATTAGTGCGATAAGTCTTCTGAGAATACTTATCCCATTCCGAAGTAAATACACATTGACCACCAATTGACTCAAATCCACGACGAATTCCGCCAATACCGGCAAATAGGTCAATGAAGGTAAAATCAGAAGCAGGTAATATTACTGGGTTTACTATGCTGGCCAATATTTGATCAAACTTGGCCGAAACCGTACTTTCTTTAGGGATGCTTTCTTCCTTCAGCCAGTTTTTGAATGTCTTATTTGTAATGTCTAATAACTCTGTAAGCTGATCCTCACCAATCAAGCCATGTAGTTTTTCCAGCTTTTGTACATTATTCATACGGGAACCTTGGGGGGAATTATTTCCATTTTTATTCCCAGAAATAATACATTATTGACCTTGAAGGTCAAGAAGAACTGCTTAAATATACAGCATTTTGTTCCACGTAATCACTAAGTGGGCGCGCGGACCACTTACTTACTTGGGGCACCCACACTAACACGCTGAGGGAGCTCCTAAGCAGAGCTCTAAGCACACGGCGCACCACATTTGTCTTGGTAGAGGTCGGTGGGAAAAGAACATGGTCCGTAATACCCGTATCCACATACATTCTCACGGCATAATAATCAACGACCCTGCAAACGGAGTCTACTTGGTGCACAAAGATGATTACACGCCTCACCACTTAATGCCTAGCTCAAGATGGCACCTGAAGAACCATACCCGTGAATACGAAAAGCTTGTGGCTGCTCGTATCGGTACGCTCCCCAATCAGGACGTTATTAAAACCCAGCTTCAAGCGATTGGGCGGTTGCTACAACAGCATGAACCTAAACCCGTATTTACAAAGATGAGGGGGATGAGGCTGTAAGTAAAGTCTACGCAATATGACGCTCAACGCAGCCGTGTTTTCGTGAGCTGGAAGTGGATGTGATGGACACAGCGCGCTACTCGCCTGATGGCGTCTCGATAGATGATGTCATCTGGTTTTCTGAGTTGAATACATCCATGGCCGACTGGTGGCAACCCATCATCACCAATCTTTATGATGATTCAGGCGACAGGTGTGTGGATATTCCTGAGATCTGTCAGTGGGTTGGAGGTACCTTAATCCTTTCTCCCAAAGCTTTCAGGGCAGTTGAAGATTCAACTGCAGGGTGTGGTGAGTTTTACCGGTCAAGGTTGGGTCTGAAGAGTATCAAGTATTTAATTGTTTAAGCTTGGGAGGGGATGACCCGGCTGCGCCTGGAGTTGAATATGATGGCGATGTGGCGATGTGGCGATGTGGCGATGTGGGCCAACAACCTGGTTACGTAACCTGCGAAGGATAAGCAGATTGTGTTTAAGTCATCACTGGAGAGGGGCGTAACTTTTTTTGCACTGAACGGTCTAAGGGTGTGATGGATTCCTTTGGGGTGAAAGGGCATCACTTTTGTGAGGCGCTTATTTAGGTAAAGGTATTTTAGCCATTGATGATGGCGGTATTTCAGGGATAGAAAACTGAATACGGCTTACACTCTACTAGCGTTAGTTTCAGATGAACCTTCACCACCAATGCAGCACCAACAACTTTAATACCACCTTTCAATCCAGATTTATCTGCATCTGAAGCCGTGACTGCAATATAAAACTGATTGTTTTGAATAAGGCCAGTATGCATAATTTTGGTGCCCCAACTAAGGTTGATTGCTCCATTAATATAATTTAGATTAGTCTCGTCTATTGCTACTTGAACGCCTTCTTGAATTTCATTAAGATTTTTTTCTGCTACTATGGGACTTAATAATTCATTGGCTTGTCCGGTACAATGCTTTAGTAGAGTTGTTGGCCAGTAATTCCTTATATTTTTCAGCGGAGCCAACTAAATCTAAATGGCTATATCGATCATTTGATATCACGGGGTAAGTTGAATAAACAAGTTGAATAAAATCTTCGTAGTTTTTTTTCTTAGTGGCATCGATAACAAAGTTAGCGATATCTTTTTGCTCTTTAGTTAAGTCAAAGCTTCCCTCAAATTTCTTTTTAAGCTTAAATAGTTGTTTTTTTCCGCCATAGTAATTTGATGTATTCTCAACGGATATATCCTTATCTTCTTTCGCCAATTTCACAAAATCTTCGACATAAGGGCCATAGTGATCGAAGTGCCACTGAGCATTAGTTATCTGATGGCCAGAATCAATTGAGCTTTTCCAATCCATGAGGTAAATCATTTTGGTTAGCCGTGAAGCTGAAAGTTCAGATTTATGTGGATACTCTTTTAATAAATACTTGATGATATTTGATATAACAGTTTTCATTAAAACCCCTCCTCTCTGGCTGATTTTAGAGTTGGTATATGCTCATCCAAAGATTCAATAAGTGTTGTTAAATTCGTCTTTTCCTGTTCATTTAATAGACGCGCAAGTTTTCCAAATGGCAGGCCATTTGGTTTCAACGACTCGAAAAGAATCACTGCTATAGTTTCATTTCGAGAGTTTTTTAGCCGAACCCCATAAAAGGCCCGACTCTTCATTCTTATGTTTGACAGCGCCTCTTCCGTGAACGAGTATTTATTAACATTGTAGTCAACCCAAGCTTGCATATCATCCACTGGGTCTGGCGCTTCCGTATCTTGAAATTTGCCCATTTCCCAGGCACGAGATATACCGCCTTGCTCCCTTGGATAAAGACGATTGGGCTTGCTATTAAACAGTTCATTCTCTGAATATCTACCAATACAAGAAAATAAATCCATGTCCAGCTTGTAGAGGCTTACCCTTTCATCTACTGTCAGACCAAGATGGTTACTATATGAATACAACCAGTTACTAAAAAGCCTATAACAATTGATTGATTTACTTTCACTTTCTTGCCTTAAAGACACATAAGAATCATAAACTTCTCTGCACTTGCGTTCCACTAGGGTCAAAGTCACATGACTTCCAAGGCCGCCCCAAATCAAACAAACAACACTTATAACGAGAACTACAATTAGCCAAGTACCTGTGGTACATAGAAGAAGTAGGTGCTCTCTAGCAGTTTCTGGAAGCCACCGCCTAACAGTTATCTGCAAGCTTTCCGGTATACCTATGTAAGCAAAGCCTATGGCGCTAACAATAGTTGGCACAAGGCTGGCGCCAGCAATTTTATATGACCACCGTTTATACCAAGGAAGCTCTTCCAACGCTATTTCCATTCTTATTTCTACATCCTAATTCTGACGTGGTGCTCCAGCATTTGAATATGCGTCATCTTATATGTAGACATTATGTCTACATATAAGAAAAAATGTCCACATTCAGACTCTGCATGAACCATGGGGTCAATGGGGTCAGGCTTTAAATCACACAACGAGAAAAGGGGGAATATCTATCCTTTTATGTGTAAATGTAGGCATCGCAATCACAAAGATTAATTTGTTTTGTGTCTCCAGTCCATACTGGGCTCGCGGGCAAGATGTTGGCGGTAAATAGTCCGTTAATGTAGGGGGTATAAATGGGGGTATATACAATTTTATATTTATTTATTATTAATAATATCAATAATTTATAGGTAATTCATGAATCCCTAGCCCACCGCCAAACACAAAAAAGGCTTGCCCCCCAATGGGGCAGGCCTTTTTTGTTCAGTTTGTAAATGACCTATTAGGGTCTCCTAACTCGATCAATTAGCCAAAAAGCCAATGGAGCTGCCGTAGGCTGCATGCTTCAGTGAGTACCATTAAAGCGTTAAAGCCTTATTGCAAAAGCGGACAAGTGCGCGGTAGCCGCCAACCGAGGAGGGTAATCAGAAATAGCAAAGCATAAAAAAAGGGGCCAATCGGCCCCTTTACATAGAGTACTTGTTAATTATTAAGAATCTTGCTCGGCTTCACGCTTCTTCCTGGGGTCATTGGTAGGGCGTTTGAGTTCTCGAGGCTTATGTTCGATTTTTGCCGGTGCAGATGTGTCTAATGGGCGCCCCATACGGCTATCAGCGTCCACACTTGAAACCAGCGTATTCTTTACTGGCTTGGGGCTGTAGCGAGGGTCGTTAGACGGACGAGAAACATCTCGTGGGGCTACTTCCTCTTTGGCAGCGGGTTTCTGTGAGCTTTTGGGAGCAGCGGGTGCGGGTATTACCGCTGCTTCCTCGGTGCCGGCCTTCACTTCTGTCGCTGCTGGTTTAGCGGCAGGTTTTTCGGCAACAACAGTTGGCTTGCTTTCTTTTGCCGCTGGCGGGCTGCTAGGCTCTGCGTTAACGGCTGGTGCAGCTTCTTCAGTAGTGACTACTTTCTGGGTTGCTACTACTGCGTTAGCGTCGGCTTTAGCCGACTCTGCTTTTAACGCTTGGGGTTCTTGTGCAATAGCTGCTGTTTCAATAGCGGCAGCGGCTGGTTTTTCGGCTGGCGCATCAACAGCAGGTGCCTGTGCGGGTGTTTCCTGGGCAGCTGTTTGTGTCGGTGCGTCGGTTACAGGTTTTTCTTGCGCCTGAGCGGTATCGGTAGTTGAGTCTGCTGAGCGTTCCGCGTCTCTGGTGCGGTTGCGGTTGCGGCCTCTGTTGCGACGGTTACGGCCTTCGCCACGATTGTCGGCATTTTTGTCCGTTTCTGTTGCCTGAGGGCTGCCGGCTGATTTTTCTTCCGTAGGCTCGAGTGCGTCATCGGCTGTTTGCGTTAGGCCTGCTTCCACTTCGGGTAATGGACCACGCTGTCTCTGTTGAGGACGGCCACGACGATTGGATGGTCGTTTGTTCGGACGATTTTCATTACTAGTCTCAGTTTGCGGCTCGCTACTAGGTTTGCTTTCGGTCTGAGCAACGTTTTTATCTTCAGGCTTCTCGTCGGGGCGACGACTGCGGCGGCGGCGCTCAGGACGGTTCTGGTCGCGACGCGTTTTTTCTTGATTATTGCGGTTGTTTGTCTTGTTAGCGGGTTCCTCTTCACGCTCACGAGGAGTCTCTTTTTCGCCTTGGCGGCTACCCTTACGGTTACGATTGCGATTCGAGTTGGTGCGTTTCTGGTGGCCTTTGCCTCTACCTTTACCTTTGAACTCTTTCTTGGCAGGCTTGCTATCACTGGTGAAGAAGCCCTCAATAGCTTTGAGTATGCGGGCTAATAAACCGGGTTGCTTGGGCGGTTTAGGGGCAGGCTGTTCAGGGGCTACTTGCTCTACAGCGGGTTTAGGTAGGTCAATGGGTTCACTGCTTATATCAAGCCCTGATTCAGAGCTTTCCTCGGCGGACAGGTCTATCTGGTAACTGATTTCGCTTGTACCTGAATCGTCATCGCGTAGGCGATGCACATCAAAGTGGGGGGTTACCATTTCGGTGTTAGGTAAAATGGCGACGCGAGTTTCGTGTCGCTTTTCGATACCGGAAATGGCCGCGCGCTTTTCATTTAGCAGATAAGTGCCGACATGCACAGGTACGATGGCTCGGATTTCTGCGCTGCGCTCTTTCTGGGCTTCTTCTTCTACAAGGCGAAGAATGGAGAGTGCGATGTTCTTGGTGCCACGAATAGTACCCTGACCACTACAGCGTGGGCAGACTTTCGACATTGTTTCACCCAGCGAAGGGCGTAAACGTTGACGCGACATCTCAAGTAAGCCAAACCGGGAAATGCGCCCGACTTGTACACGGGCGCGGTCCATTTTCAGGGCTTCGCGCATACGGTTTTCAACTGCACGCTGATTGCGCACAGGCTGCATATCGATAAAGTCGATAACGACTAGGCCGCCCATGTCTCGAAGGCGGAGCTGACGAGCAATTTCATCGGCGGCTTCAAGGTTGGTTTGTACGGCGGTTTCTTCAATATCGCCGCCTTTGGTCGCGCGAGACGAGTTGATATCGATACTAATGAGTGCTTCGGTAACATCGATAACAATGGAGCCACCGGAGGGTAATTTAACTTCGCGCTCAAAGGCGGTTTCGATTTGCCCTTCGATTTGGAAGCGGTTAAACAGGGGTACATCTTCGCTATAGAGTTTAACCTTGCTGCGGTAGTTGGGCATAACCTGCTGGACAAACGTCGTGGCAAGGTCGAAGGCCTCTTGGTTGTCTACAATGACTTCGCCGATATCAGGGCGTAGGTAGTCTCGAATTGCGCGAATGATTACATTGCTTTCCTGAAACAAAAAAGCCGGGGCTTTTGTTTCATCGGCGGCTTTTTTGACGTTGCCCCAAAGCAGCGTTAGGTAGTTCATGTCCCACTGTAGTTCTTCTGCTGAGCGGCCTACACCTGCCGTGCGGACGATAATGCCCATGCCGTCGGGTATATCGATCTCATTGAGGGCGTCTTTAAGTTCGGTACGGTCATCGCCGTCGATCCTGCGGGAGATGCCGCCAGCGCGTGGGTTGTTGGGCATAAGGACCAGGTAGCGACCGGCAAGGCTAATAAAGGTCGTCAGTGCGGCGCCTTTATTGCCACGCTCTTCTTTATCGACTTGGACAATAACTTCCATGCCTTCTCGGACAACATCTTTTATTCGGATGCGGCCTTCAATTTCTTTAGGCTGTTTTACGAAGTATTCGCGGGAAATTTCTTTGAGTGGGAGGAACCCGTTGCGGCCATTGTCATATTCAACAAAGGCGGCTTCTAAAGAGGGTTCAATGCGGGTGATTTTGCCTTTGTAGATGTTGGCTTTTTTCTGTTCCCTGTGCCGGTTTTCGATATCTAGGTCGTACAACCATTGGCCGTCCACTAACGCTACGCGTAACTCTTCAGGTTGCGTAGCATTGATTAGCATTCTTTTCATGTAAGTTATTCTCGATGTTGCGCGTCAACATCAATGCTAGTACGGAGGGAAACAATCGATGGGGCTGAAGGGATAATTTGGATGAATCGCTGTGAAGAGAAGAGCTTGTGGGTAAAGTAAATAGCATTTGACCCAAGCGAATGAGCCGGGGAATGTGAATTACTTTACGATAGCTGCTCTCTAGCGGCCGCTACACGATGTGCGTGTAGGGCCAAAACTATTCACTTGAGGCTGTTGGGCAACTGTAACCCGCAGCACAATTGGCTGCTTGGGTTTGAGTATTTTACTGGCAGGGCCCATCGATTACCTGTGTCATCCGATAAGCGCGTACGTGGCAATTGAGTGTTTCCAGGTACAGCGTTTATTTAATTATCTATTCAGTGGCGTAAGTATTTTATGCGGGCAGAGGTGCAGTGGTTTGGTTGAGGTTGCAATAGCAACTTTTTTTCGCAAACTGGCGATTCAACGCATCCGTTCTGTTTATACCTTTTTTGATCGTTGCCAATTATGCTATCCCTTAGAGGAGTGCGCCGTAATTGAGCAGCTTCGCCTCGTTATATGGGATTACTGTTATCGCATTGCTGCTTGTTGTCGGCAGCCAGTAGTAGCAGTCAGTGTAACGATCTTAAAAAGGTCTTCTGCCGGCATGTTCGCCGATCAGTTGTTTCTTTCGCAAAGCACGAAATATTCGCGCGTTGGTTTCAAAAAAAATCGCTCAAGCCCTAAGGGCTAAAGCACCATTTGTAATATTCTTTGCCTTTGAGCGCTGTTCTTTAGAAGCAGGTAACTCTGGCTCGGTTTTAGAGTGAAAGGGCTCTCTTGTTGAAATTCTCGTTACAGGAGCGGCTTTCAGCCTGGTCGGAATATAGCACTCTTGTCTGAAGCATGCAATTTATGGGGGCTTCGATGTTAGCGATTACTCTCGTTTGGGGTAATTTAGCCACTTGTTTGGCGCAATTTCGAAGATTTAGGCTGTTTTTCTGTGTGGGGCTGGCTGTCCTCAGCTTGTGTGAGCGCTGAGTGTTGTTATCATGTCCGGCCCGTTCAAGCCAATCTACCCGCCAAGAGTTCTAATTGTTGTGACCATTCCCGCCGGTAGTACCAAAAGTACCCATAGTGCCAAAGTTCAATACTTAGTTATTGATGAGGATTCAGAAGGTCAACGCCTGGATAATTTCCTGCTGTCAAAGCTAAAGGGTGTGCCTAAGTCGCTTATATACCGCGTCATTAGAAAGGGCGAGGTGCGCATTAATAAAGGCCGCGCCAAGCCAGAGCGAAAATTACAGGCCGGTGATTCCGTGCGTGTTCCGCCTATTCGCGTTTCTCAGGAAAAGCCTGAAGTAAAGCCCAGCGGTAACCTGCGCAGCCTGTTAGAGGCCTCGGTTTTATATGAGAGCAAAGAATTAATGGTCGTTAATAAGCCCTCGGGGCTAGCGGTGCACGGTGGAAGCGGTATTAGCTTGGGTTTGATTGAGTCTTTGCGGCAAATGCGCCCGGAGAACAGTTTTATGGAGCTGGTTCACCGTTTGGATCGCGATACCTCTGGCTGCATACTGGTGGCTAAAAAACGCTCCATGCTGGTGTATTTGCAAGGGTTGTTTCGGGGAGTAAAGCAGATTGACAAGCGCTACTTGGCCCTTGTTCGGGGTCGTTGGCCTAACCGTGCGAAAGTTATCGACGCATCCTTGCAAAAAAATGAGCTGTCTAGTGGTGAGCGAATGGTACGGGTTAGCTTGGAAGGTAAACCGTCGAAGACAGAGTTTGACGTTGTTAAGCGTTTTGAAGAGGTTACGCTAGTGCAGGCCAAGCCTATAACCGGCCGTACCCATCAGATACGTGTTCATGCGCTTCATAAGGGTCACCCGCTAGTGGGTGATGACAAATATGGTAACGATGATTTCAACAAGCAAATGAAAAAACAGGGCTGTCGCCGCTTGTTTCTGCATGCGGCGTCGTTGCAGTTTATGTTGCCGGATGGGCAGTCATTGTTGGTGCAGGCGCCTTTACCTGAAGAATTACAAAACTTTATCGATGTGCTGGAGTAGTTGTGCTTTATATATTTGATTGGGATGGAACAATTAGTAACTCTGCCGCTAAAATTGTCAGTTGCATGCGTGCCGCCACTGATGATGCTGGCCTTGCCAGTAGAAGCGACGACGAGATAAAAAATATTATTGGCCTGGGTTTGCCTGAGGCGATTCGTTTGCTTTACCCCGATATTTTGGACGAAAAGTTGGAGCATGTTCGGCAAGGGTATTCAGCCTTTTTCCTTGGGGCTGATGTTACGCCGTCACCCTTTTTTGATGGTGCGATGGAAACCATGCAGGCGCTGGCGGATGCCGGGCACTCACTTGCGGTTGCTACAGGTAAAAGCCGTCGTGGGCTAGATAGGGTATTAAAGAAACTTGATTTGCACGCCTTTTTCCACGGTAGTCGTTGTGCGGACGAAACGGTATCCAAGCCAGACCCTAAAATGTTAACGGAGTTGTTGGCAGAGTTTAATTGTTCTGCTGCAGAGGCGGTAATGATTGGTGATACTGAGTACGATATGGCGATGGCTCAGGCTATTGATATGCCGCGTATTGCCGTGAGTTTTGGCGCTCATCATATTGATAGGTTGAAGCCGTATAAGCCTGTATTGTGTGTGGATGAGTTCAGTCAAATATTGGAATGGAAACCCTAAATGTTAGCCTCATTCTCAACGGTTGTTGCCGATTACGATAATACCGCGCATGTTGAAGCCATTGGCTGTTTAATGCGAGATTATTCTGCCGATGTGATGGGCGGCGGTGAACCGCTTACTCATGAGCACTGTAAGCGTATCGCAGGTGAGCTAAAGCGCTATGGTGGCGCGGTAACGGTGTTGGCTTTTGATAGTAGTGAGAAGGCTGTTGGCTTGGCTACGTCGTTGCGTTCTTTTTCTACGTTTATGCTTAAACCGCTGTTAAATTTACATGATGTTTATGTGGATGAAGGTTGGCGCCGCAGGGGCGTTGGTGCTGCTCTTTTAAAGGAGAGTGAGCGGGTGGCGCGGGAGCTGGGTTGCTGTAAGTTAACACTTGAAGTGTTGAGCAATAACCACTCGGCGCAATCACTTTATAGAAGGGTAGGGTTTGAGCCGTACGAGCTGTCGGGTGAGGCTGGCCAGGCGCTTTTTTGGCAAAAGAAAATAGTATAGCGTTGTGGAATCCCCGTTAATTTTGGCGTAAAGCGGAGCTTATTCACAGCAGTAAATGCGCTACGCTCATACGCCATTATATTGAATGGTACTTTCTTTCGCTGTCCATCGGTGCCCTTAAAGGGGTTATTGTAATTGCGCTTCTAGTGACTCTTTTTCTTCACTCAATTCCAGCCATTCTATTTCTATGGATTCCATGGCGTTCTTGATTTCACCCTGCTGTTTGAGTAGTGGGGGGAGTTGTGCGGACTGGCTTTCGTATAAGGCTGGCTCTGCTAGTCTGGTTTCTATTTTTGTAAGCTCATCGGCAAGTTTCGCGAGCTTATTTTCAAGTTGTTTTATTTGTTTGGTGAAGGGCGCGAGCTGATTGCGGATGGCGGCTTGTTGTTGTCGCAGTTCTTTTTTGTCTTGTTTTGCTGACGGTTTGCTGCCTGCACTTATGTCCTGTGGGGCATCTTGAAGTAGCCAGTTTTGGTAGTCATCAAGCGTGCCATCGAAGTCTGTTATTTTTCCGCCATCGACCAACATAAATTGATCGACGGTTGAGCGCAGTAGGTGCCTGTCGTGCGATACGATTACCAGTGCGCTTTCCCATGTTTGCAGGGCGAGCGTAAGCGCGTGGCGCATTTCTAGGTCGAGATGGTTGGTGGGTTCGTCAAGTAAAAGAAGATTGGGTTTTTGCCACGCAAGAATAGCCAAAGCTAGTCGCGCTTTTTCACCACCTGAAAAATGCTCGATTGTTTCAAAGGCGCGATCTCCTTGGAAGCCGTAGCCGCCGAGGAAATTCCGAACTTCTTGTTCTGTTGCTTTTGGTGTGAGCCGTTGTAAATGCAGCGCGCAGGAAGCATTAAGATCCAACGCTTCTAGTTGGTGTTGGGCGAAGTAGCCGCATCGAAGGTGAGTGCCATCGACTTTTTCGCCACTCATTAATGCAAGCTCGCCCGAGAGTGCTTTAATAAGTGAACTTTTACCTGCGCCATTGTGGCCCAGTAGCCCAATACGGCTGGTGCCAAGAACGCTGAGTTCGATACCCGACACAATCGGCGTTTGATTGTAGCCAATGCTGGCGCTATCCAACGTAATCATGGTTTGTGGGATTCGATCTGGCTCGGGAAAAGAAAAGCTAAAAGGCGAGTCTATGTGGGCGGGAGAAATTTTCTCCATGCGCTCTAGCTCTTTAAGTCGGCTTTGCGCTTGCTTGGCCTTGGTTGCTTTTGCACGAAACCGGCGAACAAAATTTTCTATTTCGGCAATACGAACCTGCTGTTTATCAAATTCGGCCTTATGCTGTGCAAGCCGTTCGACGCGCTGTCGCTCGAACGCGGAATAGTTGCCGTTGTACGCGTTGAGTTTCAGTTGATCTACGTGCACGATGCCTTCGGCTAAATTATCGAGGAAATCTCTGTCGTGAGAAATAATAAGCAGTGTGCCTTTATAATTTTTCAGCCACTGTTCGAGCCATAGTGTTGCATCCAAATCGAGGTGGTTGGTCGGCTCATCTAGTAGTAGTAGGTCAGAGCGACACATAAGTGCGCGCGCGAGGTTTAGGCGTATTCGCCAGCCTCCGGAAAAGTCTTTTACGTGTTTGCCGCTGTCGTTGGCCGAAAACCCCAGCCCGTATAGTAGGCGCTCGGCCCGTGTGGAAGCGGTGTAGCCATCAATAGCTTCTAGCTGTTGATAGAGCAGGGCGAGTTGTTCTCCTTTATCGGCGTTTTGTAATATCTTCTCTTCAATTTTTCGCAATGGCTGATCGCCGTCGATCACATAATCGAGGGCTGTTCGCTGCGTTGCACCGACTTCCTGTGCCATGTGTGACAGTTGCCAATGGCCTGGAATTTGGAGTTGGCCCGAGTCCTCGCTTACTTCGCCCAGTAACAGTTTGAAGAGGGTTGTTTTGCCGCTGCCATTTCCACCGACGATGCCCCATTTTTGTCCGGGGTATATTGTTAGGTCGGCATCTTCCAGTAGTACCTTGTGCCCGCGCTGCAGGCCTATTTTGTTTAGTTGAATCATAGAGGTTGCGATTGTTGAATAGCGTCCACGCCGAATTGGCGCAGCATACGGGTAAGTGCAATGAGCGGCAGGCCAATGAGGGCCGAAGGGTCATCGCTGTGAATGGTGTCAAAGAGCGCTATCCCTAGGCCTTCGCACTTGAAACTTCCGGCGCAGTCTAGTGGTTGCTCCTTCTTTATATAGGTAGTGATGTCTTTTTCGCTAAGAAGCCGAAATTGAACGCGCGTAACGATATTGTCTAATAGCGCTTCGCCGCTATAGTTGTTGATCACGCAAAGTGCGCTGTTAAACGTTACGGTGGTGCCGGAACATGTGCTTAGCTGCTTTATGGCCACGGCTTCTGTTAGTGGCTTACCTAGTAGCGTGTTGCCGCAACTGGCGGTTTGGTCGCAGCCGATAATCAGCGATGCAGCATTCGTTGTTTTGGCGATAGCCCGCGCTTTGCCTTCGGCAAGCCTGAGGGCTAGCTTTTCGGCGGGCTCACCGGTTAAAGGGGTTTCATTAATGTCGGCTGGCTGGCATGTATGTTTTAGCCCCAGCTGAGCTAGTTGAGCACGTCGGTATGATGAGCTGGAGGCGAGAATGAGTGGAGCCGACGCCGGTATTGAACCGCTTGCCTCAGAGTTGGAAGGAAATGTCATGAAATCACCAGCATAAGCCGTGTATTGGGGGAAAATGTCTTAAGATTCAAGGTTTTCTTTGACAGGGATTAGTCAATTCCCTATTATCGCGCGCTTATGTCAGAGGGTACCCCGTTGAAACCGCTTCCGAGGCTAGTAGAGCCTAGAAAACTCGCTCTTGCGAACGCCAAACTGGCGGGCATTGTACCTGAGGTTTCCCTATCTCGCTTGCGCGAAATAGCGTTAGATTCAAGTACTGAATCCACGTCGACCATACTGGTCCAGGCCGAACTCGAATTGTTCAGAGATGAGCAGGGAAGGTTGGTTGTGGTCGGTAAGGTTTCGGCAAAGTTGCAAATGCAATGTCAGCGCTGTTTAGGGCCTCTTGAGAAAAGCGTTACCACCGAGGTTAGCTTAGCGGTTGTTCGGGACGAAGAAAAAGCCCAGCAATTACCGAAGCATCTCGAGCCCTGGATTGTAGAAGACGATCTGGGTGATTTGCATGCAATGTTAGAGGAAGAGCTACTGTTGGCGTTGCCAGCTTTTGCTTTGCACGACTTTGCATGTATCGACGCAGACCAGTTAAGTATTGGTGATGTCGTTGAAGCAGTAGATGAGGTTGAGCACGATGAAGAGGGTAACCCCTTTAACGCGCTTGCCAGTTTAAAGCAGACTTTGAAAAAATCTGATTAAACCCGAATCGATACTACACTCACTTTGTATCGATTTGCAGTGTATGCAGGAGTAGATCATGGCAGTTCAGAAGAGCAAGAAAACCCGTTCAAGACGTGGCATGCGTCGTTCGCACGATGCGCTTACCGGTCCAACCCTTTCGGTAGATCCTACTACCGGTGAAAAACACCTTCGTCACCACGTGACGGCAGATGGTTTTTATCGTGGTACTAAAGTGATTGATATTGCCGACGACGAGTAAGGTTGTCACAACCAATTCATCTCTCGATTGATGCGATGGGCGGGGACCAAGGTTCCCGCCTTGTCGTTCAGGCTACACTCGCCTATCTGAAAGCTCATTCCGATGTAACAGTTACCCTTGTCGGTGACCGGGACATTGTCCAACCCCTTCTTGAATCCCAAAATGTCGATAAGGCACTTCGCTCGCGTGTGGCACTACTTCATGCGGAAGAAACCGTCGATATGGCCGATAAAGCCAGCGATGTATTGCGCACTAAAAAAACATCGTCTATGTGGCAGGCTGTCAATTTAGTGGCAGAAGAAAAAGCCGATGCCTGTGTTAGTGGCGGTAATACCGGAGCCTTTATGGCTATCGGCTGCAAGCTTGTTAAAACCTTTGATGGCATCCGTCGTCCGGCAATTTGTAAGCGTATTCCAACCTCCCAGGGCTATAGTGTTCTGTTGGATCTTGGCGCCAACATAAATTGCTCAGCCGAACAGCTTGTGCAGTTTGCGGTAATGGGTGCTGCGTTGGCAGAGTTGGGTGGCATAAAAGCGCCATCGGTTGCTTTGTTAAATATTGGCACAGAGCGCAGTAAGGGCGGTGAAGAAATTCAGCTTGCTGCACAGGCTTTAAATAAGCGGGGCGATATTAAGTACGCCGGTTTTGTAGAGGGGCACAACCTTTATTCCGGAGAGTTTAATGTCATCGTTTGTGATGGCCTGATCGGTAACGTTGCCCTTAAAGTGAGCGAAGGTGCTGTTAATTTTGTGTTGAGTAGCCTAGCGCAGACCTTCAATAGAAGTGTCTGGCACAGCCTGATTGGTTGGCTGGCAAAGCCGGTGTTGCGAAATTGGAGAAGACTCTTTACTACGTCGCGATATAATGGTGCAGCATTGTTAGGTTTACGACGTACGTTGGTTAAGAGCCATGGCGGGGCCGACCAATTAGGTTTTGAGCAGGCTCTTGATACGGCTGTTCAGCAAGTTCGTCAGCGTATTCCTCAGCGCATTGAATCGAGTTTGAGTGAGAAAGTTTCGCACAACTGATTTCTGTAAATCGATTAATTTGAGTGGTCCATGTATGAATAGTAGCAATAAACTCGCTTTTGTCTTTCCTGGTCAAGGCTCTCAAAAGGTTGGGATGCTAGCGGAAATGGCAGAGCATCATCCGCAGGTCATTGATACCTTTAGTGAAGCATCTACTGCGTTGGGCTATGACCTGTGGGAGCTGGTGCAAGCCGGTTCGCAGGAAGACCTGAATATGACAGAAGTAACCCAACCGGCATTGTTAACATCGAGTGTTGCGCTTTGGCGTGTCTGGCAGGCCCAGGGTGGTGTAATGCCCGAGTATATGGCCGGTCATAGTTTGGGTGAGTGGTCTGCACTTGTTTGTGCGGGTGTGCTGGATTTTTCCGATGCCGTTAAGCTTGTGCGTGCGAGAGGAAAATATATGCAGGAAGCTGTGCCAGCAGGCCTAGGCGCGATGGCTGCCATTATTGGCTTAGCCGATGAAAAGGTAGAAGAGGCTTGCGGTCAGGCGTGTTCGGCGGAGGAGGTGGTGTCGCCGGTTAACTACAACTCCCCGGGTCAGTTGGTGATAGCCGGGCATAAATCTGCCGTCGAGCGGGCCATGGCTGGCTGCAAGGAGGCTGGCGCCAAGCGTGCACTGCCGCTTCCGGTTAGTGCGCCATTCCACACGTCTTTGATGAAGCCTGCGGCGGATAGGTTGGCGGCGGAAATTGAGGCGACGACGTTCTTATCGCCTACCGTTCCCGTTGTGCATAATGTAACGGCTAAAACAGAGCGTGACCCGGCGAAGATTAAGGCGCTGATGGTGGAGCAAATCTATTCTGCGGTGCGTTGGGTGGAATGTGTCCAAGAGCTGGTGCAGTTGGGTGTGGGCAGTACGCTGGAGTGTGGCCCCGGCAAAGTGCTGTCTGGCCTCAACAAGCGAATTGTTAAGAGCCTTAATGCTAGCAATATTGAAACTACGGCTTCGCTGGAATCCAGCTTGGCAGAACTAAAATAACAGGGGATATTCGATGTCATTTGAAGGAAAAATAGCTCTGGTAACGGGCGCAAGTCGTGGAATTGGCGCTTCAATTGCCGATACCTTGGGTGAGGCTGGCGCAACGGTTATTGGTACGGCAACTTCAGAGTCTGGCGCCGCGGCTATCAGTGCGCGTTTCGCAGAAAAAGGTATTAATGGCGCTGGCATGCAGTTAAATGTAACGGATGCCGAATCCGTGGCGGCCTTATTGAAGGCTATCAACGAACAGTTTGGTGCGCCTCAAATTTTGGTGAACAATGCCGGCATAACGAAAGATAACCTACTTATGCGCATGAGCGAAGATGAGTGGTTTGACGTTATTAATACGAACCTCAGTGCGATTTACCGCCTGAGTAAAGCCTGTTTGCGTGGCATGATGAAAGCACGCTGGGGGCGCATTGTGAATATCAGCTCCATTGTTGGTCAAATGGGTAATGCCGGGCAGTCGAACTATGCAGCTACTAAAGCCGGTGTAATGGGCTTTGCACGATCTTTAGCCAAAGAGGTGGGTTCACGCAATATTACGGTCAACTCAGTTGCACCGGGTTTTATTGATACGGATATGACCAAGGGGCTCGCAGAAGACCAGAAAGCTGCAATGTTGGGCGTTATTCCGCTGGGCCGTCTAGGGCAGCCTGAGGAGATTGCCGGGGTGGTGAAGTTTTTGTGCAGCGATGATGCCAGCTACGTTACGGGCGAAACACTGCACGTAAATGGCGGTATGTATATGTGCTAACAGGCCTAATTGCGGGTTTTTGTTGTGGGTTAGAGGCATTTTTTTGTTTCTAACCCTTTGTTTTATAAGAAAAAAATTGCAGTGTTACAATAAATTTGCCTCCATGCGTTACAACGCGGAGAAAATCGCGTTAAAATGCGCGGCACGTGTGGACCGGAACACTATTTTCACCCGCAACTTAGAGACTATTTGCGGTTTGGAAGTGTTCGTTAACGGCTTCACAGAACGGTTATCATTAGGAGTTAATTAAGACTATGAGTAGCAGCATTGAAGAACGCGTAAAGAAAATTGTCGCGGAACAGCTCGGTGTTAAAGAAGAAGAGGTGAAGAACGAAGCATCTTTTGTTGAAGATCTGGGTGCTGATTCTCTTGATACTGTTGAGTTGGTAATGGCTCTTGAAGAAGAATTCGAAACCGAAATCCCTGATGAAGAAGCTGAAAAAATCACCACTGTTCAGCTGGCGATCAACTATATCAACGAAAACCTGGCTTAATTAGCCGGTCTTTCGATTGACCCTATCTACAGAAGCCGTATCTATCTTGCATAGTACGGCTTTTGTCGTATTTGGAATTCAAGTTTCCGAAGCGGCTGGGGTTTATTTCAATGCTGGTGACGTAGAGAGTAAAACTGGAGAATATTTGTGAGTCGAAGAAGAGTTGTAGTAACGGGTCTTGGTATGGTGACCGCCGTTGGTCACAGCGTAGATCAGACATGGCAGTCCATTCTTGCAGGCAAAAGCGGTATCCGACCTATCACGTCTTTTGATATTTCTGCTTTTTCGACAAAAATTAGCGCGTCAGTTCAAAACTTGGATATTTCGCCGTATCTGAAGGAAAAAGAAGCTCGAAAACTGGATTTGTTCATTCAGTATGGCATGGCCGCGGGCGTTCAGGCTGTAGAGGATTCTGGCCTTGTCATAACCGACGAAAATGCAGCTCGTATCGGCTGTGTGATTGGTTCTGGTATTGGTGGGCTGGGGTCTATTGAAGACACTGCCATAACCATAAAAGAACGCGGCCCACGCCGTGTATCGCCATTTTTTGTGCCCGGTGCGATTATTAATATGATCGCAGGGAATCTCTCCATTCGCTACGGTTTTAAAGGTATTAACCTTGCTGTCACTACGGCCTGTACAACGGGAACCCACAGTATTGGCCTTGCGGCTCGGGAAATTATGTATGGTACCGCCGATGCCATGGTTGCCGGTGGTTCAGAAATGGCGACAACATCCGTTGGTATTGGTGGCTTTGGTGCGGCACGCGCTTTGTCTAAGCGCAACGATGACCCCGAAGCCGCAAGCCGCCCCTGGGATAAAGGTAGAGATGGATTTGTCTTGGGTGACGGCGCAGGTATTATGGTGCTAGAAGAATACGAACATGCAAAAAAACGCGGCGCAAAAATTTATGCGGAATTGTCGGGCTTTGGTACTAGCGGAGATGCTTTTCATATAACGTCTCCTAGTGGTGATGGCGCAGCATTGTCAATGCGCAATGCGTTACTGGATGCAAAAATCAATGCAAGTGCGGTGGACTATATCAACGCCCACGGAACTTCAACTCCCGCAGGCGACGCCGCAGAAGCGGGTGCGGTGAAGTCTGTATTTGGTGATCACGCACATCAGTTGGCGGTAAGTTCTACTAAGTCGATGATTGGTCATTTGCTCGGGGCCGCGGGAGCTGTAGAGGCGATATTTTCCGTGTTATCTATTCGCGATCAGGTTGCTCCACCCACTATCAACCTAGATGACCCGGATGAAGGCTGCGATCTAAATTTCGTACCTCATACGGCGCAAGAAATGAAAATTGATAAGGCCATTAGTAATTCCTTCGGCTTTGGTGGTACTAATGGAACACTTCTGTTTTCGAAAGTGTAGTTTGCATTCAGAGTAATGGCAGCCGGGAACATACGTACATTCGTTTCTTTAAATGGCCAGTTGGCCAGCGAAACCAGCATTTCCGTTAATAATCGCGGTTTTATGTATGGTGACGGTATTTTTGAAACTGTCCGAGTTTCGGCTTCAAAATTACCTCTGATGTTAGGCCACCTCAAGCGATTAAAATGTGGAGCCGATTTTTTAAATTTTGCGCTTGATACAAAGGTTGTTTTGTCTGCGGTTGAGAGTTTAGTCGATCAACTGAATAGCGAAACAGGCTTTGATGGCATTTTAAAAATAATTATTTATCGCCGTGAAAGTGAGCGCGCCAGCTATCCATTAAACACGGCTGTTGATGTGCTTTGTACGCTCAGCCCATGTGAGCTTCAAAATTGGCAGCAACAGCCTGTATCACTTAGGCCCGCGAGCGGAATGCTATTTTCGAAAGCGGAGCATGCTGCTGTAAAGATGCTGAGTCGAGTGGACTATTTGACCGCCACAAAGCACGATGCGCTTTTACCGCATGAAGAGCTGTTGTTGTGTGATGAAACCGACTGCGTTATCGATACACCACACCATAATATTTTTTGGCGGAAGCGTCAGCGTTTATATACTCCCTGTTTAAAGACCGCAGGTGTAAAGGGTGTTATGCGGCAGTATTTACTGGAAAACTCTAGTCTGGTTTCTGTCGGCCCAGTTGATGTTGGCCGATATAAGCTAAAGGATTTACTTGCAGCCGATGAAATATTTTTAACCAATGCCGTACGTGGCATAGTCCCAGTAAACTGTTTTAATGGGCGAGATATAGATGATCACGTTGTTGCGAAAACATTCGCCCAGTTGTTGGCGACAAATCTTCGATAAAATTTTAGCCTGGTATTAAACCGATGAATGTAAATCCGTTACGGGTTGTAACAGCTATAGCTGTGTGGGTCCTGCTGATGACGGCGGCCTCCGGCTATTATATATGGAGTTGGTTGAATACTCCGCAACCGGTAAAGTTGCCTGACAGCGTCTATGTGATAGAGCGCGGCTCGTCACTTCATTCTGTAGCGCAGGAATTAAATTCCCACGGTTTGGTTCGCTGGCCTAGAGTGTGGGTGGGTTATGCTCGTGTTTTAAATCTATCGAACATTAAGGCGGGTGAGTATCGGCTGGCTCAAAAGGAATCACCCGTGTCATTGCTGGCGCGTTTTCAAAAAGGTGAACAGCTACAGCATCAGATAACACTAGTAGAAGGAAGAACGCTAAAAGAGTTTTTAAATACGCTGCATCGCCATTCAAAAATACAGCGTACCCTAGAAAATAAAACATACGATGAAATTCTGGCGGAGCTTGGTTTGACGATCAAGCACCCAGAGGGCTATTTTTTCCCCGATACCTATCGCTTTATTCGCGGTGACAGTGACCAAGGCATATTATTGCGGGCGTATTTAAGGATGAACGAAGTCCTGCATCAGGAATGGATAAATAAAGCCGAGGGTTTACCCTATAAAAGTGCTTATGAAGCGCTAATTATGGCGTCCATTGTCGAAAAGGAAACGGGGGCAGCGTTCGAGCGTAAACAGATCGCCGGTGTCTTTGTTCGTCGCTTACAGAAAGGTATGCGGCTACAGACTGACCCGACCGTAATTTATGGTATGGGTGATAGCTACAAAGGTAATATACGGAAGCGCGATTTAAAAACACCAACCCCGTATAACACGTATACGAATCATGGGCTGCCGCCAACCCCTATAGCAATGCCAGGCCGAGAAGCCATTCATGCCGCACTTCACCCGGCATCGGGCAATACGTTGTATTTCGTTGCAAAGGGCGATGGAACCCATCAGTTTTCGTCAACGTTGAAAGAGCATGAAGCGGCTGTGACAAAATTTCAAAAGAAAAGGCGTTCAGATTATCGTTCGGCGCCGCTTAAGCAGGAGCCTGTAACAGAGCAGAGTGATAGCACGATTGGAGAGTCAAAAGAGTGAGCGGGGGTAAATTTATAACCGTAGAGGGCACTGAAGGCGTTGGTAAGTCTACCAACATTGCTTTTATACAAAAACTTATTGAATCTCGTGGAGTGGAGCTGGTTATATCCAGGGAGCCAGGCGGAACGCCTCTGGCAGAAGAGTTACGTGAAATACTGCTTAATAAACGTGATGAGCTTTTTGATCCTACGGCTGAGTTATTAACCGTGTTCGCTGCCCGGGCCCAGCATTTAAATTCCGTTATTTTGCCGGCCCTTGCTCAAGGTAAGTGGGTGTTATGTGATCGCTTTACGGATGCTACTTTTGCCTATCAGGGCGCTGGTAGAGGTTTGTCTTTGGATGTTATCGCGGGATTAGAGTCTATCGTTCAGCAGGGGCGTCAGCCCGATATGACGATCTTTCTTGATATTGATGTTCGTACGGGTTTGGAGCGCGCAAGTGCCAGGGCCGAATTGGACAGATTTGAATCGGAAAAAATCGAGTTTTTCGAACGGGTTAGGGCAGGGTACAAATCACGTGTGAATTCACGTCCTGAAAAATTTCTTGTGGTAGATGCCGGTAAACCGCTCGAAGAAGTACAAAGCAGTATTTTGACAAAGTTTGAGCCGCTATTAGACCGTTGGCTGGCTCGCTAAAAAGTTGGCTCACAGCGTATATCCATTTCGGTATGATTGATGGGGTGGGTGAACAATAGGCGGGAAGCATGCAGCAGCATACGTGATTGCTGGGCGGATTTTTCCGGGCTTGAGTAGAGTGTGTCACCGGTAATAGCGTGCCCTATTTGTTGGCAGTGCACCCGAAGTTGGTGGGACCGGCCAGTAAACGGTTTGAGCAATAGTCGGGTTTGATTTGTGGCTAGGTTACGCGCTAATACTTTAAAAAACGTATGCGCATGTTTTCCGTTGTACCATTCAACAATTTGCCTTGGCCTGTTTTCCCAGTCGCAAAGCAGCGGAGAGGCAATTTCGCCAGTATCGGGTTTAACCAAACCCTCAACAACGGCAGTATAATGTTTAGTTATTGATCGGTTTTCGAAAAGTTTTCCCAGCTGTTTTTGGCTTGCGTGGTTTTGCGCGAAAATTACTAAGCCCGAAGTGGCCATGTCGAGCCGATGTACAACTCTTGAGTTCGGGTGGTGTCGCAATAATTTGTCAAAGGCATTTTCAGGCGAGACTAAACCGGGTACTGTCAGCAGACCTGCTGGTTTATTGATAATAATCAGGTCGGAATCTTCGTGAATTATTTGCATGGGTAAGCGAGTGTTATTACTAGTATTAGTGCGGGCGTTAGTTCGGGTGTTAATTCGGGTGTTAGTGCCGGTGTTGTCAATGGTTTCGTCCAACAGCGGGCCTATTGTACGTCAGGCAAGGCGCCAATGAGCAAAATAATCATGCCGCCGTATCAATGGCAGGCCGACCTCTGGGCGGCGTTTATTAGCCAGGTTACCTCTAATGTCTTACCGCATGCGCTGCTGCTGACGGGGGCGGCTGGCACGGGTGTAGAAAAATTCGCAGCGAGTATGGCGCATTACCTGCTTTGTGGATCGCCAATGGAAGGTTCGGCCTGTGGTAGCTGTAAAACCTGTCAGTTGTTTCGGGCGGGTAGCCACCCCGATATGCTTAACGTTGCGCCGGAAGAGGTTGGAAAACAGATAAAAGTTGATCAGGTTCGCCAGGTCACCGAATTTGTGTATAAAACGGCCCAGCAGGGAGGCCGAAAGCTGATAAAAATTCAGCCGGCTGAGGCGATGAATATCAATGCAGCCAACAGTCTACTTAAGTGCCTTGAAGAGCCGGCCGGCAACACAGTAATCATTCTTGTTAGTTTGGTTACCAGTCAGTTGTTGCCAACAATTAGAAGTCGCTGTAGCAAGTGGAACCTACCTGTTCCTTCCCGTAAAGACTCTGTCGAATGGTTGACAGAAATGGGGGTTGTCGAAAATGTTGAGCCATTGCTGGATGCGGCTTTCGGGGGCCCCTTGTTGGCTATGGACTGGTGGCAAAATGAGCATTTTCAGCAACGCGAAGAAATGTGCGCTCAATTGGTTGCCGTATCTTCTGGCCAGCTACCTATGTCAAAAGCCGTATCCGATTGGAGTCGGTTAGGAGCACTGGATGTATTGTCGACGATGTTGGTCTGGGTGGAGCGTTTGATAAAGGCTGTTTCTACTGGAGAGCCGGTTAGTGGTACCGAGGCATGGCGCGGGTTATTCGCTCAGGCAGAGAAAGTTCCACTGACAATACTTTTCCGCTACCGCGATAGTCTTTGTCACCGTAAAGGGCAGCTACAGGCAAACCCCAATTTGAATGTGGCCCTAGTAGTGGAGGAGTTGCTCCTTGACTGGAGGGCGGCGTTGGCGGTGTCAAACAGGGCTGTTGTGGGGCGGATTCACTTGTGAAGGCGTGGGTGCGGGTATATTCTGACAGCAATCGCTACCCAGAGCGTGACCCGGGTGTTTTACTCGGCTATTCTTGCAATAGAAACAATGACATGCGAGTGAAATCTCTATGAAAGGTTTAGGTGGTGCGGCCCGTAACGGGATTCTTTCTCTTACGATTAGAGACAAGGCTGTGTTGTACGCGGCTTACATGCCATTTGTAGAAAACGGTGGGCTTTTCATTCCAACGAATAAGTCTTATAGCCTTGGTGATGAGGTCTTTATGCTCCTGAGCTTGATGGACGAGCCAGAGAAAATTCCCGTGGCGGGTAAGGTTGTATGGATAACCCCTCGGGGAGCCCAGGGCAACCGTGCCGCCGGGATTGGCGTTCAGTTTAGCGGTGAAGATGACGTTGCCAATCAAAAAATCGAAACTTACTTGGTTGGCTCCCTCGATTCCGACAGGCCTACGCACACCATGTAATTCAGTCTAGCTTTTCGGCAGCGACCCGTTCATACTCTGCCTCCGCACACGCTTAGCCTGCACAATTCCCAACTAATTTACCTACTAATAAAGTACTGATGCTAGTTGATTCACACTGTCACCTGGACCGCCTTGATCTGTCTAAATACCCAAATGGACTCGAAGATGCGTTAAGCGCTGCCCGAGAGCAGGGTGTTAGCGAGATGCTGTGCGTGTGTATTAGCGAGGCTAATAAAGACGCTGTGCTGGCCATTGCCGCTGAAAATCCGGGCATCTACGCCAGTGTTGGTGTTCACCCATCAGATGTGAGCGACGCCGTTGTCGGTATTGAGCAGTTAAAGCAGTGGGCCGAAGCCGACAAAGTGGTAGCCTTAGGTGAGACAGGCCTCGACTATTATCACAGCTCAGAGCTAGCAGAGCAGCAGCAGCAGAGCTTTATTAACCATCTAAAAGCTGGCGCTGACCTTAACCTTCCGGTAATCGTTCACACACGTGAAGCGCAGGTAGATACCATTTCCTTGATGAGGACTCATGCGGGCTCCCAAAGTGCCGGGGTTATGCACTGCTTTACGGAAAGCTGGGAAATGGCACGAGATGCGCTAGACTTGAACTTTTATATTTCTATTTCCGGTATTGTTACATTCAAAAACGCCGAAGCGTTGCGAGACGTAACACGCAAACTGCCTCTAGACCGCCTTTTAATTGAAACCGATTCGCCGTACTTGGCCCCGGTGCCTTACCGGGGTAAGCCCAATGAGCCTAAGTATGTGCGGGAGGTAGCCCAATATATTGCAGAATTGAGAGGGCTGTCCTTCGAGGAGCTGGCCGAAATCACTAGTCGCAATTTTGCCCAGCTCTTCCCCACGAAGACCAAAACACAGGAACTTTGATGCGTCAGCAAATTATTACTATGCTCGAGTTACAGGAAGCTATGAACAGCAAGGTAAATGCTGAGTGGCGACAGGCGAACTATGAATGGTATCGCGCAATTTGGGTTGAATGTGCAGAGTTGATGGATCACTACGGATGGAAGTGGTGGAAAAAGCAGTCGCTCGATACCGATCAAGTAGTGCTCGAACTCATTGATATTTGGCATTTTGGCCTTAGTATACGATTGTTGTGCGCTAGGGCTGATGCGCAGGGCTACCAGTCTGTGGCTGAAAAAATAGAAAATGAATTTGATCTGGATTCCGGGCATGAAGAGTTTCGGGTGTTGCTAGAGCAATTCACCGAAGTAACTCTGAGGACAAAGGCGTTTTCAGTTTCGGATTTCAGCAAGCTATTAGGTGTAGCTGGCGTAAGTTTTGAACAGCTCTTTAATAGTTACGTCGGTAAAAATGTACTAAACATTTTCCGGCAAAATCATGGATATAAAGACGGATCCTACCAAAAAACCTGGCATGGAAAGGAGGACAACGAGCATCTCGTAGAAGCCCTGGCCAAGCTGGACCCAAAGATGCCGGAGTTTGGCGCGGCTCTATACCAGAGCCTGAAAGATCGCTATCCGGTCTAAACTGCTGAGAAGCATAGACTTGTGTGGGCTCTGTTGTATCGAGTACCACTAAGTAAACATATAAAACGGAGATATATTGTGAAAGCACCCGTTCGAGTAGCCGTAACAGGCGCTGCAGGTCAAATTAGTTACTCACTTTTGTTCAGAATCGCCGGTGGTGAAATGCTGGGCAAAGATCAGCCTGTCATATTGCAAATGCTGGAAATTACGCCGGCTCTAGAAGCGCTGAAGGGTGTGGCGATGGAGCTGGAAGATTGCGCATTTCCGCTTGTTCAGAGCATGGTATGCACCGATGATGCTAACGTTGCATTCAAGGATGCCGACTATGCACTGTTGGTGGGTGCGCGTCCACGTGGCCCAGGTATGGAGCGTAAAGACTTACTGGAAGCGAACGCGGCTATCTTCTCTGTTCAGGGTAAAGCCATTAACGACCATGCGTCACGTGGTATCAAAGTACTGGTTGTGGGTAACCCTGCCAATACTAATGCGCTTATTGCTCAGCGTAATGCGCCAGACATTAACCCGCGTCAATTTACCGCGATGACACGATTGGATCATAACCGTGCGCTCACACAGTTGGCCAACAAAGTAGATGTTTCTATCAATGACATCACCAAGATGACTATCTGGGGCAATCATTCTTCAACTCAATACCCCGACCTTTTTCATGCACAGGTTAATGGTGAGGTAGCGGTAGGTAAAGTTGAACAGGATTGGTACGAGAGCGATTATATACCAACAGTACAGCAACGTGGTGCGGCGATTATTAAGGCGCGCGGTGCCTCCAGCGCAGCGTCTGCAGCTAATGCGGCCATCTTCCATATGCGCGATTGGGCGCTCGGGTCTGCAGCAAATGACTGGGTGAGCATGGCGGTTTATAGTGATGGAAGCTATGGTATTGAAGAAGGTTTGATTTACTCCTTCCCGTGTACTTGCGAAGGTGGTGATTGGAAAATTGTTCAGGGCCTTGAAATTGATGCGTTTTCTCAAGGGCGCATGATCGAAACTGAAACAGAGTTGCGTGAAGAGCGTGACGCAGTGAAATCATTACTTCCAGCTTAATATAGAGCTACAAAAAAGCGCGGTGCATACCGCGCTTTTTTTTGTCTGAGCGAAAGTGATAATGATTAATTGTGATACATAGGAGTACGGTAATGTCTTTTCCAAAAATCGGCAACAAAGCGCCGGCGTTTACCCTTAAAAATCAAAATGGTGAAGAGGTTAAGCTTTCTTCGTTCGTCGGCAGTAAAAATGTTGTCGTCTATTTTTATCCAAAAGCGATGACTCCCGGCTGTACCGTTCAAGCCTGTGGTATTCGGGACACGGAGACAGACTTCGCCAAGCTGGAAACGGTTGTGCTGGCGATTAGTCCTGATCCATACCCTAGGCTCAAAAAATTTGAGGAAAAGCAGGATTTAAATTTTTATTTACTCTCCGACGAGGATCATGCCATTGCTGAGAAGTATGGGGTGTGGGGGCTAAAAAAATTCATGGGCCGTGAGTTTATGGGGATACTACGAACGACATTTATCATTGGCAAGGATGGTCGCCTAAAGCATTTAATGAATAAGGTGAAAACCAAAAGCCACCATGATGATGTAATAGAGTACATCTCCAATAATATGTAGTGTTACGTTATGCAAGGTAAAGCGTTGTTCATTTAAGCAAAAGGCGGCGTGCGAACTGCGCCTTTTGCCTCCCCTCTTTACGCCTTTATTCGACTTTTCTGCTATAAAATGAGCCCACTGAAAGCTGATATTTGGGTTGATTTGTGTGTGGCTATACTCGTAGGTTCAACTAAAGTTAAGATTGGCGCATTAAATGTCATGCTTAGGTGTTGGTTTGGTTGGCGGAAATTCGTTAAAAAGCAGTAGGGTATGCAAGTTTTTCCCTTTGTTTTCTAAGACATTAAAACAATTATCATGCTAACTAATGTAGACTTGGGTACGATTAGAAATTAATGACACCCAAAACAACTGTGTGGCGCATTCTGATCTGGCGTGTTAAGTGTATTCCCAATATTTTATACAAGTAAGAAGTTAACGGGAGCTTGCCGCCATATCGTCTTCTTTTCGGACCTTTTGTGGTCCGTAAATTGCGTATGCAAAATTACCCTAGTGGAGTGATGGCTGTTTAGGATTGTTTAAAAGGGAAGATCGTCGGGTAAAACGGAAGCCTTAATAACATACGAATATATAAAAACTATTTTTAAATAACAAGGTGTGTAGTTTGAAACTTTTATCCAGTAGTACCTTTCAGCAGTCTCTGCCTGGAGCTCCGCCTGATCTTCAATTTTATAATATGGACAACTCTCTGGATGGGGTAAGCTACTTATATAGGGTGCTTACAACCAGCCATGCAGCCGAGTCGTGCAATCAGGCTATAAGGCTCTTTTTGCAGGCGGGGCTGAAACGCTTCGATGCAGATATTGCACTTGTTACACGCCCGGTATCAGCTCAGGTATATGAAGTTGTTTCGTGTTTTGGGAATGACGAAAAGTTTTTTGTGGGGCAGCACTTATCGCTAGATGGCACATATTGCGAGCAGGTAATAACAAAAAATGAGACATATATGTGCTCTAAATTACCCGATCAACGTGTGCATTCAAACTCTATGGCGTATAATAATACCCAAGTAGGTGCGTACTTGGGCACTGTAGTTAATTCTACACATGCCAAGCGTGCGGTACTGTGCTTCTTAAAAGCGCAGAGCTTGGATGCAGGAACTCTCGCCAGCGGCGGTTACAGTTCCGAAGACGCAGCTTTTCTAGAGCTATTGGCAGAAGGAGTGGCCTTTATGACCGACCAACAATTAGCACAAGCTCAACGTAAACTGACTGACCAGGCCATGTTTGCTTTAGGTTCTGTAAAAACGCTTGATGAGTATCTTGAGCAAGCTCGACTTCCTGAAGTATTTGGTGTTCCTGCACGGGTTGTTGAAGTATTAGAGCGCAGAATCGGGCGGGCTCCTCTTAGTATTGGCCATATTGCCGAAGAGCTAAATCTCTCCAAGCGCACGCTTCAGCGCAGGCTGCAGCAGCAAGATGTCAGTTTTGCAGATTTACGGGATCAGGTACGATTCCACTACTCGATAGACTACCTAATTAAGCAGCATTTGAGCATAGACAGTATTTCTGCTTCTTTGGATTTTTCTGATCGAACCAGTTTTACTAATGCGTTTAAGCGCTGGACAGGTTTATCGCCCAGCACTTTTAGAAAGCTGTTCCGCGATTACGTGTAAGAAATAGTGCTGTCTGCCTGCGGGTGGGCATTCTACGCGCCATCCAGCATAACCCTCGCTGCCTTGCGGTGAGGGCGTGTTTTTTAATTTTGTATCACCCTTCCTGCTGACTGCACTTGACAGTTGCCCTACATCTTGTAGAGTTACCCGCCTTAATTCGACCGCCATTCATGATGGATTTCCTTTAGTGTTTTGGTGGAACTTATCTTGTTAAACAGGGGTTTATAACCATGGGATTTTTTATTGCCGAAGCAATGGCTCAGGCGGATGGCGTAGCGGCAGCACCAAATGCTGGATATTTGAACTTTGTTCTGCTTGGCGGCCTGTTTCTATTTATGTATTTTGTGATCATTCGTCCGCAGCGCAAGCGAACAAAAGATCACCAGTCTTTGGTGGATAGCTTGAGCAAGGGTGACGAAGTGGTTCTCACCAGCGGTATGTTGGGTAAAATCGTCGAAGTTGATGAGGCTTATGTCACCATCAATGCAACCAACAACGTAGATCTAAAATTCCAAAAGGTTGCTGTGCATGCGGTTTTGCCCAAGGGCACTATCAAGGCGCTGTAATATCTAACGGCTACTAGCACTTTAGTCGGTGTTATTTTAGTAGGTGTTTCCGGGTAATGAGTGGTTAATATCCTCTACCCGGAACCCGCTTCCCACGCTTTACGTTCCCTAGCTTTCGCTGTACCTTTATTGCATGCTTTCATATCAGCCCCCCCGCATTTCCCTTGCCAACCTTCCTACACCTTTTCGACCGCTAGATCGTATTTCTGAAATACTCGGTGGGCCACGCATTTGGATAAAGCAAGACGACTGCACTGGCTCCGCAAATTCCGGTAATAAACTGCGAAAACTGGAGTTTGTAATTGCCGACGCGCTTGAGCAAGGCTGCGATACGCTTATTACCTGTGGTGGAGTGCAATCTAATCACTGTCGAGCAACGGCATTGGCTGGGGCACAGCTTGGGTTGAAAGTGCATTTGTTATTGCGAGGAGACGATGAGGTTGCGGTCGATGGAAATTTATTACTGGATAGGTTGGCGAACGCCGAAATATCAATGTACCCCTCGAGTGAGTTCGTGCCTAACTTGAATTCACTGTTTCAGTATTGGCAAGCGCATTATCAGAACATCGGGCGAAAAGCTTATTGTATCCCCATGGGTGCTAGTGATGAGGTTGGCTTGTGGGGCTATCTGCAGGCAGCACAAGAGTTACAAGCGGATTTTGACCGGCACAAGCTTTCACCTGGCGGGGTGGTTACGGCTACGGGGTCTGGTGGAACCCAGGCTGGCTTAACCCTCGGTTTTCAGTTGTTGGGTTCGTCTATACCGGTATACGGAGTCGCGGTGTGTGACAGTGAAAGCTACTTTAACAACAAGGTGGTGCATGACGTTAAATTGTGGCTGGCAAGGTGGGGTAATAGATTAAGCGATATAACAGAAGAGCAGCTAATCGGGAAGTTGGATGTTAGAACAATCGCAGCCTATATTGGCCCAGGCTATGCGAAGGGATATTCCGCCCTATTCGAAAGCATAAAAGTGCTCGCTGCCACAGAGGGGGTGGTTTTAGACCCGGTTTATACCGGCAAGGCATTTCACGGGCTTATACAAGAAATTAAACAGGGCCGGTTTGAGGGGGTGGACGATATTGTTTTTGTTCACACTGGTGGGGTGTTTGGTTTGTATCCACACAAGCAAGAATTTGGATTTGATTGACCTAAGGGGCGGGTATGTCAGTAACAGAAACACTTAATAGTATCTCCAGTATCGTATGGGGGCCGGTAATGCTTTCGCTTATTATGGGTGTGGGCTTTTGGCTTACTATCCGCATTAACGCGATCTCAATTCGAAAAATCCCCTACGCCTTCAAACAGTTGATGACGGGTAGGAAAAACCAAGGGAATGGCTCTATAGCGCCTTTTAGCGCGCTCATGTTGTCGCTTTCGGCAACCATTGGTACGGGCAATATAGTCGGTGTTGCCACCGCGATTGGAATAGGTGGGCCGGGCGCTCTATTTTGGATGTGGTGCAGTGCTCTCTTAGGTATGGCAACTAAGTACGGCGAAGCTGTTTGCGCGGTGCATTACCGTGAAAAAAACGAAACCGGTGAATATGTGGGTGGGCCGATGTATTACATTAAAAATGGCCTCGGTAAAAAGTGGCTACCGCTGGGTTATGCGTTTGCGGTGTTCGGCGGTCTTGCTGGGTTTGGTATTGGCAATATGGTGCAGGCTAACTCCGTTGCCGATGCCCTAGGGGCGGCGTTCGATATTCCCCGGGTAGTGACCGCGATAGCGCTGATTGTATTGGTTTCTCTAGTGTTACTGGGTGGTGTTAGGCGTATTGCGGAAGTGGCTAAAACGTTAGTGCCTTTTATGGCAATAACCTACCTGATCGCGGGCTTGATCGTGCTTGGATTCCACGCACCGGACGTTCCTGCGGCCATTGCATTGGTTGTTAAGAGTGCTTTTTCTCCGGTGGCTGCGCAAGGTGGTTTTGCGGGTGCCGCGATTGTTTTGGCTATCCGTATGGGGGTGGCACGTGGGGTTTTCTCAAACGAAGCTGGGTTGGGCAGTGCGCCTATTGCCCATGCCGCTGCGGCAACCAATAGCCCTGTTAGGCAGGGTACTGTAGCGATGCTTGGAACCTTTATTGATACGATTATAATTTGTTCTGTCACGGGTTTAGCCATTGTGGTAACTGGAGTATGGACGGGCGAAGGGCAGGGCGCGGCTATGTCCCAGGCGGCATTTAGTAGTGTGATCCCCCATGGCGATAAAGTTGTATCTGTGTCTCTGGTGATATTTGCTTTCACCACCATTCTGGGGTGGAGCTATTACGGTGAACGTTGTGTAGAGTTTTTATTTGGTAAAGGGGTTGTATTTCCTTTTCGTGTTTTGTGGGTTCTGGCGATAGGCGCTGGTGTGGGGGTAAGTTTAAAAACGGTTTGGTTGATTGCCGATATTTTGAATGGTTTGATGGCAATACCCAATTTAATTGCACTGCTTTTACTTTCAGGTGTAATTGCAAAATTAACGCGAGAGTACTTCTCTTCGCCAAAACAGCTCGAGCCTGATCAGAGGTAGTAAATGTGAGTCCACAGTTAGGAGATAAGCTGGTTATAGCCATTTCATCAAGAGCCTTGTTTGACTTGAGTGAAAGCCACAAAGTATTCGAAGAGGAGGGGCTGGAGGCTTATTCCAAATATCAAATAGCCCATGAGGATACTGTTTTGGAGCCCGGAGAAGCTTTTCCTATGGTGGAAAAGTTTCTGCGCATTAACGAGCAGTTGGAAGGGGATGCGCGGGTAGAAGTCATATTGTTGTCGCGCAACAGTGCCGACACAGGTTTGCGAGTGTTCAACTCTATTAATCATTATGGTTTAAGCATAACGCGCGCGGCTTTTTCTGGCGGCGAAAGCCCTTACCGTTATATTGCACCATTTAATGGTCACTTATTTCTTTCCACGGATGCTCAGGATGTACGCCACGCGTTGGATCATGGTGTTGCCGCCGCTACCTTATTAACGTCTTCTCATACGGAATCTGGTTCGGAGCAGCTTCGTTTCGCCTTCGATGGTGATGCGGTGGTGTTTTCTGACGAAGCTGAAAAAGTGTACAAGTTAGAGGGCTTGGACGCCTTTGCAAAAAGTGAAAAAGCATCCGCAAAAACGCCATTAAGTGGTGGGCCATTCAAATCGTTTTTGGCGGCATTACACAGTTTGCAAAGTGAATTTAAGGGGCGTGACTGCCCTATTCGTACCGCGCTGGTTACTGCGCGCTCTGCGCCGGCGCACGAACGGGTAATACGCACACTGCGAGCGTGGAATATTCGCATCGACGAATCTTTATTTCTCGGAGGGTTGAGTAAGGGCGAGTTCTTGAAGGCTTATGGTGCAGATGTGTTTTTCGATGATCAGCAATATCACTGTCAGTCGGCAAAAAATCATGTTGCGACGGGTCATGTGCCCCATGGAATAGCCAATAACCCGAGCGCTTAGCTTACCGTTACAGCGGTATTTCTTTCGCCGTGAGGGCTTCAGGTTTCAGGCTGCTGGCGGGATAGCGTTAGTGTCCGCCAGGAAAGAAGGCAAATTTAATTCCTATAATAAGTAGCAGGCACGCAAGGATGGGCTGTAGAACGGTGTTGGGCACTCGCGCAGAGAGCTTTGCGCCTAGCTGAACGGCGGGAATTGAGCCAATGAGTAAGCCGATGAGAAGCGTAAAATCTACATTGCCCATCCATAAATGACCGAGCCCGGCAATGAGGGTTAGCGGTACCGCGTGGGCGATGTCGGTGCCAACAACTTGTAGTGCGGGGAGTCGAGGGTAGAGCGTTAAAAGCAGGGCTGCACAAAAAGCACCAGCACCAACAGAAGAGAGTGTTACCAAGATTCCTAGTATAATACCGGCTATAAAGGTGATGGGTGTGGAGTGGCGAAAAAACCAGCCGCGCTCGGTGTCACTTAACACGTTGCCTTTTTGCAAGCGTGCGCGAAAGAATACAACAATAGCCGTCACAATTAGCATGAAGCCCAGGCTGTGGGTGAGTATGGGGGTGTAGTCCAGTTCCTTTGGAACAAAAAACCTAAGAACCAATGTGGTGATAAGCGAGGCGGGTATACTGCCAGCTGCAAGCGTAATGACCAGCTTCCAGCGCACGGTTCCCTGACGGTGATGGGCGTGCATGGCGCCGGTTTTTGTTGCGGCTGCATAGAGGAGGTCGGTGCCAATAGCAATCTTTTCCGGGACTCCCCAGAGGATTAATAGTGGCGTCATTAATGATCCACCGCCAACACCTGTCATGCCCACAGCTAATCCGACCACCGCACCAGCGGCTATGTAAAAAACTAAATCCATATATTGTGCGGTAAATTGTGAGTCTGGCTGCTAAATTACAAATACGGGTGGCAAATATACGTATTTATAACTATTCTTCAAAAGAATATTTACTTATATTTTTATAATGAATTAGCGTTTTGGGCAAGTTTGGCTATAAAACCCCCAAAAATGAAAATCATGTTCAGCGTCTGCCGCCAACTGGAGGGCATATGAAACTGCAGCAACTGCGGTATATTTGGGAAGTGGCTCATCATGAGCTTAACGTATCAGCTACTGCTCAAAGCTTATACACATCGCAACCAGGGATCAGTAAGCAGATTCGCTTGTTGGAAGATGAATTGGGTGTAGAGATCTTTTCTAGAAGTGGTAAGCATCTCACGCGAATAACGCCAGCAGGGGAGGCAATACTTAGAACCTCCGGTGAAATTTTACGCAAGGTAGAGAGTATTAAGCAGGTTGCTCAAGAGTTCAGTAATGAGCGCAAAGGCAGTCTTTCAATTGCAACGACTCATACGCAGGCGCGTTACGCCTTGCCTAATGTGATTTCCAAGTTTATTGATAAGTACCCCGATGTTTCGCTGCATATGCATCAGGGCACCCCTATGCAGATCTCTGAAATGGCGGCGGATGGCTCAGTAGATTTCGCTATTGCAACGGAAGCTCTGGAGCTATTCAGTGACCTGATTATGCTGCCTTGTTACAACTGGAATCGCTGTATACTGGTTCCTCGTAACCATCCTTTATGCCAAGTATCGACGTTAACCTTGGAGGATGTTGCCAAGCATCCCATCGTAACCTACGTGTTTGGTTTTACGGGGCGTTCCAAGCTGGATGAAGCCTTTATGGAGAGAGGTTTGGCGCCAAGGGTGGTGTTTACTGCCGCTGATGCCGACGTAATAAAGACCTATGTTCGCTTGGGGCTTGGTATTGGTATTGTGGCTAAAATGGCTTATCAGCCAGATGAAGATAGCGATTTGGTTGCCTTGGATGCTAGCCACTTGTTCCGTGCCAGTACTACAAAGATAGGCTTCCGACGCGGTACTTTCTTGCGCGGCTTTATGTATGAGTTTATCGAGGAGTTTGCTCCGCACCTGACAAAAGAACTGGTAAGCGAAGCCTTTAATCGACACTCCAAGGTTGAATTAGATGAGCTTTTCTCTCATGTTGATTTACCTCAGTATTAATTAACCGTTTAAAAAAAGGCCGGTGTCCCTTGGGCGCCGGCCTTTTTATTTGCGTGGAATAAGTTGATTTAAATGAAATCGAGGTCGTCGTTGTTCTCCATAATTTCTTTTAACTCTTCGCTTTCTTCTGTTTTTTGATTCAGCACGTCTTTAACAAACTTCATATACACCGTATACACGACTGTTTCTTTACCTGCTTCCTCAACAACAAAAAAAGGTGCACGGTCAACATCGTACTGCTTTGCAAGCAGCAGGCCTTCACTTTCAGGGTCGCGTTCGTCGGCAATGACGGTTCGATTGATTTGATCCATCTGGCCTGAACTTACTAGTTTATTCACTACATCCCCACATTTCTTACAGGGCGAGCCGTCGGCGAGAATTTTTTTAACAAATGTAATTTCCACGAATTAACTCCTACTTAACGTTACTTGAGTGTAGGCCACATTCTTTTTTAGTGGCTTCTTCCCACCACCAGCGGCCTTCGCGTTCGTGCTGACCAGGCCCCACCGGGCGTGTGCAAGGTTCACAGCCAATGGATATATAACCTTGATCATGTAAACGATTATAAGGAACCCCGTGCTCGCGAATGTACTGCCAAACCTGATTTGATGACCAGTTCGCCAGTGGGTTGAATTTCACCAGGGTTTCGCCAGGGCGGGCGAACACCTTGTCATTTTGTATCACGGGTATCGATGTGCGTGTTCCGGGGCTCTGATCTTTCCGCTGTCCGGTAACCCAGGCATCCAGTTGCAGTAATTTGGTGCGCAGTGGGCCAACTTTGCGAACACCACAGCATTCTTTGTGGTTGTCGTCATAAAAGCTGAATAGACCTTTTTGCCCTACCAATTTCTGTACGGCGTCGGCCGAGGGGAACAGTAACTCTAGGTTAATATCATAGTGCTTACGCACTTTTTCAATGAATTGGTAGGTTTCGCCGTGCAGACGGCCTGTGTCTAGGCAAAAAATACTGACGCCAGGGCGTATGCGTGCGGCCATATCGATGAGTACTACGTCCTCGGCACCACTGAATGAAATTGCCAGATTCTCGTGTTGAGATAGTGCGTATTCAAGAATTTCCTGGGGCGTGGCTTGTTGCAGTTTAGCGTCAATATCGACTAGATTCAGGGTATCGTTCATTGTGTGATCAGTTTGTTTTAGTTGCAAAGCGCGGAAGAATACCAGAGCCTTAATATGTTTAAAAATATTGATACACAATATGCTTATAATCCTTGTATTTCGGGGTGAGTTCTGTAGATTTGCGCCCCGTAAACTTAAGTAAGAAGTGATTTAGGAGCTGATTGTGGAAATTGCCTGTCTTGACCTTGAAGGTGTATTGATCCCGGAAATTTGGATTGCATTTGCCGAAAAAACCGGCATTGACGCCCTTAAGGCAACTACCCGAGATATTCCCGACTATGACGAGCTGATGACAATGCGTCTGAAGGAACTCGAAAAAGCAAACCTAGGCCTGAACGAGATTCAGGAGGTTATTGCAACGTTAAGCCCCCTTCCGGGAGCTGCTGAGTTTTTGGATTGGCTCCGTGAACGCTTCCAGTTAGTGATTCTGTCGGATACCTTTTATGAGTTCGCCGGCCCGCTTATGGTGCAATTGGGGTATCCAACACTGTTGTGCCACAAGTTAACCGTAGATGATACTGGAAAAGTTGTCGATTACAACCTACGCCAAGCCAACCCGAAGCGTCAGGCTATATGCGCATTCAAGTCTATTTACTACCGCACAATTGCTGCGGGAGACTCCTATAACGACACCACTATGCTGGCGGAGGCCGATGCCGGTATTTTGTTTAGTGCCCCTCAAAACGTTATTGATGAGTTTCCTCAATTCCCCGCGGTGCACACCTATGACGAGCTAAAGCAGGCCTTTATTGACGCTAGCGTTAGAAATTTGTCGCTCTAGCAGCTAACGGCAAGGGAAGGATATATGGCTTTTGTTCCCCTGGAAAAGCTTGGCCGATTACACGATGGCTATAAAAAAGTTTTTAAGGTTGATCGGCATAATTTACTGTTGATGCAGCTGGAGGGCAAAGTCTACCTTATCGAAAATCGGTGCCCACATATGGATGTTCCTCTGGATACCGGTACAGCCCTGCCGGGCGGCAGGCTTCGCTGTCGCGCACACGGTATCGAGTTTAATTTGGAGTCGGGCAGGGCTGATGGCCCTTTGGCCAAGCAGTTGGAGTGCCTAAAGAGATACGCTATCCGTTATGAGGGCAGTCAGCTGGGTGTAGAGCTGTAATCAGATATGAATTTGAGCGAGGTTAGGATCCGTATGGCTGGAATAACGCCACATTCGCTCGAACTCATCCATTAAGGTTCGACATTCTCCAGGGGCGCAATAGTTCATAAAACCCGATAGATCCTCTTCGTTATTGAAAAACAGTAATTGGCGCTGGTCAGTAATGGCGTATGCGTGCTCTTGGGTTGTTGTCTCTTTGTCTAATACCCTAATTGTCATTCTCGAGTTCATGCGTTGGGTCAGCGTTATCAGTGGATGAGATGTGCCAATGATGGCTGAGCTGTCTTGAATCAGAATGTGTACTTTGGAGTTTCGACTTCTTCGGGCCAGAGCAGAGATGGCGTTTACAACAGAGTGGCTTCCCCAAAGAGTGGGGTTGAGGTGACGACAGAATATTTGTAGGGTTCGACTGGCATTCGAGGCGGCTTGACTGAGGTGTTGACCAAATTCATCTGCGCTAGAAAGCCGTAAAACGCTATCGCCGTAGTGTGTTTCGAGGAATGTGCGGTCGACGACTAGGCCCATGGCTTTATGGGGAATACCGGCGTCTATAAATTGCTCGCCAGAGGCTTTAAATCCGCCTTTCTCGTAGAAGGGTATCGCCTGGGTTTGTGCGTGAAGAAAAATATCCAACGCGTCGCCGGTTTTGTACTGCGTTGCCAGGGTTCGCTCTATTATGTCTTTCAGCAATCGCAGGCCGTAGCCTTTACCACGGTACTCCTTAAGGATTGCCATTCGCCCTATTTGACCATTGGCCAACATTCTCGCGGCGCCAATAGTGTGGTTTGCCGTCTTTAGCAGAAAGTGCGTTGTGTCATCCCTTGCGTCGCGTTCGCCCCATTCTTCGGCTTCAGAAACTCTCTGTTCTTCAATAAATACCGTGCGCCTGACGTGGCTGAGTATAGGTTTAGCTTCATCCCAGTTTACAACGGCTACCGAAGTGGATTCGATGGCTGAGGAGGCTTCAGTCATCGGCAGGCTCCAGTAAGCCTTCTTCGGCGAGGTGTCTTACTAGATACTGCTCTTTAGTGTTGAGTTGTTTGAGGTTGAGCGGTTCGTAATTACTCAGTAATACCGCAAGTGCTTTTGAGCAATGCCATTTTTCACCGTTAATGAAAACAATACAGTGGTCACTGGTTTCATAATAGGCGCACCGAGCAAAGGCGTTTAGTCGGCACTGGTGAGCGTTGAGTGCTGCCATTGAGGTTTCGGTTCGGCTGGCTTCGTCTCCACCGGGGTTGGGGCGTGTCATGTATTCCCCAAACCAGTTGGCTACGTAACTTGGGTTGCCGACAAAGGTTTGTAATATCTGACTGACTTTGGCTACGGTTTCTGGTGTGATTTCGCCAAACAGTCGCTGTTGCTTATGGGCTGCATCGCTGTAGCGCATATCTTGATTGGTTTGGGACGCCATTTCCTCGGCAAAGTCGAGCAATATGTCGCTGTAACTTGGTGCTCGAAATCCTACCGAATAGGTGATGCAATCTTTGCCTTTAGCTTCACCCCAGTGGGCGATATTGGGTGGAATGTAAAGCAGGTCTCCTGGATTCACCAGCCATTCCTGCGTTTGTTCGAAATCTCGCAGTATTTTCATGTCTAACCCCGGTAGCAGTGGGCTTTCGGTGTTACAGGTTTGGCCAAGCTTCCAGTTGCGACTGCCTTGCGCTTGCAGTAAGAATACGTCGTAGTAATCGAAATGTGGGCCCACGCCGCCGCCGTCGGCAGCGTAGCTAATCATAATGTCGTCTAGCCGCCAGCTGGGAATAAAGCGAAATGCTTCAAGTAGCTGGTTGATGTCGGGGTCTAGTAGGTCGGCGTGCTGAACCAGTAGGGTCCAATCGACTTTGGGTAATGTGGAGAAGGTACTATCGGCTAGGGGGCCGTGCTCCACTTGCCAGTGGCCAGCTTCCCTGTCGTGTACCACTAAGCGTGAGACAACGTCTTCTTCCAGCGCAAAGCCTGCCAGCTCGTCGGCGGATACGGGCGACACAAAATTGGGGAATGCGTTACGTACCAGTAGTGGTTTTTTCTGCCAGTATTCACTTAAAAACGTGTCTACTGGCATATCCCCTAAGTGTGTAAGCCGGGAGAAGGGGTGAGATTTTGCGCTGTTCATAATGACCTCCTGTCGCCAGAAGGATTTATCGTTATCGGATAAGATCCTTCACGGCTTTGGCTTGGGCGATAGCATTGCCGATATAGCTGGACGGTGTCAGCTCACTGAGTTCTTGCTTTGCTTGCGCTGGAATATCTAATTTTTCGACAAATGCCTGGATAACGTCTTGAGTGATGGCTTGGCCGCGCGTTAGGTCTTTGAGTTTTTCGTAGGCGCCTTCAATGGCGTAACGACGCATGACTGTTTGAATAGGTTCGGCCAGTACTTCCCAGCAGTTATCGAGGTCGGCTGCCAAGTTTTGCTCGTTAATGTGTAACTTACTGATGCCTTTAAGTGTAGATCCGTAAGCAATTTGACTGTAGCCAAAGCCAACGCCCATATTACGCAGTACCGTCGAGTCGGTTAGGTCTCGCTGCCAGCGGGAGACCGGCAATTTTGCCGCTAAGTGCCCAAATATAGCATTGGCGATACCCAGGTTGCCTTCGGAATTTTCGAAGTCAATGGGGTTTACTTTGTGCGGCATAGTCGAGGAGCCTACTTCACCGGCTATAGCCTTTTGTTTGAAATACCCAAGGGAAATATAGCCCCAGATATCACGGTCGAAATCTAGCAGTATGGTGTTGAATCGAGCGATGGCATCGAATAATTCGGCGATGTAATCGTGGGGTTCGATTTGTGTGGTGTAGGGGTTCCAGCTAAGCCCAAGGTTTTCTACAAATACCTTGGCGTTGGCTTGCCAGTCCACCGCTGGGTACGCCGATAAATGGGCATTGTAGTTGCCAACGGCGCCATTAATCTTACCCAGTAATTCAACCTGCTCGACTTGCTGAACCTGGCGCTGCAAGCGCGCGGCAACGTTGGCAAGCTCTTTACCTACCGTCGTCGGTGAGGCCGTTTGCCCGTGTGTGCGAGACAGCATGGGTACGCCCGCGTGCTGGATAGCGAGATCTGCTACGGCATTTATGATTTGCTTCATTGTTGGCAGTAGTACGTGTTCGCGCCCAGATTTAAGCATCAACCCGTGGGAAAGGTTGTTTATATCTTCAGATGTACAGGCGAAATGAACAAACTCCGATACCGCTTCCAGCTCGTCGTTGCCTTTGAACTTGTCTTTAATGAAGTATTCAACGGCTTTGACGTCGTGGTTGGTGGTGCGCTCTATATCTTTAATCGCTTGGGCGTCGGCTTCAGAAAAATTATCAACAATACTGTTCAGCAGGTTTTGCGTTTCAGTACTGAAGCTCTGGATTTCTGGTATTTCGGCGTGTTCGGCTAGCCGTTGTAACCAGCGAATTTCAACCTCCACCCGGCAGCGGATCAGTCCGTATTCGCTGAAATAGGGGCGTAGATCGGCGGTTTTACCGGCGTAGCGACCGTCGATGGGGGAAATGGCAGAAAGTGCAGATAATTCCATAAGCTAGAGCGTCTCTCGTACGAGTTGAACCGCGTAGAAATAGCGGAACATGGTGTGAATGATCGTGAAAGGCGCGCAGTTTACCCGAATTTGTAGCGAAATTCAGGTGTTAATGCTGCTGCGCCAGTGTCTTCAATTCAGTAACCGCATTCACTAATTTAGATCGATAAAACAACAAGTGCCAGCGCGTACCTCCAACTTGTCGCCAAAGTGTTGCGGCGCGAATACCTGACAGCAACAGTGCCCGAATTTGAGAGGCAACCCGGTTTTGTTGGAGATAGCTGTATTCTCCTGTTACTTGAATACGAAAGGCGAACGTGCTGATGGTGTCTGTGTAGATATCGGCAATATTACCCACCACATTGTCGTGAGCCGGACCAAAATGTTCTGCCTGCTGTTGAGCTTTTTCAAGCCGGTTGCCGATGGTGTGGAGCAGGTCTTTACGCTTAGCTAGGCGTTTTTGCAGATGGATAATCCCCAATATATAGCGCATGGCATCGGCATGTTTGGGGTCGCGATGATTGTGTAACAGTTGCTCTAGCGCTTCCAGGCCTACTGCCAGTGCAGGAACACCACCAAACACCTCCTCGGTGGAATTGGGGTTCTGGTTTAGCAGGCTGTTCACCGCCGTTTCAAACTGTGCCGTTTTGAGATAACCAGTTTTGGCAAGCTCCTCTACCTGATGGGCGCACTGCACCACACCGGCTAAGGCAAGAGCGATATTCTGCCAGGATTTCTCCAATGTATGTTCCTTAGTTGTTAATTTTACAAGTGGGGTGAATTGGCGCGGCTCAGACTGCACCCTCAATCACCGCGCCACCGAGGCAAACATCGTCTTGATACAAAACGATACTCTGGCCGGGGGTGATGGCACGCTGAGGTTGGTCAAATATGGCGACGATTTTGTCGTCCTCAACCTCTCTAAGTGTGCAGGCCTGGTCTGGCTGGCGATAACGGGTTTTTGCCATGCAGCGGCTACCGGAAGGGAGTGGGGTATTGTTTATCCAGTGCACTTGGCGGGCAATCAGACCCGATTCAAAAAGCAGCGGATGGTTTGTACCCTGAACGACTACGAGCTGGTTGGTATCGAGCTTTTTCTGGACGACAAACCAAGGCGCTTCGGGTGCTCCGGCAACACCGCCAATGCCAAGCCCTTGGCGTTGGCCAATGGTGTAGTACATCAGCCCTTCATGCTTGCCAATAGTGACGCCATCGGGCGTTACTATTTTACCTGGTTGTGCGGGTAGGTAAGTCTCCAAAAAGTCTTTGAATCGACGCTCGCCAATAAAACAAATACCTGTGCTGTCTTTTTTGTTGTGGGTGACTAAATCGTGCTCTTCGGCCAGCTGCCTTACCGCGGGTTTGAGTAATTCCCCGATGGGGAATAGGGTTTTAGCAAACTCTTTTTCGCCGACAGCATGGAGGAAATAGCTTTGATCTTTATTAGGGTCTAGGCCTTTACACAGTAGTGTTTGCCCATTTTTTTGACGCGTGCGTGTGTAGTGGCCCGTTGCAATATAATCGGCACCTAAAGATTCAGCATAATCGAGAAACACCTTAAATTTTATTTCTCGATTGCAGAGGATATCGGGGTTTGGTGTACGACCGGCTTTGTATTCTGCAAGAAAGTGTTCAAACACGTTGTCCCAGTACTGACCCGCAAAATTAGCCGTATGGAGATGAATGCCTAATTTCTGCGATACTGCGGCGGCATCCATTAGATCGGTCATCGCCGTACAGTATTCTGTGCCATCGTCCTCATCCCAGTTTTTCATAAACAGGCCTTCTACCTGAAACCCTTGCTGTTGCAAGAGAAGGGCAGAAACAGAGGAGTCTACGCCGCCGGACATACCGACGATGACTTTTAAGGGTTTATTAGGTTTGGACAAGGTTTCAGACATGGGCAGTGGTTGGAACATCAAAATCAGTCGGTATTGTATTACATGGAGCTTGGCAACGTCATGATGAAAGCGCTACAAAGTTTACGTTGGTCTTATATTTTTACAGTGGTTAGTTTGCTGGCGAGCAGCGTTTGTTCGGAGGAAATCGCACAGGACCTTGAGGAATTTTGGCAGCAGCAGGCAAAAACCAGCCGTTTTGTGGGTAAGGGTGAAATTACCATCGCTTATGTGAAAGTGGTGCACCCCAATCCCAAGGGTGTCGTGGTGTTGGTGGGTGGGCGAACGGAGTCCTATCTAAAATACCAAGCCTTGATATACGCGTTTTATCAGCGTGGGTATTCGCTTTATTCGGCGGATCATCGTGGTCAAGGTTTGTCGCAAAGATTACTGGAGGATCCACTTAAAGGGCACGTGGTAAATTTCAGCGATTATGTGGAAGACTTGCAGCAATTTTTGGCGGCTGTAGTAATGCCTGAAGCAGGTAAAGGCTTATACATGGTGGCGCATTCTTTGGGCGGAGCCGTAGGCATATTAACGTTGGAGAAAAATCCTGACCTGTTCAAGGCTGCGATACTTAGCGCCCCTATGTTAGAAGCTAATTTGGGTCTGCCGGCAGCTTGCGGCATTGTCAGTTTCGTTAACGTGTTTTGTAATCAGTGCTCAACCCCAAGAAACGATTATAAAAACATCAATGAGGCCTTTGCTGATAACAATGTGACGCACTCACGTGACCGTTATCAAGCATCTCAGATGTTGTTCAAAAGCAAACCCGCCCTTGCTCTAAGCGCTCCCACCTTTGGCTGGGTAAACCAAGCGTGTGCCATACAGCCAGATTTAAAGCGAGCGGCCGATAATATCCGTACGCCGATACTGTTATTGCAGGCCGGAGAGGATACCGTTGTGCACAATCGAGCGGAGGATGAATTTTGCGCAGTGAAAAAGCCGACAGCTGAATCGGTGTGTGAAGGTGGAAAGCCGGTTGTGATTGGTGGCGCCTTCCACGAGATGTTTTTTGAGGCAGACCAATACCGCACCCCGGCGATAAAGCAAATGATGGCGATGCTTGAGCGTTATCCCTAGTAAGTAATAGGAAAACCAAGAACTAGGGTAGCGGCTGGTGCGCTCTATTACTTAGGTTTGTACTTCCGAACGGCATGAATGACGTAGTCAGACTCGAAGTACACGGTGAATTCGGCGTATTCCCAGTAGTAGATGGGAGGGGTGCCAGAGGGGCCTTCTTTCGATTGTGGCGAGCCGTAGGTTGATTCCACCTGGGTTTTACTTTGCCCACGGCTTGGAACGGGCACGCTCCAAGGCTTGTTTCCGTTTTCAGCTACAGCCGGCTGTAGTGGCGGCAATTGAACCGTTTCGGCCGATACAACGGATGCCGATAGAGCACACAAGGTGAAAATCGCTGTATGGCGCGCATATCTTTTCGCTGTGAGGGCAGCGAAACTGCGAAAGGAGGAGTGAACTGGCTGATTGTGAAACTTCATTTTATTACCTTCTATGACACGTCTCGCGTTACTTGCTGGCCTTGGGATTTGCCGACGGCTTGTTAGCGCTGGCGGCTGGCAGAGCTTTTTTTTGGCTAACCTGCGTTTTGAGGATCTGGCGCGAAAGCTCTTGCCGGTCTTTATCGGCTAGTCGGTGGAAGCGAGCGGCTATCTGGTAGCTGTCGCCCTTGGCTTCGCAGCGAATAACTTTGGCAAAGATTACCACGGGAGCATAGTTAGGTAAAAAAATCAGTCGCAAAGCGATGAAATTTCCTTTGTACAGTGTGCGTTCGGCCAAAAATGCGATGCCATCCTCACTCAAATTGATACGTGATTTGGGGCTTTCCCCATGATTGTCATTTTGTGCAAAGAGCGTGTGGCGGGCAATGAGGTCAATTTTACTGCTGAGGGTTTGAAGGTAGTCACCTAACAGTCGATTTTTTTCAGTCAGCAAGCGCAGGGTTTGAGCGCTGTCACGGTCGAGACGACGAAGTTCGTTTACCAATCCCAGTGCTACGGAGTCTTCAAATTCAATTTCGGGGCTATCGTTCTCGGCGGTAAAGGCGTCGATTATTTTATAATCAAAAATGACATCCTGATTTACCCGGAAAAAATCACGTTTTTCTCTCCCGGATACCTCTTCCGTTCGACTAGGGTTGGGAGTTTTGCTCATTTTGTGATCGTCTTGTGTCGGTTTCTGGGGGGCGATAGATTCTCTAATCATAGTCCAAGTTTATGCCGGGAAGCTTCAGTATTGTACCGGGGTGATACTTTTCTGGGGCCATAGCATAAGGCAGCTAGCTTATTTAGCGGTTACGCTAACGCCATAAATAGTAGGCCACACATGTTCACAAGTAAATAATCCAGCGGTTTATTCACTTGTTCTACAGCCGTATCTACTGAATAATCGCTGCCATGTTTCAAACGTCATCAAACTCAGTTGCATTACATATTGGGCTTCGCTACACCAGGGCAAAGCAGCGAAACGGTTTTATATCGTTCGTTAGCATTTTTGCATTGGTGGGTATGGCTTTGGGGGTGTTTGCCCTTATCGTCGTACTCTCGGTAATGAATGGTTTTGACCGAGAATTAAAGCAGCGCTTGTTGCGTGTGGTGCCCCACGGGAATTTGTCTACACATAGCCCACTCATTGACTGGAAAAGCCTGTACGCCCGTATTGGTGATACGCAGGGCCTGATTGCTGCAGCGCCATTTATTGAAGGTAAGGGCTTGTTGGCAGCGGGCTCTGTGGTAAAACCTATTCAGATACAGGGTGTGAACCCCAAATATGAAAAAAATATTTCTGCCGTTCACGACCACATGATTGCGGGTGAATTGGCGTTTATTCAACCCGGTCAATACGGCATCGTTATGGGCGATTTATTGGCCGCTCATCTTGGCCTACGGGTGGGAGATAAGGTTTCACTAACACTGCCAGAGGTGTCGGTTACGCCCGCGGGTATCTTCCCTCGGAGTAAGCGATTCAAACTTGTGGGTATTTTTTCCGTGGGTGCCCCTGTGGATCAGTATTTAGTTCTTATCCATATTAATGATGCGCAAAAACTCTTTCGCCGTGGGCAGGCGGTGGATGGGTTACACCTGAAATTTGACGATATTTATCGTGCGCCGACGGCTGTTAGTGAGCTGGCCGAGAAGCTTGGCGAGAAGGTTGTTGGCAAAGACTGGAGTCAAACGCAGGGGAGCCTTTTTCAAGCGGTAAAAATGGAAAAAACCGTTATTGGTTTAATGTTGAGTATCATTATCGCGGTGGCGGCGTTCAACATTGTTACCAGCCTGGTAATGATGGTCGCTGAAAAAAGAAGCGATATTGCCGTGCTGCGCACACTCGGCATGTCGCGCTGGAATATTGTCAGTATTTTTATGGTGCAAGGTATAAGTCTTGGTTTTGTCGGTATTGTACTAGGGTGTGTGTTGGGTACGGTGACGGCAATCTGGTTGCCTGAAATCATGTCCGTTGTGGAGGCGCTTATCGGGATTCAGGTGTTTGACCCCAGCGTTTATTTTGTTGCGTATCTTCCCTCTTATTGGAAATTAGAAGACACGATACTGGTGTGTGGGCTTTCATCGACTATTTGTATTCTTGCCACTATTTACCCGGCGTATCGTGCATCGACCATTGAACCTGCAGAAGCACTGCGGTACGACATATAAAGGTTTTGGAAAAGAAAACGATGAGCAATATTGTACTCAGCTGCCAAGATGTAGTGAAAAATTATAGTCAGGGCCCTCAGCTGGTGGAGGTGTTGAAAAAAATTGAGTTGAACGTAGAGCGTGCTGCGCATATAGCCATTGTTGGCTCTTCTGGTAGTGGTAAAAGTACTCTGTTGAACGTGTTGGGCGGCTTGGACAAACCCGACGAAGGCAATGTTGAATTACTTGGCAAACCATTTTCGCAACTAGGCGACAACCAGCGCGGCGCTATCCGTAATAGCTCACTTGGTTTCGTCTATCAATTTCATCATCTGTTACCTGAATTTACCGCACTTGAAAATGTGGCTATGCCTTTACTTATTGGTGGTAGTGGCAAGAAAAATGCGCTATCGGCGGCTGAGTTAATGCTTAAACGGGTTGGGCTGCAGGATCGGCTCGAACATAAACCCTCAGAATTATCGGGCGGGGAGCGCCAGCGAGTGGCTATTGCCCGTGCTTTGGTTGCTGAACCCGCTTGCGTATTGATGGATGAGCCAACGGGTAACCTCGATTCCACCAATGCTAAAGCCATTCAAATTTTAATGGATGAGTTAAGTAATGAATTGGCAACCAGTTTTGTTGTGGTGACCCACGATGAGCAGTTTGCGAAAACTATGGATACCATATATCAGTTAAACGATGGCGTATTGAGTTTGCTATGACATTACCGTTACCCCTTTATATCGGTTTGCGCTACACCGGTGCTCGCCGTCGCAGCCAGTTGGTCTCTTTTCTGTCGGCGATTTCCATTACTGGGTTGGTGGTCGGGGTGGCATTACTCGTTGTTGTACTGTCCGTTATGAATGGTTTTGACCGAGAGTTGCGAGAGCGCATATTGGGTTTGGTACCGCAGGCGTCTATTAAGCATTACCAGGGGGTCGATAACTGGCCAGAATTGGTGGCGACGTTAAAACAAGACGCTCGAATTCTCGAAGCCGCTCCGTTTGTACAATTACCGGGCCTGGTGAGTTTCCGCAAAAAGGCCGAGCCCATTGTACTTTATGGTATAGACCCAGAGTACGAGCAAAAAGTGTCCATTATTTCACAGTATGTGCAACAGCAAGCGCTTGAGCGTCTTGTAACGGAGCCTTCGGCGCTGATACTGGGTTATGGCGTTGCCAATTCTTTGGGGGTATCGGCAGGTGACAAGCTAATGGTGGTGATACCCGGGAATGCAGGTATTAGTGCAATAGCCGGTAGCCGAAGTGCGGCCAAGATGGGTTATTTTGATGTTGTGGCTGTTATTCAATCACGCACTGAACTCGACAACACTTTGGCACTGACGGGCTTAAGTACTGCAGCTAATTTGGCCGGCATGGGCGACAAGGTTAGTGGTATTCGGTTGAAACTCGATGACTTGTTTGCGGCCCCCAGTATCGTCTACGAAAATCTGATGGAGTTGGGGGTGGGCTACCATGGATCGAATTGGACCCGAACTCAAGGCAATCTCTATCACGCTATTCAAATGTCGAAAAACCTAGTGGGTTTATTGATGTCGCTAATTGTCGGTATTGCAGCATTTAATGTGGTGTCCACACTGGTAATGGTAGTGGTAGATAAGCAAGGTGAAATTGCGATTTTACGCACACTGGGGGCGTCTACAAAAACTATTTTATCGGTGTTTATCGTACAGGGAAGCGTTATCGGGCTGTTGGGCACTTTGCTCGGTATTGGGATTGGTTGTTTGATGGCATTACTTATTGAAGATTTTGTGCAGTTTGTTGAAAGGCTATTTCAGGTACAGTTTTTAAAATCGGATGTTTACCCGTTAACTTATCTGCCTTCTGAAATCCGATTAGCCGATTTAGTTCGAGTGGGCTTAACGGCTTTATCACTGTGTTTTGTCGCGGCTTTGTATCCTGCGTGGAAGGCCAGTCGAGTGCAGCCCGCCGACGCGTTGCGATACGAATAAAGGTTTACTCTTCTTCGGTTAGGGCTCGTTTTTTTCTATCCTGCCAGCGCTGGATTACATGCCACCGCCAGGTCCACTGAATAACCACGTAACCCAGACAGCCAAAAAAGATACTGGCGATAAAACTGCCTAACACTAGTGGCTCCCATATGTGTTGGAATTCGGAAGCGAACCACTGCCAAGACATTTCCATATGAAACTGTCTTGGTTGTATTTGCATAATTCGGGCACCCAGCTTATAGGTGGCGTAGTAGATAACCGGAAAGGTAACAGGGTTACTGATCCATACCAGTGCAATGGAGATAGGCAAGTTGCAGCGGAATAGCAATGCCCCACCTGCGGCAATGGGGACTTGCCCTAATGTTGGTAAAAAAGCAACAAATAGACCCACGAAAAACGCCACTGATACCGAGTGCCGGTTTAAATGAAATAGATTTGGGTCGTGCAGGAGTGACCCCAAAAATTTCAAGCCGGGCGCTTTCCTAATTTTGGCCGGATCTGGGATCCAGCGTTTGAAAATCTTACGTGGCATAGGTTATCAATTCTGCTGAAAGGCACTGCCCGAGAAGCGGGTTGTCGAATGGGCTTCGACAGTATTATAGGCAGTCTTACTCATAGGTAATTCAGTATAGTAAGAGATGTATGGCGTTTTTTGAAATTGCGGTGACACTCAAATATTCGCTATTGTGTAAGCTAGTAGGACGCGACGGTATTATGCCGATAGGCGCTCGATTTGGCTACTGCTTGCGTCCTCAAAACTGTGCCGCGCATTTTAGGGTGCGAAGGTATACCAGTCTTTGATTACAAATAAGCCTATTGGAATGGACTCCCTTATCAAAAGCATTCGCATGGTTACTTTTAAGCCAAACAGCCTGACAAATAGTCGCATAATACTTTTGCTGCTGGTTGCCGCCGCCGGGGGCCTTCCTGCATCTTTGTCATTAGAGTACGCACACTATAGTCGGGTGTTGAGCATGGCACTCTTTGGTTTGCTGCTTTTGTTGCTGTCGGCTGGTTTACTACCGCGCTGGCGACGGTCGTTACTTTTGTTTATTGGTGCGCCACTGTTGGGCTTTTTGTTCAACGGTTATCGCATACTTGCGCTCGTTGACAGCCAGCTACCGGTAGAGATGGAAGGTAAGGATGTAGCGCTTGTTGTAAGCGTGAAGAGCTTGCCCCAAATCACACGGGTTAAGGGGCGGCTGAGTTCCATTGCATTCTATGCACGTGTTATTTCGGTCGCTGAGGACGCGGTGTTGCCGTTGCAGGATAAGCTGATTCGGTTAAGTTGGTACCACCCATCACAAAAATTAAATATTCGCCCAGGGCAACGCTGGGCGCTGACCGCCAGGCTAAAAAGGCCACGGGGTACTGTTAATCCAGACGGTTTTGATTACCAGCAATGGTTGTTAGCAAAAGGTGTCGTAGCAACCGGATATGTTCGCGCTAAAGAGCCTGTTGAGCAGATTTTTGAGGGTTATGCGGGCTTTGATGGCTGGCGCTACCAGCTTGCACAGCTTATCTCCTCAGCTTCGCTAATGGGTGAGCATGGTTCGCTGTTGGCGGCGCTGATGATAGGCGACAAGTCGGCTATTACTCAGTCTCAGTGGCAGGTTTTACAGAAGACGGGGACCATACACTTAATGGCCATCTCGGGTTTACATATCGGTTTGGCCGCTGGCATGGGGTATTGGTTGGGGGTATTACTGTCGCATCTGGGTGCTTTGCGGCGCAACCAGGGGATGCGTTGGTTACCACCCGTTTTAGCTATAATTTTTGCAAGTGTATATGCCGGGTTGGCTGGTTTTTCTATTCCAACGCAAAGGGCATTGGTAATGATAGTGGTATTTAGCCTCGCTTTGGCTATGGGTCGGCGGCTGAATTACTGGTATGTGTTTTTTGTGGCGGTGATCGGTGTTGAAGTGTTAGACCCGTTTGCCTTTTTAGCGCCTGGTTTTTGGCTGAGTTTTGCTGCTGTAGCGGTCCTAGTATCTGTTTTTGGCTGGCGAAAGGGCGTTGATGGCATTTTACTAAAAACACTAAAAGCACAGTTGTGGTTGCTTGTGGGTTTAGCGATTCCGCTGGCTGTTTTGGGTTTGCCCGTGAGCCTGGTATCGCCTATTGCTAATTTGATTGCGGTTCCAGTGGTATCGCTTGCCATCGTTCCATTACTGTTGTTAGGTGCAATTCTGTCCCCTTTTTTTGGCTCTGCCACTCAGGTGTTGTTGAAGCTTAGCGCGTACATTTTTGAGTGGCTATGGCCCTTACTTGATTTTTTTGCGTCTACTGATTTACACGCATATCTTGGGCTGGGCCTAGAAGGGATTCAGCTGATTACTTTGGCGCTGATGCTGGGGTTGTTTCTCGCTCCCGCAGCGTTGAAATTGCGACTGTTAGGCGTTGCTTTACTGGTGGTTACAGTGGCTCCTAATGAACGTCGTGATGGTCGTACCCAATTGACGGTGATGGACGTACAGCAAGGGCTTGGTGTTGTTATCGAAACGCCCTCCGAAACATGGGTGTACGATACCGGGGCGCGTTATGGTGAGCAGTTTGATATGGGCTCCAGGGTCATTGCTCCCTTCCTGCGAAGTCGAAATGTTCGCCAGCTGGACGCCTTAGTAGTGAGCCACGGCGATAATGACCATGCCGGTGGGTTTGATGCACTAGCGCGGGAATTTCAGCCAAAGAGCGTGTTGGCGGGTGAACCCGACCGTCTTACGGGTGCAGTACAGGCCTGTGAAGCGGGGCAGGGCTGGTCTGCTGGCGGTGTCTCGGCCGAGGTTCTTTGGCCTGTGGCGGGCTATGTGTCCGAAAAGGCAAACAATCGTTCTTGTGTGTTATTGCTAACCTTTAACGGGCAAACGGTCTTGCTGATGGGTGATGTTGAAAAGCAGGTTGAGCAGGCGTTGCTCTCAAGTAATGTGCTTCCCAGTGGCGTTGATGTACTCATTGTGGGGCACCACGGTAGTAAAACTTCGTCTTCACCGGCGCTAGTAGCGAAACTCCAGCCGAAATATGCGGTCTTTAGCGTGGGTTACAAAAATCGTTACCATCACCCCAATAAAAAGGTGGTGGAGCGTTTTGAACGGGCCGGTAGCCGTATTCTGCGTACCGATGCACACGGAGCTATCGCCTTTTTTTGGGGGGCTGAGGGTTTGAAATTAACCCAGTACCGATCCGCCGAGCCAAAACCCTGGTTTTGGTAGCGTCAGTCTGTAGGTTTTGGTAAGTGAATTCTGATACACAAGTCACGCCCACCCAATCGGTGTAATCGGGTATGATAACGCCCTTAAAAACAGAGGGTTAGCCGAACTATCTCAGCCTTTTACCCTAGGCTGTGGTTTTTGAAGCTACCGGTGAATTTGGCTTCAGTGCTGAAGCCGGTGAATCCCCCTATTATTTATTTCAGGAGTGATCTGTGTTCGAAATTCTTATGACTGGTGGCTGGTTGATGTTGCCCATCATTTTCTGTTCCGTTGCGGTGATAGCGGTGAGTATCGAAAGATACTGGACCCTAAACCCATCAAAAATAGCGCCGCGACATCAGCTTGGACAAGTCTGGAGTTGGATACAGCAAAATCAGCTCGACAGTGAACGGTTGAAAGAACTGCGTAAATCATCGCAATTGGGGCGAATACTCGCGGCCGGTTTGAGTAATTCCCGTCACGGTCGTGATGTAATGAAAGACAGCATAGAAGAAGCGGCCAGTCAGGTCGTGCACGACATGGAGAGGTTTGTAGGCGCATTGGGCACCATTGCGGCGATTGCACCACTGCTAGGGTTGTTGGGTACGGTGATTGGCATGATCAAGGTTTTCACCGCACTTAACCTTGAAGGTGCAGGCAACGCTGCGGTGCTAGCGGGCGGTATTTCAGAAGCGCTGGTAACGACGGCAGCAGGGTTATGCGTCGCTATACCGGCGATGATCGCCCATCGTTTTTTCGTGCGTCGTGTAGATACATTGGTTGTCACCATGGAGCAGGAAGCGGTTAAATTGGTCGATGCCTTGCACAACGATCGTCGTGTTGATCTGAAAGTTGCCTGATATCGAGCTACGCTATGCAATTTAAACGACAAGTAAAAGCCGAAGAGTCCATCAATCTAACGCCATTGATTGATGTGGTGTTTTTGCTGCTTATCTTTTTTATGGTGTCGACTACGTTCACCAAAGAGACGCACCTTAAAATTGATTTGCCCGAGGCCGTAGGCGATTTACAGCCTACTTTAGTGGATCAAATAGAGGTGGTTGTTGATGCCCAGGGTGGTTTTTCGGTTAATGGCCGAGCGCTGGTGAATAAGCAGTTAGCCACCTTGCAAGCCGCGATTCAAGACATTGGCGCTGCCGATACCAGTGTTCCATTTATCATTACGGGTGATGCAACAACGCCTTATCAAACGGTCATTTCGGTGATGGACCTCGCCGGCCAATTGGGTTTTGCCAATCTTAGCCTAACGACCCGCCAGCCAGAAGAGGCCGATTCAAGTATTCGGACTCAGGACTAGGGCGCGTATTCAGTGAGCCGCGCGCAGTCATCGCAAGCCCGAGCGGCGCCCATACCGAAATTAAAAAAGTCGTGGTTGGTGCAGGCGATAGAAACCCGTTGGTATGCGTCCCCCGGCTGGTTGTACGGTCTGTTACCGCTCGAGTTCCTATTTCGTTTTATCTCAATTCTCCGTAAAGGTTATCTTAATCGTCGTCGCTGGCATTCAACGCTTCCGGTTATTATCGTTGGTAATATTTCAGTTGGTGGTACGGGTAAAACGCCGGTTTTAATCGCGTTGATTAAACATCTACAGGCAGCTGGATTTCATCCTGGCGTTATATCTCGAGGCTATGGGCGCAGCTTCGGTAAGCTGTGCGTTGTGTCTCCTCAGAGTAGGGCAAGTGAGGTGGGGGATGAACCTCTCGAAATAGTTAATCAAACCGCATGCCCCGTTGTTGTTTCGTCATCGCGGGTTGAAGCTGCGCAATATCTACAACAGCATCAGCTTTGCACGGTTATTGTGGCTGACGATGGTTTGCAGCATTATCGTTTGGGGCGCAATATTGAAATAGCGGTGGTGGATGGTGAGGCGGGGTTTGGCAATGGTCATTGCTTGCCTGTGGGGCCTTTGCGAGAACCGGTATCTCGTCTGGCTAGTGTTCATTATGTTTTGGCGAGCGGCAGGGTGGCTGCTTATCCGAGTGCCTACCTGTTTGATGTGCAGCCAAAATGGTTAGTAAATGTAAAAACAGGGGCAAAGGAATCTCTACAGTTTTTGCGGGCTTTGCGCTCACCAATTGCGGTGGCCGGTATTGGTAAGCCGGACAAATTATTTAGTACCTTGAAATGCGTGTTATTCGACAAGGGTGGCGGTACTTTAGAATGTTATGGCTTTGCAGATCATCACGTATTCAGTTTAAAAGATTTTGAATTTGCCGGTAATCGGCCGGTTATAATGACCGCCAAAGATGCGGTTAAATGTGTAGCTTTCGCGCAAAAAAACTGGTGGTATCTAAGTGTTGAAGCAAAATTGTCAGACGAGTTTTTACAGGTGTTACTAACCGATATTAAGCAGGCCGCGATATGACTTTTAGCGTAATTATTCCCGCCCGGTATGCGTCGGAACGTTTGCCGGGAAAACCGTTGGTGGATATTGGCGGTAAACCTATGGTTCAGCACGTATACGAATGTGCTCAAAAAAGTGCAGCGGACAAGGTGATTGTTGCTACCGATGACACGAGAGTTGCCGATGCTGTTGTCAGTTTCGGTGGTGAAGTTTGTATGACATCAGCACAGCATCAATCGGGTACCGATCGCCTGCAGGAGGTGGTTCAGGCCTATGGTATGGGCGATGACGAAGTGGTGGTGAATGTACAGGGTGATGAGCCTCTGATTCCGGCTGCCGTTATTAATCAGGTTGCTAATAATTTGAGGGAAAACGCTAAAGCCAGTGCAGCAACGCTCTGCGAACCTTTTTTAAATCTCGAAATGGTGATGAATCCCAACGCTGTGAAGGTGGTGTGTGACGAGCGCCAGTTTGCGCTGTATTTTTCACGTGCACCCATACCCTGGGATCGAGATGGCTATAGTCTGGGGAAATTTTCTGGTGGAAAGCCTAGTCAAATAGCTCGACGACATATCGGTATATACGCCTACCGCGTTGGCTTACTGAATCAGTTCGTTACTTGGCCAGCGTCGGCCCTAGAAAAAATTGAAAAACTTGAACAATTGCGTGTGTTGGCGAACGGTTTACACATTCATGTTGAGGATGCCTGCGAGCCGGTTCCTGGTGGGGTGGATACCCCAGCCGATTTAGAAAGTGTTCGCGCGCGGGTCAATTAATAGAGGTGCTCATTAGTTAACAGGCTAAATTATGCAGGAAACCCGTGTTTTATTTGTATGTCTGGGCAATATTTGTCGGTCGCCAACGGCGCATGGTATTTTTCAGGCCTATGTTGACCGAGAAAACTTGTCGCACGTTATCCGTATAGAGTCGGCCGGCACCTCCGGCTGGCATGTTGGAGACCCGCCAGATTCTCGGGCAATGGCTGCGGCTAAATCCAGAGGCTTTGACTTGTCTAGGCTCCGTGGGCGTGGGTTTACCGCCAGTGATTTTCTTGCTTTTGATTATATTTTGGCAATGGACAACGATAACCTTAGCGCTATGCAGGCGCTGCAGCCCTCGACCTATACCGGCCACTTGTCGTTGTTTTTAGACTTTTCCCAGCAGACCGCATACCGGGAAGTGCCAGACCCATACTATGGCGCTGCCGATGGTTTTAGCACGGTTCTCGACTTGGTGGAGGATGGTTGTGCTGGGCTTTTAGAGCATATACGACAAACACGTTCATGATTCAAATTCTCGAAAATGTAGATTTACAGCGCTATAACACAATGGCAGTGCCTTCGGTTGCGCGCTTTTTCTGCAGGGCTACCTCGGTTAGTGAATTACGAGAAGCGTTGGCTTGGAGTCAAACACAGCACACAGCGCAATATGTTCTTGGGGGTGGCAGCAATACACTGCTCGACGCAGAGGTAAATGGATTGGTTATTCGCCCAGAAATCTCTGGTTGGGAAGTTGTTGGCGAAGATAAGGACGTTGTCTATGTGTGTGCCGGTGCGGGTGTTGTTTGGCACACCTTTGTTATGGAGTGCATTGAAAATGGTTATTTCGGTTTGGAGAATCTTGCTTTAATTCCGGGCCATGTTGGCGCGGCTCCTATTCAAAATATTGGAGCTTACGGGGTTGAACTGAAGGATGTGTTTCATACATTACAAGCGGTCAACTGCGAGTCGGGTGAATTAATAGAGCTAAGTAAATTACAATGTGAATTTGGTTATCGCGATAGTGTTTTCAAAGGAAGGTACAAAAATAAGCAGGTTATTACATCGGTTACGTTTTCGTTGAGTAAAGCTCCAAGGGTTAGTGTTCAATACCCTGCGCTGATAGAAGAGTTGGCAAAATCTAACGTGCTAACGCCCACGCCAAGGCAGGTGGCGGAAGCCGTTATTCGTGTTCGTAGGCGCAAATTACCTGCACCCGAAACAATACCTAACGCCGGCAGCTTTTTCAAAAACCCTGTGGTGTGCGAAGATTTTGCTTTGAGATTAAAGGCCGAGTATCCCCAAATGCCGCAGTACGATGCGGCCAATAAGCGTAAAAAATTAGCGGCAGGATGGTTGATAGAGCAGTGCGGCTGGAAAGGGCGGAAGGCCTTTGGTGTAAAAGTACATGACAAGCAGGCGTTGGTTATAACAAATCCTAACCGAGTCGATGTGGGCAATATTCTCGAATTGGCAGCCAGTATTGCGGCTGACGTTAAGCTTAAGTTTGATGTAAGTTTGGAGCGCGAACCGAAGCTATTGTCAGAATAATTCTATTTCGTCGTTATCCGCATCGGGTGATTTGGCTTTCTCTTTTTCAAAATGGTGGTTGTAGATTTTAAGGGCTTCGTCAACAGAGCCTCCGCGCATAATGTATTCAAACATAATGCGCTCAGCCTCCATGGTGTAACTTCCCTTAATGTAGTCTTTCAACGTTTGCCATTCACTGGGCTGCGACAATTGCTGACCGTCTGCCATTAAACCTGACATTTTTTCCAGGCTGCGGGCGATATGGTCTAGCCGTTGACATATGCGGTCGTAAAACTGAAAAGCTTGTATGGATGCATTGATATTGACCTGCATCTCGCCGGTGGTTTCGATTAAATCAGATTTAAAGGGGCTTAACTCGGAAGTCGTTTGTAATTGTTCCGCTTGTTGGCCAATCGCAATGGTATGGCTGGCAAGTTTAGTAAAAGCGGAGGTCAGTGTTTCAACCGACTTATTGGATTCAGACATGGTCGCTTCTATCTGGCACACCGCTAGATAAAGCATGTTGATGGTTTCTTTTACGTGAGACCATTCGGAGGAATCTGTGGTTTGTAGTTCAGGTTGGTCGGCCAAACTAGTCGTACTCCCGCTGAGATAGGTGTGCGAATACGCATCTACATAAGAATAGAAGATATTCAGCTGTGTGCAGGGAAGTTTGGTGAGACCTAGCCTGCTTTTAGAGCAGGCTATTGGCTTCGAGTTCGCTTACCAAATTACGGGGTTTGCCCATGCGGTAACCATAGATCACAGAGAACGAAAGTACGTTTTGAACGTAACCTCGGGTTTCTTTAAAGGGGATGGTTTCGATCCATATGTCGAAGGCAACATCCTGTGGGTTTTTACCCACCCAGCGGTCTACACGGTGTGGACCAGCGTTATAAGCGGCAGCGGCGAGTATGCGATTGCCGTTGTATTGATCAAGCAGTTGGTTGAGGTAAAAGCTGCCGAGGCGAATATTGTGTACGGGGTCGAATAAGTCCTGTTTGCGGTGTTTAATGCCGTTTTTTCGCGCTGTGCTTTTCGCTGTGGCAGGCATAAGCTGCATGAGCCCCATGGCGCCGGCCGAGGAGTGAGCGTTTTCGGCGAATGCGCTTTCCTGGCGTGCGACCGCAAATATAAGATCGGGTGTCACGCTGGTGAGCGACGACATTTGGTGCACTTCATCTTCGTAGGCGAGCGGAAAACGAATACTCAAGTAATCCCAAAGGTTACCGGAGATCATGGCGTTGATTCCCTTGTTATACCAGCCCCAGCGTCGCGCGAGTTCACCCGCTGCTACTAGGTCGTCTGAACCCATATGCCGCGTAGTAAATATCCATTCCGCCTGAGCTTCACCGAAGTTGCCTTTTAGCCAGAGCTCACGTGCACGCTTTAAGCCCGGTAAGGCTTCCATTGTTTGCAGTGAACTAGGGCTAATTTCGACTGGAATATGCTCTAAAGAGTAAGATTTACCCATACGATCTGATGATAGAAACCCGTAAAAGCTACGATTATTGGCAAGCTTTAAGTAAATTTGCTCGGGGCTGCCATGGTCTCGATCAACCAATGCCAGCTCACCCATGGCGCGGGCGCGCCAATACTGCCAGCGGTCCTGTGAGCGCTCTTGTTCCGAAAGTGCATTCAGCCAATGGAGTACCTTATCCCAGCTCTGGGTTTTTAACGATTCACGCACTAAGGCATGTATAACGTTGTTTTGTTTAAGCTCATGGGAGTTTGCAATCATCGCCGCAGCGGTATCGGTTTTGCCTTTGCGGATAAGCCGTGTCGCTAGGTACAGTTTGGTTTCGGAGCTAAGCTCTGTAGGGAATAGTTGTTGTGCCTCATAGCCAACCCAAAGTTTCAATGCTTCTTCTGGCGATTTACGCGCGTAACGTTGAATACCATGGGCAATGATTTGCTGCATCGGTAGTGATTGCTCGGCGAAGGTTCGTTGCTTACGAAGCATGTGAGGATAGCCGTGGACGCGCATGTAAAGTTCGGCGTAGGTCGTGTGCTCATCATCCAAAAAGCTACTTACGTAGCGGGCCAGCCCTGTATTGCCGTCTTTCATAGCATTGTGGAAGCGATTCCAGGCAATTTCTTGGGTTAGCCCCCCTGCACGACGCCAGCGATTGAAGAGCGGGTCGCAGGCCTTTGGGTGGGAGTGGCCTTTCTGCCAAATTTCGGCAACTTCATTCAGGGCATCTAAGTCGCGTTCAAAAGTACGAGCATACAGCCAGTAACAATCCAGTTCGGCGGAGCTGAGGGAGGGCTCGTAATAATTCAGGTAGGTCTTCCAGCGTTTTTTAACGGCAAGCGTGTAAAGAAGTTGTTCTCTTAGTCGTGTTTCTAGGAAAGAGCCCTTGTGGTTCTGTATGAACTTATCGATCCCACTGAATTCCAGCTTGTGCAGATTGTATTTGATTAACGCGTAATCAAGGTACGGTGTAAGCGTATAATCACCTAAGCGCTGGTAATGGGAGGTAAACTGTTGCCAGTTACCCTTACTCAGGGCGGTTTTCGCCATTTCGTAGTGATAGCGTTGCTGCTCGAGGGGTACTTGCTGCTCGAGGGGTACTTGCTGCTCGGGGGCTTTTACCTGTTCTGGTTTTGCTACTGCAATTGGCGCGACTGCAAGCAAAAACAGCATGAAATAACGATATAGGGCTTTAATACTTAGGTACAAAACAACAGCTCTCATATACAACATATTTACCAGGCCGTTTCCCTCAGGCCCTTGGCAGATTTGCTATTTAAACATATTTGCATAGCATCTAAACAAGTGTTGCCTATAATAGCGGCCCTCGCTACTTTCAAATTGGAATAAACAAACCGGTTTTATCCCTGATTGCTTTGTTTCATACCCTTTGCCTACTAATTCGAGATATTGATGCCACTTTTCAAACTGGAAAACACTCACCTCCACTATGGAGAGCAAATTTTATTTGACGACCTTTCGTTGCAACTGGACGCAGGCGACAGGCTTTGTGTCATTGGGCGCAACGGTGTGGGTAAGTCAACACTGCTGAAATGTGTAGAGGGCAAGGTAGAGCTAGACTCTGGGTCGCTGTGGTTGGACGACGGCAAGCGCGTAGCTAGCCTTGCGCAAGAGTTGCCCGAGGCCACGGATATCAGCGTTTACGACTTTGTCGCTCAAGGCTTGGCATCGCTAGGGCAAGACCTAGCGGATTACGAAAAGCTGGTTATGCAAGGCGCAGATGCCAATATGCAAGAGTTGGAACGAGTACAGCATAGAATTGAAGCGGCCGATGGCTGGAGTTTACAAACCCGTATTGAACAGGTGCTCACACGCCTTGATCTCGATGCGGATCAACGCATGAATCAGCTGTCTGGGGGCTGGAGACGGCGAGTTGCGTTAGCGCAGGCGCTGGTGAGTCAGCCTGACATTTTATTGCTAGATGAGCCCACAAACCATCTCGATATTGCCGCTATTAAATGGCTGGAGCAGCAGCTACAGAGTTTCGCCGGGGCTATTGTGTTTATTACCCACGATCGCGCTTTTCTCCGCGCAGTAGCGAATAAAGTAGGGGAGCTCGACCGAGGAATTTTACGTGTTTGGAACGGTGACTACGAAGGCTTTTTGGTGTTCAAGCAACAGCAATTAGATGCTGAAGACAGACAAAACGCACTGTTTGACAAAAAGCTAGCTCAGGAAGAAGTCTGGATTCGGCAGGGAATTAAAGCGCGCCGTACTCGCAATGAGGGCCGAGTAAGAGCGCTTGAAAAAATGCGCGATGAGCGTGGGCAGCGCAGAGAGCAGCTCGGTAGCGCTCGAATTGAGCATGGTGGCGATACTGTTTCCGGAAAGCTAGTAGCGCAAATGGAAAATATCAGTTTCGCCTGGCCAGACAAAACCATTATTCAACAGTTTAGCTCTACCATAGTGCGCGGTGACAAAATTGGGTTGATCGGGCCAAACGGTATTGGCAAAAGCACGCTGCTAAAAATTATTCTTGGTGACCTGGAACCACAGCAGGGCAAAATTCGTTTAGGAACCAAGCTTAGTGTTGCCTATTTTGATCAGATGCGTGATCAGCTGGACCTGGAAAAAAGCGCTATAGACAATATCAGTGAGGGGCGTGATAGCATCGAAATTAATGGCCGTCCGCGTCATATCATGTCTTATTTGCAAGACTTTCTGTTCAGCGGCGAGCGTTCACGAACACCGATAAAAACACTGTCGGGTGGCGAGCGAAATCGTATTTTACTGGCCAAATTGTTCAGCAAGCCCAGTAATTTGCTCGTAATGGACGAACCAACAAACGACCTTGATGCAGAAACGTTGGAGTTACTGGAATCTATCTTGGTGGAATACACGGGGACTTTGCTGCTGGTAAGCCACGATCGTCAGTTTCTCGACAACGTCGTTACTTCTACCATTGCCTTTGAGGGCGCAGGCGCTGTACGTGAATATGTAGGCGGTTACGACGACTGGGTGAGGCAGGGTGGCGTATGGCCGGAGCAGGACGGAGCCCAGGCAAAAGCGCAAAGGGATGCTGTAGCGCAGGCCACAGCTAAGCCTGGGTCGGTAAAGCCTCAAAAAGCGGGCAAGAAGCTTAGCTATAAACTTCAGCGAGAGCTGGAGGCGCTGCCTGCGGAGCTGGAAAAGTTAGAAGCCAAGCTGGAGGTGCTTTCAAAAGAGGTCTCCGATGCAGCTTTTTATCAGCAGCCGCAAGAAAAAGTGAATGCAACCTTGGAAAAGCTTTCGGAATCTGAAGCCCGGCTGGCTAGCCGTTACGAACGCTGGGAAGAGTTAGAAGCATTGCAGGGCTTGTAGCCCTGCAAAAAACTCATTGCACCCGAACCGCGAGCACGTCGCAAGATGCATTTTGGACAACGCCTTTAGTGATAGAGCCAAAGAGTAGCGCAAGACCATGGCGGCCGTGACTGCCCACCACAATCAAGTCAATTGCCCGATCTTCTGCTAAACGGTGGAGTTCTGTAGCGGCCTGGCCGATACCCACAAACTGATCTTTCGGGGTGAGTTTAACCTCATCCACAATCTTTGCGAGTCGAGTTTTGGCTTGTTGCTCCATGAGGGCTTGAGCTTCGGTAAGGTCTATGGGCACATCACCGCCATAGGCAAACGCCAAGGGTTCGACGATGTGCGCAATGCTGATGTCGGCATTGCATACGTTGGCGATTTCCGCAGCCTTGTTTAGTATCTGTGCACAGTCAGTTGAGAGGTCTAAACCAACCAGAATATGTTTATAGCCTGTCATAGCGCCTCCTATTCGGGGTTAAAGAGAAGAAATGATCACACTGCTGTTAATATTATAGATCGTGTACAGATGAGGTTGAGTGAATAACTATGTGGACCACCATATTTGCGGTTTTTCTTGTCTCTGCAATGATTATCGGCCCGATTATGATGATCCAGCCGAGCCAGCGTCAGCGACGGCTCGCGCGTTTACGTACGCTGGCGGCCAAGCAAGGTTTGCGCGTGCACCTTGGGCAAAATCCAGCCGGTGGAGAACCCCGGCAGCTTGCGTTGTACAGTATGGCTGTTGACTCTGCTCAGGTGGATCGTGCGCCACAACCTTGGTGTGTTGGTCGGCAGAGCCTAGAGCACGAAATAAACCTGATTGCCGATTGGGACTGGATAGGGGAGCCCCGTGCTAGTAAGGCCGTTACGGCGAGACTGATTGAATGGCTACCCTCGTTGCCAGCACCGATACGAGCGGTAGAGGTAACGCCTCACAGTGTCGTTCTCTATTGGACAGAAGCCTGTTGGCAGCGCGAGGCGCGCTGGGAGGACTCAGCTAGCGCTTGCCTAGCATTCATGGAGTCACAACTTTATTGGCTTTACGAGCAAAGTGTTTCTACGCCCCAAACTGCTGATTGATCGGAAGATTTTGCGGCAGTGATTCGGTGTCTTTAGTTGGGTTAAATTCTGCTTCTGGCATTAGGCTTGGTGAGAGCGCTTTACGTTTATTCGATAACATATCAGACAGCTCTTTTATAAGTTCTTGCCTTTTGTCGTCGCTGTTGCTCGACTGCATCGCAACTTGCTGCGCTTTTTTGTAAAAAGCGTACGCCTTAAGTACATCTCCTCGGTTTAGCGACTGATGCCCTTGGGCAACGTTGCTGACGACACCAACCATAATATGAGTCCAGCTTAATTCGAGTATCAGAGATTCCATTTGGGCAATATCAAGCTTACCTGCGGCCTGTCGTTTACGCAGGATCCGCCCAGTATCATTGAGCATATATAGGGTGCGCGCTATACCTGCATCGCTGCGCTGTAAACGATAAATTTCCCGGGGACGAGAGTGATTACGGTAGGTGTCGGCAAGTTGCTCAGCGTTTTGAAGGGTGACAGACAGCGTTTGACTGTTGGGTTCAAGACGCATCATTGCACCGATCATTTCGATGGCTTCATCGTTTATATGCTCTGCTATGCTGGGCGATTCTGTAAGCGTGTCTACCGTTGCTGCTAGCTCTTCAAGCTCATCAATTCTTCTCTTCATTTGGTGTACTTTTCGGTTTATTAACCTTGATCGGGTTTGGCGCTGGTTCGCAGCGCTAACGATAATGAGCGAAAGAAAAGCGAGAGCGAGACATCCGACGAGCAAAGTGAGAGTAGACATGCTTATGGTTTGAACCAGTAGAGAAAAAGTTAACTGCGTCTAAAATTTATTTTAGTCAATTTTTGGCGTCTGTATGGTTTCATTGCTACTGTTGAAGGGCAGTATTGTTTGTATTTGTGAGCAATAAAGCTTTATTTAACAATCACATACAGGGTAAGCTTTACCTAACCTCTCACCCTACTATTTACCCGTTCGATCTTATGTATCTCTACAAGTGTATTCCATTCGGTGCTTGACCGAATTAAAACGAAGACTTATATATGCGCACCTTTATATGTTTATGGTGCCGCACTGCACATATTTTGATCGGTACCAGTGGCGCAATCACAGCAAAAGAGGGTCAATCTCATTCTGGGTCGGGAACGACTTGAAATGATTGGCAGAGGCGGTTTTGGCGCCAGCATTCACACCAACTTAAAAAGAAGGGTCTCATGGGGAAATCGCTTGTTATTGTGGAGTCACCTGCAAAGGCGAAAACGATTAACAAATATCTGGGAAACCAGTATGTAGTTAAGTCGAGTGTTGGGCATATTCGGGATTTGCCCACGAGCGGGTCTTCCAAAACACCGGTCGATGCGAAAGCTAGAGCGAAGCAGGCGGCTCTCACTCGAAAAATGTCGCCGGAAGAAAAAGCGATACACAAAAAGAACAAGTCGCGGGAGCAGCTGGTCAAACGCATGGGCGTAGATCCAGATAACGAATGGCAGGCGCATTACGAAATTTTGCCTGGCAAAGAAAAAGTTGTTGCCGAGTTACGCAAATTGGCCGAAGAGGCAGATCAAATATATCTGGCGACGGATTTGGATCGTGAGGGAGAAGCCATTGCCTGGCACCTGCGTGAAGCCATTGGCGGCGACTCGGACCGATACCGTCGTGTAGTCTTCAACGAAATCACTAAGTCCGCTATTCAAGAGGCCTTCAAAGAGCCTGGGCGCCTCGATATTGCGCGTGTGAATGCACAGCAAGCTCGCCGCTTTCTCGACCGGGTGGTGGGCTATATGGTCTCGCCGCTACTGTGGGAAAAAATTGCGCGTGGGCTTTCCGCCGGGCGAGTTCAGTCTGTAGCCGTTCGATTGGTGAGCGAGCGTGAGGGTGAAATTCGTGCATTTATCCCAGAGGAATACTGGGAGATTAAAGCTGAGCTAGACACAGCCAAGGGCGAACGAGCCAAATACGAGGTCAGAAAATTTCAAGGGAGCGCCTTCAAGCCGGTAAGCGAACAACAGGCAATGACGGCAACAGCGGCTCTTGGAGAAACCGGTTATTCGGTAACCGAGCGTGAAGATAAGCCAACTAAATCCAAGCCCAGTGCGCCATTCATTACCTCCACCCTTCAGCAGGCGGCGTCTACCCGTCTTGGCTATGGGGTGAAAAAAACCATGATGATGGCCCAGCGTTTATACGAGGCGGGCTACATCACCTACATGCGTACAGACTCCACCAATCTAAGTAAGGACGCCGTAGAGGCCTGTAGAGACTTCGTGCAGCAGGAGTATGGCGATAAGTATCTGCCGGAGAGCCCCAACGTTTACTCCAGTAAGGATGGCGCTCAGGAAGCTCACGAAGCTCACGAAGCTATCCGGCCGTCTGATGTCACGTTACGACCTGTTCAGTTAAAAGGTATGGAGCGGGATGCTGAACGCCTTTACACGCTAATCTGGAATCAATTTGTTGCCTGCCAGATGACACCCGCTGAATTCACCTCCAGTTCGCTGGTAGTAACGTCGGGTGATTACGAGTTGCGCGCGCGTGGACGCGTTATTCGCTTTGATGGCTTCATGAGAGTCATACCGCCAACCGTCAAAAAAGAGGAGGATGCAATACTTCCCGATGTGAAAGTGGGTGAAACGCTCAACCTTCACCAGTTGCTTCCTACTCAACATTTCACCAAACCTTCCGCGCGATATACCGAAGCTAGCTTGGTTAAAGAGTTGGAAAAGCGCGGAATAGGGCGCCCCTCGACCTATGCGGCCATTATTTCCACGATCCAGGATCGTGGCTATGTGCATGTGGAAAATCGTCGATTTTACGCCAATAAAATGGGCGACATTGTTACCGAGCGACTAGTAGAAAGCTTTAGCGACCTGATGGACTACAGCTTTACCGCGAATATGGAGCAGTCTCTCGACGGTGTGGCCGACGGGCGAAAAGACTGGCTGGAGTTACTTAATGAGTTCTACAGCGATTTTACGGTTAAGCTTGAGCAGGCTCAAAATGGCGAAGATGGTATGCGCCGAAATGAGCCTGTTGAAACCGATATCGACTGCTCAAATTGCGGTCGTAAAATGCAAATTCGTACCGGTAGTACGGGTGTATTCTTGGGTTGTTCCGGTTATGCGTTGCCACCGAAAGAGCGCTGTAAAAATACAATGAACCTTGTTTCGGGTGATGAAGCCGTTAACGTCGACGACGACGAAGAAGCCGAATCTCGCCAGCTGCGGCAGAAGCACCGTTGTAAAACCTGTAATACCGCGATGGACAGCTATCTACTGGATGAAACGCGAAAATTGCATATCTGTGGTCGTAATCCAGATTGTGATGGTTATGATGTTGAGCTGGGGACGTTCAAAATTCGCGGGTACGATGGCCCGGTAATTGAGTGTGATAAGTGTGCTAGCGATATGCAGCTCAAGTCTGGTCGTTTTGGTAAATATTTTGGTTGTACCAGCGACGAATGTAAAAATACGCGTAAATTATTGAGAAGTGGTGAGGCTGCCCCCCCTAAAATGGACCCGGTGGATATGCCCGAGCTGATTTGCGAGAAAGTCGACGATCATTACGTGCTCCGCGATGGCGCTAGTGGATTATTTCTGGCAGCAAGCCAATTCCCTAAGAATCGGGAAACGCGGGCGCCGTTTGTTAAGGAGTTGCTCCCTCATAAAGAAGAGATCGACCCTAAATACGATTTTCTCTTTTCTGCCCCAGCGCAAGACGACAATGGTGTCGACACTCTCGTACGCTATAGTCGTAAAACTAAAGAGCAGTATGTTCAATCTGAAGTTGATGGCAAAGCGTCGGGCTGGAAAGCGTTTTATGAAAACGGTAAGTGGGTTGTAACGGCAAAAGCAGCGGCGAAGAAGAAGGTCGCGCCAAAGCGCAAAGCAGCCGTTAAGAAAGCCAAAAAATAAAGTGGCTGCTTGATGTCTGCAGAAGATTATCGAAGGAGTGTGGACAGGCAGCTGGTATTTTCCCGCTGGCAGTTAGATGTCGCCGAGCAGGGGCCTAGCGCCCTCAGTCGGCAGAGCTGCATGCAGGCGGCCGTCCTCCAGTTGTCATGTGCGCTGGATTGCTACCTTTCAGAGATTACTCCACGGTCTTCAGGCTCAGGAGGTGGTTTCGCTCAACGGCTGGCGGCTCTCGATACAACGGTCGATTTTCGACTGCAGGAACTGAGGTTGTATTTAGGTGATGCGGGTTCCTGGTTGAACGATTTGTTAAGCCTTGCCAATTCCTGCACTGAAGTGCCTTTGGCTGAATCTGGGCTTGCCCAGGCTGGTGATAGAATTGGTGGCAACGGCCTCATTGCAAGCACTGCCGAGCAACGGCCAATAGGCTGGGATTCAGTGGATGTTCGCATACTTGGCCAAATTCTTGAGTCCTTTCAGCAAATTGTGACTCGCCACAGAGATCTATCGATCGAGCAATAAACGCGATACTTAAGCCTTTGCTCTAGTGGTATAATGCGTGCCAGTAAACGAATTAACCGGCAGATAGAGTTAGTGGATCGCATGTCGACATTGTATGAAATTGTAGAATTGGAAAATGGCGATATCGCATTGCAGCGTGCAGATGCCGAGGGCTCAGAGCCTTTGGTGCTAATTAAGTTTTCCGAAGAGTCACTTTACTTTTTGAATGAAGCAAAATTTGATGTGGCAAAAGCCATGATAGAAGCTGGCCTTGAAGCTGCAAGCGATATTCAGGAAGAGGTAGTTGAAGAGGGTCATGGGCAAGAGCAAGAAACCCCTTTAGATAATACGCTTCACTAAGATTACAGCCGCTATTAAGCCCCGCCAAGCCCCGCCCCGTATTAAATCTCGCATACTAATCGCTGTTATGGCTGCACTTTTTTGAGTGATTCTGAGATTTAATGACGCGATCGAAATATCAAGCCTCGGCAATTTCCCTGGCGACAAGCCGAATCGAAATTATCAAAATCCAATTTAGATAGGTGTTCAACGTTGGCCACCACGGTAGAGCTGGTGCCATTGGATAAAGCTTCCCATAGCACCCAACTCACGTCTTTCTGGTTAACGCGAACGACTTGCACGTTTTGTAATTGGAATCCGTAGGTGGAAAGGTCAGCTTTGCTGATTTCAGTTGTGGTAATCCAAGTGAGCCATCGATTTTGTGTTTGATGGCTCAAGTGTGCAAGCATCGGCAAAACCATTTCAAAATTACCGATAAAATCGCTTCCGCTAACAGGGAGCACAATTTCAGTCAGGCCAGAGGACTTTTTTTCTGGTGGCTGCGGTTGCGTTGCCGGGCTAACCGGGTGGGCGTTTTTCGCTACTGGATTTGCCATAATGTCCTACCTTTTAGCTACGGCGAATTACGCCGACACTTAAACCTTCAATCGAGAAGTTTTCATCGCGAAGATCAACTTCGATAACGTTAAAGTCGGGGTTTTCGGGCCAAAGTTCTACTGTTGCGCGATTGCGTTCACGCTTAAAGCGTTTAACGGTTACCTCGTCTTCAATGCGGGCGATAACAATATCACCGTTTCTAGCCTGATCTGTTTTATGCACCGCCAGCAGGTCGCCATCGAGAATACCGACATCCTTCATGCTCATACCGTGAACGGTAAGTAGGAAGTCAGCACGTGGAGTGAAAAAGCTGTGGGGAATGTCGCAATAGTCTTCGATATGCTCTTCAGCGAGGATGGGGCTACCGGCTGCTACACGACCTATAAGCGGCAAGCCTGACTGTGTGTCGGGCAGGCGTATTCCGCGAGAAGCACCTGCGATCATTTCGATTGCGCCTTTGCGGGCAAGTGCCTTTAGGTGTTCTTCAGCAGCGTTTGCAGACTTGAAGCCCAGTATTTCTGCGATTTCAGCTCTTGTAGGCGGGTAACCCGTGTCCTGAATGTGTTCTTTGATGAGTTCTAGAATCTGTTGTTGCCTAGCGGTAAGTTTGATCATTTTTCCCCCAATTTGGTGCGCGAACCAAAATTGATGTTGATGTGACGTAGTAGGGTCTGTTTGCATGTACAGTATGTGGGATTATATACAGTATTGTCCAGCATGCAACCTTTTAACGCTAATCCAGCCAAGGTAAGGCTCAGGTTGGTGGTGTTGTGGATGTGTCTGTTAAACTTAAGCTCCTTGTATGGAGTAAGCAATGTCTGAATTAAAAAAATCTAGGTTTCCTAATATCACCCTTGGTGTAAAAGGGAAGCTTGCTAGGTTAAAAGAGAGGGTTGATATTCGTATCAGGGAAAAAGCGATAGCGCGCGCCAAAACACGCATATACTTACATGGGAAAACACCAGACGATTACGCCCCTGAAATATTAGAAACTATTGTTAAAGAGGAGGAGGACAAGTTGAAGAGTGAACTGAAAGATCGGTCGATTATTGTACTTCTTGCCGCTTTGGGGTTGTCCTTTTGGTCATAAATTCCTATGTTTAGGTTTCTCGCAAAATCCTTTGTTGCCACGGTTTTTTTCAAGCGTTACCGGCGGGCAATTATTTCTACGCTCTCTCTGTTTGTGTTTTATTTTGTCGTTTCGCTGGTGCACGACGATTATTTTGTTTACGCGCGGGCGGTGGAAAAAGAGGGTGCTCTGGCATGGGCATTTCTAGTGAAGTGGGCTGTTCTGTTTTTAGGCACAGGTATTTACTACTTGATTAACTTCCCTTTTTTACAGGTCAAAAAAAAGCACGGTCAACAGGGCTCGGCTTCTGTGGAGGAGCACAAGGAGGAGGCGAAGCCAGCTGAGGAGGACCCATTTTCGACGATTCGAAAAAAGAAGGTGCTGAAAAGTAAAGGTGATTTTAGCCTGAAATAACAGGCCGATGAACCGCAACGGGGCGATGATTGCGGTTGGAGCTAATGTTTTGCATAGCGGTATCCATGTGCGGGGTGCGCGCTTGGTTTCTTGGCTGAGCTATATCGGTTAATTACATAAAATCATCGAAACCTGAGAAAGGTTCCGGTTCGATAAGCTCTAGAGGATTGCTGTAGCTGTTGTTAATATGATTTGGGCTGTCTTCCCAAGGGTCTGAGTAAGACGCGCCATAACCCGCATTCGCATCTTCCGGTGCTGCAGCTGTTACTATGTGTAGTTGCCCCCAGGATTCAATTTCAAACTCGTCAATATCGCCATCGGCATACTGTACTTCAATTGTGCTGTTGTGTTCGTCTACGGCAACAATTTCGAAAACCTGCATGCTTGAGGTGTCTTGGTACCAGTTGCCTACGGTTGGGAATATCTTGGCCATGTGTAAACTCCGTTATTGCTACTTTAAAACTAACACCTTCCCGCATGATTCGCACGGTGTTGGGTCTTACTAGGGTGAAAATTTAAAGGGTTAGGGGTATGATGAGGATAGTGTTGTAACAGATTGATTTTTGGCGTTTTTTTTGGGGAAATGTTAAGCGGGCCCTAGTGTTTATAAAATTTGCTGCTATAGAGACCGTGCCGTAAATACTAAAATAATCTATTCAAACCCATCCGATTTTTTGGAAGCAGGCAAGATTGCCTGCGATCCAGCCCTCATTACTAAGATTCAGCGGAGGATTCAAACAATGGCTCAAGGCGAAACTGGGGAAAAAATTCTTCATGCGGCAGGTATTCTATTTGCAGAGCGAGGGTTCGCAGAAACCTCTCTACGCACCATTACAGGGATGGCTGAAGTCAACCTGGCGGCAGTCAATTATCATTTTGGTTCGAAGAAAGAGCTTATTCAGGCGGTATTTACCAGCATTTTAGGGCCTTTTTGCAAAATGTTGGATTCAGAAATTACAAAGCTAGAGGCCGATACCGCCGGTGGTACTCCGACTGTTGAGCAGGTTCTGATTTGTGTGTCGAATGCATTGCTTAAAACGCCAGCCGAAACGGGCGTTGGGGTTCAACGTATTATGAGGCTGCTAAGTTTGGCGTATACACAATCACAGGAGCATTTGCGTAAGCATCTTGTCGCAAACTTTGGAGAAACTTACGCCCGCTGTTCAGGATTATTACAAGCGTCTGTTTCAGGTTTGACGCCTGTTGATTTTTACTGGCGGCTGAATTACATGCTCGGTGCGGTTATATTCACCCTTTCAAGTTATGAGTCACTTAGGGCTATTTTGAATAGCGATTATGGCCAAGACAGTGGTTTGGAAGATGTTCTTAATTCAATGATCCCATCGCTAGCCGCCATTTTAAAGGCCCCCAGCAGCAAAGGTTAAAATGTTTACTGAAACTACTCTTGGCCCCGTTGTAATCGATATTGCGGGGACATTCCTCGATGATTCGGATAAGGAATTACTTTCCAACCCTTGGGTTGGCGGCGTTATATTGTTTACGCGTAATTATTCTTCTGTTATTCAATTACAGGCGCTGACATCTGCGATAAAAGCGATTAATGCCAATTTAATAATTGCTGTGGATCATGAAGGGGGGCGAGTTCAGCGCTTTCGCGAGGGTTTTACCCGTATTCCAACTATGCAGTCGGTAGGTAATCGATTTTTGATTGATGCCGTTGAAGGTTTGCGCTGCGCCCGAGAAGCTGGGTGGCTAATGGCAGCGGAGCTAATTGCGAGTGGTTTGGATATTAGTTTTGCACCTGTTTTGGACGTGGATGAGAGTCTTAGCGATATTATCGGTGATCGCAGTTTTGGCGTTAGCCCAAACGTTGTGGTACAGGTTGCAAGGGCATTCATGGCTGGAATGAAAGAAGCCGGGATGGCAAATACGGGAAAACATTTTCCCGGTCATGGTGGTGTTAGAGCGGATAGCCATCTGGAGCTGCCGGTGGATTCACGCGAACTTAAGGCTTTGGAGTCTCGCGATATTGTACCCTTTAAGGCGCTTGGAGCCGAACTCGATGCACTTATGCCTGCGCATATACTTTTTCCTGCAATCGATGCCGAGCCGGTTGGTTTTTCTTCGTGGTGGATACGTCAATATCTGCGACAAGAACTCCAATTTAAAGGCGTTGTTTTTAGTGATGATTTATCTATGGAAGGTGCCACCGGCGCTGGAGGTTATGGTTCACGTGCACTGGCGGCGCTGTCTGCAGGGTGTGATGCAATATTAGTGTGCAATAATCGCGACGGTGTTTTAGAGGTGTTGCATACCTTGTCGACCAGCTTAGATAAGGTTCCTGCCTCTCGGTTGGAATCGATGTCTGCAAATGTTACCCAGGAATGGGGAGCTTTACGTCAATCTGAGCGCTGGAATGGTGCTCGAGAAATTCTTCAAAATTTGTAAAACGAGTTTGTTATGGATGCACTGTTTGAAAAAATTAATCGTTTGTATGTAGCGGGTGTCGGCAAAGAAAACCTTTGGGTCGTCGACATGTTTGTTGTTGTTCTAGTTACTTTATTGGTTGCAGCTATTCTTGGTCGGTTTTTACAAAAGCTGGAGGCTAAATCGCTACAGACAAAAACTGTTTGGGATGATGCGTTGATTCGCTCGTTACAGCGGCCGGCAAAGTGGTTGGTTTGGGGGGTAGGTATAACCACTGCCGCCGATATGGCCAGTACAGCTTCGTCGTCATTGATCCTAGATTCGGTCGACAATGTGCGCCACATAGGCATCGTTTTTATTGTTGCGTGGTTTTTGACGGGTTTTATCAAGCAAGCAGAATCAAATTTGATGGATCCCGATTATAGTCATAAGCCAATGGATCGTACTACGGCTATGGCGCTGGGCAAGCTTTTGCGCGTGTCGGTTATTATCACCTCTTTACTGGTTGCTCTTCAGGGGCTTGGGTATAGTGTCTCCGGCGTTTTGGCATTTGGTGGTATAGGTGGTATAGCGGTTGGTTTTGCCGCAAAAGATTTGTTAGCCAATTTTTTTGGCGGCTTGATGATTTATCTGGATCGCCCATTTGCCGTTGGTGATTGGGTTCGTTCTCCCGACAAGGACATTGAGGGCACAGTGGAAGATATAGGTTGGCGTTTAACGCGTATCCGAACCTTTGAAAAACGACCGCTTTACGTACCTAATGCAACTTTTACCCAGATATCGGTCGAGAACCCATCCCGAATGTCCAATCGTCGCATCTATGAAACCGTCGGTATACGCTACAGCGATGTGTCAAAAATGGGTGATATTGTGAGTGAGGTTAAAAGCATGCTGCTTGCCCATGAGGCGGTGGCTACGGATTCTACGATTATTGTGAATTTTAATTCATTTGCCTCCAGTTCATTGAATTTCTTTGTTTACTGTTACACGCATACGACTGACTGGGTGAAGTTCCATCAAATAAAGCAGGATGTACTGTTAAAAGTTGTCGGTATTGTCGAATCTCATGGAGCAGAGTGTGCCTTTCCTACCACTACGCTACATATTCCTGAGCCTGTGAATGTTCAGGCGCTTGGCCCTGAAACCGGCGGCATGGTGGCTGACTAGTTATGGATAGTTTGTTGGCCCAAGCGGACACATTATATTCTTATGAGCAGTCGGTAGCGGCAATAGAGGTATTGTCGGATGTGCTAAATAAACATTTTGAAAATTTCAGTGGTGAAAAAATTGTCGCGCTAACGTTATTAAATGGCGGCATCGTTTTTGCTGGAATGTTATTGCCGAAATTATCTTTTGCTCTACAGCTCGATTCCGTTGGTGTATCACGCTACAGGGAGCATGAAACCGGTCGTGATTTACGTTGGCATTCTAAGCCTAGAGCTTCTTTAGTAGGAGCAAACGTTCTGCTCCTTGATGATATTTTTGATCAAGGTATTACGCTAGAGGAGGTTAAAGCTTGGTGTGTTGATCAGGGGGCCAACTCTGTAGAGAGCGTTGTACTTGCCTGGAAGCAATTGGAAGAGAGTGAGGGTGAAGCCTGCAAAGCTAAGCCAGATTTTTATGCGCTAAGTATACCGGATAAATTTGTGGTGGGCATGGGAATGGATTTCGCTGGTAATTACCGAAACGCGCCGGGAATATTTGTTTTAAAAAAGTAAGTGCGGTTGAGTATAGTGAACATGAAAAAAATTGCTGTAATCGGTGGTTCCGGTTTTTATGAGTTCCCTGAGTTGGGGCGTAATGAATCGGTGAGCCAAATGACCCGTTTTAGTGATACTCCCATTGAATTACGCCGTGCAGTTTTAACCGGTCGCAGTGTTTTTTTTATGCCCCGACACGGCTCCGCTCATCATTGTCCTCCGCACAAAATAAATTACCGAGCCAATATTGACGCGCTGGCCGCGTTAGGGGTGGATGCGATTATTGCCGTTAATGCTGTCGGTGGCATTAGTGATGCGTGTGCACCTGGTAATATTGTGTTACCGGACCAGATAGTGGATTACACCTGGGGGCGAGAGGGCACTTTTTTCGATGAGTTTGAAGATGAAATGTGTCACGTCGATTTCTCCTACCCTTTACAGAGCAGTTTTCGCAAACAAATGTTTGATTGTTTGGGGCGGGAGGGCTTAAAGGTAATTAGTAATGGTGTGTATGGTTGCATGCAGGGGCCACGATTAGAAACCGCAGCAGAAATTCAGAAGCTTCAGCGCGATGGTTGTGATCTGGTTGGAATGACAATGATGCCAGAAGCTGTTTTAGCGCGTGAAAAAAATATAAGTTATCTTTCTATATGCGTTGTGTGTAATTGGGCCGCAGGAATTTGTAGCACGAAAAACACCGCTGAAGAGAACGATTCTCAGGTGGCACCATTATCCGTGGATGATATGAAAGCCGTTTTAGAGGAGAAAATCACAAAAGTTCGAACAGCCCTCATTTCGGCCCTTACTTTGGTCTAGACATTAATTAGATTTTACCTTAATGTCCTATGATCCTTTTTGGTGCTGCAGTCGGAATAAATTGACCACACATAACCCATACCGTGGTATGGAATAATAATGATGGTCTGATGTTGTTAGTTCCAGTGCACTGTCGGCCCTGTATATTTGGGCTGGGGATTTATCATTGGTTAACATAATAAAAAAGCAGACTTAAGAGGTGTGGACATGGCTGATAGAGAACTCGGCACTGTCAAGTGGTTCAATAATGCACGTGGTTACGGCTTCATAACGCGTGGCGAAGAAACAGAAGATATTTTTGTACACTATCGTAATATTCGGGGAGATGGATATCGCTCTCTCAGTGAGGGGCAAAAAGTAGAATTTGAGCTCCAAACTGGCGATAAAGGGCTGCAGGCAGAGGATGTTGCTTGCCTTTAAAGGCCTTTTAAATTCTTTTATGATTTCTACAACCGCTACAGGTTTTCGGTGTAATACTGAGAATCTGTAGAGGTGTGTAGCTCACGCTTTTCAATCAATGCGTTTTACAGGTGATTCGCGGGCTCAGCTTGTCTTAGACTGAAGCGTGCTTGTGTCTTATTACTCCTGCAATTCCGGTTCGGTCGTGAAGCGGATAATTTTTATCAATATCCCCATTCTGGGGTGGTCTATGTAGTGCAATTCTTCGCTGCGCATTCTGCGCTTCTGATTAAGCGAAATAATTTCTTTAATTAAAAACGGTTCGTCTGCGAGGCTGGTAAAGTTGTTCAGGCCAGTGTCTAGGTTGTGGCTGCTATTGCCTGTTGTAAAAGAGTCTTGCCCAGCTAAATCAATAACCAATGTTTCGTTGTTATCGGTAAGTTCGATCGCTTCGTCGAAAGCGGGCGTTTCAGTCGCGTTTGAGACTGTGGTTTCAATGGCTGTGGGGGGCGCTGGCAGTTCGGGCCAGTGCTCGCTCTGTTGTCCATAATTGGCTACGAATTGAGTTAGCCAAAGATCTGTGTGGATATGAAGGTAGCGGCTTAAACTGAGTGTAACGGTACCCTCAAGTTCACGATGTTCGCCGAAAGTGTCTCCCCCGCGAATGACTAGCGCCGGTGCATCCTTGAGCGATTTCATTGGTTGTAACCAGCTCTCGTGAAAAAGTACGGCAACGCCTGATTCCCGCTTCAGTGCTCTGGCGGCATTTTTGATGATGTAGCCTTCTTCGCTCAGCCGTTCGAAAGGTGTGTGGGCATTACTGCTTGATCGTATTTCGTCGCTAGTGGCGCCTTCAGTGGCAAGTGTATGAGTTTCGGTGGAGCTTTCTACAATAGCGTCTGCTTCGGTAGTACCTTCTTTATTAGCTTGAAAAAGGTGTTGAACATTCGGTGGAAACGCCAAGGCGAGGTTTTTTGGCCAATTTTCACGCAAACTCTCACTGGCGTTGTCGGCACGCTTAAAAATAACCATTTCAACTTGATACCAGTCTTCATAGAGCGGTACGTCTAACAAACCTTGCGCAACGGTTTTACTGATGCCTGTGGTGGTCAATGTTGCAAAAGCAAGCACGCTCATTAAAGAGCGTTTTATTTGGATGGGCAGGAGTTCTATTTTGCTGTCGGTGTTTTTCATCAGCTGGCCTGTTTAAGTTGCTGAAGTACATGGTTGACTTGATGTAAACGCTCTTGGGCGCTTTCCATTTCAAAACTGAATTTTAGTTGGTTTGCGCCTTCAAGTCGGTAACGTTGTGGTTGTTTCTGGACAAGTTTAACAATTGTAAGGGGTTCGACGCTGGTTTGGCTCGCAAATTCAATCCGTCCACCCACTTTACTGGCTTCAACTTTACTGATGCCCATGGTTTCTGCCTGGAGTCGAATACGGGTTTGCTGAACCAAATTTTTGATAGGGTCTGGCAGGAGGCCGAAGCGGTCTATCATTTCTACCTGTAAATCATTGAGGTCATCGTCTGTTTTTACCGAAGCTAAGCGTTTGTATAGCGTGAGCCGTGTATGCACATCGGGTAGGTAGTCGTCCGGGATCAGCGCGGGAATTCTTAGGTTTATCTCTACGGCAGCTTGCTCTGGTAGCTCCAAGTCTACGGTTTTACCTTCCTGTATGGCTTTAACAGCCCGATCCAGCATGTCCATGTAGAGCGAGAAGCCGATCGCATGCATCTGCCCGCTTTGTTCATCTCCCAACAGTTCTCCGGCACCGCGAATTTCGAGGTCGTGTGACGCCAGGGTAAATCCAGCACCAAGGTCCTGGGCTTCTGAAATGGCCTCGAGTCGTTTTAAAGCGTCGACGGTCATCGCTTTTTTGTGGGGGGTTAACATGTAAGCATAGGCTTGATGGTGCGACCGGCCAACCCGCCCGCGTAACTGGTGAAGCTGTGCAAGCCCGAATTTGTCGGCACGCTCAATAACAATGGTGTTGGCTGTAGGTACATCAATACCCGTTTCAATAATGGTGGTACACACAAGAATATTGAAGCGTTTGTGGTAAAAATCCGACATTACGGCTTCCAGTTCACGTTCGCGCATTTGTCCGTGGCCAATACCGATACGGGCTTCGGGTACTAGCGCTTGTAGCTCTGCTGCGCGTTTTTCTATTGAGCTGACTTCATTGTGTAGAAAATAGACTTGGCCGCCGCGTAATATTTCTCGGAGTACCGCTTCTTTAACGAGGTTGTCGTCGCTTTGACGGATAAACGTTTTAACCGAGAGTCGTTTAGCTGGCGGTGTCGCGATTATCGATAAATCGCGAATACCACTCATGGACATGTTCAGTGTTCGTGGAATGGGTGTTGCGGTGAGGGTGAGAATATCAACATTAGTGCGCAGTGCTTTCAGAGCCTCTTTCTGGCGAACACCGAATCGGTGCTCTTCATCGATGATGACCAGGCCGAGATTATGGTATTTAATATTTCCCTGGATAAGCTTGTGTGTACCGATAACGATGTCCACTTGCCCGGCTTCTACCTTCTTTTGCACCGCCTCTAGGTCTTTGGCTGTTCGAAATCTAGACACTACTTCTACATTAACGGGCCAGTCGGCAAACCTGTCTTTAAAGTTTTCAAAGTGTTGTTGGGCGAGAAGCGTTGTAGGTACCAGTACAGCGACTTGTTTACTGTTTTGTGCAGCAATAAAGGCGGCGCGCATGGCAACTTCCGTTTTGCCGAAGCCAACGTCACCACAGACAAGGCGATCCATTGGTTGTGAGGAAAGCATGTCGTCGCGGACAGCCAAAATAGCTGTTTGTTGGTCTGGCGTCTCTTCGAATGGAAAGCCTGCGCTGAATTGTTGGTAAGTATCTTTGGGGTTAGTGTAAGCGAACCCTTCTCTGGCTTTGCGCTTGGCGTAGATGTTCAACAGTTCTGCAGCAACGTCCCGGACTTTTTCCGCTGCTTTACGCTTGGCTTTGGACCAAGTTTCGCTGCCTAATTTATGTAGGGGCGCGTGGCTTTCGTCTGCTCCGCTGTAGCGGCTAATGAGGTGTAGGTTGGCCACAGGTACATAGAGCTTTGTTTCGTCTGCGTAGTTTAAAACGAGAAACTCATCGGCCTGGCCCCCATGTTCAATGGTTTGCAAGCCTTTGTAGCGCCCAACGCCGTGTTCTATGTGCACAACAGGTGCATCCAGCTTGAGCTCAGTCAGGTTTTTTATAATGCTGTCAGCATCGTCGGTGGCTTGCGTTCTGCGACGTTTTTGTGAAACACGATTACCAAAAAGCTGCTGTTCGGAGACCAGAATAAAACCCGATTCAGTGCAATTTACGCTGCCATCGATGTCTGCAATGGTGATTGCGATATCATCGTTGCTGTCGAAGAATAGGCTTACATCCGATATTTCTTTGGGCTCGACGCCAATTTTTTGCAGCTGTTCTTTTAGTGTCTCCTTGCGGCCGGATGACTCGGCACAAAAGAGGACGCGCTTACTGGTTTCCAGTAGGAAGGTTTCCAGCCGGTGCAGAGGATTATTTGCCTTGTGATCTATAGACAGCTCGGGGGTCACCGTAAAAGCTATTACGCTGGAGCCGCTTTGTTGGTTTTGATTCCCGGTGTGTAGTGTGACCCGTGGAAACCCTTTTAGCGCCGAATAGATTTGGTCGATGGTGTGAAAGGCAGTGTGGGTGGGCAAAATGGGTCTGTACCGGTCGCCACAGCGGCTTTCATAGCGCTGTTCAATGTCTCGCCAATAGCGCTCAATGGATGAGGGTACGCCTTCGTGAACAAAGACAAGTGTTTGTTCTTTGTTTTCAGGAAGGTAGTCGAATAGTGAGGAGGTGCTCTCGAAGAACAGTGGCAGATAGTATTCCACTCCTGCAGGCGACAGCCCGGCGGAAATATCCTGGTATACCATGCACTGCTGGTGATCCACATTAAACTGCTCGTGCCAGCGGCAGCGAAAAGCATTTATCCCGTTCTTGTCGAACGGAAACTCTTTACCTGGCAATAGTTCGATTTGTTGTACTTTTTGAATGGTTCTCTGGGATTCAGGATCAAACTCGCGCAGTGAATCAACCGTATTGTCAAAAAGCTCAATGCGATAGCTGGAGCGGCTGCCCATGGGGTAAACATCAATAAGCGAGCCGCGAACAGCAAATTCCCCGTGCTGGTACACCATGTCTACCGCGTTATAGCCCGCGTTCACTAATTGTGTCCTAAAACTATCTCTGTCTAGTTTGTCGTCTACTTTCAGTATCAGACTTTTACTGAGAATGAAATCTGCTGGTGGTAGGCGTTGCATGAGAGTCGTGGCGGCAACAATTACGACGCATTGTTCAGACGCATGCATGTGGTAGAGGCAACGCATACGTTCAGAAATAATATCCTGATGTGGCGAAAAGCTATCGTAGGGTAGGGTTTCCCAATCGTTGAAAAGCGTCACCTTGAAATTTTCGTCGGCTCGGGCCTTCAAAAAGCAGGCGATGTCGCGGCGGTAAATTTCGGCGGTTGCCATATCGGGCGCGATAACTAACGTATTTTTGTCGGAATTGATCACAGCTTGAGCTACGGTTAAAGCACTTCCGCTGTTGTTTACGAGGTTCGTCCAATTACGGCGGTCACCGCATTGAGTAGGGAGCTCAGGAAGGATGGTATTGTTGATGCTCATTTGGGGATATATCCGCTATCTCGGTGAACGACTAATGGGGAACAGGATTCTAAAGAATGGTAGGCGTTGGGTGCAAATCGGATCGGTTTCCTGTGTGAACGACAGCGCTTTATGTTTAAACCACATGTATGACCAATTTGTGTTGCGAAAACAAGGGGTTATTACATCATTTTTTCATATATTGGCTAGCGTTGATGGGGCCCCGTCCTTATAATTGGCGCGGTTTTTCAATGTCTGTCTGGATGTTGGTGCATATTTAGGCAATGAGCCCAGGTTAGGCTTAAAAATTCGCCAGTTTGATCTATTCTAGATGGGTACGCCGCTGAAAATTGGAAAGCAAATGCTAGGTGGCGCTTCAGAAAGTTGGCATGTAAATATTCGAATTGATACTTCCTCGCCGGTTAAGGGGCTGGCGGGGATGCACACGTTTTTTAAAAACCACTCACTCTAAATGTATAAACTTTAGGCTTAGACGTATGATCAAGATCCGTCGAGGATTGGATTTACCTATAACCGGGGCTCCCCGGCAATCCATAGAAGATGGCCCTTCGATTCGCTCAGTCGCTGTTATTGGTTTCGACTACCACGGTATGAAACCGACAATGGCGGCGCAGGTGGGCGATAAAGTTAAGAAAGGGCAACTCCTGTTTACCGATAAGAAGACGCAAGGCGTTCGCTATACAGCTCCAGCCTCTGGCACTGTCTCTGCGATAAACCGGGGGTATCAGCGTGTTCTGCAGTCCGTTGTTATAGATGTTGAAGGGGACGACGCCGAAAGTTTTGAAAGCTTTGGCCAGGCGGACCTTATATCTCTTGAGCGCGATAAGGTTGTTAGTAACTTGGTTGCATCGGGGCTTTGGACGGCTATCCGTACCCGTCCTTACAGTAAGGTACCCGCCATAGATAATTTGCCGGCGGCTATATTTGTCGCCGCTATGGATACCAACCCTTTGGCGGCAGATCCAACCGTTATTGTTAACGAGCGTGCCGAGAGCTTTAAGAATGGGCTTGCAGTGCTGAGCCGGCTTACCGAGGGTAAAGTGTTTGTTTGTCACGCGCCCAATGCCGATATTCCTAAGCTAGAGTCGGCGGCCGTCCAATACGAAACTTTCGGTGGAGTTCATCCAGCAGGTAATGTTGGAACGCACATGCATTTTTTGGCGCCGGTAAACGCCGAACGCTTCGCGTGGACAGTGGGCTATCAGGATGTGATGGCCATTGGTGACTTGTTTACCACAGGTCAAATTGATAGTTCTCGTGTTATATCTCTGGCCGGACCACAGGTAGAGACAGCTCGATTGGTACGCACCGTTGTTGGCGCGAATCTCGAAGAGCTTACTGCCGGGCAGCTAAGTGCTGGTGAAAACCGACTGGTATCGGGTTCTATTTTCGGTGGACGCAAGGCATTTGGGCCTACGGCTTTTCTTGGGCGTTACCATAATCAAGTGAGTGTTTTGCTCGAGGGGCGAGAGCGCCCATTTGTGCATTTCATGGTGCCTGGCTTTAAGCGCTTCTCGGCTTTACCTATTTATATTTCTGCCCTATTTAAAGGCATGAAGTTCGATTTCACTACATCGTGTAACGGTAGTGAACGCGCTATGGTGCCCACGGGTTCTTACGAAAAAGTTATGCCATTGGATATTTTGCCCACGCAGTTGTTGCGTGCGCTGATTGTTGGCGACACAGAAGTGGCCCAAAAACTGGGTTGCTTAGAATTGGATGAAGAGGATCTTGCCTTGTGTACGTTCGTTTGCTCCGGCAAATATGAATACGGCCCCATTCTTCGCGATAACCTCACACGTATCGAGAAGGAGGGTTAATAAATGAAGGTTTTACGTAATGTCCTTGATAGTCTCGAACCGCATTTTCACAAAGGCGGAAAGCTTGAAAAATGGTACGCGCTTTATGAAGCCGCAGACACCATGTTATTCCAGCCCAATGATGTCACCAAAACCACCGCACATGTTCGCGATGGTGTAGACCTCAAGCGTGTGATGATCACCGTGTGGTTATGTGTGTTCCCAGCGATGTTTTATGGCATGTACAACCTCGGCTGGCAGTCCAATACGATTCTTGCTGAAATGGGTGCAACCGGCATTGAAGGTTGGCGAGGCGTCATTATTGCGGCGTTAGCCGGGCATGATCCAAGCAGCATCTGGGATAATTTTATCTACGGTGCCGCGTTCTTCCTTCCTATCTACGTCGTGGCGTTTGCTGTAGGTGGATTTTGGGAGGTGCTGTTTGCAATTAAGCGTGGGCATGAAATTAACGAAGGTTTCTTCGTTACATCAATTCTGTTCGCCTTAACTTGTCCTCCGGACTTACCATTATGGCAAGCAGCGCTCGGTATTAGTTTTGGTGTGGTGCTTGGCAAGGAGGTGTTCGGCGGTACCGGTAAAAACTTCCTTAATCCAGCGCTTACCGGTCGAGCCTTTCTGTTCTTTGCATATCCGGCGTCTATGTCGGGTGATGCCGTATGGACTGCGGTTGATGGCTACACGGGCGCAACAGCGTTATCCGTTGTTGCTCAGCAAGGTATGGACGTACTGAATTCTCAAATGACCTGGTTGGATGCTTTCTTTGGGCAGCAGCAAGGGTCGATTGGTGAAACGTCTACATTGGCGCTTATTGTTGGCGGTTGCGCGCTCGTATTCACCAGCATTGCCTCACTTCGTATTGTTTTGGGTGTGCTTATTGCCACCATTGTTACCACGTTAATCTATAACGTTTTAGGTAATGCCGAATCAAACCCAATGTTCGCCATGCCATTTTGGTGGCACATGGTGCTAGGGGGGTATGCCTTCGGTCTGTTCTTTATGGCAACTGACCCTGTGTCAGCATCCATGACTAACACCGGTAAGTGGTGGTTTGGTGGTTTGATAGGGTTCATGGTTATCACTATTCGAGTAGTAAACCCTGCTTTCCCTGAGGGCATGATGTTAGCGATACTTTTTGCTAACTTGTTTGCACCACTCATTGACCACTTTGTTGTTCAGTCCAACATCAAGCGGAGGTTAGCACGTGGCTAATAATGATACGATTAAGAAGACCTTAACGGTCGCATTGTTGCTGTGTATCGTCTGCTCTGTGGTCGTTTCCACTGCTTCAGTTTTACTTAAACCTGCTCAAATTGCGAATAAGCAGTTAGATTTTAAGCGCAACATTCTACTGGCAGCAGGCTTGCTAGATGAAGATAAGAATATTGATGAACAGTTTGAACTGATAGAAACACGTATTGTAGACCTACAAACCGGTAAGTTTAACGATGACATAGACGCTGTGAATTTTGATCAGCGAAAAGCCGTGAAAGACCCGCAGTTATCTGATGTTTTGAGTTCGAAAGATGATATTGCCGGCCTTTCACGCCGTGAAAAGTACGCCAAGGTGTATTTAGTTAACGACGATAGTGGGCTTCAGACCGTTGTTCTTCCCGTCTCTGGTTATGGTCTTTGGGGAACCTTGTATGGTTTTCTAGCGGTTGAGTCCGATATGAATACGGTTGTTGGTTTGGGGTATTACGACCACAAAGAAACGCCAGGGTTAGGGGCTGAAGTAGACAACCCGCGCTGGAAAGGTTTGTGGCAAGGCAAGAAGCTCTATAGCCGCAATGGTGACGTTGCCATTTCTGTGATTAAAGGTAGTGTTGCTCCCGGCTCAGCTGGTGCTGAACATAAAGTTGACGGCTTGTCCGGCGCAACGCTTACCAGTGTGGGTGTCGATAACATGATGAAGTTCTGGTTAGGTTCTAATGGTTATGGGCCTTTCCTGAAAAATCTGAAAGCGGGGGAGGCATAATCCATGAAAGTAAAAGAGCTTTTATTTAAGCCAATTCTGGACAACAATCCCATCGGTTTGCAGATTCTTGGCATCTGTTCTGCGCTGGCCGTTACCAGTAGTATGAAAGTGACCATGGTAATGTGTATTGCGCTTACCACGGTTGTGACTTTTTCAAACTTGTTCGTTTCTATTATTCGGAACCATATTCCGAGTAATATCCGCATCATTGCGCAGATGATTGTCATTGCCTCGCTGGTTATCTTGGTTGATCAAGTGCTAAAAGCTGTTGCCTACGATATCAGTAAGCAGCTTTCAGTCTTTGTTGGTTTAATTATTACCAACTGCATTGTAATGGGCCGAGCAGAAGCCTTTGCCATGAAAAATCCACCGTTGGCGAGTGCGCTAGACGGATTTGGGAATGGACTTGGGTATAGCGCAATGCTAATTGCTCTGGCGTTGGTGAGAGAAGTGTTTGGTGCTGGTGCATTGTTTGGCGTAGAGCTGATGCAAACGGTTAATAACGGCGGTTGGTATGTGCCCAATGGTATGCTTCTGTTGCCACCGAGTGCATTCTTTCTCATCGGTTTGTTTATTTGGGCTATTCGCGCATATAAGAAAGGACAGGTTGAGCAAGCAGATTTTAAAATTGCCCCTAACTCCAAAAACGCACAGGAGGCCGTGTAATGGAAGAGCTTATTGCTTTATTCGTACGCTCGATTTTCATTGAAAATATGGCGTTGGCATTCTTTTTGGGGATGTGTACTTTTCTAGCGGTATCCAAGAAGGTTGAGGCAGCTTTAGGTTTGGGCGTTGCGGTTGTTGTTGTGCAAATAATTACGGTGCCTGTCAATAATTTGCTTTATACCTACTTCCTTGCCGAGGGCGCTCTTGCTTGGGCAGGGCTTCCAGAGGTGGACTTGAGTTTCCTTGGCCTGATTACCTATATCGGCGTTATTGCGGCTTTAGTTCAAATTCTGGAAATGTTCCTAGATAAGTATGTACCAGCGCTTTACAACGCACTTGGCGTTTTCCTGCCACTGATAACCGTAAACTGCGCCATCCTCGGTGGCTCATTGTTTATGGTCGAGCGCGACTACAACTTTAGCGAGAGTGTTGTATACGGTGCAGGCTCTGGCGTAGGTTGGGCCTTAGCTATTACCGCTCTGGCAGGTATCCGCGAAAAAATGAAATATAGCGATGTACCTAAAGGCCTTGAGGGTCTGGGTATTACATTTATTGTCGTTGGTTTGATGTCGTTGGGCTTCATGTCCTTCGGCGGCATATCACTTTAACCCACGAGGAAGAAAACGAGTATGAATATAGAAATCATCCTTGGCGTGGTTATGTTTACCGTAATTGTGTTGGCGCTCGTGCTTATTATTATCGGCGCTCGCTCAAAGCTGGTGAATTCCGGTGATGTAAACATCGAAATTAATGGCGAAAAAACCATTACCGTTCCCGCCGGTGGCAAATTGCTTCAAACCCTAGCAGCCAATAATATTTTCTTAGCTTCGGCCTGCGGTGGCGGCGGAACCTGCGCACAGTGTTCGTGTAAGGTGTCTGAAGGAGGCGGCTCTATGTTGCCAACTGAAGAATCGCATTTCACCAAGCATCAAGAACGTGAAGGTTGGCGTCTGAGCTGTCAGGTAGCTGTTAAAGAAAGTATGAAGGTGGAAGTAGATGAAGAGGTGTTTGGTGTAAAACAGTGGGAATGTACCGTTGAGTCCAATCCTAACGTTGCCACCTTTATTAAAGAGCTTACCCTGAAGCTTCCCGAAGGCGAGCATGTAGATTTTCGTGCGGGTGGATACGTTCAGTTGGAATGCCCCCCACACAATGTTAAGTATTCCGACTTTGAGATTGAGCCGGAATACCGTGGAGATTGGGAGCATTTTGGTTTCTTTAATTTGGAATCAAAAGTGGCTGAGCCGACGATTCGGGCTTATTCCATGGCGAATTACCCCGAAGAAAAAGGGGTTGTTAAATTCAACATTCGAATTGCCACGCCGCCACCTCGCTCACAGGGCATTCCCCCTGGAATCATGTCTTCCTATGTTTTTAACATGAAGCCTGGCGACAAAATAAAGGTGTATGGCCCATTCGGTGAATTCTTTGCAAAGGAAACCAATGCCGAAATGGTGTTTATCGGTGGTGGTGCTGGTATGGCGCCTATGCGATCGCATATTTTTGATCAATTACAGCGCGTTAATACCGATCGCAAAATATCTTTTTGGTACGGTGCTCGCTCCTTGCGGGAAATGTTTTACCAAGAAGAATACGACAAATTGGCCGAAGAGAATAAAAACTTCACCTGGAATGTCGCTCTTTCAGACCCGCAACCAGAAGACAACTGGGATGGCATGACAGGCTTTATTCACAATGTGTTGTACGAAAATTACCTGCGCGATCACTCAGCGCCAGAGGATTGTGAGTACTATATGTGTGGACCTCCGATGATGAATGCAGCGGTGATCAAGATGTTAAAAGATCTTGGTGTTGAGGATGATAATATTTTACTTGATGATTTTGGCGGTTAAGGGCTGAAATTACGTATGTATTTACAGTCTCGCTTTTTTATAAAAGCCTTAAACAAAGCGAGTCCGGTTGTTCTGGTCTCGCTTTGTTTTTTTGCGCTATTGGGTTGCGAGCAGTCGGTAAAGCAGCGGGTGTACACACTGGAAGGTCGAACCATGGGTACGACCTACCATATAACCGCTGTAGTAAAGCCGGGTGTTAATATTGTGGAAAATCCACTTCAAATTGAAGTGGATAAGCTACTAGAAAATATTAACCAAGTGATGTCCACCTACATCGTGGATTCAGAACTGTCGTTACTGAATAGAGTGGAGGCCAACAAGCCTACTGTTGTGTCAGAGCAGTTATTTTCAGTGCTCTCTTTGAGTCGTGCAGTGAGTGATCTATCGAGTGGTGCTTTTGATATTACTGTCGGACCATTGGTTAATTTGTGGGGGTTTGGTCCAACTGAGCAGAAAGACCAACAGCCAGAGCCTGCCAAGATTGAACAAACTCTCGCGCAGGTTGGTTACCAGCATATCGCTCTAGACAAAGAGCGATTGCAGGTGACAAAAACAGCGAACGTGTATATAGACCTTTCTGCCGTAGCAAAAGGCTATGGGGCCGATGCCGTTGCTGAGCTTCTAGAGCACCACGGTATTAGCGATTACATGGTCGAGCTGGGAGGCGAGATAGCCTTGGCGGGTAACAATGCTTCGGGCGTTGGGTGGAGAATCGGTGTAGAGCAACCGACCCTAGCGCAAACGGGTGTTATTGAGGCGGTTACAACGCTTAAAGGTGGTATTGCCACTTCGGGCGATTACCGCAATTATTTTGAAGTCGAGGGCAGGCGATTTTCACATACCATCGACCCTTCTACGGGCTACCCAATCGCCCATACCCTTGCTTCTGTTACCGTAGTTGCTGCCAGTGCCGCCAAAGCGGATGCGCTGGCAACTGCAATTAATGTATTGGGGCCAGACAGCGGCTATACGCTTGCCGTTAACAAAAAAATTGCAGCGTATTTTATTATTAGACACAAGGACGGTTTTATAACTAAGGCTACACCGGAATTTAGCCAGTATCGCGTGACATTATGATTGTTTATTTTCTAGCTTTTATCGTTTTATTGCTCGTGGTTGCAGGTATGGCCATTGGCGTAATTTTAAGCGACAAGCCGATCAAAGGTTCTTGTGGTGGGTTATCCGCTGTTGGAATTGATAGTAACTGTGAGATTTGTGGCGGCAATACACAGAAGTGTGAAGATGAGCAGGAGCGCCAGGCCAATGCAGGTGAAACGGCCAAAGCCGATCTTGCTTACGATGCGACACAGAAGAAATAGACGCTAACTAGGATTACGAAAAAAGGGTAACGCAACGAATATGGCCGACTACGAATACGACCTTTTGGTAATTGGTGCTGGTCCTGCGGGTGAATCCGCGGCTATGGCTGGAGCAAAAAATAATTTGAAGGTTGGCGTGGTTGAGCTGCAGGCACAGCTTGGTGGGAATTGTACCCATAAAGGGACTATTCCATCAAAAGCCTTAAGAAATGCTGTAAAGCAAGCGATTCGCTACAAGTCACATCCGTTGTTCCGACATATTGCCGATAATCAGCCATTAACCTACCCAAGAATATTGGCTGCGGCGTCTGAGGTTATTCCAAAACAGGTAAAGCTTCACACCGAATTCTTTAGTCGTAATCGTATTCAAGTACATGAGGGTAGGGCAAGCTTTTTAAATGAAACGCAGATTGAGGTGGTTGATGTTCAGGGTTCGAAAGATGTCCTGAACGCGAAAAACATATTAATCGCAACGGGTTCGCGTCCTTATCATCCAGACGATATCGATTTTTCACACCCGCGAGTCTACGACAGTGACACAATTCTCACCATGCAGCATACACCCCGCACCCTCATTATTTTTGGCGCAGGGGTAATAGGCTGTGAGTACGCTTCAATTTTTTCTGGCCTAGGTTTGAAGGTCGATTTGATCAATTCACGAGAACGATTATTGTCATTTCTTGACGATGAGATAAGTGACGCCTTGAGTTACCACTTGCGTGGTAATGGTGTCATGGTTCGTCACAATGAGGCTCATGATGAAGTCGAGTGTGGCGACAAGGGTGTGACCTTAAAATTGAAATCCGGTAAGCGTATCCGTGCCGATGCTTTGCTCTGGTGTAATGGCCGTTCGGGTAATACAGATCTAGGCTTGGATAAAGTCGGGCTGGAAGCAAACCATCGCGGTCAAATTTCGGTCGACAAAGAATACCGCACATTGATTAAAAATATTTATGCCGCAGGTGACGTTATTGGTTGGCCGAGTTTAGCCAGCGCCTCCTATGATCAAGGGCGCTCAGTCGTAGATTCCATTTTGGGGCGTAAAGTTCGGTTTGTTGAAAACGCACCTACTGGTATTTATACCATTCCTGAAATTAGCTCCGTCGGCAAAACTGAATTTGAGCTTACGTCGGAGCAGATTCCGTATGAGGTTGGTCGAGCTTTTTTTAAAGATACCGCTCGTGGTCAGATCAGTGGCGAAGATGAAGGCATGCTGAAAATTCTTTTCCATATTGATACGCACGAAATTTTGGGCATACATTGCTTTGGTGCTGAGGCCTCAGAAATTGTTCATATCGGTCAAGCAATTATGGATCAGCCAGGTGAGGCGAATAAAATTGATTATTTCGCTACCAGTACTTTTAATTATCCTACGATGGCCGAAGCCTATAGGGTCGCCGCGCTCAACGGTTTAAACCGGGTAAACCGCAGTTAAAAAAATTGGATGAGTTGAACGTCCTGGCCTAGCTCGATTTTTATGGGACTGGGACTACGAGGTGTCAGCGTGACAACTTGTCTTCGCTAAAGCATGTAACGCGTTCTAATTTTGTATCAATCGGAGTTTTCGAGGTCTGTTTGTTCGCCTACCCAGCAAGATTCTTTCTGTTAGGGTGCACTACTCGCAAGGATGTACGCGCATTGAATTTCATTCATTGTTGTTTTAATTTGCTCACCTTTAGATCGCAGTTTTCAGTCGTAATTTTATCACTGATTGTGAATCTGCAGATATTGTTGTATTCGCAATAGTCCTCGTATGAGGGCAACTCCTTCAAAATCCGGTTTTGTTGATCGACCAAAGCCGGCGTATATCCTCGATAAGACAGACTGTTTGCTCCAGCCCCAGTTTCGTGTAGCCACGGTGAACAGCTATGCATGCCGCTTCCGCCCCGAGTACCGATGTACTTAAGAGTTGATTCTCGATGAGTTTGCTTTTGTTGAATCCATACTGGAATTTGGAGAGTGGCTGCATGCTCGTAGTTGGCTGTGACTTTTTGGACAGAGGTATGCCAATTATGGTAATTAAGTGGATGTTCTCTGGCTAGAGATGGGGTCTGATTTCGGAAGATAATCGCTGTGCTGGCCGCTATGGGGTTTTTGGTTACAGCAGACCATCATCACTATTTCTCTGTTTGTCTTAATTCAAAAAATTCGTCTTCCAAATCGCAGCCGTACATGAGCAGGGTGGCTTAGCTGTTTTGTCCGAAATTAGGCTTTTTGACCGTTAGTGTTGCAGGTGTATTTGCCATGTATGTTTGTTTTTTAATCCAAATTCAGTCAGAATCGATCAGTACCCAAAATAAAGTAAACAGTACTGATGAATCTACTGCGACCGCTGCTTAAGCTTTGGTTAAAGCTTGAATGCCAAATGATCACCAATTGTTCCGCCGGATTGCTGGTAAAGCATACCAGTAAAGGCGGGCAGACCCTCATGGCTTGCTGGCCAGAGAAGAAATCCATTGAAAAATCAATGCTATTGGCGGCTGAAGGAGTGATGTCTAAAAAAAGGATTCATCTTGAGAAGGCAGAAAGCGAGGGGGAATACGTATATTTGGGTTATCCCGTATTAGTCGATGGCGATTTTTGGGGCGCTATAGTTATACATACGGACAAAATGAACAGCAAAGATATGCAAGCCGTAGTCAAAATATTGCAATGGGGAATAACTTGGCTGCAGTTCATTCTTTATGAAAACGAAGTTGAAACAATAGGTACTACCTTGGTTCAATACCAAGAATCTGGGCAAATGATTAGTTTTTTGACTCTTGCGCTCAAGGAAAAATCTATCGACGAAATGGCGATAGCCGTGGTTAACTATATTGCGTCGCACCTGCAATTTGACCGGGTGTCTATGGGAATCCTAGATTCACGGAAAGTCCATCTCACAGCCGTTTCATTTTCTGCAAGCTTCGATTCACGTACGCAAGCGATGCAGAATATTATTGCGGCAATGTATGAAAGTACTAATCAAAGATCAAATATTCAGTTCAGCTTGGTCGACGAGGAGAATACTAATACCGGCTTAGTTTCTCGTTGCCACCATCGTTTGATCGAGGACCATCGTCTGAATAGTGCTGCGACTTTCCTTGTTCGTAAAGGTGAGCAAATTCTGGGTGCTTTAACCATAGAGCAGACTAAAACCAATCATATTACTGAAGATGTCCGTAATTATATTGAAAGGTGCTTAACTTTAATTGGATCTATTCTCGATTTGAAGTTGCAAGCACGATTAGGCATGAAACAAAAGTTTTGGCACAAAATTGTTCATTTTTTACATCGTTGTTTTGGTGCCGACCATCCGCTAGAAAAGGCTATTGCGATAGGAGTTTTGAGCTTTTTAATTATTTTGTTTATTCCTGTGGGTTATTCTGTCGCGGGTGACGCTGTGTTACAGAGTACTAATAGGTATTTGGTAGTATCTCCCCATGATGGGTTTATTGGTGCCGTTCACGTAAAACCTGGCGATAGAGTAAAAAAAGATCAGTTACTGGTGTCGCTAAAAGATGACGACCTTATATTGGAAAGAAGGATTGTCTCTAGTCAGCTCCATCAATATCAAATGGAATATGACAGTGCGTTTGTCAGTGGAGACCGTTCTCAAACCGCGATTCTAGGTTCTCGAGTAGATCAGGGTAAAGCAGAGTTGAGTTTGATCGAGCAAAAATTACAGCGCACACGTCTAAAATCGCCGATGGAAGGCATGATTATATCTGACGATATTAGCCAGGTACTGGGTGCACCAACAACTCAGGGTGAGGTTTTATTTGAAATTGCTGATGAGGGAGCTTTTTTTGTTCAAATTTATGTGCATGAAAAAAATATAGCTTTTGTTAAATCGAAGCAGCTTGGCAAGCTTACTTTGGCAAGCTTGCCAGGAGAAGATTTCCAGTTCGAAATTGAGCGTATTACCCCTATTAGTGAATTGCGAGATGGAAAAAACTATTTTAAGTTGGAGGCCAGGCTCATATCCTCAACAGAGTTGTTGCGTCCCGGGATGACGGGTACAGGGAAGATCTCTATTGAGAAAAGAGCGTTGGGGTGGGTTTGGTTTCACGAGGCATGGAATTGGCTTCGATTGTTCTTCTGGTTCTAGAATTTAAATGATACCTAATGACATATAACAGTAATTGGCCACAGCTAAACAAGCTCAAACCGTCTATACCGCGACATACACATATTCAGTTGCGTGAATATAATGGTGAAACATGGTACTTGCTGCACGATAAACTAAATGGTCGCTTTCATCGATTTAATGGTTTGGCGTACCGTTTGATCGGTTTTATGGATGGTCGTAACTCTCTAGATCAAATTATTGAGGCCTCAGCCGTAGCCAATCCAGGTAATAACCTCGAGGATATTGCTACCCGGGAAGATTTGATTGAGCTTCTTCAGTATTTGTATGTGGCGGATTTGTTGATCTGCGATTTTCCGCCCAACACTCAAGAATTATTTAAGCGCAAACGACATAAGCGTTGGCAGTATTGGAGTCAGTTACTTAAGAGCCCGTTTACATGGAGGATACAGCTCTTTAACCCAGATCGGTTGCTCGACCGTCTTTTACCTTTGGCTCGCCTACTGGCAACGCCGACAATGGGTGTTTTTTGGCTGTTGATCGTAAGTTATGCGCTATTGCAGGTAGGCAGTCACTGGTCGGAAATAAGTTCCAGACAGCTAGCACATATACTATCGCCGCAAAATCTATTTTTACTCTGGTTAACCTACCCGGTATTAAAGGTTCTTCACGAGCTTGGACACGGCCTTTTCACCAAAGTTTGGGGGGGCAATGTGTATGAATTTGGTGTGGTTTTTATACTGGGAACACCACTGCCGTATGTGGATGCAACAGCAGCAACGGCATTTGGCAGCAAACAGCAAAGGCTAATGGTGAGCGCGGCCGGAATGGCCGTTGAATTATTTTTAGCGTCTCTTGCTTTAATCGCTTGGCTAAATGTGCAGGGTGGAGTTTTAAAGGATGTTTTATTCAATATCGTATTAATTGGCAGCGTATCAACCTTGTTTTTTAACGGGAACCCCCTGATGCGTTTTGATGGCTATTATCTCCTTTGTGATTTCATAGACCAGCCTAATTTGGCTACACGGGCTCAAAATCAGTTCCGTTATGTTGTTAAACGTTTCGGCTACGGCGTTCATGGGTTGTACTCGCCAGCCACGTCCCGTAAGGAAGCGTTGGGTCTTACATTTTATTCTGTTGCCGCATTCTTCTATCGTTTATTTATACTGGCAACAATAGTATATATTGTTGCTCTTAGCTTTCCAAAGCTTGCTCTGGCCTTGGCGTGCTGGATTGTCTTTTTTCAATTTGCGTTTCCTTGTTTCAAATACTTTCTTTATTTGTTTGCTGACAAGGAACTGCATAAAACACGACGGCGAGCGATTTTCTCTGTTGTTGCCTTCTTTTTCGTACTGGGCATGTTCGTCTCTTATGTGCCCATACCTCAATCAACCAGTGTGCAAGGTGTGCTTTGGTTGCCGCAAGATGCGATGGTGCGCGCAGAAACTTCGGGGCTGATTGTCGAAGTGTTAGTCGAGAATGGAGATTGGGTGGAGGTGGGGCAACCTTTGTTCCGCTTATCAAACCCAGAGCTGAGTACTGAATTACAATCTAAAAAAGCCGCGTATAAAGAGTATCGGGTACGTCAACAGCAGGCCTGGAATCAAGATTTATCGCAATCCCAGTTATTCGAAGAGGATTTGAAGACAATTGCGCTGGAAATTCGCCATTTAAAATTGCAAGTCCAAAACCTCGTTGTGAAAAGCAAAAGCAAAGGGCATTTTAAGCTAACTAGGTCGCATAAAATGCCCGGATATTATATGCGACAGGGTGATATTTTGGGTGTTATCGCTAACGAGGCAACCCCTAAAGTACGTGTTGCACTAACGCAGGAAGCGGTCGGATTGGTGCGCAGTAGTACTGAAAAGATTAAAGTTAGGCTAGCGAGTCGTCCAGAAAAGTCACTATACGGTGAAGTTGTGAGCGAGGTTCCAGGGGGAACTTACGATTTGCCCAGTGCAATATTGGGAACCGGTGGTGGTGGCTCAATAGTTATAGATAAAGGTGACGAGCAAATGAAAAAAACGACGGAACGCATTTTTCTCTTGGAAATTGCATTGCCAGCAGAGAAGAAGTTTGGTTACTATGGGGAGCGAGCTTATGTAAAGTTCTACCATCCGGCTAAGCCCGTTGCAAAACGACTATACCTGAGGGGAAGGCAATTGCTCATTAGCACGTTGCAGAACTAGGGGTGTTTTGGGGCGATTGTGGGTTAGCAGGTTAGTAAATAGGTATTTCTGGTTTAAGTATATTTTTGGTAAACGGGCGGGATATTGGAGAGAAGCGGCTCAGTAGATTGCACATATTTTTTTGCAAGGCGCCTTTACCGATAAGCTGTACATGGTTCTTTTCGGACGATTTGTGTACCTTCTAATCTATTGGAGCCTATTTGAGCGCTAAGGTCACATGGTGTTACTATCGAAGCACTATGTAGTGGCTTAACAAGCTGTTAGTGGCACCATCAAAGGGATTTCGACTCATCACAAGCGCAGGATAGCATTTAACCGTAATCTGTTTTGTGAAGGAAGCGAGGTTTGAAAACAATTTTGACAAATTCTAGTAGACGTTATTTTTTCTTTTTTATTGCTTTACATGCGGCAGCATATGCCAGTAACGCACATTCTGTGGAGCTTAATTGTCGTATCGAGGCTCACATTACTGTTGAAGTGAGCAGTGCTGCTGAAGGTGTGATGAGCGAGGTGCTCGTTGATGAGAATGATATCGTCAAAAAAGGTGACATATTGGCAAGATTGGAGGCCACCCTTGAATCTGCCACCGCTGACCTAAGGAAGATGCAGTCCGAACTTGAAAGTGACGTTGATTCCCAAGATTTGGCTTCTGAATTTTCTGCAAGAAACTATAAGCGTGTTAGCGATCTATACGAGAAAAAAGCAGCTTCTTTTGCGGAATTAGATAAAGCTAAAACCGAAAATAAGTTGGCCCAACAACAACTTCGCCAAGCCCATGATCGTAAGAAGCAAGCCGATCTAGAATATAGGCGTGCATTGGCAGATTTGGAGCGGCGCACGATTGTCAGCCCGATTTCCGGAATGGTTGTGGCGCGGTACAAGGAACCCGGAGAGCATATTTATTTTGAGCCTGTTCTACAGTTGGTTCAGCTGGACCCTTTGCGTGTGGAGGTTTTCGCCCCGGCAGAATTCTATAACAAAATAAAGGAAGGCATGACTGCCACTATTAAGCCTGAATTGGTTATTGCTAAAGACAGTTATACCGCCGAAGTTGTGCGTGTTGATCGCATAATTGACGGGCCTAGCAATACCTTTGGTGTGCTTCTTTCAATTCCTAACCCAAGATATGAACTACCCAGTGGACTTAAGTGCGTAGCCAATTTTTCGGGCATCGTAGGGCTATGAAGCTAAATATCGTATAACGCTGTCAATTGGTAATAACACTTCGATCTTTAGATTAATAACTAATAAGTATTAAAAGTTGCTTTGCATATGCTGTGCTGTGCGTGACAATTGACAGGGAACAAGCTGAATTATCAAGGGAATGGTTGTTAACTAGTTATTTAATGTCGTCGAGTTAGTGTGTTATCAGCTCCACTCATCAACATGAAAATGTAGCTATGTCGAAGAAGCCATCACCTAAGCGTCGTATTATAGCGGAACCTCTAGAGTCCCGGTTGCTGTTTTCGGCGACCGCAGATTTTGCATTGTTGGATGATGGTCATTCGGAAGTGGATTACCTGACCCACACCGCAACCAACACAGATTTGACTGTGGTATTCGATCTCGATTCCGTGGAACCGGACGAAAAAGACGAACAGCAGCAAACTGCTTACTTAGCCGACACACAAATCACAGACTATGCTGGCAAAGCCATCATTTTTGTCGATACCTCGGTCGCTAACTATCAAACTCTCGTTGATGACATTCTGGCGCAATCCTCTCCCTCCGAATTTGAGACCATATTACTCGATGCTAACGCAAATGGTATTGAGCAAATCACTACAACTCTCGAGCAGTTGATTGGTGTGGGGGCAATACATATTGTGTCCCATGGAGCCGAGGGGCGAGTACATGTGGGCAGCGCGCGCCTTGATAGTACATCTCTCGAAAGTCATGAAAGCGAGATTGGTTCTTGGAAAAACGCACTTACTGAAGACGCGGATATCTTAATCTATGGCTGCAACCTTGCGGCCAACGATGAAGGCCTTGCGTTGGTTCAAGATATAGCGAATTTAACGGACGCCGATGTTGCCGCGAGCGATAACGCAACAGGCAGTGAAAAAGAAGGTGGTGATTGGACCCTCGAAGTCAATCACGGTGAGATTAACGTACAAGCTTTATTCAGTGTTTCCTCGGCGCAAAGCTGGGAAGGGCTTTTGGCCGTTCCTACCGCTAACGATGACACTACAACCATTTGGTCAAATGAAACCGTAACCGGCAATGTAATTGACGGCACTGGTGGAACCGGCGTAATTGCTGATGAGCTGAATGGTGAAAACCCCGGCTCTCTGGTCTCAGTTGAATATAACTCGGTTGTTTATAGTGGCTGGGATGGTAGTGGGAATCTGTCCATTACAACGGTTAATAATAATTATGTAACATTTAATCAGGATGGGACTTACACCTACGTCACTGATTACGCGGAAGAGTCGGCGAGCACCGCATCCAATAACTGGGAAGCCGCTTATGATCTCTATGGCTATAACTTGGCCAACTCTCCTCTCGATGGCGGGGATATAACAGCAACGTCGCTTTCTAATGCGGATGTTACGGTGTACCAGAGTACTGCTGGATTGGGGATTGCCGGGCCGGCCGATGCCAATGACAGCGTGGAAAAAAACGCTGGAGTCAACGAGTCCATTGTTATAGACCTCCTAGGCACATACCGAGAAGTTGATATTACGACCAGCTTCATGAGCACTGATGAAGAGCTTCGGTGGTCCGCGTACGATGCCTCAGGAAGCCTCGTTCAAACAGGCTTCTATTCTGGTCTCGCCGGTGGTGGCTCCACAGATTATGAAACAGAATCAATTGCTGTAAGTGGTGACTTCCAATACCTGTTACTTGAACCAAAGGATGATGGTGATGCCTTCAGGTTTTATGCTGTAGACGTTGTCAAAGGATCTTCAGACACTGAAAGTTTTGACTACATATTGCGAGATAACGATGGCGATACGGATGCCGGAGTTTTTACCGTAAATTACGTTGACGATAACAACCCCGCAACGATTAGCTTTACCGGGACACCCACTGAAAATGAAACGCTAATCGCGACTACATGGGATTTCGCTTTCCCGCTCATTTCAGACGCCGACGGATATTCTGGTACCATCAGCTACCAATGGCAAGTCAGCGACGATGGTATCGATGATTGGAGTGATATTTCGGCCGCGACAACATTTGCACTCACCCTCACGGATGCCGAAGTCGACCAATATGTGAGAGTCACAGCGACTTATGCAGATGACCAGGGCACACTTGAAACGCCAGTATCCAGTGCTTCCGGGCAGATCGCCAACGTCAATGATGTCGGTGATGTGTCGATTTCAGGTACGCTCACTGAAGGCCAAGATCTCACAGCAAATGTGGTTGATGGCGATGGTATCTCGGGTGGTATTACTTACCAGTGGGAAACAAGTGCCGATGGCGCAGGTGGTTGGAGCGATATTAGCGGTGCTACTGCCAGTACCTACACCCTGACGGCCACAGACGTCGATCAGTATGTTCGTGTAACGGCTACATACAACGACGATCAAGGAGAGTCTGAAACCCCCGTATCATCTGTGTCAGCGCAGATTGCTGGTTTAAATGAAATCGGCAGCATAGCGCTAACCGGCACCGCAACTGAAAACGCCACACTCACGGCGACCATCACCGACAACGACGGCTTCTCCGGCGAGACCTACCAATGGCAACGCTCCGCCGATGGTATCAACGGCTGGAGTGCTATCGCCGGTGCGACCAATGCGGACTACACCCTGACCGACGCCGATGTTGGGCAATATGTACGGGCGACAGCGAACTACACCGACGACAACACCACGGTAGAAGCCCCGGTATCGGCGGCCTCTGGACCGATTGCCAACGTCAACGACAGCGCCTCGATAGCGCTAACCGGCACCGCAACTGAAAACGCCACACTCACGGCGACCATCACCGACAACGACGGCTTCTCCGGCGAGACCTACCAATGGCAACGCTCCGTCGATGGTATCAACGGCTGGAGTGCTATCGCCGGTGCGACCAATGCGGACTACACCCTGACCGACGCCGATGTTGGGCAATATGTACGGGCGACAGCGAACTACACCGACGACAACACCACGGTAGAAGCCCCGGTATCGGCGGCCTCTGGACCGATTGCCAACGTCAACGACAGCGCCTCGATAGCGCTAACCGGCACCGCAACTGAAAACGCCACACTCACGGCGACCATCACCGACAACGACGGCTTCTCCGGCGAGACCTACCAATGGCAACGCTCCGTCGATGGTATCAACGGCTGGAGTGCTATCGCCGGTGCGACCAATGCGGACTACACCCTGACCGACGCCGATGTTGGGCAATATGTACGGGCGACAGCGAACTACACCGACGACAACACCACGGTAGAAGCCCCGGTATCGGCGGCCTCTGGACCGATTGCCAACGTCAACGACAGCGCCTCGATAGCGCTAACCGGCACCGCAACTGAAAACGCCACACTCACGGCGACCATCACCGACAACGACGGCTTCTCCGGCGAGACCTACCAATGGCAACGCTCCGTCGATGGTATCAACGGCTGGAGTGCTATCGCCGGTGCGACCAATGCGGACTACACCCTGACCGACGCCGATGTTGGGCAATATGTACGGGCGACAGCGAACTACACCGACGACAACACCACGGTAGAAGCCCCGGTATCGGCGGCCTCTGGACCGATTGCCAACGTCAACGACAGCGCCTCGATAGCGCTAACCGGCACCGCAACTGAAAACGCCACACTCACGGCGACCATCACCGACAACGACGGCTTCTCCGGCGAGACCTACCAATGGCAACGCTCCGCCGATGGTATCAACGGCTGGAGTGCTATCGCCGGTGCGACCAATGCGGACTACACCCTGACCGACGCCGATGTTGGGCAATATGTACGGGCGACAGCGAACTACACCGACGACAACACCACGGTAGAAGCCCCGGTATCGGCGGCCTCTGGACCGATTGCCAACGTCAACGACAGCGCCTCGATAGCGCTAACCGGCACCGCAACTGAAAACGCCACACTCACGGCGACCATCACCGACAACGACGGCTTCTCCGGCGAGACCTACCAATGGCAACGCTCCGCCGATGGTATCAACGGCTGGAGTGCTATCGCCGGTGCGACCAATGCGGACTACACCCTGACCGACGCCGATGTTGGGCAATATGTACGGGCGACAGCGAACTACACCGACGACAACACCACGGTAGAAGCCCCGGTATCGGCGGCCTCTGGACCGATTGCCAACGTCAACGACAGCGCCTCGATAGCGCTAACCGGCACCGCAACTGAAAACGCCACACTCACGGCGACCATCACCGACAACGACGGCTTCTCCGGCGAGACCTACCAATGGCAACGCTCCGTCGATGGTATCAACGGCTGGAGTGCTATCGCCGGTGCGACCAATGCGGACTACACCCTGACCGACGCCGATGTTGGGCAATATGTACGGGCGACAGCGAACTACACCGACGACAACACCACGGTAGAAGCCCCGGTATCGGCGGCCTCTGGACCGATTGCCAACGTCAACGACAGCGCCTCGATAGCGCTAACCGGCACCGCAACTGAAAACGCCACACTCACGGCGACCATCACCGACAACGACGGCTTCTCCGGCGAGACCTACCAATGGCAACGCTCCGTCGATGGTATCAACGGCTGGAGTGCTATCGCCGGTGCGACCAATGCGGACTACACCCTGACCGACGCCGATGTTGGGCAATATGTACGGGCGACAGCGAACTACACCGACGACAACACCACGGTAGAAGCCCCGGTATCGGCGGCCTCTGGACCGATTGCCAACGTCAACGACAGCGCCTCGATAGCGCTAACCGGCACCGCAACTGAAAACGCCACACTCACGGCGACCATCACCGACAACGACGGCTTCTCCGGCGAGACCTACCAATGGCAACGCTCCGTCGATGGTATCAACGGCTGGAGTGCTATCGCCGGTGCGACCAATGCGGACTACACCCTGACCGACGCCGATGTTGGGCAATATGTACGGGCGACAGCGAACTACACCGACGACAACACCACGGTAGAAGCCCCGGTATCGGCGGCCTCTGGACCGATTGCCAACGTCAACGACAGCGCCTCGATAGCGCTAACCGGCACCGCAACTGAAAACGCCACACTCACGGCGACCATCACCGACAACGACGGCTTCTCCGGCGAGACCTACCAATGGCAACGCTCCGTCGATGGTATCAACGGCTGGAGTGCTATCGCCGGTGCGACCAATGCGGACTACACCCTGACCGACGCCGATGTTGGGCAATATGTACGGGCGACAGCGAACTACACCGACGACAACACCACGGTAGAAGCCCCGGTATCGGCGGCCTCTGGACCGATTGCCAACGTCAACGACAGCGCCTCGATAGCGCTAACCGGCACCGCAACTGAAAACGCCACACTCACGGCGACCATCACCGACAACGACGGCTTCTCCGGCGAGACCTACCAATGGCAACGCTCCGCCGATGGTATCAACGGCTGGAGTGCTATCGCCGGTGCGACCAATGCGGACTACACCCTGACCGACGCCGATGTTGGGCAATATGTACGGGCGACAGCGAACTACACCGACGACAACACCACGGTAGAAGCCCCGGTATCGGCGGCCTCTGGACCGATTGCCAACGTCAACGACAGCGCCTCGATAGCGCTAACCGGCACCGCAACTGAAAACGCCACACTCACGGCGACCATCACCGACAACGACGGCTTCTCCGGCGAGACCTACCAATGGCAACGCTCCGCCAATGGTATCAACGGCTGGAGTGCTATCGCCGGTGCGACCAATGCGGACTACACCCTGACCGACGCCGATGTTGGGCAATATGTACGGGCGACAGCGAACTACACCGACGACAACACCACGGTAGAAGCCCCGGTATCGGCGGCCTCTGGACCGATTGCCAACGTCAACGACAGCGCCTCGATAGCGCTAACCGGCACCGCAACTGAAAACGCCACACTCACGGCGACCATCACCGACAACGACGGCTTCTCCGGCGAGACCTACCAATGGCAACGCTCCGTCGATGGTATCAACGGCTGGAGTGCTATCGCCGGTGCGACCAATGCGGACTACACCCTGACCGACGCCGATGTTGGGCAATATGTACGGGCGACAGCGAACTACACCGACGACAACACCACGGTAGAAGCCCCGGTATCGGCGGCCTCTGGACCGATTGCCAACGTCAACGACAGCGCCTCGATAGCGCTAACCGGCACCGCAACTGAAAACGCCACACTCACGGCGACCATCACCGACAACGACGGCTTCTCCGGCGAGACCTACCAATGGCAACGCTCCGTCGATGGTATCAACGGCTGGAGTGCTATCGCCGGTGCGACCAATGCGGACTACACCCTGACCGACGCCGATGTTGGGCAATATGTACGGGCGACAGCGAACTACACCGACGACAACACCACGGTAGAAGCCCCGGTATCGGCGGCCTCTGGACCGATTGCCAACGTCAACGACAGCGCCTCGATAGCGCTAACCGGCACCGCAACTGAAAACGCCACACTCACGGCGACCATCACCGACAACGACGGCTTCTCCGGCGAGACCTACCAATGGCAACGCTCCGTCGATGGTATCAACGGCTGGAGTGCTATCGCCGGTGCGACCAATGCGGACTACACCCTGACCGACGCCGATGTTGGGCAATATGTACGGGCGACAGCGAACTACACCGACGACAACACCACGGTAGAAGCCCCGGTATCGGCGGCCTCTGGACCGATTGCCAACGTCAACGACAGCGCCTCGATAGCGCTAACCGGCACCGCAACTGAAAACGCCACACTCACGGCGACCATCACCGACAACGACGGCTTCTCCGGCGAGACCTACCAATGGCAACGCTCCGTCGATGGTATCAACGGCTGGAGTGCTATCGCCGGTGCGACCAATGCGGACTACACCCTGACCGACGCCGATGTTGGGCAATATGTACGGGCGACAGCGAACTACACCGACGACAACACCACGGTAGAAGCCCCGGTATCGGCGGCCTCTGGACCGATTGCCAACGTCAACGACAGCGCCTCGATAGCGCTAACCGGCACCGCAACTGAAAACGCCACACTCACGGCGACCATCACCGACAACGACGGCTTCTCCGGCGAGACCTACCAATGGCAACGCTCCGCCGATGGTATCAACGGCTGGAGTGCTATCGCCGGTGCGACCAATGCGGACTACACCCTGACCGACGCCGATGTTGGGCAATATGTACGGGCGACAGCGAACTACACCGACGACAACACCACGGTAGAAGCCCCGGTATCGGCGGCCTCTGGACCGATTGCCAACGTCAACGATGAGCCGGTTTTAGCCAACCCGCTAATGGACCAATCCGCTGTTGAAGATTCACTGTTTACATTTGCTGTTCCGCCAAACACCTTTTTTGACGCTGACGGAGATGCTCTAGTTTATAGCGCTCAACTCGCCGGAGGAGGGCTGCTGCCTGCGTGGTTAAGTTTTAATGCAACAACACAGGTTTTTTCAGGTACGCCTGATGGTATGGATGATGCGAACACTTCAATTGAGGTAATTGCTTCAGACGGCAACGGCGGGGCAAGTGTTTTTGACACTTTTGCGCTCGATATTGCGGCGGTTAATGATGAACCTTTTGCGACCGGCATTAACGATATTACAGTAGAGGAAGATACAGACCAGAGTGTTCTTGATCTCTTTGGTGCGTTTGAAGATGAAGAAGATGCTGATAGCAATCTTACGTATGAAGTTGTCAATAATAGCAATGAAGAGCTCGTAAGTGTGACTAGCATGGATGTAGTAAACGGACGGCTACAAATAAATTATGCGACAGATCAAGCCGGGTCTAGCACAATCACATTACGAGCAACGGATTCAGAAGGAGCGAGCACGGATACTAGCTTTACCGTTACCGTCAATCCGGTCAATGATAGGCCCACGGCAATCGAAGTAGCGGAAACGACTATCGAGGTTGGTTCTCAAGAAAACTCAACGTTTACCTTGGCTAGTATATTTCACGATGTCGATGAGAATTCTAGCTTAATTTATAGTGTGCAAGATAATTCAAATTCAGATTTAACCCAGGTGGTTGCCATTGACAGCGAAACTGGTGAGTTGATTTTATCTTATAAACCGCAAATGGTAGGGCAAACAACCGTCGTAGTTCGTGCAACAGACAATATGGGGGAGTGGGTTGAAGCCCCTATTAGCATCAACATAGTTAATGCTTTACTTTCCCCCGTTATAATTGCACCGGAATCACCTATCTCAATAATGCCGGAAGCGCCTACGCGTGAAGTAGAGTCACAGCCGGTTGTTAGTTTACCGACGGAAGAATTACCTATTGTAGGCGACCAAGTTTTGATCAAGTCTGAACCTTTGCCAGCGAAAAGCTCCGTTACAAATGGATCATCAGAAAGTTCTTTCTATTTGGATGAGCTTGTAAGCGTTGCAAGTAATTTGGGTAAGGCGCCAATACTCCTTAGTTTTGAATCGGTCAGTGATTATAAAGACGCCGGTGAAAATAAACAAAAGATTGCAGAAGGTATTAGTCGCTCAGGCAGTGCAGAAAGTGTTGAGTCGACGCTTGCTGCTCTGGTCGCAGTAGATAATGCGTTTATAGGCGATCAAGATATTGTTGATTTTAACAACGAACTGAAAAAGCTTAGATCAGATATCGATGAATCGATAGAAGAAAAAAATATCGAAAAAGCGATTTATTCAGGTATTACGGTTACGGTCACCACCGGCATTGTTGTTTGGGTCTTACGCGCCGGCAGCTTGTTTCTAACCCTCTTTTCCATGTTGCCTCTGTGGAAGGGGTTTGATCCATTGCCCGTGCTCGGTTACAAGTCCAAGAAAGAAGATAAGGAAAAGCAAAAGCGGGATGAGCGAGAAGAAGACAAACAACGTAGAGAAGTTGGCTATATGTTTGACAGCAACCCAAAAAAAGCCAAGCCGAATTAATATGAAAATAAACTTAACACCCGCCGTTCGTCTAAGTTTGGGGCTTGTTTTTTTGACAGTATCCATGCTTTTCGTTGCTCATGGTTTAGGGCTTATTCCTAATCAGGAAAAGGCTCTTTTAGACAACAGAAAACAGTTGGCGGAAAATATTGCAATGCAAACCGCGATGGGGTTGAGGCGTCAAAACAATCTGTCCATACGGTCATTCTACGATCAAAGCTTGAAACATAACCCGGCACTACGCTCAATTGCACTTAGAAGAAGCGATAATAGCTTTATTTTGGCAACGTCTAATCATGAGAAGTTTTGGGATGGATATTCTTTAGAGGGTTCAAGCCCGACACATATAAAAATACCTATAAAGGTGAACGGTATTAAAAAAGCCAGTCTGGAGGTGAGTTTTTTCTCCCTGTCGCATGGCGCGAAATACTGGCTAGGTCTTCCACACTTTGTATGGCTTATCCTTTTTGTATGTGTATCCGGATTTTTTGCGTTCATGCTGTATATCAAGCGTGTGCTACACCATTTAGACCCCAGTTCAGTTGTGCCTACGCGAGTGCGAAACGCGTTGAATGTTATGGGTGAGGGTGTTCTTATTTTAGATAAGCGAGATCAAATCGTTTTGGTGAACGAAGCTCTTGTAGCTAAATTGAGGCTTCCTGAGTCGTCGATAGTCGGCCACAGGATTTGTGACTTTGACTGGGTAAAAGATGAGAAAGCTTTGAATCAATCAATGCCTTGGGATGTCGCGCAGGAATCAAATGAAAGACAGTTGGGTGTACGTTTATCCTTAAAGGTCGGGCAGGGGATGCTGGTTTTTCTCGTAAATGCGGTTCCGGTGGGGGATGGTAAAGGTAAAAGTATCGGGGTGATTGCTAGTTTTAACGATATTACTGAGCTTGAAACTCAAACCCAGAGAATTGGGGATATGGAAGCCGAATTAGCTCAAAAAGGTAAGGATATAGATAGAAAAAATCGAGAGTTGCATTACCTGGGCTCGAGAGATCCGCTTACCAATTGTTATAATCGCCGCACACTTTTCAGTCAATTAGGGAAGTGTTTTGAAAAGAGAAGTTCAGCAGGTGCTGAATTCAGTCTTATAATAGTGGGCATTGATCACTTTAAGGCGGTCAACAATAATCACGGTCATGTTGTCGGGGATGAAATAATATTGGGGCTGGCAGAGACGCTTGTGTTTAATATTCGCCCTGGTGATATAGTTGCGCGTATTGGAGGTGAAGAGTTTTGTATTCTTCTGTCAGGCGCTCCTCCAGATAAAGCCTATGCTTTGGCAGAAATGTTCCGGAAAAAGATTGAAGTAAAAACGATCAGTGGGTTAAAGGTAACCGCCAGTTTCGGAGTTTCCTCAATACGCAATGGTGCGGTCGAGCCGAATGAGTTAATTCAGCAAGCGGATGACGCACTTACGGAGTCCAAGCGCAATGGGCGAAACCGAACAACCTCTTGGAACCCAAAGGCGAACTCCAGGTTAGCTGACCCCGTCGCTCATGATGCTATAACCACATAGCCCGACGATAATATCTGTTTTTGCTATGTTCTTATGCTAGCCCTGAATATGCAGTTGTGTTCGTTTGAGTTTCGGGCCGATATTAGTACCATTTCCGGTATACTTTAACATCCCTTCGGGCAGCAACTATTTTTATGTGCTGTTTAGGGTTGAAGTAGAGGAACCGCTATTAAAGATGTTGTATGAGTTCGAGTGGATAAATCGTCCCTTTGTTAAACCGTTCGATATCGTGAATTACCATCGGGCTCCGAAGGCGAGATACCTGCTGGCGAATCTCGTTTTCGCTCATCCAAATGGCTCTTTCTATATCGGTATCCAAGGGTAGCGCTAACTCCTGCTTTAGCGCTCTCGCAACAAAGCTCACTCTCAAGTAGGTTGTGTTGTTGGTTGGGGATGTAAACAGTGAATTACCCAATACCCCCAGCAGTTCAATCCGCCATTGGGTTTCTTCCAATGTTTCCCTTATCGCAGCAGCAAAAAGACTTTCATTTTTTTCTAGATGGCCTGCAGGTTGGTTGAGTAGAAGTCTGCCGTGTTTGTTTTCTTCTACCATCAAAAAAAGGCCATCTTTTTCGACGATAGTGGAGACCGTCACATGGGGGTACCAGTTCATTTTATGCTCTTTTGGCCTAGCCGTTTGTTGCTTCCCTGTTTGACAGATTTTTGCTGTTTTTTTGCGGGGAGGTTTACCGTTTCGAGTGTGTATTCGCCAGGGTTTAGCTTGCCGATTGACCAAGGGCCAATAGCAACTCTTACCAAGCGAAGGGTAGGGTGGCCGACAGCCGCGGTCATTCGTCTTACCTGACGGTTCTTGCCTTCGTTAATGGTCAGTTCAAGCCACTGTGTTGGGGTTTTCTCTCTCTTTCGAACGGGCGGGTTTCGTGGCCAAAGACTGGGTTCTGCGATTAGCTGAGCTCGGGCGGGCTTGGTTTTACCGTCTTTCAGCTCCACGCCTCGTTGAAGAGCCAATATAGCCTTGGTGTCGGGTGTTCCCTCAACCTGCACCCAATAGGTTTTTAACATTTTGAGTTCGGGGTTGCTAATTCGGTGTTGAAGTTCACCGCTATTGACCAAAAGCAGTAAGCCTTCTGAGTCGAAGTCGAGTCTTCCGGCCGGATAGAAGTCATTGGCGAGCATCTGTTTACTAAACACATCCGCAAGCGTTTTTCGGTCCTCTTTGTCGGTAAACTGGCTGAGGTAGTTGAAAGGTTTGTTAAGAAGGACTATTTCTGGCATGGATATGCTTCTTTTTGGTGCCATCTAGGGTTTTATGACCCAATGTGGCAATGCTTACTTACTCAATAAATCGCTGGTATAATTCGCGGCCATTTTAAAGGGGTTTCCCCTGAATTTCCTTCTTTATTGGAATTGCCTGCACACGCTTGTGCGGGGTATTCCCTTAATTATTTTCTCACTAAGGGTGTTAGAGAATGTCGATAGATAAACCTACCATAATTTACACGGAAACCGATGAAGCGCCAGCACTCGCGACCTATTCATTACTGCCCATTATCCAGGCCTTCGCAAAAGCTTCAGACATCGCGGTAGAAACCAAAGACATTTCTCTATCAGGTCGTATTATAGCCAGCTTCCCAGAATATTTGGTTGAAGACCAGCGCCAAGAAGATGCTTTGATGCTATTGGGCGAACTGGCTAAAACGCCAGAAGCAAACATTATCAAATTGCCGAATATCAGTGCTTCTCTTCCACAGCTGCAAGCGGTAATTAAAGAACTCCAGGCAAAGGGCTACAAGCTGCCAGATTACCCTGAAGACCCTTCTTCGGACGAACAGAAGGACGTTAAAACACGTTACGACAAGATTAAAGGTAGTGCGGTAAACCCCGTCTTACGTGAGGGTAACTCCGATCGTCGTGCACCTCCGTCGGTTAAGCAATATGCGCGTAAAAACCCTCACTCCATGGGCGCCTGGGTGAGCGACCGCAAATCCCACGTGGCATCAATGAGTGACGGCGACTTCTATGGCAGTGAACAGTCTGTCACCTTAGCTGAGGCGACCAATGTTAGTATTCAGTTAGTCTCAGGGGAGAGTAAAACCGTACTGAAAAGTGGTTTAGCCTTGTTGGCTGGTGAAGTTATTGATTCATCGGTGATGAGCAAGAAAGCCCTATGCGAGTTCCTCGCTGCCGAAATTGAAAGCGCGAAATCCGACGATGTACTTTTTTCGCTGCATATGAAAGCCACTATGATGAAGGTTTCCGACCCGATTATATTTGGGCATGCGGTGAAAGTTTTTTACAAGCAGGTATTTGACAAGCACGCCGCTCTGTTTGAGGAGCTGGGAGTAGATGCCAACAACGGTATCGGCGACGTTTATACCAAAATTCAGTCACTTGACGCAGCTAAGAAAGCTGAAGTTGAAGCTGATTTACAAGCGATTTATGCCGACCGCCCTGAGATGGCCATGGTGAATTCTGACAAAGGCATCACTAATCTACATGTACCTAGCGATATCATAATTGATGCCTCGATGCCGGCCATGATTCGTGCATCCGGTCAGATGTGGGGGCCGGATGGATCCCAAAAAGATACCAAAGCGGTAATTCCAGACCGTTGTTATGCCGGTGTTTACGACGCCACAATTACTTTTTGTAAAAAGCACGGTGCCTTCGATCCAACCACTATGGGCAGCGTGCCTAACGTAGGGTTAATGGCGCAGAAAGCCGAAGAGTACGGCTCTCATGATAAAACCTTTGAGATTTCGATCGCTGGTTGTGTTCAGGTAGTTGATACAGCCGGTAATGTCCTGATGGAGCACAAGGTAGAAGAAGGCGATATCTTCCGTATGTGCCAAGCTAAAGATGCACCGATTCAGGATTGGGTAAAATTGGCCGTAACACGTGCGCGTGCCACGGGAATTCCCGCTGTGTTTTGGCTGGATGAGAATCGTGCTCACGATGCTCAGCTAATTATTAAGGTCAATAAGTACCTGGCAGGTCACGATACCGATGGCTTGGACATCCAGATTTTGGAGCCTGTAGCGGCCACCGAATACTCGCTTGAGCGCATAAAAGAAGGGCTAGACACTATTTCTGTAACCGGTAATGTTCTACGTGACTACCTTACCGACCTGTTCCCGATTCTGGAGCTAGGCACCAGCGCCAAAATGCTTTCGATTGTGCCTTTAATGAATGGCGGCGGTTTATTTGAAACCGGAGCCGGTGGCTCTGCGCCAAAGCATGTGCAGCAGTTCGAGCAGGAAAATCATCTGCGATGGGATTCGTTAGGTGAGTTTTTAGCACTGGCAGCGTCTTTTGAGCACTTTTCAACGGTAGCTAACAACCCCAAAGCACAGGTGTTGGCCACCACGCTAGACGAAGCGACAGCGCGCTTTCTCGACAATAACAAGTCTCCATCGCGGAAAGCGGGTGAGCTGGATAATCGTGGCAGTCACTTCTATTTGGCGATGTATTGGGCTCAGGCGCTTGCTGCCCAGGACACCGACGCCGAACTGAAGTCTCGTTTTGGTCGTGTAGCCAAAGACATGGCTGAGAATGAAAATAAGATTCTTGGCGAGCTAAACGCCGTGCAGGGTGCTGCGGCTGATGTAGGTGGGTACTACAAGCCAGTAGCAGAGCAAGCAAGTAATGCTATGCGGCCTAGCACAACGCTAAACGCAATCGTAGACGCAATCTAAACCGTCAAAGTCAGCCAGGCACAAGAAAAGGCCTTTATCTTATTGAAGATAAAGGCCTTTTTATGAAAACTGGTTTGAAGAAGCTTAGGTTTCTGCGATCATATGCTCCTGAGGTACCTCAACGGGCTGTACAACAGCACCTTCTTTCGCCATTTGGATGTGCTTGGCATGCAGCCCCTTCTCACCTTGTTCTATCTCGAAGGTGACAGGTTGTCCGGCTTTTAATGTTCGATAGCCTTCCATTTCGATGGAAGAGTAGTGTGCGAAGAGGTCTTCGCCTCCGTCTTCGGGTAAGATGAACCCAAAGCCTTTGGCATTGTTAAACCACTTTACGGTTCCGGTAGGCATAGCTCGGTCCCTTTGTATTGTTTTGCTTTAACCCATTTTAAGTTCCACAGGGCATTTATTTTTATACAGCAACCGCATCCATGCGGGTTGGATACTTTGTAACCAACAATGGACGCATTGTCAAGTTTTTGCACCATTTGTGGTGTTTGTGTACGTTTTGGTCAGTTAGAATCCACATCTATAACGATTTGTGTTGTTGGCATATTCCATGGGTAATCTTGAAAATCTTCGACTAACATTAAATAAAGACGATGACGATGAGTCTGTCATTGATGGCGGTGGCTTGGCTGTTCAGGAAGAGAAGCCAAAGCTCAAAAAACCACCGTTATACAAGGTCGTTTTACTAAATGACGACTACACGCCTATGGAATTTGTTGTAGAGGTGCTGGAAACTTTTTTCGGCATGAATCGAGAGAAAGCCACGCACGTGATGCTTGAGGTTCATACTAAAGGAAAGGGCGTATGTGGTGTTTTTTCCAGGGATGTTGCAGAAACAAAAGCAGCGCAAGTTAATCAATATGCGCGTCAAAATGAACATCCATTGTTGTGTGAAATAGAAGCGTGCGATGACGGTGATTCCGAGTAAATCCAGAATCATTTTTGCTTAAGCCTGACCTTGCTGAAGTTAGTATGATAAGTAGTGAAGGTGGGCATAACAGGTGTAAGTAACGATGCTAAGTAAAGAGCTAGAATCTACGTTAAATACTGCTTTTAAGGGGGCGCGGTCAAAGCGTCATGAGTTTATGACTGTTGAGCATCTTTTGCTCGCGCTTCTGGACAACGAGTCTGCTGCCAGTGTTTTAAGGGCCTGCGGTGCAGATTTAGGTGTATTGCGTCGTGATCTTTCTGAATTTGTTGATTCAACAACGCCGCTGATTCCCGAAGAGGATGAAGACCGTGAAACTCAGCCTACTTTAGGCTTCCAGCGCGTGCTTCAACGCGCAGTTTTTCATGTGCAATCTTCAGGAAAAAACGAAGTAACAGGAGCCAACGTTCTCGTTGCTATCTTTAGTGAACAGGAAAGTCAGGCGGTTTACTACCTGAAACAACAGGGTATTGCCCGTATTGATGTTGTTAATTTCATTACTCACGGTATTTCGAAAGTTTCAGGTTCGAATGCGCCCAGTGATTCGGGTAGCCATGAGCAGCCAGACGAAGAAGCCGCTGCAAGTACCGAAAACAGCTCCCAGAACCCTCTAGATGCCTTCTCAACCAATTTAAATGAGCAGGCTATAGCGGGGCGCATAGACCCGCTTGTTGGGCGTGCATACGAGGTAGAGCGCGTAATTCAGGTGTTGGCGCGCCGCAGAAAAAACAACCCATTATTGGTTGGCGAGAGCGGCGTTGGTAAAACAGCCATTGCTGAGGGGCTAGCGAAGAAAATTATCGATAATGAAGTGCCCGACGTATTAGCCGATAGCACGGTTTATTCGCTCGATCTTGGGTCTCTATTAGCGGGTACAAAATACCGTGGCGATTTTGAAAAACGCTTTAAAGGACTGCTGGCAGAGCTTAAAAAGCGTGAGCATGCGATTCTATTTATTGACGAAATTCACACCATTATTGGTGCGGGTGCTGCATCCGGTGGGGTGATGGACGCCTCCAATCTGTTAAAGCCTCTGTTAACCAGTGGCGATTTACGTTGCATAGGGTCCACTACCTTTCAGGAGTACCGGGGTATTTTTGATAAAGATCGGGCTCTTTCTCGACGCTTCCAGAAGATAGACGTGAATGAGCCGTCTGTTGAAGACACCTATAAGATTTTACGGGGCTTAAAATCTCGTTTTGAAGAACATCACCATCTGAAATATACCGATCCAGCACTTAAATCGGCGGCTGAGCTTGCGAGTAAGTACATCAGTGATCGCTTTATGCCAGATAAAGCCATTGACGTTATTGACGAGGCTGGTGCCTATCAGCAGCTACTGCCCGAGTCGAAACGCAAAAAAGTCATTGGTGTGCGAGATATTGAAGCCATTATTGCCAAGATAGCCCGTGTGCCGCCGAAAACAGTGTCGTCTAGTGACAAGCAGCTATTGGCAAAACTGGAAGCTACCTTGCGTATGACTGTGTTTGGTCAGGAAGAAGCTATCGACACCATTTCGTCGGCTATCAAGCTATCACGAGCAGGTTTAACTAATCACGATAAGCCGATTGGTTCGTTTTTGTTTGCAGGCCCTACGGGTGTGGGTAAAACAGAGTTGTGTAAGCAGTTGGCAAGTGCCATGGGTGTTGAGCTAATCCGTTTTGATATGTCTGAATACATGGAGCGCCATACTGTATCGCGCTTAATCGGCGCTCCTCCTGGGTATGTAGGGTTTGACCAGGGAGGTTTACTCACTGAAGCCGTAACCAAGCAGCCTCATACCGTTGTGTTGCTGGATGAAATCGAGAAAGCCCATCCTGATGTTTTTAATCTGTTGTTGCAGGTAATGGATCACGGTGCATTAACTGATAACAACGGGCGTACCGCCGATTTTCGAAATGTTGTGCTGATTATGACGACTAATGCCGGTGCTGAAACTATGAGTCGGGCCTCGATTGGCTTCACCAAGCAAGACCACTCCAGTGATGGAATGGAAGCCGTGAAGCGATCATTTTCCCCTGAATTCCGAAACCGGCTCGATGGTATTGTACAGTTCGGCAGCTTAACTTTGGATGTAATAAAGACCGTTGTAGATAAGTTCCTGATGGAATTACAGTCTCAGCTGGACGACAAGAAGATCACCCTGGAAGTTAGCGATGCCGCGCGTGATTGGTTGGCTATAAACGGGTACGATGAGAAAATGGGTGCCCGCCCCATGGCTAGAATTATCCAAGAAAAAGTCAAAAAGCCGCTTGCCGATATGGTGTTATTTGGAGTGCTGGCGGAAAAAGGTGGGGTGGTGACTGTTGACGTGAAAGACGATCAGCTGTTGGTGATTCCTGAAGTGGAAAGGCCTAAAGAGGGCTCTCCTGAAGCTTGCGCTTAAAGTGTTTTCATATCAACAAATAAAAAGGCCTGCTTGATGCAGGCCTTTTTATTTGAAACTCGTTTAACTTTAGCGGGCGCGGTAGGTAATACGGCCTTTGCTTAGGTCGTAGGGCGTCATTTCAACTTTGACTTTGTCGCCAGTAAGAATACGAATGTAATTCTTACGCATTTTTCCGGAGATATGTGCTGTTACCACATGTCCATTTTCGAGTTTCACTCGGAAGGTGGTGTTAGGCAATGTGTCGATAACTTCGCCTTCCAGTTCAAAATGGTCTTCTTTCGCCATTCGGCATAAACCTCAAAATGTATTATAGGTTGCTTTTTTAGAGGCGGCATTTTGCCCTAAAAGCAGAGCGAATCCAAGCTAAATGGCAAAACCCAAGAGAATAATTATGCTGGGTTGATCTTTATTGCGCTTAACCACTTAAAAAGAAACGATTGGTCTAGCGAAATAAAAGATCTTGTTGAGGTTGTTGGCAAGGCAATCGGCTTGGTAGCTATTTTAGAGTGGTACCGCTATTTAGTGCTTTTGGTTCCTGGCTTTGTGTGCGGGGCAGGACTAGGGGAAATATACAGGCATGCTTGTTGTGACAAGGAGAAAATTTTTAATGCCATGCATGAAATGTACACCAAGCCCCGAAGGGGGAGGCCTCGAAAGCTTTATCGCAGCGTCGGCTCAAACCGGAAAGGCAGCCACCCCTCCGTTGTACAGTCCTTCTAACACTTAGGCTTGCTATGCCCCGTAGCGGCTAAATTCAATTATTAGAGCCACTCTTATCCGCTTATTTTTATGTGCGAATAAGAGTTAGTTCAAGCGGAATTGATGAATATATCATTTTAAAAACGTTAGCTTCGCCAGGCAAAAATAGTTTTTTGAAGCGCCCTTACAGCACTTGGTCGTTATAGTGTTTTCGGTTTGAGTAAAAAGACGCTTAGCCAATCGTTGTCGTGCGTAGTGGGGTGGAGGAGGCACCCCAAAAGGGGTGTTATATTATAACAGTTGCATTTTGGAGGCCACTTCTGGTGGTTTATCAGTCACAGTGACCCAGTTTTGACCAACCATTACCTGGTAAGGTTGGAAAAGTGTTTTGTAACTCATTTTTTGGCATTTTCTAATCCAATAACCAAGATAGAGGTAGGGCAGCTTTTTTTCTTGCGCCAGTTGAATTTGGTGGAGTACAGCAAAGGAGCCTAGACTGCGTTTGGCGGCTTGGGGGGAGAAAAATGAATAGACGGCAGAAAGGCCATGGTCCAAAAAGTCCGTAACAGCAACGGCCAAAAGTTCACCCTCCGCGCTGCGCATTTCTATGTAACGGGTAGCACCCCATTCAGCCGTTAAAAAATCGGTGTATTGGCCTCGGCTCGGCGGAAACATGTCGCCGTCAGAATGACGGTCATTGATGTAGCGTTCGTATACAGAATAATGTTCGTCTGTATCTATAGAGTCGACGAAGGTAATGCTTAAATCGCTATTAGTTTTTTGGCAGCGTTTTTGAGCTCGGTTGGGTTTGAACTCCTGGGTTAATAGTCGTATGGGAATACAGGCATGGCAGGTTTCGCAGTGAGGTCGGTAAACATGGGATCCGCTTCGTCGGAAGCCGTAGCGAGATAGGTCGCTGTATACCGCCGCATCAATACTGGCTGTAGGGTCTATGAATACCGTTGTCGCATCTTCCCCAGGCAGGTAGCTGCAGGCGTGGGGTCGCGTGGCGTAGAGTTTAAGTGTTGTTAAGTCCGTCAAATCCTTTCTCCGGCATCTGCCATGCTTGGGACCAATCCAATAGTGGGATCTTACCGGCGTAGGTTACTACCGATTTTTGAATTCCGCCATTGTTGCCCAGTGGCGTGGGGGTACGGTTTACTGTTTGGGCTAGCCGTTGCTCAAATTCGCATCTCGGTATTTCTTTGGCACCGAACGAGTTAAGGTATTGTGTGTGAATTTGGCAGTCTATGAGTTCGAATCCCCAAAGCTTAAGCTGCTGTGCAAGTGTTGCGAAGGCCACTTTTGAAGCACCGCTCACGAGACTGTACATTGATTCGCCAAAATAAGAGCGCCCCAACGCAATACCATATAGGCCGCCCACAAGCTCGTCGTTTTGCCATACCTCTACAGAATGGGCCACACCCATAGCGTGCAACTCCATGTAGGCGTCGATCATCTCTTCGGTAATCCAGGAGCCGTCCTGCTCTTTGCGTGCAATGGTTCCACACTGGCGCATAACGGTCTCGAATTGTTGGTCAAACGTAATGCGGAAGGGCTGTTTCCGAAGCAGTTTTCGAAGTGTTCGCCCAAGGTGTAGATCGTCAGGCGATAGCACCATACGTGGGTCGGGAGACCACCACAGGAGTGGCTGGCCATCACTGTACCAGGGGAAAATACCTAACGAGTAAGCTTTGATTAATCGTTCTACTGTAAGGTCACCGCCAACGGCCAGCAGCCCGTCGGGGTCCTTTAGTGCAGATTTTGTCGGAGGGAACCAGGTGTTTTGTTCTTCAAGCCAATGCAGCTGGCTCATGGCGGATTCCCCTGAGTAAAATGCCGGGCGATGCCCTAGTTATAGGTTGTCGATGTACTTCTCTGCATCTAATGCGGCCATGCAGCCGGCACCAGCGGACGTTACAGCCTGTCGGTAGACGTGGTCAGCAACGTCACCGGCGGCGAAAACCCCTGGCACGGTTGTCGCCGTGGCTTCACCTTCTAGGCCGCTCTTAATTTTGATGTAACCGTTGTGCATATCGAGCTGACCTTCGAAAATGTCGGTGTTGGGTTTGTGCCCAATAGCGATGAATACACCGCTTATATCAATGTCTTGAGTGCTGCCATCAAGCGTTGATTTTACACGCAGGCCATTGACACCAGTATCGTCGCCCAGTATTTCATCTAAAGTGTTGTTCCACATAATGGTTACATTGCCGTTTTTGGCTTTTTCCAGTAAACGAGTCTGCAGAATTTTTTCTGAGCGCAGCGCATCACGGCGGTGAATCAGAATGACTTCGCTGGCAATATTCGATAAGTAGAGTGCTTCTTCGACGGCTGTGTTACCGCCGCCGACCACAGCCACTTTCTGATCGCGATAGAAAAAACCGTCGCAGGTGGCACAGGCGCTAACGCCTCTACCCTGAAAGGCTTCTTCAGAGGGCAGACCAAGGTATTGAGCGGAGGCTCCTGTGGCGATTATTAGTGCATCGCAGGTGTAGGTTTCATTGCCTACCAGCTTTTTGGGTGTACTCTTCAGGTCACATTCATGAATATGGTCGAAAATGATCTCGGTATCGAAGCGTTCAGCATGTTGCTGCATGTTAACCATTAGGTCGGGACCTTGGAGTTCTGCAGGGCCACCGGGCCAGTTTTCCACTTCAGTTGTGGTGGTTAGTTGGCCACCTTGTTGCATTCCCGTAATGACAACTGGTTTTAGGTTGGCGCGGGCGGCATAGATAGCGGCCGTGTAACCGGCTGGGCCGGAACCTAGAATAATCAGAGGGAAATGCTTGGCGTCGCTCATAATTTACTCTTCCTGTGACAAATGTTGGCTATAGCGCGAAAATAAAAGGCAGCATACTAGAGTATTCGCTTGGTATGGGCCAATCTACAGCCTCTATATTTGCTATTAAGAAAACTTATCTAACCCGATATCGTCAATATATTGGGATTAATAAAGCGGGTACAATGGCCCCGTATTACAAATAAAGAGACTGAGCACCATTTTGAGTAAAGCAGAAACATCTACAGCGGGGCAGGTTGTCGAAAAAGCGACCACGGCAGCCCGTATTGTTCGCGAAGGCATCCTTATTGGTTTAATGCTCGCCTGTGCATTTATTGCCCTTGCGTTATTAACCTACTCAGCAAATGATCCGGGTTGGTCTAAAACCGGTGCTGGCGGCGTTCTGGAAAATGCCGGCGGGCCGGCCGGTGCATGGCTGGCTGATGTATTTTTCTCGCTGTTTGGCAATATTGCCTATTTGTTCCCGTTACTGCTTGCCTATCAAGTGTTTGTTCAGTTACGTGACCGCTCGGGTGTGCATTTTGATGTTGTTGTTTTTTTGCTCAGGCTGATTGGCTTTTCTTTGGTTATGACCGCGGCTACAGGCATCGCGGTTATGCAGTATGGAACAGAGAGTGCGCTGCTGCCTTTTTCTGCCGGTGGTTACCTTGGCCTCACGACAGCGATGGCCATCAATAATACTTTTGGGTATATGGGTGGGAGCATGCTGCTCCTGGCTATCTTGTTGTTTGGCTTGACTATCTTTGTTGAAATTTCCTGGTTCGTAGTCATGGACTCACTTGGCGGTGTTGTTTTTCGCGGAAGTGCATGGGTGCGTTTGCGTTATACCCAATGGCGTCAGGGGGCCGAAGAACGTAAAAAAGCACGGGTTGCCGTGAAGCAGCGACGCGACGCCGCGAAAGTTCGGGTGGAGCACGAAAAGAAACGAAAGCCGCCTACTATAACCCCGCCAAAGAAACAAAAGCCTGAACCAAGTGTACGTGCGCAGAAAGAAAAGCAGCAAAAGTTACAATTCGACGATACGCCTGCTGTTGGTGAGCTACCTCCGGTTGACCTTCTAGATCCAGCGGATAAAAAGAGTGATAAAGGTTATTCGGAAGATTCATTGGAAGCGATGTCGAGATTACTGGAATTAAAATTAAACGATTTCGGTGTGATTGCCGAGGTGGTTGCTGTATTGCCTGGCCCGGTGGTGACGCGCTTCGAAATTCAACCCGCGGCCGGTGTGAAAGTGAGCAAAATTAGTAATCTTGCGAAAGATCTTGCACGCTCATTGGCGGTTATCAGTGTTCGGGTAGTGGAGGTTATTCAGGGGAAGTCGGTCGTTGGTATTGAGATTCCCAATGAGTATCGTGAAATGGTTCGATTGAGCGAGGTGATTAATTCCGCTGCTTTCGATAAATCTAAATCGCCGCTCTCTTTGGCGTTAGGCCATGACATTTCAGGGCAATCGGTTATCGCCGACTTGGCAAAAATGCCGCATCTACTAGTGGCGGGTACAACCGGCTCGGGTAAATCTGTGGGTGTTAACAGCATGCTGATCAGCATGCTGTATAAAGCTACACCAGAGGAAGTTCGCCTAATTCTTGTTGACCCCAAAATGCTTGAGCTTTCCGTTTACGATGGTATACCGCACCTGCTTGCACCCGTAATTACGGATATGAAAGACGCGGCTACCGGCCTGCGTTGGTGTGTTGGTGAAATGGAGCGTCGCTATAAATTAATGGCGGCGATGGGTGTTAGAAATCTTACCGGCTACAACAAGAAAGTTCGCGATGCAGAAAAAGCGGGCGCCCCCATTACCGACCCGTTGTGGGCTCCCGAAGATGACGGTGTAGTTGAAATGGACAACGCCACTGCGCCGAATTTGACCACTATGCCGTTCATCGTTATTGTTATCGATGAATTTGCAGACATGATGATGATTGTTGGCAAAAAAGTTGAACAGTTAATTGCACGTATTGCGCAAAAGGCTCGAGCGGCGGGTATCCATATGATACTTGCCACGCAGCGACCATCGGTTGATGTGATAACAGGCTTAATTAAAGCTAATGTTCCCACGCGTATGGCATTTCAGGTTTCGTCAAAGATTGATTCTCGTACAATTCTTGATCAGGGCGGTGCAGAGCAATTGCTAGGGCACGGTGATATGCTATTTCTACCACCGGGTGCAGGGGTAACAGTTCGTGTTCACGGGGCTTTTATCGACGACCACGAAGTGCATAAAGTTGTGGCTGACTGGAAAAAACGCGGTGCTCCCGACTATCTCGAAGAGATTTTTAGCGAGGAGGTTGCCAGTATTCCAGTGCCGGGATTTTCCACCGATGAGGGTGATGGTGGTAAGCCCGAGTCAGACCCCCTGTATGATGAAGCCATTGCCTTTGTCACTGAATCGCGTAAAGCCAGTATTTCGGCGGTTCAACGAAAGCTTCGGGTTGGTTATAACCGTGCCGCTAGGCTAATTGAAGAAATGGAAATGTCTGGCGTTGTTACTGAAATGGGTTCAAACGGAATGCGTGAAGTTCTGGCACCTCCGCCGCCTAAACGCTAGCCGTTAAATGCTGTACCTAAACACCAATATTCCAACACCGGGACACCCAGTTTAATGAAACGATTTTTGAACGGTTTTATCGGCTTACTTTTTATTTGCAGTACTGCACACGTGGTGGCATCTGCAGAAGAAGATTTAAGTAAACGTTTAAAGGCCATAGAAACTTTTTCGGCGGCGTTTACACAAATAATCAGTGATCCATCGGGTGAGGAAATTCAATCAACTTCCGGCCTGGTGCAACTGAAAACGCCTGGATTGTTCTATTGGCAGGTGAACCCACCCTTTGAACAGTTGGTGGTAGCGAATCAGCAGTTTTTATGGGTGTACGATGCAGACCTGGAGCAAGTTACGATTTCAGACCGACAGAAATTGGACAATAGCCCGGCGCAAATATTAAGTGGTGATTTCTCTAGCCTTGGCGATCAATACAGCGTTACAGAAAAAAAACAAAAAGGCGGGAATTTATACCGGTTGAAGGCATTGGTTGATAACAACCAAACGTTTACAGAATTACTTTTTGAGTTTAGTAATCAATCACTGCTTACGGGCATGAAACTCACCGATAGGTTGGGCCAGGTAACGTCTGTTTTGTTCAGCGAAATAAAACTAAATACCGGCATTGCTGATACCGTTTTTGAGTTTGGTACACCCGAAGGTGTCGATATAATCGTAAATGAATAGCGTGTAGAGAGGGTATTGCACCTACCAGCTATATTAGCATTAGAACCTATGACCTCCGATTTATTCGTTTCTTCAGCACAGAGCGCAACTACCGGCCGTTCCCAACCGCTGGCCGCACGTTTGCGCCCAAAAAGGCTGGTAGAATATTTGGGTCAGGAACACCTGCTTGGCGAAGGAAAGCCGCTAAGGCTCGCGTTAGAACAGGGGCAGGTTCACTCAATGATATTGTGGGGGCCTCCGGGCGTAGGTAAAACATCGCTAGCCAAACTGCTGGCAAATGAAATTAATGCCCACTTCATGTCGATATCGGCCGTGCTGGCCGGGGTAAAAGATATTCGTGCGGCCGTTGTGGAGGCGCAGCAGCAATGGCAGGCCTACCAGCAAAAAACCATTTTATTTGTAGACGAAGTACACCGCTTTAATAAGTCCCAGCAAGATGCTTTTTTGCCCTACGTGGAAGACGGCACTATAACGTTTGTTGGCGCCACAACCGAAAATCCTTCTTTCGAAGTGAATAATGCACTTCTCTCTCGCTGTCGTGTGTATGTGCTGCAGGGCTTCACTAACATTCAGCTTTCGCAATTGCTCGGCCGTGCTCTAAGCGCAGCTGAGGGGTTGGTTGATCAAAAGCTGACGTTAGGGGAAGGGGTTGAAGATTTGCTAGTCGCCGCCGCTGATGGTGATGCTCGTAAAGTGCTTAATCTCCTCGAAATTGCTAGCGACCTAACCGAGGCCGGGGAAGCGGTTAGCCTAGAGGTTGTTAAACAGGTGCTCACCGGCGACGTGCGTCGCTTCGATAAGGGCGGTGACTTATTTTATGAGCAAATTTCAGCGCTACACAAATCTGTGCGGGGCTCAGACCCTGATGCGGCGCTCTACTGGTTTGTACGTATGCTCGACGGAGGTTGCGACCCACTGTATATTGCGCGCCGGGTGGTGCGTATGGCCAGTGAAGATATTGGTAATGCCGATCCACGAGGCCTACAAATTGCACTAAACGCATGGGATGTACAAGAGCGTTTGGGTAGCCCTGAAGGTGAACTTGCTATTGCGCAGGCCGTTGCCTATTTGGCTTCGGCTGCAAAAAGTAACGCGGTATATAATGCCTATAAAGCCGCCCGCGCCGATGTGCAGCGGCTGCCAAGTTATGATGTACCTAACCACCTACGCAATGCCCCTACAAGCCTGATGAAGGATATGGAATTCGGCAAAGGCTATCGTTATGCTCACGATGAACAGGGTGGTTTTGCCGCTGGCGAAAAATATTTTCCAGACGAAATGGGTGTTACCCAGTATTACCAGCCGGTAGAAAGAGGGCTGGAAATTCAAATAGGTGAAAAACTTCGGCGGTTAAGGGCTCTAAATGTGCAAGGCACTAAGCCAGAAAATTAATTTTGTCGACTTATTTATGGGGTAAAATATGCTTTGGCTTGCGGTTGCATTAGGCGGCGCCTTTGGCGCTATGGGGCGGTACGGTGTATCTGTACTGCTAGCACCACAATACATAAAGTTTCCCGTGGCGACACTTACGGTGAACGTGTTGGGTTCACTGATGATGGGCGTTTTTTATGTCATCATTGTTGAAAAGGCTATGATTTCACAGGAGTGGCGCCATGTGATCATGATTGGTTTTATGGGCGCCTTCACAACCTTTTCAAGTTTTTCAATAGAAGCATTGCATTTATTTCAAGCCGGTCACTGGCAAACTGCGCTTATCTATGTGGGTCTTAGTTTTTCGCTCTGTATAGCCGCCGTTTTTATCGGAATAACAATAACTGACAATTTAATATAATCGGGAAAATCATGTTAGATCCAAAATTCATCCGCGCACAACTTAACGATGTGGCCGAGGGCTTAAAAAAGCGCGGCTACCAACTGGATGTTGCCAAAATACAGGCGCTTGAAGAAGAGCGCAAAGTCGCGCAGGTAGAAAGTGAGAACCTGCAGCAGCAGCGCAACACAAAGTCAAAGGGTATTGGTAAAGCAAAGGCCTCTGGCGAAGACATAGCGCCCTTGCTGAAAGAAGTTGAAAATTTGAAAAGTGCGCTAACCGAAGCTGAGAAAAAGCTAAGTAATGTACAGCTGCAAATGGACGACATTATTTCGGGTATTCCTAACTTACTTTCCGACGATGTGCCGGTTGGTAAAAATGAGGATGACAATGTAGAAGTGTCAAAGTGGGGGGAGCCACGTACCTTCGACTTTGATGTGAAAGACCATGTTGATGTTGGGGATGTGCTCGGAGGCCTAGATTTTGAAACGGCCGGTAAAATTACAGGCGCGCGTTTTGCCATTATGACCGGCGCCGTGGCGCGTATGCACAGGGCACTTATTCAGCTAATGCTCAACACTCACACCGGTGCGCACGGCTATAACGAAATCTATGTTCCCTATATCGTTAACAAAGACTCGCTCTTTGGAACTGGTCAGCTGCCTAAGTTTGAGGAGGATCTCTTTAAGTTGCGCGATGATCGTGATTTTTATCTGATTCCCACCGCTGAAGTTCCCGTTACCAATGTAATGCGCAACGAGATAATCGACGAGAAAAAACTACCACTTAAATTTGCCTGTCATACGCCGTGTTTTCGTTCTGAAGCGGGTAGCTATGGGCGTGACACCCGAGGGATGATTCGCCAGCATCAATTTGAAAAAGTTGAATTGGTACAGTTTGTAAAACCGCAGGATTCAAACCAAGCATTAGAGGATTTAACCGGTCATGCAGAAAACATTTTGCAGCAACTGGGGCTGCCGTACCGTAAAGTCATCCTGTGTAGTGGCGACGTAGGCTTTTCTTCCACCAAAACTTACGATTTGGAAGTGTGGTTGCCGTCACAAAAAACCTACCGAGAAATTTCCTCCTGCAGTAGCTTTGGCGATTTTCAGGCTCGACGCATGAAGGCGCGTTATCGCAACAGTGATTCAGGCAAACCAGCGTTACTGCATACGGTCAATGGATCTGGTCTTGCCGTTGGTCGCACGCTGGTGGCTATATTGGAAAATTATCAGCAGGCCGACGGCTCTGTAGAGGTTCCCGAGGTTCTACGCCCCTATATGAATGGCGAGACGACAATTTCCGCCGCTTAATCGCCGGCCGCCTTAAATAAGAAGTTGTACTATGGATTACTTGCCGCTGTTTTTCGACCTCAAACAGAAAGCTTGTTTAATCGTTGGTGGAGGCGCTATAGCCACGCGTAAAGCTCGCCTACTGCATAAGGCGGGCGCCATTATTTATGTTGTTGCCCCGGTTATTGAGCAAGAGCTGCAACAAATAGTCGGTGGTAGTGGTGGAGTGCTTTCCTTCGAGCATTATCAGGAGCGTTTCATAGAAGGTAAGGTACTCGTTATTTCAGCAACCGACGATGAATCGTTGAACAAACAGGTTTCCGAACACTGCCAGCAGCGCAACCTTCCTGTAAATGTTGTTGATAGTCCCGACCTTTGTTCCGTTATTACTCCCGCTATTGTTGACCGTAGTCCGTTGATTATTGGTATTAGCAGTGGCGGTGAAGCCCCGGTTCTTGCGCGGCGTATACGTACAATGCTTGAAACTAGTATTCCGGCTGGTTACGGTAAGCTGGCCCACTTAATTGCAGGTTTTAGGAGCCGGGTAAAGAAAGCCTTTGCTGATGGTGAGCAGCGGAGACGGTTTTGGGAAAGTATTATCAACGGCCCTGTTGCGGAAAAAGCCTTATCGGGCGATGTAAGTGAAGCTCAGCAGGATCTCGAAGCAGCCTTGAGTCGCGGCGATTGTGAGGTGGGGGGGGAAGTGTACCTCGTGGGCGCGGGCCCTGGCGACCCCGATTTGCTGACCTTCAAAGCCGTTCGCTTGATGCAGAAAGCTGAAGTGGTACTTTACGACCGCTTAGTCTCAGAGCCCGTTTTGGATATGGTGCGCCGCGATGCCGACCGGATTTACGTGGGTAAAAGGCGAAGTGACCACACAATGCCACAGCAGGCAATTAATGAGCTTCTATTATCTTTAGCGCAGCAGGGTAAGCGAGTGCTGCGATTAAAAGGCGGCGACCCGTTTATTTTTGGTCGTGGTGGTGAGGAAATAGACTTGCTTGCCGAAAGCGGAATCCCTTTTCAGGTGGTACCGGGTATTACGGCCGCATCGGGTTGTGCGGCTTATGCGGGTATACCACTAACGCATCGTGACTACGCGCAGTCGGTACGTTTTATTACGGGCCATTTAAAAGAAGGGGAAGTTAACTTTAACTGGCAGGAATTCGTCGCGGACAATCAAACCCTTGTGTTCTATATGGGTTTGAAGGGCTTGGAGCAAATCTGCTATCAACTTGTTCACAATGGCAAGCCTGCTGATACTGCAGCCGCTTTGATTGAGCGCGGTACCCTGCCGGAACAACGCGTTCATATTGGCACGCTAGAGAGCCTGCCCGCTATTGTTGCAGGGCAAGATGTACATGCACCAACGTTATTGATTATTGGGAATGTGGTGAAGCTCGCAGAAAAGCTTGGGGGGAAGCCTCTAACATAATGCGATAACGGTTGTTGGGGTTATGAGCTGTGCTAAAGCAGCGGGCTCCTTGGCCGATAGTTATAAAAGAAAGCCAATTTTGTGTTGATTTAGCTATTATGGTTGATTCGATAAAACCCACACATTCCACCATCCCAAGCCGTTCGGCCAGTCGGAAAGAGCAAAACTCCCCGGCTGTAGAGTCTCATGGCGATAAAAAACAGCCTAAACAGCCCGTCCCACCAAAGGCTGTTAAAGAACGACGTAAGCACTCAGATCGTCGAGAACGGGAGCAAACGGGCTCCCGTGCTGTCTATGAGCTTCGTTCAGGGAAAGTTCGCCGAAAAAATGATCGTGGTCACCCTTCGATAGAGATAGACGTTTAAACTATTGTCATAATTTGAGATGTACTAGCTCAAACGACGATAGGTGCGGAAAATCCATTTGAGGGTGTGCTCAATCAAGTCTCGGGCGCCATCTCTTCGCTACAATTTTGTCCATTTTTCTATTAATTCACAGGTATATTCATGAATAGTAATTCGTCGTCTAATTCTTTTGACTATGACTTATTCGTTATTGGTGCTGGCTCCGGTGGCGTTCGTGCCAGCAGGATTGCGTCACAGTTGGGCGCAAGGGTGGGTATTACCGAAGACCTATATCTTGGCGGTACCTGCGTAAATGTTGGCTGCGTACCGAAAAAGCTGTTTGTATACGGCTCTCATTTTCGAGAAGACTTCGAAGCTTCTCATGGCTTTGGTTGGAGTTATGAAAACCTTAAGTTTAATTGGGAGACGTTGCGCGATAATAAAACGAACGAAATTGAACGACTAAACGGTGTTTACAACAATATACTCGAAGGTGCTGGTGTTGACATTTTAAGCGGGCGGGGAACCCTGCTGGATAGCAATACTGTACAGATTGACGACAAGCGGATCACCGCAAAAAACATATTAATAGCAACGGGTAGCTGGCCACGTAAACCCAATTACCAAGGGGCGGAAAACACGATAGATTCAAATGACTTTTTTTACCTAGATAAGTTACCCAAAAAGGTTATCGTAGAAGGTGGCGGCTACATCGCGGTAGAATTTGCAGGAATTCTAAATAGTCTTGGGTGCGAGACAGAGTTGGTGTATCGAGGGCCACTTTTTCTAAGACACTTTGACGGCGATATTCGGCAATTTATAGCGGAAGAAATGCAAAAGAAAGGGGTGAAGCTATCGTTCAATACGCAAATCGAAAAAGTAGCAAAACAGGATGACGGTACACTTTTGGTAAAAAGAGAGTGCCGGAGCGGCGAAGATCGCTCGTTCTCAGAAGTGCGCGTTGATGCTGTTGTAACGGCAATCGGTCGGTCGCCAAAAACACAAAATCTTGGTTTAGAGGCTCTCGGTGTAGAGCAGAAACCCGGAGGAAGTATAGTTGTCAACAATAACTTTGAAACCAATGTGCCAGGTATATTCGCTGTCGGCGATGTCATTGGTCGTATGCAGTTAACGCCGGTTGCATTAGCTGAGGGAATGGCCTTGGCGCGTTACTTGTTTGACGATAAGCCTATTCGTATGGATTACGACAATATTCCAACAGCTGTTTTTTGTCAGCCCAATATTGGTACGGTTGGCCTCACCGAAGAGCACGCCCATAGCTTGGGGCATAAGCTTGAGCTATATAAAAGTGTTTTTAAACCGATGAAGCATACCCTTAGCGGAGTGGACGAAAAAACTTTTATGAAGTTAGTGGTAGATGCCGAATCCAAAAAAGTACTTGGCGCTCACATGGTTGGCCCTGATGCCGGTGAGATAGTGCAGGGGATCGCTATAGCGTTGAAGGCGGGTGCAACTAAAGACGATTTCGATAGCACCATTGGCGTTCATCCAACGGCTGCTGAAGAATTTGTCACCATGCGATCGCCTGAAAAATAGCAGCACAATGAATGGAGTCAGTTTTAAACTAGCAAGAATGGCCTAGAACTGACTTCAAATATACTTTTGGTAAAACGACCCTCTAGATCGCTTTTAAGTCGAAACTGATAGGGCTACACCTCAAATTCCATTAAATTGCAGGCCTTCGAATATCCGGCCGCTCTTTTTAGCGTTGGAAAAACACGTGCAGCAGCAACGCATAGACCAATCTCAATTTTTTCACTTTTAGTCAACGCTTCATCGATAGCCGTTTGAGCTGTGCTACTTAAATTTTCGTTAAGTGCAATGCTGGTTGCAAAGTCATAGACTCGCTTTAGCTCGGTGGGTAACGTTTCTTTTGAGTATAAAACCGATTCTATGATGGGTTTTGAAACACCTGATTCTAGAGCCATTCTAATATTTAATTGCAGACATGAACCGCAGTCTTCGGCCCGCATGGCAGATAGTTTGGCGACCCAAAAAGCTTCTGTTGATAACGCCTGTTTGTGGGTGGACATTGGCATAAAGGCATTAAATTTGTCGAAGCCTTCTTCACTTGTCTCCAGTAAGTCCCTTAAGTAACGGGCGTCATATTTGTAGTGCGTCTCAAAATTATCTAGATACTGAACTTTTGCATTGGTATCCATGTTTTTTTTCCGAACGAGTTTATATAAGAATTATTGAATAAGTTCATCGTAATTAAGTGTGTACTCATGTAGGACGTTTCAGCGTGCCTAAATGTGACATTAATAAGAAAATAAATTGATGGACTGATTTTGATGTAGTGTTTGGCGACATAAAGCGGGTGTAAGGTGAAAAAATAGTTAAGGATGACTATCAGAGGTTGCAATTTAAATATTTTATGCCTAGCATCCCGGCCGTCTGATGAATCGACTAACGCCAGCGTGTAGGGCCTGATTTTATCTTTGCTTTATATCGATAATAGTTTTTTAATTAAATATCGGCTTAATAGTGCATGTAGGGGAACTCTCCTAGCGGTAGCGTGTGCGAAACAAAATATCTAATAATAATCCGACAGTCTTTCCCGCTTATTCAAGCGTTAAAATTACTCTACTAAACGTATTCGAGCCTGCATGCAGCTATAGATTTAGCAAAATGCCTGGAGGCTTCATATTATTTGAGATGCCCTTAATGGAGGAGGTATGACTACATGGTATTTAGTGTTTACAAAACCAAAAGAAGAATTTAGAGCAAAGCGTAACCTCGAGCAGCAGTGCTATGAAACATACCTGCCGCAAGTAAAAAGGGGGATATCTTCGAAAAAACCGACTCCTGCCCCAATCCCTATGTTTCCCCGATATATGTTTGTAGTGATAGACCCTCAGAAAGATGACGTGTCAAAAATAAGAAACACCAAAGGTGTGGTTGGCCTTGTATCGTTTGGTCCGGAGATGGCAAAAGTTCCCGAAGATGTGATAGATCAAGTGAAAAGAAGCGAAAAGGCCCTGAACACCGAAGAAAAGAAGACATGCGATCGAAAAGCGATCTTCTGTGTAGGCAGAAAGGAGGAGCGAGTTATGCGCTTAATAGATTTGGTTAGTCGACCGAAAACTAGTCAAGTTCCCAATGATGTGGTCGACCAATTATATATGGCTATCTGACCAATTTTTGGTGATTCAATATTGTCGTTGAAGTGTAGTAACGGCATCTAACCAATATCTAAAATACGAAAATGATTGAGGCAGCTATGTTGGATTTTAAAGACTATATGTATTTGAGTGGAAGCGTAGTAAATAGTAAATATAAAGAAGAGACAGAGTTGACGCGGTTGGCAAACGAGTTCGAGGAGAAGGGCTTTGTGACGATGCCAGATTTTTTTATGGCTGAATATTTTGATCTGGTTAAAGATGAATCAATTCGTTTGTCCAAGATGCGTACCGAAAAGCAATTTACTATGCCTGGGTATGAAACCCCAAGGTTTCTGTCTGTCATTGGTGGAAAGCAAATTTTAAATAACTCATTTGTATTTTCTGCCCTATATATAAACGCGGAAGTTAAGTCAGTTTTGTCTTCAATTGTTTCTAGGTCTCTTTATACCGTGGATCACGAAGAAGAATTTATGGTAGTCAATTTTCTTGAGAGAAGTGGTGGCACACATGGCTGGCATTTGGATGACCCTCAGTATGCATTAGTTTCAATTCTCCAGGCCCCAGATCATTCGATGGGTGGCTATTTGGAGGTAATACCAGAGTGGAAAAAATTCTGTGCGGAGTTGGGTATGAATTATATGACCGACACCAATAAAGCTGTTCCTATTGCATATGAGCAAGGGCGAGTTAAAAATATTCACCATAATGCTGGCGATTGTTATGTCCTTAATGCCGGCGACTGTTTGCATAGGGTCGCACCCATATCGGGGGAAACAAATAGAATAATTCTAAATATGGCATTCGATCATCGCTCAAAAATTGACTATGGTGCTACTGCCGATATTTTATATGGCGAGAAAGAAGGCGCCTTGATATGACGGAAGATTTTAAGGGCAAGGTCGCCATTATTACAGGTGCAGGTGGCGGAATCGGTTGTGCTACGGCACTGGCTTTCGCAAAAGAAGGAGTCAAAGTGGTAGTAGTCGATGTAAATGAAGCGGCATCGATTTATACCCATGAATCGATAAAAGAAATAAACGGAACTTCAATGCCCATTGTTGCGGATATATCGAATAACGATGACTGCATTCGGATCATTGACGAAACCATCAGTGCCTTCGGTCGTTTGGATATCCTATTCAATAACGCAGGTATTACTGTTAGAGAAAATAGCCTAAATACGAGTGTCGAAGCTTGGAGAAAAGTTATTGATGTAAATCTAACAGGGGTATTCTTACTCTCTAAGTGCGCTCTAGTGCCCATGACCGCACAAAAAAGCGGTTGTATCATTAATACAGCGTCGGGTTGGGGGATAAATGGTGGTGCTCGTGCTGTGTCGTATTGTGCTTCGAAAGGTGGTGTCGTTTTACTGACAAAGGCAATGGCGATAGATCACGGAGCTGATGGTATAAGGGTGAACTGCATTTGTCCTGGTGACACCAACACCGGGATGCTCGTTGACGAAGCAATTCAGCTTGGCCTAGCTGAAGACCAGCTAATAAAGGAAGGTGCAAGCCGCCCCCTCGGTCGGGTAGGTCAGCCGGAAGATATCGCGAATGCTGTTTTATTTTTAGCGTCTGAGAAAAGTGGATTTATCACAGGAACACCTCTAATTGTAGATGGTGGTGGCCTGGCTGGCAGCGCATAAGGAGTGAAAATGATCGTTACGCGTGACAAAAATGCAGCACTTAAAAAGTTAGTGCCGTTGGCAATTGAGTATGGCCTAATAGATGTTGAGCAGCAGTTCTCAACTTTGGAAAGCTTTTTGAAGCGTATTCCAATACTCACCAAAACTGATCTGTTTAAGCGAGTTGAAGATCAGCAAGAGATGTTTCTATCAAGAGGGATTCTATTCAGTGAAACATCAGGGTCGACAGGAGAACCTCTTGTAACCCCGAGAAACGCAGAAGATCTTGGTTGGAATACTAATAATCAAATGCTTGCTTATAAAAAATATCTAACGGCGGGTGTTGACCGCGTTGCAATTATTCATCCCGGTATTTTGAGTCCATTTGTTGAAGCATCTTGTTTGGCGCTTAACCAATTAGGTGTCGGATTTGTGCGTGTATTTGCGCTTCCTAAGATCTGTGAGTACACGAAAATATACGAGGTTTTAAAGCGCTACAAAATAACAACGATAATGACGACGCCAACGCTAGCGAGTAAAGTTTTCTACGAGTTTAATAAGCATGCACTACCGAATAATTTACTTTCGATTGACAAATTATTGCTAACGGGCGAACCCATTACCCCACATTCTGCAGATAACTTTAGTGAAATATTAAATTGCAGCGCGAAGACTATTCCCTTTGTTTACGGTAGCAGTGAAACCGCGACAGTTATGATTGGTAATACAGATTGTTCTTATGACCCTATTTCAGAGGATTTTATTTTCGAACTGGTAGACCCTGAAACCAACGAGCACTTAGTTTTTGGTGTAAATGGTGCAATTGAGGGGAAGCTGATAATTAGTTGGCTTCGGAATGGTCTATTGCCAATACTTCGCTACGATACGGGAGATATTTTTCGTGTGACGAGTGATGAATCCAGGGTTGCGTGGGAATGTCTTGGTAGAACTCAGTCCAACGGTGTTAGCGCTAGAGTTATGGATGAAATTATATACCAAGAAAAAATTCCAATATATCACTACGAATGTAATGTGATAAATGACCATATATATTTCACTATTATTACGATACCAGGTGGTGAAGAGAATATTGATGTTGATTTAATCAAAACCCTTTTACATCAGAAATTTAATGATAAGTATTCATGTAGTATCGAGATAAATCCTGAAATACACGAGTTTTATGAATTTTCAATAAAACCAAAAATGAGCAGAATCTCTTTATCGAACTAACTTACACGAGGACAGTATTATGACTTGGTGGCAAATTGATCTTATTATTGTTGTGGCCTATGGGCTTCAGCATTCTTTATTAACAACCAAATGGTTTGTTTCCCTATACAATAGAATATTGCCGGATTATTCATGGAATATTGTCTATAGCATGCTCTCTGTGTTGACAATATTTTTGGGTTTTAAATACTGGAAAACATCAGGCGAGTATTTATTCTACTTAATTCCTGGAACTTTTCTGCATCATGTAAGTGTGATTGTACTAGCCGCTTCGCTTTTTCTTTTTTTCTATTGTTTTAAGTTCACTACGTCATTTTGGCAGTGGCTAGGTGTGAAGCAAGTAACGCTAAAATTGATGAAAAAGAAGTTACCGGCGTACTATCGTACGAGAAAGGAAGGTGTGAAAAAATATATTCGATTTCCGCACCATACATGCCTCATTGTATTTTTTTGGGCTCATCCTGTAATGACTATGGATAGCTTTTTACTCGCGATAGGAGCAACTATCTATTTATATTTAGGTACTTATCATCAGGATTTACGTGGATTACGTCTTTTGGGAGATGAATGGGCTGAATACAGAAAAAATACGGCGTTGTTAATTCCTAGTCCCGTAGTTATTAAACGGATGTGGAGTGATTTCAAAGCAGCAATTAATGAAGCCGGTGTGCAGAATACCGAACAATCTGGCGCTACAGACTCTGACGTTTATGATGATGCTGTATTAGTCAAGGTTCCAAATACGAAGTAAGGCATAACTACTCGGGTACTTCTAAAGGGTACTCAGTTTAGAGTATAAATAATAAGCAAAAGGTTTCGGATATGAAAAGAGTTTACTCGGGTGCGCCTTGGGAAAAGCAAGTCGCTTATTGCCGGGCAGTAAAATTTGGTTCGCAAATAGCGGTTTCTGGCACAACGGCCGTTGATGCAGAAGGTATTGTTGTCGGTGAAAACGATATTTATGCACAAACGAGCTACATTTTTGAAAAAATAAGTACCGCGCTTGTTGAGTTAGGCGCAAACTTATCAGATGTTGTCCGGACACGTATGTACGTAACGGATATGACGCTTTTCGACCAAGTCGCAAAAGCACACAAAGAGGCTTTTGACGGTATTGATCCAGCGGCTACTTGTGTTGAGGTTAGTCGTTTCGTCGATGATAGCCTGCTCATTGAGATAGAAGTTGATGCTTACATTTCCGAAAAATAGAGGTTGGTATGAAAATAAACTATCCACGTGAAAAGGCGTTTTCGGGCTATTCTGTACGCGTTGACCGATTACCTTATACGCTTCGCGATGATGAAAAAGCTAGTTTAAAGGCCATTTTTGAGACAGTAATGGTTAATCTTGCTTTTTATGCACGAGACACCTTTGTCGAGAGACTATTTGAAACAGAATACCTTATAAGAATCTACGATAGCACTGGCGAAGTGGTGGGTTTTGGTAATGCTGCGAATAGAGATTGTGGAGGAATCGAAGTTTTACACATTATGTCGATATATGTATTACCGGATTTTCGGGGTTACCGTGCAACCGATCGTGCGTTGCGTATGGTGGTCGTTGATCGGGCAATTGAGCGCGACTATTGTCGTCATCAGCCTATGTACTTCAGTGCCTCTACCGTGAATTTACAACTTTTATATACATCGCTCAAATGTTACACAATATGGCCAGATTTGCTATATGAGAGCCCAGTCCCAGAGGATGTTAGGCGTATAGCTGAGGGCGCTAATTCGCATTACCCCAAGCCGGGGGACAAATTATTCCAGGTGAAGATAACTGAGGAGTTCGCTGGGTTGCGAGATGGGTACGGTCACGACACAAAAAATATTGAATTTAATCAGCGCTTCAGAGCGTTGGCTGACCCTGGAAAGTATGAGTTAGTATTTCTGGTCGGAAGAATTGACGCACGGCAATTAAGTAACTATTTGATGAGCGGTGGTAACTTGCGCAAGCGCTGTGCGCCGGAAGAAGTACTTACTGTATAAACTGAAGTTGTTTTGGGTGATGCTCGCTTTTATCAGAAGCTGGTAAGAAACGATTTTTCTTTTACCATGATAGTTTCAAATTTTCCAAAATTTTCTAAGTGGGGTCGGTGAGCCGATTTGTCTACAATATATATTTTGGCGGGTGTGCGAATACTACGAAAGTAGTTGATTACAAGTTTAGTCGGGGTTGTCTGATCATACTTGCCACATACAAATATCACGGGAAAATTGAAATGAGTTTTATCACTAAAATCTACTTCTAGGCACTGTTCCCATAGATATTTCACGGATAAATACATGGCTAACGTATGTTTTACTGCATTTATAAGCCTCGTTTTTGATGGGTTCAATCGTTCCTGATTATCTTTTACTGTTGTGGTGCTTCTGTCTAACCCTCCATTTTCCAACAGTATTTTTCTATGTAAAGAGAGATAAGGGACTAGTTCTTTTTTCCGATGGGGAGGGGGGCCATACTTGACAAGTTTAGCTACACCTTTTTTTCCTTTATGTTTTAAGGCATAAGCGTACGCCATTTTCTCACCTCTCAAACCGTTAACGATCTGACCAATACCTACATACCCCTGTATTAGGTTGGAAAATCTATCGGCTAGTTTCATCCCTAGGTGGGTCCCCCAAGAGTGAGAACACAAGATAAGCTTGTTTTTGGAGAATAGTTTAAGGGAGTATTTAAGAACGTGTCCCGCATCGCTCACATGGTTTTCAACCGTGAAGTTTGAAAATAGATCCCATATTGACATCGAATCTCCAGCGCAACGTTGGTCGTAGAAAATAAGTGAATATTCTTTAACAAGCGTACTAGATAGAGAGTTAAATATTTCGCAAAGATGTCTGGAATTTCCATAGCCTGGTCCTCCATGTAAATAGAGTATTACAGGGTTATCTGGATTCGCAGTTAAGGTATGCAATCTAATTATTCTGCCGTTTATACGTAAATTAATTATTTTTTGTTTAGTGTCTAATCTTGTCATTACAGATTTCCTGTACAGATAAATATGGTTGCCAATTTAACAGATGGAGTAACGTTTAATGAATGTTTTTTCCAATATACTTTCCTTTAGCGAAAGCACACCAAAAAATGATGTGTTTTCGGTCGTGTCACCCCACGGGGTGGTTGAAAGAAATATTACCTATGAACTATTGATGAACGCTGTTCAAAATATAGATAAGTTGCTTTCTGAAGTGGACTCCGGTATTGCTAGGCCCAAGCATGCAATTGTAATGGCGAACTCACCTGAGTGGGTCGCGTGTGATATTGCTATGGGTGTTACGCATCGTATTGAAATTCCGGTTCCCACAATATTTAGTGCTGAACAAGCAGAAAATCTCATTAAAAATGCAGATTCCGTACTGGTAGACGACATTGGTATGGCGGTTATGTATGATTGGGAAAAAAAATGGAATTTGGGGAAGGATATTAAAAAAGTATATGTTGATTCCAATAAAATATATTGTGCCCCTGAAAAAAGGCAATCGGTTCCGGAACTGATGGAGGCTAGCCTAAATGTGAGGCTAGTGCCGGAAGAATGTAAAATTGTACATACTTCAGGTACAACGAATAACCCTAAAGGGGTGCGTATATCGCAGTCGGCCCTATGGAATCAGATTAGCGCCCTAAAAAGCATGGTTCCTGGTTACCGATTTAGCCGATATGTTTCTATCGTTCCTTTAAGTCTCTTGATTGAGCAAATTACCGCGATATATCTTTTTCTAAGCTACGGTGGTTGCTTGTACTTTCCTTCCGCTGGGGTGCCTCTTCTTGGTTCTAAAAGTAGCATGCCGGATGATTTGATTAAATATTTCACCATCGTCGAGCCCGATTTTGTTGTGGTCTCCCCATCCATTGTTGAGAGATTGCATTCTATTGGTAATTCGTTAGTTGATCCCTCACGTTTGGTGAAGACAGTTTTTGGCCTAGATGCGCCACCCTTTATAGCATGCGGCAATGCGCCAATAGCGACCGAAATATTAACCGGCCTACATGACATGGGTCTTCAGGTGTATGAGGGATATGGTCTTAGTGAAAATACTTCTGTTGTCTCATGGAATTCACCCTCTCAGTTTAAATATGGAACAGTTGGAAAGCCTCTGGATCATGTGACGTTAAAGCTATCAGACGAAAATGAATTACTTGTAAAAAGTGCCTCGCTATATTTGGGGTATACCGCTACAGACCCATCAAGCTGCGTGATTGACGACGATGGCTGGTTGCATACCGGTGATATCGGGGAGTTGGATAGCGATGGTTACGTAAAGGTCGTTGGCCGAAAGAAACATGTGTTAATTACGGCGAGTGGTAGAAACGTATCGCCTGAATGGGTCGAATCACAGTATAAGCGCCTCCCGTTTATTAGAAATGTGGCTGTTTTTGGCAACGATTTACCATTCTTAATGGCCGTGTTTATTGTAAATAGAGGGGAATTAACGAATACCGAAATGCGTCGTGCCATCGATAACTATGGATTAGAGCAATTTAGTGACGTGGAGCGTGTTAGGCAGTACGTATTATTGGAATCTAACCCACAGGTTAGAAAAGAGTACATAACAATTACAGGCGACCCAATTCGCCCTAAACTTTGGGAACGACTGACTGAAGAGTTTGATGTTGAGGGTTTAAAAAATAAATCTGGCGAGTCTATCTCTGCGTAGTGCGCTAGCAAAAAAATATTTTCCTGGTTTTCTATTCTTAAATTATTACCTTGATACAGCAGTATAGGTATAACCGTAAATAGTGTCGTTAATTTGTTACATTATGATATTGCAAAAAAAATTCTGGGTGCTATCTGAGAATAGGAAAATCTATTATTTATTTACAAATTTTGAGGAGATTGTTGTGAGCAATGATATATCTATAACACAATACAAAAATACGCGTGGAATTTTGATTGAAACCTCTAAAAAGCAACCGATAACGAACGTAATCGAATCTTCTATGTTTTCACGGTTAAGCGATTGTGGATTTATTCTGTATCGCGGATTTGATACAAATATAGACTTGTTTTCAGACTTTGTTCAATCGGGTAGTAGTCGGGTAACAATTGACCCTATGCGTGAATTTTACGGTAATACGGCTCAGAAAGTAGATGCTGGTCTTGATGCCGTTGGTATGCATGTGGAGCACGGTAATAACCCATTTCAACCTGATATTTGTTGGTTTTATTGTGAAAAGGCAGCAAGTTCCGGTAGTCAAACAACCGTTTGTGATGGTTACGATGTTTGGGAAAAAATGCCAAATAATCTGAAGAACCTATTTGATACAAAGGAGATCATGTACTGCCGATATATAGAGGGTGATAAGTGGAAAAAGATGGCAAAAAACTTAGTGCCAAGCGCGAATTCTGAGGAAGAAGTGACACTCGATGCATTTCTTAGTTTGGTCGACAATAATGGATTTCGAGTTGAGTTACAGGAGGACGAATCAGTTTATTATGAGTATTCAACGAGTGCAGTTAGATCTAATAAAAATGTTAATAAAAAATCATTTGCCAATAGTATATTGGGTCCTTCGTATAATTATCAGGCACCTATTATTAAGTTCTCCGATGGTATGCCAATAGAAGAAGATGTTCATGACGCTCTGGAGTCCATTTTTGAGGAGTCTACAGTGGAAATAGATTGGCAGTCTGGGGATGTGCTTGTAATAGATAATATACATATCATGCACGGTAGACGCGCTATTGAGGATGTAGATCGAAAATTATTTAACGCAATGAGTTTTCGATAATTGTATCTAACGTCAACGGTTTTATTGGTATTGGAATTATTTGGAGCGGGTATGACAACAGAAAAAACAGGAATTTTGTTTATACGTATTGCTAGCCTGTATTTACTATTTGGGTTGGGTATTGGCATTTATTTAGGTGTAACAAAAGACTATTCGGTAGTTTCTGCCCATGCACATGTGAACTTACTAGGGTGGATGAGCATGGCCCTATGTGGCTTTATCTATATTAGGTACGCGTCAAGTATCTGTTCGATAAAGGCTAGAATACACTTTTGGGGCCACAATCTTGGGTTACCCATCATGATGGTTTCGGTTGTACTTTTAACCAAAGGGCAGCCCCTCGCGGCGGTGGGAATATCCATTGGATCATTGGTCGTTGTTCTTTCTTTGATCCTGTTTACCCTGAATGTCTTCGAGGGTGTTGAGCCCGCTAAAGTGGAATTGTAGGTTAGGTATACTGAGCGCGTGCTTGTACATAACAGATAAAATACGCACGCGTTGGTTTCTATTCAAAATTAATTTTGGGGGTAGTTTCGCCCGATAATATTTACGTTAGCATTAAATGTCGATACCAAAAGGCATATAGGAAAATAATGGAGGGGGTTGAGGTGGATATAGATAAACAAAAAAACATTCCTGGTTCTGATGGTGAGCATAAACTTCAGAGAATGTACGGCACACAGCGTAGAGCTGAGAATTTTTATAATAAGCAAGTTCTAAATTATTTAAACGAACGTATGTGTGGATTTGTCAATGAGCAGGATATGGCGTTTATTGCAACATCTGATAAAAAGGGAGAATGCGACTGTTCCTTTCGTGCTGGCATGAAAAATTCACTCTACATACTTTCTAAGAAACGTATTATATTTCCTGAGTACCGTGGAAATGGGGTTATGGCAAGCGCTGGGAATGTTGCTGAAAACCCGCATATGGGAATGATATTTATCGATTTTAGCTCAACTATTGGCTTACACATAAATGGAAGTGCATCAGTTGTAGCAAATGATGTTGCGGATAATTTATTGGCGGAAATGGGGGAATCTCTAGATCTGTCGCTTTTGGCAAAGGGGCGTAGGCCAGAATTTTGGTTTTCGCTTGACATAGAGGAAGCATACATTCACTGCTCTAAACATATTCCCCTCATGCGCCCGATCGATAGAGATATTGACTGGGGTACAGATGATGTAGTGAAAAAAGGTGGGGATGCTTTCGAGGCTAAAAACTGTGCTCGCCCCTGGGTAAAGGAAGCCGTGAATATGAAACCCTAGAGGTAAACACTCAGTCCCTTGCAAAAATTTGCCCAACAGATGTCGCAAAAAATCGTTATGCGGCGTGTTTTATTGGTTAGGTTGAATTTACTGGTTATTTTTCTTGGCAAGAGAAATATACCTCAATAAGATTCGTGCTTAATCCATGGTTGCGTAAGGGACTTTAGCCAAATGAACGATGTAATTGACACATTTGAAGGTGCGCGGGCAAAATTGCTTGGTCTGGCTTATCGAATAACAGGTTCGGCATTTGAAGCCGAAGATATTGTTCACGAAACGTTTTTAAAGTGGCACGACGCAGACCATCCGTCTATTAAATCTCCGCAGTCTTGGCTTTGTACCGTTGCGTCAAGATTGGCGGTGGACCACCTTCGTTCGTCTTGCGTTATGCGGGAAGAGTATATGGGTACTTGGTTGCCGGAACCCTTTATAGAGAATAAAGACAATCCAGATTCAAGCTATGAAATTGACGAGTCGATAACGATGGCGCTGTTGGTGCTATTGGAAAAGCTCTCGCCTGAGGAGCGGGTTGTTTATATATTGCACGACCTTTTCCATTTTGGCTTCTCCGAAGTAGCCGACATTTTAGAAAAACCATCAGTGACTTGCCGAAAAATGGCTAGTCGTGCCCGAAGTAAAATTGATAAAGACAGAATTCGCTATAGTCATGATTCAGTTGAGCATCAAGAGGTCATTCACGCGTTTTTTTCAGCGGTAAAGCAGGGTGATATATCCGGCTTGGTAAATGTTTTGCAGAGTAATGTAAGTTTTCATAGTGATGGTGGTGGTAAGGCTTTCGCACTGCCTCACACCCTAAAGGGTTTAGATGTGGTTGTCGATGTAGTACTGACGTATCTAACATCGGCCGTTGAAAGTGGCTCTCATTCGATAGATGAAGTTTGGTTTAATGGCGCGCCAGGTTTTTTGGTGTCTGATGGAGGTCAGCCTGTTTCCGCATTCAATTTTGAAATATCAGACAAAAAAATTCAGGCAATTCACGTCCTGCGTAATCCTGAAAAATTGAAGTTATTTGATACGAAAACATGTGTTGATGATATTCAAATGGTTTAGTTGTTGGCGGCACTTCCAAGCGTTTTGTAATATACCTTCAATTTATAATATTCGATTAACCCAGTTTTATCCTCGGTCGTATAAATCCTCTAGTTGGTCTCTCCCTATCCCCACCTCAATTCTTATAGTGGTTGATTTGAATGTTTTCCGGAAATTCGGCCTGCTACTAAGCGTCGAATGTTTAATTTGGAAAGGCTATAAAAATGGGTACGTATTTCTCAGCTGTAAAAATCGTTTTAAAAAAAGAAAGTGGTTGGCGCGTATTGGGCTATCTATTTCGGTTTTTGCGGGTAACATAAGCAGTATTGAAGTTGTTGGTAATCCGACTTTCTGTTTTGTATTGAGTGTGGCTGCTGTCGTTTTTTTAATAATAATTATTGGCGTCCAGTCAATCGCATTCTTTTAATGGTCTCGCTAAAAAGATTCATTCTCGAATGTTTGACCAACCCCGAAAACACTCTTCTTCTGATTTCCCAAAAGGAAAATCATTTATCTGGTTTTACAGGCGAATACCATCTTCTGTAGGGCCGGCACGTTGATTTAATGCCCCCATCATTCTAATAGCCTAGGGCATCATGTTTTGCGAACCCCTATTTTTAAACCGTCAGAGGAATAACAATGAAAATATTTAAGTTGTTAAAATCTCTGCGTGCGGTAGGTGTGACAGTGACAGTAGTACTGTCGCCCACCGTTTTCGCAGATATTACGTGCAATGTTTCTTCATGGAACCACTGGGGAAGTGGTTATCAAACAGATATTACTATTACTAATACTGGAGCACCGGTCAGCGGCTGGTCGATTGATATCGTATTTAACGAATCTCCCCAGTTCACCAACGGTTGGAGCGCTAGCTATGGCGTTTCAGGCAACACAGTTACGGCTTCCAATATTTCTTGGAATGGTAATTTGGGCGCTAATCAGTCAACCACTATTGGCTTTCAGGGCGCATCAAATGGTGGTTTGTCGCAACCGTCCTGTATCGGCGATGGTATTAATTCGAGTTCTTCAAGTAGCTCGTCGTCTAGTAGTTCATCCTCCAGCACTCCTTCGTCTAGTTCGAGCAGCTCTTCATCGAGCAGCAGCTCAAGCTCTTCCAGTGGTCAATGCGAAGAAGTTTGTCAGTGGTACGGCGAGGGCCAATGGCCTTTGTGTGAAAATCAAAATAACGGTTGGGGCTGGGAAAATAATCAGAGCTGTATTGGCAGTAACACTTGTGAAGCTCAGGGGGGAAGCGGGGGTATTGTAAGTGATTGTAGTTCTAGCAGCTCCTCCTCCAGCTCCAGTGACTCCTCCAGTTCAAGCAGTTCGAGTAATTCTTCTTCAAGTTCTAGTAATTCAAGTTCCAGTAGTTCAAGTTCCAGCGCTAATGGCAATGCTATTTTTCGGGTGGATGGCTCAGGTAATATCACTAAAAATGGTGATGTATTCCCTGTGCGTTGTGGATCTTGGTTTGGGCTAGAAGGGCGTCATGAACCCTCTGACGATCCCGCAAACCCCAGCGGTGCACCTATGGAGCTTTACATGGGAAATACTTTCTGGGCCAATGGCAATGCCGGTACCGGAAGGACGATTCAAGATACGATGGACGACCTGTTGGCGAAGGGCATAAACGTCGTGCGCTTCCCGATTGCCCCCCAAACTCTCGACCCAAATGACTCACAGGGAACAGGAAACGTATTGAAGAATCACGCCTCAGTGCGGGTGGACAATGCCCGACTGGCCATGGAGCAGTTTATTCTGGCTGCCGATGCCAACGGTATTGAGGTAATGCTCGATATTCACTCCTGTTCAAATTATGTGGGTTGGCGAGCAGGCCGTTTGGATTCGCGACCCCCTTATGTGGATGCAGATCGAGATAATTACGATTTCACCCGAGAAGATTCTTCCTGTGCCGCTTCGGGGAACCCTGGCTCTGTCTCCAACGTTCAGGCGTACGGCCAAGCAGCATGGTTGAATACTCTGCGGGAGCTAGCGGGGTTATCGACACAGTTGGGTGTAGATAATATTATCGGTATTGATATTTTCAACGAGCCATGGGATTACACTTGGGCCGAGTGGGCATCACTTTCGGCAGCTGCCTTTCAGGCTATCGATGAGGTGAATCCGAATTTATTGGTGTTCGTGCAGGGTATTTCGGCGTCGGCTGGCAATCAGGATGGGAATCCCGATGACAAAGTCGATATTCCCCATGGAGAAATATTCACTAATCCAAACTGGGGTGAGAATTTGTTTGAAGCGGGGGACAGTCCGCCCAATATTCCCAAAGAGAGGTTGGTGTATTCACCCCATACTTATGGCCCATCTGTGTTCGTGCAACGCATGTTTATGGATCCAGGGCAACCAGCGTGTGAGGGATTGGAGGGTGACGAGGCTGGTGACAATGGTTGTAATATCGTTATTGATGCCGCGATTTTACGCGCTGGCTGGGAGGAGCACTTTGGTTACCTAAGAGATTTAGGCTACGCCATGGTCGTCGGCGAGTGGGGCGGCAATATTGATTGGCCCGATAAGGCCTCGATTCGTGACCAGGATCGCTGGGCTCACATTAGCCCCGGTGTTGTCGATCTACAGTGGCAAAATGCATTCTCCAGCTACTTGTCTGAAAAGGGCATAGAAAGCTGTTTCTGGTCTATTAACCCAGAGTCTGGAGATACCGGCGGTTTGTATGGCCATGCCTATGACCCTATTAGTAATACCGCTGGTTGGGGTGAGTGGCTAGGCTTAGATGAAAGGAAGTGGAGTATTTTAGAGGCTTCCTGGTAAATCGATTTTAGTTTGTCTTCATCGATGAGTCCGGGGCCGGCCTTTAGCTGGCTCCGGATTTTTTTGCGCTGAATTTTTGTGGTTACGGCAGAGTGGGTATGGGTAGCATGGGTGAAAACACACGAATCGTTGCTAGATTAATTTGTGTTATGTTCTTTAGGTCAGGGTCTGGCAAGATCATGCATAAACTGATCTGCTTGGAGTGGTCGTGAGCTGGGCGGTGACGATAGAGATATTATTTGCGAGCCTTTAATTGCCCGCACACCAAATAGTTGTGTATAAAGAGCTTTTCGCATAGGTTCAAGCCTCCTGACGGTGAAATTGGGAGCGCATAGGTCGAAAATCACGTTACTTGGTGTTCCATGTTGTTTTTTGACGTTCAACAAAATAGTGGATGATTAGCCGCTTCGATGTTGCGATTATGTTGGGGGGAGTTTCGTTGCAGGCTTATGATTGATTGATATACTTGGCTGGGTGCTGAGGTCTACCAGAGTAATAGTATGTACAAATTTATTGGGGCTAGTTTTTTTTCGTTGCTCCTCGCTTTTAATAGTGCTTCTGCAAGTACCGGCGTTGCTAGGGCGGGTAACGCACTTACGCTTGGCTCAGCAAATTACTCTCACGGAATGGGTTCCAGCATCTATAATCCGGCGGCCCCTGCGGCTAGTGCCGAGTTGCCGACCAAATTTAAAAGAGAGATGGGTCTTTCATTCAGTGGTGGTTTGGAATACGGCAACGTCGACAATATTTTCATGTTGGTCGATCTGATCAGTGATGTAATTAACGGGGAAGAGCCTGGAGATGGGTCTATTCCACCCGACCTGCCCGATGAACCGGTAAACCTTCCAAGTAATCCAACTTTTCAGGATATACTCGACCAAAACCCGGAATTTGCACGTTGGTGGGATGCCGTGCAGTCTCAGGCTACTTTTTTTGCCTCAGCCACGGCTATTATTGCTGAAGAAACTTATGCTAAATCTCAGCTTTATGGAACGCTTCCCATCCATATTTCAAACGACAAATGGGGTGGTGCGGTAACGCTTGAGTTGTTTTCGTTTTTCGCCTCTAAAGCCCGAGGGGGGTTCGATTCATTTGAATTTGACCAAGAGATCGCTCGCAATCAGCTCGAAGCAGCTAAAAAACTACCACCCGATACGACAGAGACTGTTTTTGCTCTAAGCGACGATTTTCAGCTTATCGTTAACCCGTCTGAAAACTCAGCAAACCTAAAAATTACGAATGACAGCCTTCTATTAATTAAAGGCGCAAATATTAGTGGTCTTTCTTTTAATTACAGTCGGGAATTTTTTCGGTCTGAAGAGGGGGCTTTGTTCTTTGGTCTGAAGCCCAAAATATATTGGGCGGGGCTTGCCTTTCTGGATACTCGTTTTGCCGAGCTCAGCGATTCAGAAAAGCTTTTTGATGATATCCGGGAAACTGATTATCGCTACTCGAGCAGGCTAGGGTTAGATATTGGTGCTATGTGGGTTAGTAGTAACCTAGCTGTTGGTATTACAGCTAATGATTTGACCGGTGCAGAGTTTTCATTTCCAAGCTTCGATCGTGAGCGTTATTGGAAGGTAGAAACCATAAGAAAGCTCACTAAGGAGTCGACTTACAAAATTGATCCTCTATTAAGGTTTGATGCATCTCTGTTTAGTGGCGATGGTGGTTGGAGCGTGAATACGCAAATTGATATGAACGAAGTGGGCGATATTTTTGGGGATGACTATCAATGGTTTGTAATTGCTGGCGCTTACCAAAGCTCAAAAAAATGGATGCCGAATTTACGTTTAGGGTACCGTAGTAACTTATCTAATGATGGGCTGGAGTATTTAAGTGCGGGCGCTACAGTGTTTGATGTGCTCAGTGTGGATGTATCCACGACCCTAGATAGTGTGAAGATTAATGGGTCGGACACTCCGAGAGGCGCAGCAATTAGCTTGGGTTTAAATTTTAGGTATTAGGTGAGCTGGGTATCTACAATAGATGAGAGCTTAGTTTCGCCACTGAGCAGTGGTCAAGTGCAGCCTATTAAGCTAGAACCTTATTAAAGTAGCAGATACAAAAAAGCCCCTACTCACAGAGTAGGGGGCTTTTTTGTATCTGGCGACCCGGAAGGGACTTGAACCCTCTACCCCTAAAATTGCTCATTTTCCAACCTCTTTCTGTAAGCGGTATGCAGGCATTAACCAACGGTTAAGTATTACCACGCTTGCTATCCTTTACTCTAAAGTGCTCTGTAAGCGTCCCGAAAAACGTCCCAGCCCCGAAAACGTCCCCAAAACGTCCCAAAATCGCTGATATTTTAAACAATTTCGGTGTTTGCCCGGTTTTCAGCTCTAACAGCACCCTAGATGCCCGTTTTACCCCCTCAAACGCTCAAATATGCGCTCAATGGCTTTGTTTTGTAGCTCGACTGACAGCGACAAATTTTCATCGACTAGCAGCGTTCCATAGTGTTGGTTCAATATTGTATCGTCGGTGTGACCAAGCTGATCTGTGAGGAATGCCGATTCCATATCGTGAGTCTTCATCTGGGATGTAAACGAATGGCGGCAATGGTTAACTGCCCGGTTTTGGCCTTCCTTGAATTTGTGCTTGTACCGCACACCAGCCACTTCACAAATCTTGTGAAAATTTTCCCGGTAGGTATCGCCTTGCAGAATTCCATCCGGTGACCGGTGATGCAGGTTTGGATAAACCAACGTCACCTTGTGGGTTTCAAAAACACCTCGATCAACCTGTACTTGAATCTCACGTTGCGGAAGACTCACGTTTGCCTTGCGCACGTTTTCTAAGTGTTCGTACGCTAAACGATTCAACTAAATAAAGGCTTGTAGGAATTATTACTATTTTTTTTGTTGACCTTTCGAGCCATAAATTTATTAGGTTCAGGTCAACCCCCCCCCTATATAAGGGGGGGTTGACCCTAATGAATGGCCTTAACGTAAAAAATGAGCGTTTGCGCTTATCGTGGACGCACAGGAGGCTCAAAAGCGGGAAGAGCAGCGCAACCGTGAGTTTGAGCAAACATACCTTGATTTTAATGCGCGGGAAGGCAACGAGGAAGCAACCGCGCATTAGCGCATGAATCAACACTATTGTGGGTCAAATCGGCGGCTTGAAATTTGGGCTTTAATAAGCGGCGGCCCTATAGGAAAAATACCCCGCCGCTTATTAGCGCGGCGGGTATTTGTTCCCGACTTCCTAATCGGCGGTGCCGAATGCCCGCCGATTAGCTGAATTGTTACCTTGTTAACGGGTGTGGCTTGCTTTATTTGGAGGGCATTTATGACCCACAAGGTTTTAGGTGCTGACCATGCGCTCCTACGTTTTTGCGGGTAGTGACCCACAGGTGTTGGGCTTTTGATGGGCGCTAATGCAGGTCGGTGTATACTCAACGTATGTATTAATTCGAGGGTTATTGCCATGGGCGGCAAACGAACCATAGCCAACCGAAACCAGATTTATGAGGAACTTGCTACGACAGAACAGCCGCAAGCTGATGTTGTATTGTCAATAAAGCGTGAATTGCATACACGAGAGGCCGATTTACGGAAGCAGCATGTAGTATTTGCAAAAGCCATGGCATCCGGTGAGTGCAACCAAACTCAGGCCGCCAAAAAAGCAGGCTACTCTCCCCGGAGTGCTTACCTGCAAGGGTTTCGGCTGATGCGCAATGATAAAATCGTTGCTTTGATCCGCCGGTATGAAGAATTGGATGCGCTACTTCATGGTTTTCCAAAGCATGTTAAAAGGTATGAAGCAAAAAAAATTCTTGAAAATGAAAAAACGCGAGACGCCGATAAGCTCAGCGCGCTAAATTATTTATCCCGACTGGATGGCGATTTTATTGAAGGTGCTGCCACTGGCTCTGAAATAAATGTAACGCTTAACTTGGGGCCACCTGCACAGACGGGTGGCCAGACTGTAGAACGCCAGTATAGCCACACTAGACCAATTCACGAATTACCCGCTAATTAAAAATAATTAGCGGCAAATTGCTGGTTAATCTTTTCCGCGTTAATTCCAATATAACGCAGCGTGTGAGCACTTGATGAATGCCCTAGGATTTTCTGGACAAGCGCCAGATCATTGGTGCGCTTGTAGGTGTGATAGCCCAACGTTTTACGCATTGAATGCGTACCAATAACCAACTCCAAACTTGGCGCGGCATCCTGCACAGCTTTGCTGAATGCAGAGCGTGACAAAGGCTTGGTTTCCGTGTGGTACTTCCAATTGCTACGAAACAGAAAAACGTCGCCTTTCTGTTTGGCACGGCGAGTAAATATTTCAGCCGCAACGATGTTAAGCTCAATTTCTTTGCTCTTGCCAGTCTTAGCTTCCTTGACGATTAGGTAGTGAATACCTTTGCGCTTTCTAATGTCGGAAAACTTAATTGCGAGCAAATCACTTACACGTAATGCAACGCAGCACCCAAATAGCCAGTAATCACTAAATGTCTGGCTGTAATGCGTTAATAAAAATTCACTAATGCGCTGAATGTCTGTTGTGTCTTGGAGCGGTTGAACTTCATTCATAACCTTGATACCTCTGGGCTGGAGTAGTACACACAATTAGATTTTTTTTAATCTGCCAGCCGAATCAACGCAAGTCAATTGATTAAGTGCGCGGAGTAGTACACAAAATATCATTATGTGTAGTAAAATTTATTATTACGAATAGGCTTATCGACAGGGGGGCACCCCAAAAAATTCGTAATTCGCGAAGTAACATCCATAGTTCCCACTTCGCCAAAGTACCAAAAGTCAAATGGCGCATGTATCATTTATTTCGCTCAGTGCTTCCCCACCATCGACACGCGGATCTCCACCCCAAAACCGATATTGTCGGCACAAGAGGTTTTACGTTATGGAAACAAGAAAAATAAAATATTGGCCGAAAAAAAACCTAATTACGGATGGTTACACTGAAGTTTATTTCGAGAGTTGGGCAAAATTCAGCGAGTACCTCAATACTAATATGCTAGACCAAAACTCGTGTATATGGAGAGGCCAGAGAGAACAGAACTGGAAACTCGAATCTGCTTTTGACCGTTCTTCAAAGGTAAATGGTAGCAGCAGTGTTTTCGAGGAGCAGGATAAACGCTTCCGATATGCTTGCAGCGGGAAACTTGCTGCGGAGGAGCTAAGAAAAATAGAAGACCCTCGAGAGTTGTGGGCTCTAGGCCAGCACCATGGCCTTCATACGCCCCTGCTCGATTGGACTGAATCTCCGTACGTAGCGGCTTTTTTCGCATTCGCGGATCAAGATGCTACCAAAGGTGCGAACGAGTACCGGGCTGTATATTGCTTTTATAAGCAACATGCTGAAATTATAGAAAGCGTCAGATTCGAATCTATCCGGGGGGAACTCGCTAGAGGAAGTAATCCACTCAAATCGCTTGCGTACCAGTTCGAGAATCAGGATCACCTAACATTTTATCGGCCAGATATCTCCGACAATAGTCGCCTTATTAGCCAAAGCGGCTTATTTAGTATAAGCATAGGGTCTATAGAAGACTGGGTTACTAGGAATTCAAAAGGCGAAGATAGTATAGCCTACCTTCAAAAGTTACTAATTCCCGAATCTGAGCGTATAAGCGCCCTAAAAGCATTAAACAGGATGAATATAAATTTCTCCACCTTGTACCCTGATTTAGAGGGTGCATCAAAGCACACTAACTTATACATGGAAATTGAAAATTACTAAATGCAAGCTGCTAAAATGAAGAAAATGAGAAAAGTAACAATGTCCACTCGCACCCGAGAAGCCATATCCAAAATTCAAGGCTATTTAGCAGAGGCGCCAACGCTCACAAAAAATGAGCTGGTCGATTTTATTCAGAATGAACTGACACCGCTTAAAGACGAGCTATGCCAGCAGGATATATATACCAAATTATGGGCTCTCGCCCAGACTGAAATTAGAGACAAGCTCCCTCGAATGCCAAAGTACGAAACAGCCAGCCCAGAATGTTACTCAACAGGAAAAACACTAAAAGCACTTGGCGTAACGCCCAGTCAGAAGAGCATGAAGCATTTAGAAAACCTTGCGAATAGCAACAAACTAGCACTGGAAGCATTCAAAGATTTTCTAGAAAAGGAAACAAGCGGCGAACTACAAAATATTAAACCACCAACTATAAACGACAGAAGATTCACAGCGCTTGATTTGGCGCTGATTGCAAGGCAGTATGGATAACATATAAACCAGAGCCCTAAGCACCTACACACTGTGGGTCACAAATTGATAAGAAACAAAAACAAAAGCAAAACAAAAACAAAAACAAAAACTACTCATAAACCCCTAAGCTTTGCTTGCGTTGTTTCTCCGCAATTTCAGCATTAATTTGTTTCTGAATCTCTGCCCCTGAATAATCGAAGTGCCCACCTTTTTCAATTTGTGCGTGCATATCACCCTCAGCATCTATTTCGCGCTGTGCCAGAGTTTGCTGCACAGCCGAAATAATTTTCTTGGCTTCCAAAACATTTTCTGTTTTCAGATCAAAGGCCGAAGCCCCATAAAATGTTTTAGACGCTTCATGTAATTTAAGCTCTAGCTCATCGTCCTCTTCTTCAGCAAAACTTTTAATTAAGTCACCCACTTCTGGATCGTAAAATGGATCAACGGGTACTGTAGAATCACGACGCGAAACCTCATTGATCACCTCCTTAAAACCTTCAATCAGAATCGCTCTATCGTCTGCGGTAAGATTTTTATCGCTCAGGCTTTCACGCAATTGGGATTGCACATTAACCAGTTCTAGGTCAGGCAAGTTAGGTAATTCTTTTTTAAGCGCTGCAATACGTTCAACAGGATAATCGATCATCGTATTTTCTCCTCAATTTATTTAAAAAAAGTAATAGAATAAACCCTATGCCCCCGGCCCTAAAAATTAGGGCGCAAAAATAAGCCGCATGCTAATCTACTAAAAACAAAAAACCAGAAACAAAAAACCAAAACCACAAAAGGAGCACCCTCATGAAAAAATCAAAAAATGAACTGCCCACTAAAACCCAGCAAGGAAAAACCAGCGCTAAGATTACGCAAGGATTTGGCAGCAGCGGCAGTATTACCGTTGGCAGCGTAAAGCCGACAGAACGCACATTGCGTGAAGGTTTTAGCCATATTCCGGGTAATCCTCAGATTAAATAAAGCGACGGAAAATAACGATGGGCTTTGTAATTGATTATTCTAATACCCCAAGGATTGGGGTAATTCGCACTGGCCAGAGCAGGCCAAAAAAAGATATTACGCTTACACCCAGTGGCGCAAAGCAAACCTACACCACAGACAAATATCAACCAAGATTTAATATAAACCGAACAGACGAATACCAGAAAAAATAAACCCAACACCCTAAACCCTAAAACCCTAAAACCCTAAAACCCTAAAACCCTAAAACCCTAAAACCCAACACCACTGTGGGTCAAAAAATGAAGCTTATAGAATTCCCAAACAAAAAAGCCAGACCGCACAAAGATTTAGACAACGAAGAGTTAGCCGTGCGCTGCCTGCTGGCTGAAATTAAACGTGAAAGCATTCAGCGGCTTTTAAGCAGCGACTGGGATCGTTGGTCAGTCGGAGACGGCATAGTGTACCGAAAATTTACGGAAGAATATTTTGAAAATTCAGATCGGCTGTATAAAAGCCTTAGCAGCGAGATTTGTCGGCGAGTAGAAAATATTAATTAAAAAAAGCCCACGATAAGCGAGATTTTTAATAAAACACTATTGCCACATTAATCGCTATGGCACGTTCCTTCCCAAATGCAGCCAGCGTCTGTAAATGTAATTTTATCGCTTTCACGCCTATATTTAATTAATCCTAGCTTTTCAAGCCTGACATAGTGCCGATAAAAAGTATCAGGCTTTGTGCTTATTAAAGGCATTTGCTTGCAAGCGGTCTTTCGGCAAGCGAAAACAAAATCGCCCTTGCATCCAAGATAGTTTAAATAGGACATAACAGAATACTCTTGCAGTTTAAGCCCTATCTTCATTCCGTAAGCCATATCGTTTTTCGAAAATTCAACTGTTCTTAACATAATTTACCTATTTGCATGGTTTGGTTTAGCGTGTTAATCGTGCAGAGTTTTAATAAGGCTTTCATGGCCTAGTGACCTATAACCTCGTTTTTCGGCAAAAGCGGCTATACCGGGATTTGCGCACTCTATGCCGACCGCAAAAAAACCGTGACGCCTCGCAATCGTTTCTAGCGCATTAAATAGCTCTGTCCCTAAGCCTTTTTTATTGGGCGATACCTCTATTACCGCCACAATAAGTGTGCGATAAGGCCACGGCTTAATAGTATCTTTGTAACGCAAATACAGGGTTAAACTCTTATGCTTTGTAATCCATTCGGTAGGGGGTTTATTAAGTATTGAAACATCAATATCGTCATCCTCGTCGGCAACCCTGTAATCGAATGTTTTATTAAGCTTGTTGTGAAATCCGCGTGGCGTCGGTAGCTCTAGGTGCTTACTAACAAACTGGTCTAGCATAGGCGTTAAATCGCCAATAAGCCGCTCTCCGGCTGTTGATTTAATGTGTGCTGAATCTAGCGTTTCAATCATGTTTTTTCTCCTAATAAAGTTGGGTTGAAAAGTTTTTATTGTGCCTGCTGATAAAGCCGCGCAACCAAGCGTTTACATTTGTAAACAAAAAAAAGCCGCTCAATGAACGGCCTATTTAAATTTCCGTGTTTTGTGCACCTTCACTTAACAATTTTCTTTTCCATACTCCAGCCTGATTTTGAGGTTTTTACATTTTTATGCTCTTTTGTCGCTGTAAACTCAAAAATAATTCGGCCTTTCCATTGGCCTTCATCTTGTAAAGAATAGCCAGTAATCTTACCACCAAAAAATGACGGTTTATTTTGCGTTTTGTGCAGAAAAATATCGCCGCCTATTAGTTGATCAGCCACCTCATGAGAAATTGCCCAAAAACCACTTTTCCAGTTTTGGGTAGCTTTGTCGTCTCGGGTAAGTAAATTTTCTTTTTCGATCAAGTGTAGTTTCATTCAAGCCCTCTGAGGGTGCATATAGGCCGCGAGTGCGGCCTTTGTTTTATCCAACGTTTTGCATGAGGGGATCGGGGAAGCGCTGCACCCCCCTCAACCGGTAGCTGGTCGGCTTCCCACTCATTACTTAAAATTTTTCCCTGAACCCTTCCGCGATAGCTTCCAGCTTTGCCATCAGGTTGGGGTCTTTGTCGGTACCTGCCACCTCTTTGGGTTTCCTGTGATCCCAGTGCTTAATGACGGTGATCAACAGGTAGGCGCTGCTATCAAAAAAGCCGGGGCAGTACACCAGCACATAACCGGACGTGCGCGAGAACTGGAGCAACCTAACCGGGAAGGTTTCGCCGTTGCGCTTTAAGTGGATGTGTTGCAGTTCCAAAAACCGGCGGTTGCTGGTGAAGTCATAGGGCGCATCACGGCCAAAGGTGTTGGGTAATACCCCCTTTTCTTTGTACAGCCGAAAGTCTGCCAGTAAATCTTTTGCCGCATCCGCACCCAAGGCATCCGCCATCAGTTTGCTTTGAAAGAGTCGTATCTTTGCCACGGTCACCCCTAACGCTTTTTCACTGCGGTGTGGGTGGCTTTGGTAACGCGCGCCAGTTGCTGGTCGTAGCGGTGCTTATTGGGCGTGGTATCCGTGGCTGGTGTTTTGTTGTGATCGTCTTCGACAATCTCAAACGGCTTGTTGTCCGTTCCCTTTATGAATTGTTTTGGCATTCGACAAAATCCCCCAGATCGTTGTCAGTGTTTTGCAGTTGCTCGGTCATGCTATCAACCATGGATTCGGTTAACGCAAACTTACCCGGTGCGGTGTTGAGTTCTGCCGTGCCGCGTTGGCTCATTTCCACAAATTGCACCATGTCTTCGTACAGGTGCGCAGGCACCGCATAGAACTGGATTTGATTGTGGGATGACACCGCCACAGCATCACCGTCAGCTTCCGCCAACACAGCGCCGGGGTTATTTTTGAATTTGCTAATGGATGTGGCGAAGCCACACATAACCCGCTGTAACATAGAATCACCTCATAACTTTAGGGCTAACATTAGGGCTAATTATAGCGCTGTTATGGGTAAGGGGTAAGGGGTAAGGGGTAAGGGGTAAGGGGATTACAGGAGCGTCCAAGCCAGTGAGGCAACCACAACCATGGAAGCGATAATCACAAGGATTTTAATGTGTCGCACCTGAGTGCGAATGTGCTGGATGTCGGTTTTGAGTTGGTCGAGTTCGGGCATAAAGGGGATCACACACTGTGGGTCAAAGTAACGCTTAAAACCTTACCATGCAGGGCGCTGCCACAGAACAAATAGACACAAAAAAACCCGCACTTGGCGGGTTTCTCTTCTTCCAAAACGTCCCAGAAGTATCTCTTACATTCGCTCTAGGTCACGCCCCGGAAGGGCTAGAGCATATCTGATAATGGCGACCCGGAAGGGACTTGAACCCTCGACCTCCGGCGTGACAGGCCGGCATTCTAACCAACTGAACTACCGGGCCGCGGTAGACTTTCGTAACACATATCTCAGGAGATAAGTGGTGGGTGGTACAGGGGTCGAACCTGTGACCTACGGCTTGTAAGGCCGTCGCTCTCCCAACTGAGCTAACCACCCCCGAAAGGAGCGGCTATTGTAATGATTCTTCTTGGGCGGTCAATACCTTTATGACACATTCGTTATTGTTTTTAGGTGGTTCTTGGTCAGTGGGTAAAGGGTGATCAATGAATTGAATTATTTCGGTTCGGTTTGGCGAAATAGTGCGCAGTTCGCAGCATTTTATGGCTGCCCTATATCTGTGTGAAAGGCGGCTGCTATAATGGTTTGCATTATTCTATGGGGGATCTGACTTGGCCATACCTACGCTGCGAATTCAAACGTTCTGTCTTAATCTGTTGTTGCTGGCTGTCATTATCGGTGCTGTTGAGGCGCGTGCGGCAATAGATGCGTATGCATTCGAATCTGAATCGGCGCGGGTGCGATATCAGGTTTTGGTCCAAGAGCTTCGTTGCCCGAAATGCCAAAACCAAAACCTATCCGATTCCAACTCCGCAATTGCCATAGACTTGCGTAATGAAGTTGCTCGCATGATTACGGAAGGTCGTACAGACCCCGAAATTAAGGAGTATATGGTCAATCGCTATGGCGATTTTGTGCTCTACCGGCCACCCGTGCAAAAGAATACGTTGGTATTGTGGTGGGCGCCGGTGCTTATGACTGTTGTGGGCCTGTCGATTTTTTTAGTGATACTGCTTAGGCGCAGACGCTTGGATGGAAGAAAGGGTGAAAACCATAGTGCTGATAGCGCTGCTGAAAGTAACAGTGACACCGCTCAGCTCGGCGATCAGTAAAAAAATAATACATAAACTAAAGGGGACTCAGTGAATATTCCTTTCTGGCAAGGTTTTTTGGCGCTCAGTGTATTGGCGGCAGGCTTTCTTATTTGGCCTACGGTGTTTGTGCGCAGAGAAAAGAAACGGGAACTTCTTGCCGATGAGCAAGGCGAATTGAACAAAGGCGTGTATCAGGATCAAATAAAGGAACTGGAAGCAACCCATTTTCGCGGTGAAATTGAACAGGTAGAGTTACAACAGCTAAAAGCCGACCTCGAAAAAACCCTGTCAGCCGAAACGCATAACCTAGCCGCGCAGTCTGAAAGGCCCATAATCGCCAGCTTTAAAAGCCGCTTACCTGTGCTTGGGCTTTCTTTAGCATTGCCGCTTTGCGCATTGATATTTTATGGCGCGGTCGGAGGTAAGGCCGATTGGGATATATACCAATTGTCGATGAAAAGGGCGCATGCAACGGACCCGGCCGAGAGGCGGGAGGTTAGCGAGAGCCTGTTACAAAGCTTGCAAACCCGCCTTGAACAGAAGCCCACCAACAGTCAGAGCTGGTATCTGTTGGCGTCTGTTTCTTCCGATCTTGGTGATCACGATGAGGCGGTGCGTGCCTATCGGCGGGTGCTCGAGCTAGAGTCCAATGCCCCCCAGGTAATGGCGGAGTTAGCACAGGCGTTGTTTTTACGAGCGGGTAATACCATAACGCCGGAAGTCAGTGAAAATACTCAGATGGCGTTGCAGCTCAACCCACGGATACCCACGGCACTGGGTTTGGCCGGTATAGAGGCCTTCCAGTCGGGTGCTTACCAGACGGCTATAGACCATTGGAGTTTGGCTATTTCTCAGCTAGACCCAAATTCCCCCGCTTCTGTGGCGTTGTCATCGGGTATTGCCAGCGCTCAAGCGGCCTTATCAAAGTCGGAAAAAGTGAGCAGTAAAGGTAAGAAAAAAGAGTCCGCCGATGGGCCGAAAATAAGTGTTTCGGTCAGTTACGATAAGAATATTGTTAGCGTAAACCCTGATGATCAGGTTTTTGTGTATGCGCGAGCTTGGCAGGGGCCCAAAATGCCTTTGGCCATTCGAAAGCTAAAAGTATCTGATTTACCGATTAGAATTACGCTCGATAAAACCAGCGCGATGGCGCCAGGTATGGATCTTGGTAGCTTCCCTCAGGTGGAAGTGGTGGCGCGTATCAGTGGTTCAGGCAGTGCTATACCGCAAGCCGGTGATTGGCAGGTGGCAGAGGGGCCAATTATTGTGGCAGAGCATGCGGGTACGGTATCGCTTAAAATTGTTGAGCAGATAGATTAGCCTGTTTTTGATCAAAAAATAAGCGGTTTTGTGGCGCTGTATTTTGTGCCCCTAAAATTAAAAAAATCACTGATGATTAGCCGGGTCTATCTGTGTAGAATCGGCTGTTTTCTCTGAATCTCACTTTTGGATATTCTTCTGGGAGTGCAATAAATACTGGTGTTTTCTCTTTATGCGGTTGAAATGTATCAAGCTGGCCGGGTTTAAGTCGTTTGTAGACCCCACCACCGTCAATTTCCCCAGTAACCTCTGCGCTGTTGTTGGGCCCAACGGTTGCGGTAAGTCGAATATTATCGATGCCGTGCGCTGGGTAATGGGGGAATCGTCGGCGAAGAACCTGCGTGGCGAAGCCATGACAGACGTTATTTTTAACGGCTCTAGTAGTCGAAAGCCCGTAGGGCAGGCGTCTATCGAGCTGATTTTCGATAACAGTGACGGCACCATAGTTGGGGAGTTTGCTGGATATAACGAAATATCGATTAAGCGTAAGGTAACCCGCGAAAGCCAGAATTTTTACTACCTTAATGGCAGTAAATGTCGTCGGCGTGATATTACCGATATTTTCTTGGGTACCGGCTTGGGGCCGCGTAGCTACGCGATTATTGAGCAGGGTATGATTTCGCGCCTGATCGAAGCCAAGCCTGAAGAGTTGCGGGTGTATGTGGAGGAGGCCGCTGGCATTTCCAAATACAAAGAGCGTCGTCGCGATACTGAAAACCGCATGCGTCGAACACACGAAAACCTCGAACGCTTGACTGACATTCGCGAAGAGCTTGGGCGGCAACTTTCTCGCCTAGAGCGACAATCTCAAGCGGCTGAAAAGTACTCAGAGTTCAAAAAAGAAGAGCGTGAACTTAAGGCCAAACTTCATGCGCTGCGCTATCAAATGCTGCAGGCAAAATCTGAAGAAAAACATAAAGAAATCAAGCAGCTGGAGCTGAAAGTTGAAGCTCAGATTACGGAGCGGGTTCGGCAGGATTCCGAGATTGAAAAGTTCCGTGCCGAGTATACCGACAAGAGTGATCGCTTCAACGAGGTTCAGGGGCGCTACTACGCCATCGGCTCCGATATTACCCGTATAGAGCAAGCCATTCAGCATGCCGAAGAGCGGGAGCGTCAACTTAAGGTTGATATCCAGCAAACTGAGCGCGATTGTGCCGAGGCCGAAGAACATCTTGCCCTCGATAAGGCAAAAGCCGAAGGCTGGGAAGCCGAGCTACTAGAGATAGTGCCGGAACTCGACATTGTTAAAGGGGCGGAAGAGGAGTCTGGCGCTGTGTTGCTGGAAGCAGAAGATGGCATGCATCTCTGGCAGCAGGACTGGGACCAGTTTAACCAACGTGCAGCCGAGCCGCGCCAACAGGCAGAAGTGCAACAATCGCGTATTAAGTACCTTGAGCAGGTACAAACTCGTTTACTTGAGCGAATAGAAAAGCTGGAAAGTGAGCGCGACAGCCTGGTTGTCGGCGATGTCAAAGACGATATAGAGCTTCTTCAGGAAGAGGTGGCTACCCTAGAGTTGGGCTTAGAAGAGAAGGCCGAGCAGGTAGAGTCTCTTAGTGAAGTTGTTACCGACGCACGGGAAAAACAATACGGTCTCACTGAAGAGCGTGATCAACTGCGCGGCGAATTACAATCTGCACGTGGGCGCTTTGCTTCATTGGAAACTTTGCAGCAGGCGGCGTTGGGGCAGTCTGGCGGTGTTATTGGCGACTGGTTGAATGCGCAAGGGTTGGCCGAATACCCGCGCTTGGCAGAAAAGCTTGAAGTGGCATCCGGTTGGGCTAAAGCGGTTGAAGTCGTATTGGGTAAGTCATTGCAGGCTGTTTGCCTAGAAGACTCTCTACAGGGGTTAACAGACGCGCTTGGTGGTATAGAGGCCGGCGAGCTAACCCTGTTTGAAACCACCGCAAATGCAGCTGGTTCGGCGGGTGAAGATTCGTTGCTGGCAAAGGTTACTTCTGCAGCCGATCTTTCATCGCTGCTACAGGGTATAAAAATAGCCGAAGACCTTGCCACGGCTTTCGCAAAGCGTGGGGCTTTAGTGGCGGGCGAGTCAATAGTGACACCAGACGGTATTTGGCTGGGGCCGAATTGGCTAAAAGTCGTTAAAGATGACGATTCCGGTGCGGGTGTTATTGCTCGCCAGCAAGAGCTGGAGCAGTTGGAAACACGCATTGCGGCGCTCGAAGAGAAAATTGAGAGCATCAGTGATGATCTTGAGGCGACGAAATCACGCCACGCCGATGCTGAAAGAGATCGGGACAACCTTCGCCGTGAAGCCGACGACATGAAGCGCAAATACGGAGAAATAAAAGCCGACCTCAGCGCCCGTAGAGCCAAAGTGGAACAGGTTGTTGAGGGGCGTGAGCGTGCCGAGCGTGACATTAACGAAGCGCGCGTGCAAATGGATGCTGAATCAAAGAATCTTATAGAAGCTCGTACTTTACTACAGGCTGCTATTGGCGCCATGGAGTCGGATACCGACGAGCGAGAAAAATTGCTGCATCGTCGAGACGAAATTCGCAGCAAGCTAGATCAGGCCCGACAAAAGGCTCGCCATGACAAAGATCGCGCCCACGAATTGGCCATGCGCCACCAATCGCTTAAAACACAGGTAGATGCTATTCGGCAGGGAATCCAGCGCCTGCAAGACCAAATGGGTCGTATGCAAGAGCGGCGCGAAACCCTAAAAACGTCACTTGAAGAAAACCGGGAACCTGTTGAAGAACATAAGCTCGAATTGGAAGTGCTACTGGAAAAACGCATTAGTGTTGAGCAGGAGCTTACGCAAACTCGCCAATTGGTAGAAGCGGTGGAAACCGCATTGCGTGACATTGAGAAGCAGCGCCATCAAATTGAATCCACCATAACCAATATTCGTAGTTCGCTCGAGAAAGCCCGATTGGATGCGCAAACATTGGATGTGCAGAGTGACGGCTTAAAACAGCAATTAGTGGAGCAGGAGTTCGATCTGCAAACCGTGTTGGCTGTATTAGATGAGGATGAAGATGAGACCTACCTCGAAGAAACCCTGACGAAAATAGGCAATCGTATTGGTCGGCTAGGGCCTATTAACCTAGCGGCAATTGATGAATATAAAACCGAATCTGAGCGTAAAAACTATCTCGATGCACAGAACGAAGATTTGAATGACGCGCTGGAAACGCTTGAAAATGCCATTAAGAAAATTGACCGTGAAACACGAACGCGGTTTAAAGAAACCTTCGACCAGATTAATACTGGGTTACAGGAGTTGTTCCCGAAAGTGTTCGGTGGCGGCCATGCATACCTGGAGCTGACGGGGGAAGATATGTTGGATACGGGTATTGCGATTATGGCGCGCCCACCGGGGAAGAAAAACAGTACGATTCACTTACTTTCTGGTGGCGAAAAGGCACTTACCGCTATTGCGTTGGTGTTTTCAATATTCCGTTTGAATCCGGCTCCATTCTGTATGCTCGATGAGGTTGATGCACCGCTCGACGATGCCAACGTTGGTCGTTACGCGCGAATGGTGAATGAAATGTCGGATCAGGTGCAGTTTATTTACATTACCCATAACAAAATTGCCATGGAAATGGCGCATCAGTTAATGGGCGTTACCATGCACGAACCGGGTGTTTCGCGCATGGTAACGGTAGATGTGGAAGAAGCCGCGGAGTTGGCAGCGGTATAACCGCTGTCTGGGCTAAGAATTTTATTTGGGGGTTTATATCAGTTATGCGAGATTGGTTAACGGTTATTATCGTCTTGCTTATTGTGGGCATTCTATTGGATGCCTTTCGTCGAATGCGTCAGTCTCGACGTGAAAATTTGCAGCTTTCGAGGAATGTTACTAAAGCAGATAAAGAGGAAGCTTCTATTAGCAATAGTGAGTTTCCAAGTGGTGGCGCTCGAGTTGCCAGCCGAAGAGCAGATAAGGATGTTTCGAACTTAAACTTGAACATTAAAAAAACCTACCTCGAAAAGAAAACGACAGTAGGGGCGCCTAATAGAATTCCGGAGCAGGTTACGCTTAACCTTGATGAGCATGTACCCATGCTCATGGATTCTGTGGTCGATGACGGGAGTGAAAACGAGGATGAAACCGTTGACGAAATTGAGAGCGTTAACGAACCGATATTAGGTGACTTCGATTCGCTCGACGAAAGTATTGAGCTAGACCAACCCGAGCCGCAACCTATAGGGCAAAAACCTGCGTTAAGTTCAAAGTCTGTCGAACGTTCAGCCGCACAGGTAAAGGAAGAACCGCAAAATATTCAACAGCCCGATGAAGTACTTATTATCAATGTGATGGCGCGCTCGGGGTGCCGTTTTCCGGGGGATAGGCTGCTGTCGGCGTTGATGGAGCGTGGGATGAAGCTTGGCGCTATGGATATATTTCATCGCCACATTAACGACGACGGTGATGGCCCGGTGGTATTCAGTTTGGCCAATATGGTTGTGCCGGGTACTTTTAACCTTGCAAAAATGAACGAATTTGAAACCCCGGGCGTGAGTCTGTTTTTAAGTCTTCCTCTTGAAATAACTGACGAAGAGGGCGAGCCCGTTGATGGTATCTGTATACGAGCCTATGACAACATGGCCGAAACGTCTAAAGCGTTGGCTGAAGCTTTAGATGGTGTGTTAATGGATAAAAACCGCAGCGTAATGAAACAACAAACTATCGACTACGACAGGGAGCTGGTGGTGGAATATGAGCGCAAGCAAAGACTGGCTCGCGTGTAACGTGTTTGTTGTTAAGCTAATTAATTGAGAACCCTGCATGAGTGATTCAATTTCACAGCCGACGGCACAGGCTGTAGCGCGCTGTGCTGAACTGACCAAACAGCTTAATTACCATAACAAGCAGTATTACCTGCTCGATCAGCCCGAAATCTCCGACGCTGAGTACGACCGCCTTTTTCAGGAACTAAAGAAGCTTGAGGATACCTACTCTTCACTACGTGTTTCGTCTTCACCTACCCAGCGGGTAGGTGAAGCGCCGCTTTCGGCTTTTGAAAGTGTTGTGCACGAAATGCCTATGCTCTCGTTAGACAACGCATTTAACGAAGACGATATGGTGGCGTTCGATAAACGTATTAAAGACCGGCTTAAAAGTGATGAAACATTGGAGTATAGCTGCGAGCCTAAATTCGATGGTATTGCCGTTAGCCTGTTATACCGCATGGGTACGCTTGAGCGAGGTGCTACCAGAGGAGACGGTGCTTCGGGTGAAAACATTACCCAGAACGTCCGCACTATTGGGTCTATTCCGCTTCAGCTTGCGGGCGAAGAAATACCGGCAGTACTAGAAGTTCGTGGCGAAATATTTATGCCTAAAGCGGGCTTTGAAAAGCTTAATAAGCGCGCAGCCGAAAAAGGTGAAAAACCCTTTGTAAACCCACGGAATGCGGCAGCTGGAAGTTTGCGGCAGCTGGATTCTGCGATCACCGCAAGTCGGCCGTTGGTTATGTGTGCGTACAATGTGGGTTATGTTGAAGGTGAATTGCCCAAAACGCACAGTCAAATATTGTCCTGCCTTAAAGAGTGGGGTTTTATCGTAAGCGAAGAGTTAAAGGTTGTAGCTGGGGTGGAGGGGTGTCTAGATTATTATCGGCAGCTCGAGCAGCGACGTGGTGCCCTTGCCTACGATATTGACGGTATTGTCTTTAAAATTAATAGTATTCCATTACAGCAGCAGCTGGGTTTTGTTTCCCGTGCCCCACGTTGGGCTATTGCCCATAAATTTCCGGCTCAGGAAGAAATGACCACACTAAATGGGGTGGAATTTCAGGTGGGGCGTACGGGAGCTATTACACCAGTAGCGCGATTACAGCCCGTATTTGTCGGTGGTGTAACGGTTTCTAACGCAACACTGCATAACCGAGATGAAATTGAACGGCTTGGTGTTTGTGTTGGCGATACCGTTGTTGTGCGCCGTGCGGGCGACGTTATTCCCCAAATTGTTGCTGTGGTTCCGAGCAAGATAACGTCTTCCTTAAAAGCCATTGAATTCCCACAACATTGTCCTGTGTGCAGCTCCCCGGTGGAAACGGCTCCTGGCGAGGTTGTTGCGCGTTGCAGTGGCGGCTTAATTTGCGAGGCCCAACGAAAAGAGGCGATTAAACATTTTGCAAGCCGCCAGGCTATGGATGTGGATGGTCTAGGCGATAAATTGGTTGAGCAGTTGGTTGATGCTGGTTTGGTAAAGCAAATAGCGGATCTATTTACTGTTCCTAAAGATAAATTGGCGGCGCTGGAGCGCATGGCGGAAAAATCGGCCGACAATCTTTTGGCTGCCTTAAATAAAAGTAAAAATACAACGCTGCCTCGCTTTTTATTCGCATTGGGCATTCGTGAGGTTGGTCAGGCCACGGCCCGCAATTTGGCACAGCATTTTGGCAAACTCGACAATATTATCCATGCAGACACGGATGCACTGCAGTTGGTTGACGATGTGGGCCCTGTGGTCGCACACTTTGTCTATGAGTTTTTTCGCCAAAATGAGAATTTACAGGCGGTCGACGATTTAAAAAAGGCCGGCATAAACTGGGAAGAGAAGGAGCCGGTAGAGGTCGCAGAATTACCCTTGGTTGGTCAAACATGGGTGTTGACCGGTACGCTGGAAACCATGGCCAGAGATGAAGCGAAAGAAAAATTGCAGGCCCTTGGCGCGAAAGTGGCTGGTAGTGTATCGGCAAAAACATACTGCGTTGTGGCTGGGCCGGGCGCCGGTTCCAAGCTGGCTAAAGCCGAAAAGCTAGAGGTAAACGTTATGGACGAAGCTGCATTTGTGCAGTTTTTGGGGGCGTTTGAATGACCCTCTTTTGTGTTTTCAGTCGCCGGTTTGCTTTAGCTGTTATCACGGTTTTATGTGTGGGTTGTGCGTCTTCACCCCCTAAGAAGCAGGACAATATTTGTCATATATTTGATGAAAAAGACAAATGGTACAAGCAGGCGAAAAAAGCCAGTAAAAATTGGGGTATTCCTATTGCCACAAACATGGCGATGATGCATCAGGAGAGCCGGTTTGTGTCTAAAGCCAAACCGCCAAGAAAAAAAATACTGGGTTTTATACCAGGGCCGCGCAAAAGCAGCGCGTATGGCTATCCCCAGGCAAAAGATGAGACCTGGGATTGGTACAAGGATAAAGCCGGCCGTTGGGGTGCAGACCGTGACGATTTTGAGGATGCTATCGATTTTGTTGCTTGGTACAACAGTATTAGCGTGAAACGGAATAAAATCGCAGCAAATGATACTTACAGGTTGTATCTTGCGTATCACGAAGGGCATGGCGGCTATTCACGAGGCACATATAAATCTAAAGCATGGTTGACATCTGTCGCCAAAAAGGTCGATAGCCGCGCTCGAACGTACCAACAACAACTCAACAAGTGTGAAAACCGCCTGGATTCATCCTGGTGGTGGCCTTTTTAGGGGGAGTGGATGGAAGAATCCATTGTATACGGCTGTATTAAAGATGCGGTGCACTTCAATGATGACGAGCTGCGTCGGAGCACAAACCGTGATGCTATGCTTTCGTTGCCGAAAGCAGATGAATGGCCTTATTTGTGTCAGGAAATGTTTGCCATACCGCGGATAGAAAGCGGTGGAGAGCACTACCAAACAGAAGTTATGCATTTTGGCGCTTCATACAAAGCGGTAGAGTATGAGTGGAGCCAGTGGATGGAAAAGTTTGAGGCGCTGCTTAATCGCATGTACTGGGTGTCGGCGGTCGTGCATTTAGAAACGGAGCTTACCGGTACGCATACCTTTACCTGGGAGAGCTTGAGTAGCGGTCATTCACCCGGGGCCGGAATTAAGCAGGTAAACTGTGAATGGACGCAGGAAAAAGCTTTTTTATAATAGGTTTTTTGTAATTTGAAAATACGATTGAAGGTCAACAAACGCTACCAGTTTATGGTGCTTCTTAGTGCCTGTGGCGCGTCATTGTGGATGATGGTTGTTCGTTTTGGCTACCCAGTAGAAAAACTCATTCAAGGCTTTTGGATAATTGTTGTGCTTTTGGGGGCTATTGTGGTTGTTGCGCTTCCGGTCGCTGTTTTATTACGTTGGCTGAAGGGTCGAAAGGAAGATCTAGATTTCAGCGCGCAAAATACTAAAAGCAAAGACTAATGAGCCTTAAAGATTCAACAATCCCTACAGAATATGCCATAAGGTTACTCGAACAGGCAGAAGCCTCAGGTTGCGACAGAAACCAAATCTTGCAATTGGCGCAGGTTGACTGGGCTGACCTTTCCAAGTGGAAAGAGGTTTCTGGTAAAACCTATGGGTTGTTGTATCAGGCTGTTATGCGTGTTGCTGCCGATGAATGGTTTGGAATGTTTACCGGAGGGAAAGTGCCATTGGGGTCTTTCCGTTTAATGTGCCTTACCCTAATGAGCTGTACCAACTTAAAGCAGGCAATAAATCGTGCCGGTGAATTTTCTGAGATTTGCCGCGGTATGAGAGTTCGTTTTCGGGTTGAGTCGACAGAATCTCAAGCCATCGTCGCTATGGCACGGGTTCATTCTATATCGGGCGAGGATTTCGATCATTTAATCGATCAGGCCGATCCTTCCAATATTCTCACATCCATTATCACCTGGCATAAATTTACGGAATGGTTAACCGGAAAAACTATTCCTTTGAAGTCTATTCAGCTGACATACGATAAACATAAAAGCTTCGCTCCGCTGGCCTTTGTGGAAGACCAGAATATAGAGTACAACAGCGATCGCAATGGTTTTACATTTGCGCTTGAATGTTTGGATTATCCCGTAGTTCAAGATAACGATTCTTTGTCCTTGTTCCTTAGGACGGCTCCCTATCATATCGTGACGCAAGACCCGTTAAAGCTTAGTTTTGGTGAAAAGGTAAGGAATGTTCTTAAGCGCGATGTAAGCGGAGCCATGCCGTCCGCAGAGCAGTTGGCAAGCCAGCTAAACATGTCGGTAACAACCCTCCGGCGCCAGTTGAGCAAAGACAACGTGTCCTATCAAAAACTGAAGGACGATTGTAGAATGGAGGCCGCTATCTACTACTTGTCGTGCTTGGAACTGTCTAACTCCGACATTGCTGAAAAGCTTGGTTTTGATGAGCCCAGCGCATTTTTTCGGTCGTTTAAAAAATGGACTGGGCAAACACCCGGCGAGTACCGCTCGCGATTACGAGAAGATCCTTCTCATGAATTCCCAAAATGAGGTTTGTATGAAAATAATGAGAATTAGTATGGTATTGCTGGCTTTGCCGGTGCTACTTTTGGCCTGTTCAACAAAGCCTTCGATTGATTACAGCACAACTTTTGACTTTTCGAGCTTGCGTTCGTTTAGCATTTTACCCGTTGACCCGGCCGTTTTCGCCAACCCCAAGGTGTCCGAACTGGAGGTTGGTCGTATTTTGAATATCACTTCCAGCGAGCTGCGCAAAGCCTATTTAGAGGTGGCGCAGGAAAACGCTGATTTTCTTGTGCGGCACCAAGTGGTGGTAGAGAACCGAGTGAGAACCAGTCAGCCGACCAGTTCTGTTGGCATGTACAGAGGTGGCTATGGCTATGGCTACAGCGTTGGTATGAGTTCCTCTAGCGGTCAGACCACCTATTATCAACAAGGGACCGTTATCATCGATGTTATCGATGCTGCTACCAAAGAGGTTGTCTGGCGCGGCACTATCGATGGCCGTATAAGAGAGACACTTTCACCAGAAGAGCGGGAAGTTAATGCGGAACAATACATAGCGAGACTGTTTGAAGAGTTTCCACCTCAGTAAAGAATTGCCACTGATTTCGCACCAATCGGTAATTGTTTGAAAACTTGAAGCAGGAGAATCTATAGCCCGGCTCCTCAACCTATACTGAGAGGAGCGCTATAGAGAGAGGATTTCTGATGTCGGATTACAAGGCACCGCTGCGAGATATAGAGTTTGCCCTATACGAATTGCTAGGCTACGAGAAACACTTGGGTACATTACCCTGTGCAGAGGATGCTACCCGAGAGCTAGTGGACGCAATACTGGAGGAGGGTGCTAAGTTCTGTGAAAAAGTCATCTCCCCCTTAAACCGTGTGGGAGATGAGCAGGGTTGTACGCTGGTTGATGGCGTGGTTACAACCCCAGATGGCTTCAAAGAGGCCTATCAGCAGTTTGTAGACGGTGGTTGGCCATCTATGTGTCATGCACTGGAGCACGGTGGTCAGGGGCTCCCAGAGTCATTAGGTACGGTACTGAACGAGCTCACAGGCTCTGCTAACTGGTCATGGTCTATGTATCCTGGCCTTGCCCACGGGGCAATGAAAACCCTTGAATTACACGGCACAGACGAGCAAAAGCAGCAATACCTCACCAAGTTAGTAGAGGGCGCCTGGACGGGTACCATGTGTTTAACCGAGGCGCATTGTGGTACTGACTTGGGTATGCTCAAAACCAAAGCCGAGCCCAATGAAGACGGTAGCTACAGCATTACCGGTTCAAAAATGTTTATTTCCGCAGGCGAACACGACCTTGCTGAAAACATTGTGCATATCGTGTTGGCCCGCCTGCCTGATGCACCCGAGGGTACAAAGGGCATCTCTTTGTTTGTTGTGCCGAAATTTCTGGCCAATGATCACGGTGGTGTCGGTGAACGAAACCAGGTGGTCTGTGGTTCCCTTGAGCACAAAATGGGCATTCACGGTAACGCCACTTGCGTTATGAATTTCGATGGTGCCAAGGGTTTTCTAATCGGCCCGCCGAACCGTGGCTTAAACTGTATGTTCACTTTTATGAACACTGCACGCCTCGGTACTGCAATCCAGGGCTTGGCTCATGCTGAGTTAGGCTATCAAAAGTCGCTAGCGTACGCTCGAGACCGCTTGCAAATGCGCGCACTATCGGGCGCCAAGAATCCCAGCGGGCCAGCCGACCCCATAATTGTCCACCCTGATGTAAGGCGCATGTTACTCACGCAGAAAGCCTTCGCTGAGGGTGCGCGTATGCTTATCTATTACGCCGCGCAGCTGATCGATACCGAACAGTTTTCGCAGGGTGAAGAGCAGCTTGCTGCAGGTGAATTGTTGGCCTTGTTAACACCTATTGCCAAAGCTTTTGTGACCGAAACCGGCTTTGAATCGGCTAACTTAGCCATACAATGCTTTGGTGGGCACGGGTATATTCGCGAGTGGGGAGTAGAGCAAAATGTCCGTGACGCGCGTATATCCATGCTCTACGAGGGCACAACGGGTATTCAGGCGCTCGACCTACTCGGTCGTAAAGTGCTTTCCAGTCAGGGTGAGCTGCTGAAGCGTTTCACTAAAATAATTCACAAGTACTGCCAGGCTCACGCACAAACTGAAGAAATGCAAGAGTTTGTCGAGCCATTGGCAACCCTGAACAAGGAGTGGGGTGAGTTAACGTTACACGTTGGCATGGCTGCGTTGAATGACCCGGAAGAAGTGGGTGCGGCGGCGGTAGATTATTTGATGTACTCTGGTTATGTAACCCTTGCTTACTTTTGGGCGAGAGCGGCGGAAGTGGCGTTGACAGCAAATACTAAAGATGACCAAGATTTCTATACAGGTAAGCTGAAAACTGCACAGTTCTATTACGCTCGTATTCTGCCTAGAACAAGAACCCTGAAGGAAACTATCAAGTCCGGGGCAAAAAATCTTCTCTCTATGGAAGAATGCCAATTCTGACAGGTTTATTGTTAAAGGTAATAAACCACTGACTGCAGCCGCAGCATCAAGGTGCAACGGTTACAGTGTTAGGTTTTGTTGCCTTCGGCGCTATGTTTGCCGGAGACAAACGACAGTGAGCCGCTTCGATTCGCTCTAGGTGGCTAGCGTCATACTCATTTTAATTCCGGCTTGGCATTCGGAGAAAAACGGGTTTTTTTTTACGGGTTCCCTTGGATCTAACTCAGGGTTGAAGAGAAAACATGCTGGCTTTGGCAGCCATGCAATTCGCTGAAATTGAATTTTAGGAGGCCGCCATTGGTAACCCGTTATAAAAACGCGCTGGAACTTTTGGAGCATTCGTTTAAATCCTATGCGGATAAAACGGCATACACGTGTCTCGATTACTCGCTGACCTACAAACAAATTGATCAGTTATCTGAGCGATTTGCACGTTATTTGCGTAACGATTTAGGTTTGGTTCCCGGTGATCGAATAGCTATTCAATTACCTAATCTACTGCAATTTCCCGTTGCCCTTTACGGAGCAGTCCGTGCAGGCTTAATAGTTGTAAACACCAACCCTCTGTATACGCCGCGTGAAATTCGCTATCAACTCCGTGACTGTGGAGCTAAAGCGTTGGTTGTGTTGTCGAATATTGCACATAATGCGGCCAGCATTATTGAGCAGACCGATGTCGAAACCGTTATTGTAACGAACATTGCCGACCTGCACCCGTTCCCGAAGCGCCAGCTAATTAACTCGGTGGTCAAGTACGTTAAGAGAATGGTGCCAGCATACAAATTTGATCACGCGGTTTCGTTTCGCTCGACCATTTCCAAAAAGGGTAAGCCTTTTGAGCGGCCAGTGCTCAATCCAGATTCTGTAATGACGTTACAGTACACGGGTGGCACTACAGGCGTATCAAAAGGTGCAATGCTTAGTCATAAAAATATGGCTGATAATGTATGGCAAATGGTAGAGCACATACCCTCAGCGTTTGATGAAGGTGCTGAAACGTTTGTGGCATGTCTACCGCTGTATCATATTTATGCGTTAAACCTGCACGCACTTGCGGCTTTCTCTTTGGGCGAACATAACCTCTTAATTCCAAACCCGCGAGATTTGGCGGGTATGGTCAAAACTTTGAGTAAACACCAAATTACAGTGTTTGTTGGTATTAATACATTGTTTACTGCGCTGTGCCGTTTCGAACCGTTTAAAGCCCTGGATTTTTCCAAATTGAAAGTGACCTCCGCAGGAGGGATGGCCCTTACCGAGGATGCCGCAAAAGCCTGGGAAAGCATTACCGGTTGCGAAGTGTGTGAAGGCTATGGGTTAACCGAAACTTCGCCGGTTGTCTGTGGAAACCTTATCGGTGGTATTGTTCGCGGTTCCGTGGGCTTGCCCTTGCAGGAAACCGAGTTAAAGTTGATTGATGACGAGGGCAATACGGTTACCGGTGAGGCTGGAGAATTATGTGTACGCGGCCCTCAGGTCATGCTTGGTTATTGGGAGAATGAAGACGAGACACGAACGGTGTTCACCGAAGACGGTTGGCTACGCACCGGCGATGTGGCAGAAATTGATGATAAGGGTTATGTAAGGATTGTTGACCGAAAGAAAGACATGATACTCGTCTCTGGGTTTAACGTATTCCCCAATGAGGTTGAAGATACCATTTGTCAGATGCCACAAATTATTGAGGCCGCTGCCATTGGTGTGGCCGATGAAAAGTGTGGTGAAGTGGTTAAATTGTTTGTGGTTGCAGCCGACGAGAAGGTAACGGAAGAAGCGGTGTACAATTATTGCCGAAAAAATCTTACGCCCTACAAAGTACCGAAGGTTATTGTGTTTAGGGACGATTTGCCGAAGTCTAATGTGGGAAAGATTTTACGGAAAGAACTGCGAGAATAAACTACGAGAATAAAAAGTGGTAATTTTTGGGTATTCCTGAACCGTTTTAATGGCGTTTTTTAATGGCGTTTTTTAATGGCGTTTTTTAATGGTGTATTTTAGAGAGTATGCGGGTCGCCAAATCAAACTGCAGAGTTGATTGCCCTATAATAAATTGAACCTTAGGCTCCCCTCTAAAACGTTGTATCGTTGAAGGCGCTAATGCTGGAGTGCAAAACTCTTTTTTCAAAATGGCCTGCAGAACCATAATAGATTTGCTTGGTTAACATACAAAGAACAGTTCCCCTTAAAGCAGAGGCAGCTGGGATTTGGCGTTAAAGGAAAACGGTATAAACCAAGCCTGTGCGTAAGCTCAAAGCTTTTTTCCTGATAAATCGATATAGTTGGCCATGGGTAGCCGTCGATAGACTGGCCTATAGGTTGTTACTATGGGCGCTGAAATCCCGACTAAACATATTCGACGCTTTACAGAAAAGTCACCTCTATTCGTATGAAAGCCCTTCTTTTTAATATTCACGATGTAACCTTATTGCTAACTATTGGTGTATGTGGGTTACTTGGCGCTGTTTATTTAATTGTTAGAAGTCGGTCGTATCACGCGCGTTTATTTTTAGCACTTTTTTTCTTTGCCAACGTTCTCGCTGTTTTTTATACGCTTATATATTGGGCAGAACCCATTCGTCACCAGGTGTTTGGGGTTTTCCCCTATACGTATCTTATACTAAGCGCTGTCAGCTTTATGCTAGGGCCGCTTTTGTACTGGTACACGTGTTTTTGCCTGCATGATCAATTCCGCTTGAGGCCTGTACAATGCCTTCATTTTTTACCCGTAGGTCTTGCTCCACTCTATTTTTATATTGTTTGCTTTCGTTTTGATCTTGCTACCCAGCGAGATTTATTTCTCAATTTGGGGATTTATGGGCAAGCTAATGCGTTTTACTACGAGTATATTTCTATTGAAAAAATATTCCCCGTTGTATATGGGGTGATATGCCTGCTGTTGTTAGTACGCCATTTTAATGCCGAAGCTAAACGTAGTACTGTTGGCGCGTATAACAATCTTGGTTTAATAATACTTATATCGGGGTTTTCGGTATTTTGGGGCTGGGCAGCGCTGACGCATTTCCTTGCTCAGTATTTGTCGAGCGAAATTACAGATTTTATGGGTATTGCGGGAAACTACTTTAAGCTTTTTCTGGTACTTTATCTTGCTTACATTCAGTTGCTTCACTTGGCAATACTGCGTGCTCCAGAAAAAGTGAAAGAAGAAAGCTTTAAACTGAATCAAGCCCATGTAGACAATATTCTGTCGGCAATGGCACCGGATGGTGCCTTCCTAAACCCTCAGTTAACATTGGAGCGGTTTGCCGATATCGTAGGGCTCGCCCCGCGAGAAGTGTCGACTGTTATAAATCGTAAATTTCGGCAAAATTTCCATGAATTCATTAATGGTTACCGGTTGAATCATGCGAAACAATTACTGCGGAATTCCGAACAATTCGGTTTGAGTATTCAGGATATTGCCCATGCGTCGGGCTTTAACAGTAAAGCTACATTCAATCGGTTTTTTAAGAGGTTTGTATTAATCACACCAAGCGACTACCGTCGAAAGCACCAAGCCTAATAGTATCCCCTAGGTTCTTCCTCTACGCCGTAATACCTCTGTTTGCAATAAAAAAGTAAAGTGGTGCGGCACCTAAACGCCTTTTGAGAACGGCTTGACACCTTATTCCACAGGTCGACGCTTAAGGCGGGTTTTTGGGGTATCAATATGTGATAAGTATAAATTGCAACTTTACGCAGCCTTTCTCCCTGCTCCACACTGTGTTTTTCTAATAAGAGCGAATGCAATAATTTGCCGTTTCTCCCTTGCTGCGCATTCATGTTGTCACTCAATGGAGGCCAGCTCTAAATCCGTATAAGAATAAACTCTAAGGAGCTCAAAGTGAGTAGATTTAAACGACTGATGAAATACACCATGCCCTGCGTAGGCGTTCTAATGGGGCTTTCAGTGTTTGCCAATTCGAAGCCATACAAGAGTGCTGAAATATTCACGTTGGATTCCGAGTTGTATGGGAAATATGTGATACGTATGCAGGCTGCCAAAGGTAGCGGGGTTATTTCGAACTTCTTCCTGTGGAAAGAGGGCTCAGAGCTGACCGACGTTTTTTGGGAAGAGGTTGATATTGAAATTTTTGGTAAAGACGATGGCTACGCTTGGCAGAGCAATATTATCACCGGGCTCGGTAACAGAATTACATCTGAACAGGAGCATACTTCCGATTATTCTTTCGGCGAGGGCTATCACACTTTCACCCTCGAATGGATTCCCGGACAAGTTAGGTGGTTAGTCGATGGCCAATTGGTGCGCGAAGTAAATGGTGGACAAGCCAATGACCTGACGAGCCTAGCGCAAGCTCGCTTTAACTTTTGGCCTCCCAATATTGAAGGCTGGGTTGGTCCTTTCAACGATACCATGCTGCCGTTGAGCATGTATGTAAATTGGATGGAATACCATCAATGGAACGGCCAAAACTTTGAGCTTTCATGGCGTGATGACTTCGATACCCTGAACGCAAGTCGCTGGGGTAAAGCCGATTGGACGTTCAATGAAAATCGGGCAGACTTCTCACCCGAAAATGCACTAACCCGTAATGGTTATTTAATATTAACCATGACCCATGAGGGCCAAGAAGGTTATTCCGGTACACCTCCTGAGGATACTGGCGATGGTCCCACACCCACACCCACACCCACACCCACACCCACACCCACACCCACACCCACACCCACACCCACACCCACACCCACACCCACACCCACACCCACACCCACACCCACACCCACACCCACACCCACATCTACACCTACAGCCACACCTACCTCCATTCCTACGCAGGCGCCTGGCGGGGAAGACTGTAATTGGTACGGTACGGTTTATCCGCTTTGCATAAATACCACAAGCGGATGGGGATGGGAGAATAGCCAAAGTTGCATTGGTTACGGTACCTGCAGCGCGCAACCTGCTCCGTTTGGCGTAGTTGGTAGCAGCACACCAACACCAACACCAACACCAACGCCAACGCCAACACCAACGCCAACGCCAACGCCAACGCCAACGCCAACGCCAACACCAACACCAGGCGGGAATGTAACCTGTGAAGTGAGCCAACTAAATCAATGGGGTTCTGGTTACCAAATGGATGTGAAGATTATCAACAGCAGTACGCAGTCTGTTAATGGTTGGCAGCTCACTCTCAACTTCAGTGGAGCACCCCGCGTTACGAATAGTTGGAATGCCACTGTTAACGAAACAGCAACACAAGTTGTGGCCAGTAACCTTAGTTGGAACGCTAACTTAGGTTCTGGGCAGTCGGCTTCGTTTGGTTTTCAAGGGAATTTAAGCGACTACTTGGATACACCAAGCTGTATTGTAAAGCGTAATTAGTTTATATCTTGACGCCAGAGGGGTGATGTATTCGCCCTTTATGGTGCCATTTCTCCACGCAGCCCTAATGATTTACCCTTCGCGCAGACTCTTTAAAGGTTTCGTGGGATTTTGGGTTTTTTCTCGATAAATCGGGTGATCGGAGTGAAGGCCGGTAGGGAGTGCGTGGATTGTTTGATAATGGGCGAAAGTATGTCGTTTTATAATCCTAAGGTTTTACGGCGAGCGGCGTTTCCCTGATATTCAAACACTTCACCTAGCCTTTAAATCAGATAGTTAAATTAAGCCATCTGTCCTTGGCGACGTTGAGAGTCTTAGGAGTATAAGGCAAGTTATTGTTGATAAGGTCACAATGGGTTATTCATGAATAATACCGCGGGTAATATTGACGAATATGATTACTGTAACCCGCTACGAAGGGGCTACACTAAGATATAAGCCATTGTAATTATGAGCAGAGAATGTCCACCAATGCCCTTATATTATCCGGGGGCGGAGCCCGAGCCTCATACCAGGTAGGTGTTTTAACGGCCCTCGCCGAGATATTGCCAAATTTACACAATCCATTTCCCATCATTTGTGGTACATCGGCGGGTGCGATTAATGCCGCCGCGCTGGCTGCTCACCCGGGCGAATTCAGTCAATCAGTAGGCGATTTAGCTAAAACCTGGCGGAGCCTGGAAATTGATAACGTGTTCAAGACTGGTTGGTGGCCATTAATCTCTGGTTTGACCAAAATTGGGGGTTCTTTTTTTCACGGTGGATTTAGCCGAACACAGCCATTGGCACTATTAGACAATTCGCCGTTACGCGAATTTCTGTCTTCAATTATTCCTTTTGATAACCTTGATGTAAAAATTAAAAATGGTGATCTCGAAGCGCTGTGCATAACCGCTATGGGCTATACCACGGGAGAATCTGTTAGCTTCTTTCAAGGTAATCCGGCTCTACGTGGTTGGCGACGTTATCGGCGTGTGGGCACGCCGAGTGAAATTTCGGTAGAGCATTTAATGGCATCGTCGGCCATTCCTACTGTGTTTCCTACTGTTCACCTCAGTCGCGAGTATTTTGGTGATGGAGCCATGCGTCAAATGGCCCCGATTAGTCCCGCGCTACACTTAGGCGCGGACAGAGTTTTTATTATTGGCGTAAGCGGAAACCGAAACCCGGCACATTGGGGTTCCACGCCCACCAAAAGAGTGCGGGCTAAACATTCTCCGTCAATGGCTCAGATCGTTGGTCATATGTTTAACAGTACCTTTATCGATGCTCTTGAGGGCGATATTGAACAGCTTCAACGGGTGAATCACTTATTGCATTTGTTGGACGAGAAAGGTTGTGGCGATAGCCAGCAGCTGAGGCCTGTTGATACGCTAATTATTGAACCTTCCAAAGAACTGGACAAAATTGCTGGGCGTAAGGTACGTAATATGCCTTCCAGTCTTCGTTTTTTTCTGCGTTCTACTGGCGCTACTGCGCGTGGCGGCGGGTCTGCCGCAGCAAGTTACCTGCTATTTAGTCATGAGTATTGCAATGAGCTAATGGATCTAGGGTATCAAGATGCGATGTGGGAAAAAGAATCAATAGAAGAATTTTTCGCAAAGGGTGAATAAATAATTCATTTCGGTTCATAATTAGCGATCGATAAAAATTACCGGAATTTATCTTAAGCCTGTGTCTAAAAATTTACCTGTGTATGTGCTTATTGGGGCTTCCTTGTTATGGGGGTTATCTTGGTTGCCGTTAAGATATTTGAATCAGCTCGGCTTTGAAGGGATATCACTATTATTGGTTTCTCAGGGAATACTTGCGCTGCTTTTCTCTCCTTTTGGCTTTCGCTTTAAGCTCATTAAAGACAACCTGAAGCCGCTGTTAGTGATCGCCTTAACGGGTGGGAGCGCAATTCTTTGTTTTACCTATGCACTGATATACGGTGATGTTATACGGGTAATGGTGCTCTTTTATTTGCTACCCGTATGGGGGGTATTGGGCGGTAAATTTTTTCTGGGAGAGCATCCTGATTGGATTCGTTGGCTGGGTGTGGTGCTAGCGCTTGGTGGTGCATTCCTCATATTGGGTGGCGTGTCTATTTTTAACTCGCCGCCTTCATGGATTGATTTAATGGCGTTGGCTTCGGGCTTATGTTTCGCTGCAAACAACTTAGTATTTCGGGGCGTGCAGAGGTTGCCCTTGTCGACGAAATTGGTCTTTATGTTCTACGGGTGCGCAAGTATTTCAGCCGTGCTGCTGTTTTTAGGTGTGGAGGCATTGCCTGTTTCCGTAGCGCCTGTGCACTGGGCTCTGTTGGTGGTATATACGCTCAGCTGGTTGCTATGCGCCAATATTGGGTCGCAGTGGGCGGTAACGCGGATGGAGGCGGGCAAGTCGAGCATTATTATTATTGTCGAGCTTGTTGCTGCGGTCATCTCTGCCATGCTTATTGCCGGGGAGCGGCTAACGCTGATCGAGTGGTTTGGTTGTATTCTGGTTGTGTTGGCGGCTTTCCTTGAAGCTCGGAGACAGGAGCCTGAGTCTGGGCCTAAGCCGGGTGCGCTTGATGCGACGAGTGCCGGTGGTTAGTGCTATCTATGGCTTACTGTTTTAATAGTCGATTTCCTACAGGGTACGAGTGAGTTTTCTCGCATACGCAACGAGGCTAGAGGTCTATAATCGCTCTCAATTTGGTGACGACACTAAATTCGTTACGGAAAACACTGGGGCTATACTATGATCGAAGGACGCGTGCTGTTTGTTAATACTAGTTGTCAGCTGGCTGCTGCGGATATTGGTGGCGGTAGGGCGCTGGTGTTTGAGCTTCCTGCGGACGCCCAAATTGATATAGGCGACAGGCTCGAAAGGTTGGTTAGCCGCTACCAAAAAGTAAAGACCAACTGCCTAAATGCTACCAAGCATAACGAAATACACATACAGGTGTTGGCCAGCCCAATGCCGGTTCGTGTTGCCAGGTTTGTGGTTGAGCCGGGGTGTTTGGAAGGCAGTCTTTCAAAGGTGGCCTGAATGTAGGGCCAGCCCCTTTATAGCCTAATCTATTGGTGACTGTTCTTGGCTTCGTTCTCTGCGGCTCGGGTAATAATGTGCGTGTACAGATTGATCAATTTAATCAAAATGGGTTGGTAGTCTGGATGACGGTCATAAATGGGCTTTACACGGCGCACATCTCGCAGCACTTCCAGTAAAAACTCTATATCAAAGTCATTCAGAACCTCTCCCTTATCGACTTTTGTTTCCAGTGCTAGCGCGTGGGGTAAGCGTTGCTTGTTCAGCCGTTGCATCAAAACCTCAAGCACGCCGTTATCGTCCTGGGGGATCATATTCATAACTAACTACCTCGTTTTAAGCTGCTGGCTTTGTACCTTAAATTCTATGCAAAGGTATTGATTGTGGTCACTGAATAAGAAACCTTCTTATAAGTCTAGGGTGTGATTGGTTTGACGCTTACGCTGTATACAAAAAAGCCCCGATGAATCGGGGCTTATAGTGTGTGGGTTTGAGGTTAAAACCTACACTTTAACTTCTTCAACCTGAATGGCGGCAATGCGCTTGCCGTCTTCGGCGCCTTTCGCAAATTCAGCCACTTGGTCGAAACTCATGTAGCGGTAGATATCCGCAGACATAGTATCGAGCTTACTGGCGTATTCGAGGTATTCAGCGGGCGTTGGAAGCTTACCAAGAATACCTCCCACGGCGGCCAGTTCTGCGGATGTTAGGTAAACATTCGCACCAGCACCAAGGCGGTTGGGGAAATTTCGGGTCGAAGTTGAAAGTACCGTAGCGTTGTCCGCCACGCGTGCTTGGTTACCCATACACAGTGAGCAGCCGGGCATTTCCATACGTACGCCCTTGGCGCCAAAGATGTTGTAGTAGCCTTCCTCCATGAGCACATGCTGGTCCATTTTGGTCGGTGGCGACATCCAAAAGCGGGCGTTTAGGGTGCCGGAGGTTTGTTCGAATAGCTTACCCGCTGCGCGAAAGTGGCCAATGTTGGTCATACATGAACCGATAAACACTTCGTCAACGTTGTCACCGGCAACCGTTGACAACAAACGGGCGTCGTCTGGGTCGTTGGGGCAACAAACGATAGGTTCATTGATGTCGTTCAGGTCAATCTCGATTACGGCGGTGTATTCAGCGTCTGCATCAGCTTCTAGAAGGCTTGGGTTTTGCAACCACTCTTCCATCTTTTGGGCACGACGCTCTAGGGTACGCTTGTCGCCATAACCTTCGCTGACCATCCAGCGCAGCAGAGTGACGTTTGAGCGCAAGTATTCACTGATATCGGCGACATCCTGCTTGATGGTACAACCGGCAGCAGAGCGCTCGGCTGATGCATCTGACAGCTCAAAAGCCTGCTCAACAGTCAGGTCCTTAAGCCCTTCAATTTCGAGGATTCGGCCAGAGAAAATATTCTTTTTGCCTTTCTTGTCAACGGTGAGTAAGCCCTGTTGAATAGCGTAGTACGGAATAGCGTGTACAAGATCGCGCAAGGTAATCCCAGGTTGCATCTCGCCTTTAAAACGCACCAGTACAGATTCGGGCATATCCAGCGGCATTACGCCGGTGGCAGCAGCAAAGGCTACTAAGCCAGAACCTGCGGGGAAGGAAATACCCATAGGGAAGCGTGTGTGGGAGTCGCCACCGGTGCCTACGGTGTCTGGCAGTAGCATGCGGTTTAGCCAACTGTGAATGATGCCATCGCCGGGGCGTAGGGAAACACCACCACGGTTCATGATGAAGTCGGGCAGGGTGTGCTGGGTGTCGATGTCCACAGGTTTGGGGTAGGCGGCGGTGTGACAAAAAGACTGCATGGTCAGGTCGGCAGAGAAGCCAAGGCAAGCCAAGTCTTTGAGTTCGTCACGGGTCATTGGGCCCGTAGTGTCCTGAGATCCAACCGTCGTCATGCGTGGTTCGCAATAAGTGCCGGGGCGTATGCCTTCCCCTTCAGCTAATCCGCAGGCTCGACCAACCATCTTTTGGGCCAGAGTGTAGCCTTTACCGCTGTCTGCAGGTGCTGTTGGCGTGCGAAACTGGTCTGAAGTTGGCAAACCCAGTGCTTCACGCGCTCGGGCGGTGAGGCCACGACCAATAATCAGGTTAATACGACCACCGGCTTGTACTTCGTCAAGTAAAACGTCGGATTTTAAACCGAACTCGGAGATAGTTTCACCGGCTTCGTTGAGGATCTTTCCATCATAAGGGCGGATTTCGATGATATCGCCCATATTGAGATTATCGACGGGCGCTTCGAAAACCAATGCGCCGGCATCTTCCATGGTGTTATAGAAAATGGGGGCCACTTTATCGCCAATACAAATACCGCCACCACGCTTATTCGGTACACCAGAAATGTTGTCACCGAAGTACCACAACACGGAGTTGGTTGCAGATTTGCGAGAGGAGCCGGTACCTACAACATCGCCAACAAAGGCAACCTGTACGCCCTTTGCTTTAACGGCTTCAATTTGAGCCATCGGGCCTTTTGTGCCGGGTTCTGCAGGTTCAATTCCGTCACGGGCCATTTTGTACATAGCCAAGGCGTGCAGGGGAATGTCGGGGCGAGACCAAGCGTCCTGAGCAGGCGATAAATCGTCGGTATTGGTTTCGCCGGTAACTTTAAACACGGCGACTTTAATCGATTCGGCTACCGCATCTCGCCGAGTGAACCATTCAGCGTCAGCCCAGCTTTGCAGTACAGCTTGGGCATTGGTGTTACCAGCTTTGGCTTTTTCGTCTACATCGTGAAAAGCGTCGAACATAAGTAAGGTATGTTTGAGTTCTTCGGCAGCAATAGCCGCAAGCGCGGGGTCGTCGAGTAGAGACACCAGTGTTTCGATGTTGTAGCCGCCGTGCATGTTGCCCAGCAATTTTACCGCTGCGGCTGAGTCGATAAGGCTGCAGCTGTCGTCGCCTTTGGCGATAGCGGACAGAAAACCCGCTTTTACATACGCCGCTTCGTCAACACCGGGTGGCACGCGGTTGCTCAGTAAGTCGAGCAAAAAGTCTTCCTCACCTGTAGGAGCGGTTTTCAGCAGTTCAACTAACTGAGATACCTGTTCTACAGAAAGGGGTTTGGGGGGAATTCCAAGGGCTTCACGTTCAGCAACGTGTTCACGGTAGGCTTCAAGCACAATCAATGTCCTCTATATTTGTGGGTTACTCAGTACAACAGGATCTCTGCGCACGAGGCTATCGATAGCCGTTATCGATGATGTGATTACAGGGTAGCCGCTACAGCTGGTTATCAGTCTTTCAGTGTAGCTACTGGTTTATACGAGGTTTTGAATACGGGTCAGAGGTAACGACAAAAAGACGTACATACTGGTTGAAAGGTGATCAAAATCTCTGCTCAATGTAACCGGGGTGAGAATTCTACCCTAAAAAGCGCAAAATTCGGTAGTTTCAAATTTTATCGGCGCTATAACGAGATATTTTATATAGTGCATCCGCTGGAATTTGGCCGGTTAAGTGTCTATATTGCCGCGCAAATGTACGCTGCACCTAGGTTAGTAGGTTGTAATAGCAAGCAACCGTTCAGGAGTCATAATAATGAATAAAAGCATGGTCCAACTGATTACCTCAGTACTTCTACTTGCAACGGTGTTGGTTACAGGTGTTGAGGTTTATGCACAGAGTATCGTCGAAAACAAAAGCCTCTATAAAGCCCCGTTTGCTACTCATTCACCGAATGTAGACGGTGTTGCGGATGATCCCGTATGGGCGAAAGCAGAATGGAAGCCAATAGAAAACGTTTTGATTGGCGACAATCTTACCCCTGAGGACTTTAGTGGGCGCATGAAGGTCGTTTGGGATAGTAGCGCGCTCTACTTACTGGTTGAAATCGTTGATGACGTATTGTCTGATGTTTACGCCGACCCTCTTGTTCACTATTGGGACGATGAGGCATTAGAGATCTTTATTGATGAAGATGCGTCCGGAGGTGATCACCAATACAATCATAGTGCCTTTGCCTACCACGTTGCGCTGGATAACCAGGTAGTAGATTCCGGGCCGGACAAACAAGCCCACTTGTATAATCATCACCTGACAAGTGCCTGGCGGCGAAATAAAACCTCCACCGTGTGGGAGGTGAAACTTAAGGTTTATGCTGATGGCTATGTTGACGGCGACAAAAAGATTAAGCCTGTAAAACTTGTCAAAGGGAAAAGGCTCGGTTTTATGCTCGCGTATTGTGATAACGACGGTGGTGAGTCTCGGGAGCATTTTATTGCTTCAGAGGATATCGTAGCGGTAAACGGCGACCGAAACCGAGGCTGGATAACCGCCGATGTTTTTGGTGTACTGGAACTGGTTAAGTAATAAAGCCATGAACGAAAAACACAAACGCGTAAAAACACCCTGTATTGGTGTGTGCTCTACGGGCATTGGCGATAGCGTTTGTCGAGGTTGCAAGCGCTTTAATCATGAGGTCATTCATTGGAACAGCTATACCGACGGCGAAAAAAAAGCCGTTTTAAATAGACTGCAGTTACTATTAGCGCAAGTTGTTAGTGACAAAATTCAAGTGTACGACGTCGATAAACTCACCGATGAGATTAAACGCCAGCAAGTCCGTGTAAATGATCACTCAGATCCGCACTGCTGGGTGTTCGACTTACTGAAAGCAGGCGCGACCCAAATCAGTGATTTGAATACTTTTGGATGTAGGTTAAGGCCCGCGTGGCAAAATAGTTCTTTAATCGATATTCGAAATTTAATAGACGCTCATTTTTTTGAGCTTTCCTCTGCACATTACCAACGATATTTTTTTACGCCGCTATGATGCAAGCTATACATAACTTCCTGCTCTGTCCCACACCTGATAATTGGGTTCATTCCGCGCTCTTGCACCCTGACATGTTATTACTCGATCATGCCAATTGCGAAAAAAAAGCAGCGAGTACGGCACTGAATTTAATGTATCGTTATGTAGATGATTTTGAGTTGTTACATAAAATGTCGAGGTTGGCACGTGAAGAGCTTCGCCATTTCGAGCAGGTCATCACCATTATGGAGCAGCGTGGCATCCCCTATACTCAAGCAACCGCGAGCCGTTACGCTGCTGATTTACGCAAGCCCGTCAGAACATTCGAACCCGCTAAACTAATTGACACTCTAATAGTAGGGGCCATTATTGAAGCGCGTTCCTGCGAGCGTTTTGAAAAATTGGCACCTTTTCTCGACGAGGAGCTACAAAAGTTTTACCTCTCTTTGCTTAAGTCAGAATCCCGGCATTTTAAAGATTATTTGTCGCTCGCAAAAAAGGCCGCCGGTGGAGACGATATTTCAGATAGAGTGTCGGTTTTTCTTGAGCGAGATAGGGAGCTGGTGCTTTCTGCGGATACGGAGTTTCGTTTCCACAGCGGCCCACCCAGCGATGGAATACCGAATTGAGTGCGGCCAAACACTAAGCGTAATCGTTCGTATTTGCGCTGACGGGCTTTAGTCGAGTTATAGTTAATTAACACGACAATTTTTAACTTAAATTCCGCCATGCATACAATACTTACATAATTTATGGTTATACTCAGGCCAAGCATTAAAGGTTCCTTCAATAAAAAACCAGCTTGGCGGAAATAATAATCATGGTGTCAAAAGCTAAACTGCTCAAGGCCGTTGTATTCGCTGGAATAATTGGCATTTTTGTCACCATTAGCTGGGCGGTAGTCGATACGGGTATTCACGCTACCGGCGACTATGAGTTTTGCACCGGTTGCCACTCCCACATACCTATCGGCACCTCCTTTCGGGAAGACATTCACGGCGGTAACAACAGTGCTGGTTGGCGAGCTACCTGCAGTCAGTGCCATATACCTCACGATAATGCTTTGCATTACCTTTGGGTGAAAGGGGTTCATGGGGTTGTTGATCCAACAATGGAATTATTAAAAGACCCCTACGATATTGATTGGCATGGCAATCGTGAGAGACGAGAGCACTATGTTTACGATTCCGGGTGTCTCGAGTGCCATAAATTTCTGCAAGAAACCTCTGAAGCAAATCGAAAATCGTTTCGCCCGCATCGCAAGTACTTCAATAAAGAGGAAGAGGGCTTAAGTTGTGTGGGCTGTCACAAGCATGTTGGACATGCAAATCTAGGTATTCACTTAAAAGAGCAGGGCTGGGAGAAAAAAGATGAATAGAGTCATGCAGTATGCTTGTCTGTGCGTCTTGTTTTGCCTTTCCGTAGGAAGTTATGCGGCGGCAGGCAGTGTGGCACAGGTTAAAACGCTTAAAATGGAGCGTGATATTTCAAAAATAGGGCAAGAATGTATCAGCTGTCACCAGGTAGAAAGCCCTGGGCAGGTTGCAGACTGGAAAATGAGCCGGCACGCCCATGCGGGTGTTTCCTGTATCGATTGCCATAATGTCGAAAAAGAATCCCCCATGGCGACCCAGCACGAATCATTGGTGGGCACCGATGTTTATGTCACGGCGCTGGTTTCGCCCGCGGTGTGCGGTCGCTGCCACGTAGATGCAAAAAAACAATTTGATAGCAGTGGTCACTTCCGTGCCTATCACCAGATCATTCCAAAAGATAATCTACATGCACTCACCAACATACACGAAGGTCGTAGTCATCCCGAATTGCAGGGTGCGCCCAGCGAAACAGGCTGTATGCAGTGCCACGGCACCAAAATTGAGCTGGATGAAAAAGGTAAGCCCACCGTAGAAACTTGGCCTAATAACGGTATGGGTAATATTTACCCCGACGGATCAACCGGAAATTGCACCGCTTGCCACAGTCGCCATAAATTCGACATAGCTGAGGCGCGCAAGCCTAACGCCTGTGCTTCATGTCACCTCGGGCCTGATCACCCCAATATTGAAATATTCAATAATTCCAAGCACGGCCATATTTATAACACGGATTCAGATGATTGGCGTTGGGATACGGCACCAGATGCCTGGGAGCCTGGAGATTATCGCGCGCCAACCTGTGCAACCTGTCATATGAGCGGTATTGGCGAATTAAGCGTGACCCATAACGTCAGCGAGCGTTTGTATTGGAACCTTTGGGCAAAAGAGTCCAAGGTGCGCGGATCTACAGACGTACTCAGTCCTCTACTCGGTGACGGGCCTGCTGGTCGTGAAAAAATGAAGTCGGTGTGTAAGAACTGTCACAGCCCAACACACACGAAAGGCTTCTTCGCTCAGGGTGACAAGGCCGTTAGGTTGTATAACGAGGCTTATTACAAGCCCGCAACTGAAATGCTCAACGCACTGAAAGCGAAGAAGTTATTGAAGGATAACCCTTGGACCGATGAATTCCAGAAGACCTACTACTACTTGTGGCATCACGAGGGTCGTCGCGCTCGTCAGGGAGCCATGATGGGAGCGGCGGACTACGCTCACTGGCATGGATTCTTCGAGCTCCAGCAAGATCTATATGAGCTGGAGATGATTTACGAGAAGCGTATGAAAACTGGAAAGATAGAAGACTAATACCTGTTCCCGCCCACAAAAAAGGCTGTATTCCTATTCAGGAATACAGCCTTTTCATTTTCAGCCTAAGCTACTCGGCTATTTAGGCCGTATGCTAAGCCTCGATGGGAAAAGAGTGGAGTGATAATCCTTGCTCGTTGGCACAGATATACCAGCCGTGGCTATCCCAGTCGCCAAGAACGTAGCGCTTAGCCTCGGTACCTTCAACCGCTAAGTCATGCACTTTAGGGCGGTGAGTGTGACCGTGAATTAAACAGGTTACGCCGTGCTTGGCCATAACCGCATTTACCGCATCAGCGTTAACATCCATAATATCTTCAGCTTTAGTGGCATTCATAGACTGGCTTTGCTGGCGTAGTTGCTGTGCCATTACTCGCCTTTGGGCAAGTGGCACCTGAAGTACTGTTTGCTGCCATGTCACATTACGTACCTGTGCTCGAAAGCCCATGTACTCAGTGTCATCAGTGCAAAGGCTATCGCCGTGCATGAGCAGAACTGGCTGGCGATTTAGCGCTATGAGGTGTTCCTCAGCAAGAAGCGTAACCCCGGTTTTTGCGGCGAAAGCTTCGCCTACCAGAAAGTCTCGATTGCCACTCATAAAGTAAATAGTTAGGCCGCTATCTGTCCAGTTGCGTAACGTCTCCAAAATACCCAAATAAAAGGGTTCGTCTTCATCGTCGCCAATCCAGGCATCAAAAAAGTCCCCAAGAATATAGAGTGTATTACCCCGTGAGGCAGGAAGAAGGTGTTGTTCAACAAAACGGCTGAAAGCCTCGGCGAGATCTTCTCGCGAGGCTTTCAAATGAAGGTCTGAGATAAAAAAGTCGGCCATGGCAGCGATTAAACTACAGTGGCTGATTCGATTACAACAGAATCGACCGGTACATCTTGATGGCCGTGCGCACTGCCGGTTTTAACCGCTTTAATCTTTTCGATTACGTCCATACCTGAAGCCACTTTGCCAAATACGCAGTAACCCCAGCCCTGCATATCTTTGCTCTTGTGGTTAAGAAAGTCGTTATCTTTAACGTTGACGAAGAACTGTGCGCTGGCGCTGTGGGGGTCTCCGGTGCGTGCCATGGCAATGCTACCGTTCACATTAGAAAGCCCGTTATCGGCTTCGTTTTCGATATTGGCGCGGGTTTCTTTTTGGCTCATATCGGCTGCAAAACCACCGCCCTGGATCATGAATCCGTCAATTACACGATGAAAGATAGTACCGTTGTAAAAGCCTTCTTCTACGTATTGTTTGAAGTTTGCCGCTGTTTTGGGTGCTTTTTCGAAATCTAGCTCGAGTTCGATGTCGCCAAAATTTGTTTGTAATTTGATCATTTCACGTTCCTGTTCGGTTACTGTTTCGTTAATTCCAGAAGGCTGGGGTGTTCGAGGCTTTGAAGTTGGGTAGCTGCACACCCAAATGGGTCTGCACGTTTCGCAAGCGCTTAGCGACAATAAATAAATGCTTACCCAAGGTGGAATGAATTTAATGTCGTCAGGCCCTAGAAGGCGGCTATAATACGCGCTTTTATCGGGCTTGAGAAACCGGGTCGAAGCTGATTCGGTAGCCATCTTTAGTTTAGTAGCAACCAAGTGAGTCTACATGAGTGCCGACGACAAACCTCTGAACTTCCTCGAACAAATTATCAAGAAAGATTTGGAAGCAGGGGTACACCCAAAAGTAATTACCCGTTTTCCTCCAGAACCTAATGGTTACCTCCATATCGGGCACGCCAAATCTATTTGTTTAAATTTTGGCCTAGCCGAGACCTTTGGTGGCGAATGCAACCTGCGTTTCGATGACACAAACCCTGAGAAAGAGGAAATGGAGTACGTTGAGGCGATTAAGGAAGATGTGCGTTGGCTAGGCTTTCAGTGGGCTGGCGATGTACGTTATGCCTCCAGCTACTTCGACACGCTCTACCAGTGGGCCCAACATCTGGTGCGTGAGGGCAAAGCCTATGTGTGTGACCTAACCCCTGAGCAGGCTCGAACCTACCGGGGAACACTTACTGAGCCGGGCAAAAATTCGCCCTACCGCGAGCGTAGTGTTGAAGAAAGCCTCGACCTGTTGGATCGTATGCGGGTTGGCGAGTTTGATGAGGGCACCAAGGCACTGCGGGCAAAAATAGATATGGCCCACGGCAACATGAACATGCGTGACCCTATTTTGTATCGTATACGTAAGCAAGAGCATCACCAAACGGGTAATAAATGGTCGATTTACCCCATGTACGATTTTGCTCATGGTCAGGAAGATGCAATAGAAAATATTACCCACTCCATTTGTACGCTTGAATTTTCTGACCATCGGGCCTTGTATGAATGGTTTATAGAAAACCTGCCGGTACCGTCGAAGCCGAGGCAATATGAATTTGGCCGCTTAAACTTAAGCTACACGGTTATGTCAAAGCGCATACTCAAGCGGCTGGTTGATGAAAAACATGTGGACGGTTGGGATGACCCGCGCATGCCTACCATTGCGGGGTACCGTCGTCGTGGTTATAGCGCTGCGTCCATCCGTAAGTTTTGTAACATGATTGGCGTTACCAAATCCGATGGGGTAGTAGACGTCGCCATGTTGGAGCATGCGATACGCGACGATTTAGACAAAAACGCACCGCGTGCAATGTGTGTACTGAACCCATTAAAAGTCGTGCTCACCAACTACGATGAAAACAAAACTGAAGTTGTGGCTGCACCGGGGCATCCTAATCGCGAAGATCTACCGGCACGAGAATTACCCTTCGGTCGGGAAGTTTTTATTGATGCCGATGATTTTCGAGAAGAAGCCAATAAAAAATATAAACGATTAGTTCTAGGCAAGCGCGTTCGTCTGCGCAATGCTTATGTTATCGAGGCCGATGAGGCTATCAAAGATGACGCCGGTAATATTATTGAAGTGCGAGCGCGGGTAATTGAAGGCACCATCGGCAATAACCCTGAAGATGGTGTAAAGCCGAAAGGGGTTATTCAGTGGGTGGCCGTTCACGACCACGCCGAGTTTTCGGTTCGCTTATATGACAGATTATTCACCGTTCCGGCACCAACCGGGGGTGGTAAAGACATAGCCGAAAGCCTTAACCCCGAGAGCCTAACGCTATTGAAAAACTGTAAAGGTGAAAAGGGTTTACTGCATGCAGAGCAAGGGCAGGGGTTTCAGTTTGAGCGCGAGGGTTATTTTTGCCGCGACGCCAAATTAGATGATCTTGTTTTTAACCGCACAATAGGCCTGCGTGATAGCTGGGCAAAATTAGACAATTAATTAATAAAGAATTAGCAATGACACTTACGGTATACAACACAGCAACTCGAAAAAAAGAACCTTTTCAGCCGATAAAGGCAGACCATGTAAAAATGTACGTGTGTGGGCCTACGGTTTACAACCTAGTTCATATTGGCAACGCCCGCCCGGTTGTGGTTTTTGATACGCTTTTTCGGGTGTTGCGCTATTTGTATGGCAACGTTACCTATGCGCGAAATATTACCGACATAGACGATAAGATCATGAAAGCCGCCGCCGAAAATGGAGAGCCAATTAATGTTTTGGCTGCACGTTATGCGGCCGATTACGAAAAAGACATGGCCCAGCTGAATGCACTGCCGCCTACAATCGTGCCTTATGCAACCGAGCATTTGGACGAAATGATTACCATGACGCAAGCACTCATCGATAAAGGTCACGCCTATACCGCTGAAGGTCATGTATTGTTCGACGTTAAATCAATGGCGGATTACGGCAAACTGTCGAACCGTTCGTTAGACGATATGCTTGATGGCGCGCGAGTAGAAGTAGCGTCTTATAAAAAATACGCTGGCGATTTTGTTTTATGGAAACCCAGTAGTGAGTCTGAGCCTGGCTGGGATAGCCCATGGGGTAGGGGGCGGCCAGGGTGGCACCTTGAATGTTCAGCCATGATCGAAAAGCACCTGGGTAATACTATTGATATTCACGGTGGTGGCCGCGACCTTATTTTTCCTCACCATGAAAATGAGCTGGCGCAAAGCCAGTGTGCGCACAACGGTGAACAGTATGTAAAATACTGGATGCACAACGGTTATCTCAATATCGACGGCGAAAAAATGTCCAAGTCACTTGGTAATTTTCGCACAGTGCGAGAGCTGCTTGCGTTATACAGCGGTGAAGTCATTCGTTTTGCACTGCTTTCTGCACAGTATCGATCGGAGTTAGATTTTTCTGCTGAGTTACTGGAGCAATCGAAATCCAGTCTGGATTCGCTCTACGGCGCATTATCCAAAATAGAAGACGACATTGCGCCTTCTAGCGAAGCACTTGAGAAAAATCCTGGTTTTAAAGCGTTGATGGACGATATGAATACGCCTCAAGCGATTAGTGAATTACATCAGCTGGCCAAGTTAATCAACAAAGCCGACGCCGGTAGTGAGCAGGCGCAGATGGCCAAGGGCATGATGCTGTCACTGTCGAATCTTATGGGCTTGCTTCAGGAAGACGCTGAAGCTTGGTTTAAGGGCGATGCTAACGATGATGCCGGTTGGATAGATGCCGCGATCGAGGAGCGCAAGCAGGCAAAGTTGGACAAACAGTATGCAAGAGCCGATGAGATACGTGCAGAATTAAGTGCTAAAGGCATTTTGCTAGAAGATTCACCGGCAGGTACAACTTGGCGTAAGGCATAATAAGTATGAATGTATTGCGGCTATTAGGCGGTATTTGGGTGGTTATGGCTTTGGCTTTTGTTTTCGGTTGCAGTGAAAAGACAATGCCAGAGGAGTGGTGCGAACAAATGATGGAAAAGCCGAATAAAGAATGGCAAGAAGAAGAGTTTAAGTTGTTTGCCAAAAGCTGTATTCCAGAAGATGAGTCCTGATACTTAATATGTCTGCCGTTTCCCTTAATGCCCGATTCCTACGCATAAAGTCGAATAGAATTTTCGAAACCTTTATTATCGCAATTATTATTTTTTCGGCACTAATTGTGGGTGCAAAAACCTATGATATATCGCCTTCCATCGCTAAAGCCGTGGCTATACTGGATTGGCTGGTAACGGTTATTTTTATAGTCGAAATTATCATACGTTTTCTTGCGGAGGAGAATAAGAAGCGTTTTTTTCACAGCGCGTGGAATATATTTGATACGGTCATTGTGTTGGTTTCGGTAATACCTATTGATAATTCCGATATGGCGCTTATCGGGCGACTTATTCGGATATTCCGTGTATTACGTATGATATCGATAATTCCTGAATTAAGGATGTTGATTACCAGCTTAATAAAGGCGCTGCCTCAACTGGGCTATGTGATGCTGCTGATGTTCATCATCTACTATATATACGCAGCTGTTGGTGCTACTTTTTTTGGTGAAATCAACCCTACGTTATGGGGTGATGTTTCTATTAGTATGCTTACGCTGTTTCGGGTTATGACGTTTGAAGATTGGACTGACGTTATGTACGAAACGATGGATGTGTATACCCTCAGTTGGACCTATTTTCTATCGTTTATATTCTTTACGGCATTTGCTTTTTTAAACATGGTTATTGGTATTGTGGTGAATGTTATGGAAAAGGAGCACCAAACACTGGTGGAGGAAGGTTTAAGTAAAGAAAGTGAAGAGCTAGCGGCCATTCGTATTGAGCTAGCGGAAATCAAATCGTTGCTCCAAAAAAATTAAGCCGTACGCACTTGGATATTACGCCGCATATACTCGATAAAGCTATTCAGCTTGTTGAGGCGCAAGTCGCTAATCGTCTGGCCAATAATTTTACTGTTTCAATTACCCCTGAAATACTACTTTCTGAATTCGACGCCATTAGGTTGCTAGACCCTTTAGAGTTGGTTTGGGCTAAGCCGCCTATGCTTGCGATCTTTCAGAAGCACTTCCTTGTTCGCAATTGCTTCTATAGGTTTTGTGCGAAAAGCGGCAAGCATGCCACGTTAGACTTTAGTATTTCGGCGCTTGGGCTTGAAGTGCGGCAATTGCAGGCCGAGGCACCTGCAGCGCAGTACGTGGGTCATACCTCTGGGTTTTTGGCTCTGGAGGCCTTTTATTTGGAGTTGGATAACTTCCATAAGGCAACAGAAGATACCGTTGCCGAATTGCTTTCAAGTTTTTGGACTAAATATCACGCCTTAGATGAATGTGAAGCGTCTTTACAGGTACTTAATTTGGAATCAGATGTTAGCTGGGAAGATATCAGCAAGCGCTATAGAGTATTAGCACAGCAACATCACCCCGACAGAGGCGGGGACTCTGAGCAATTCATTAAGATTAAAAAGGCGTATACGATGCTTAAGCAGGTTTACAAGCCATAATGCTTTCCATGCACTCCATGGTGGAAGTCAAATAGCCTTCACCAAACAAATTTACGTGATTCAGTAAATGGTACAGGTTGTAAATGTTTTTACGATTGACGTAGCCTTTATCCAGTGCCCATATACGGCTATAGGCGGAGTAAAAATCGGCGTTAAAACCGCCGAATAACTCAGTCATGGCAATATCGGCTTCTCGGTCACCGATGTAGCAAGCAGGGTCGAATATAACGGGTTCGCCGTTCTGGTCGAACGCTTTGTTGCCGCTCCAGAGGTCGCCGTGTAATAGACAGGGTGCTGGTTGGTGGTCGCTAAGGGCTGTTTTAATGGCGTTGATCGTGGGCGTTTTGAGCGTTAAAAGGGCTTTGTAGCCTTTGTTTATCGCCCTGTGAAGCTGTGGCTGGATTCTTCGCTCTATCCAAAAGTCGCCCCAGCGCGGTAGGCATTCATTTTGCTGTACGGTGCCACCAATATAGTTGTCTTTATCAAATCCATAGGGTTTAAGTGAATGGGTGCTTTTTTGATGAAAAAACGCTAGCTTTTGCCCCAACTTTCCGTGCAAACCGTGTTCTTTGAGCGGAATGTATTCCATGACTAGGCAGTGCCAATTTTCAATTTGAGTACAGAGTAATGGCGAGGGGCAACGAACGGCCTGTAGTTGCTGAATGGCTTTAAGGCCGTCATGTTCAGCGGCAAAAAAATCCGAGGGTTTGTTTCTGTTCAGTTTAATAAAAAGAGGCGTATTGGATGTGTGTGCAATAAACGATAAATTAATGTCGCCGCCATACACCGGTTCCAGCTCAAGTTTTGGTTCCGGAATACTACCTTGCTGGCAAAGCCGTTTTCCCAGTGCTAGTACGATACTATTCGGAATACGCATAAGAGTGGCCCCGTATTTAGACCATTAGAGTGTGTTTACTTGGCTAAAGGCTTTCGTAGGTAGCTAAAGGCTATTCATAATAGTCGCCTTACTCGAATCCTATCCTTACTCGAATCCTATCCTTACTCGAATCCTATCCTTACTCGAATCCTATCCTTACTCGAATCCTATCCTTACTGAAAAACCGTTATAATTGGCTTTCTTTTTAATATGTCTAGGTTATCACATGTTCGGAAAAGTCATTGCCGGCCTTATTGGGTTCGTTACTTTGGGGCCTCTGGGCCTATTGATTGGTGTATTTGTTGGCCACTTGTTCGACAAAGGTCGCCAGGGCCTTCGCGGACAGTTCGATCCTCAGCGGCGAGCCGAAATTGAAAATGCTTTTTTCTCGGCTGTGTTTCCTTTGTTGGGTTACATTGCCAAGGCTGATGGCCGTGTAAGCCAAGATGAAATCAGCGGTACCGAGCAGTTGATGGTGAAGATGAACCTGTCTGTGGAGTCTCGACAGCGCGCAATTCAATTGTTTAAACAGGGTACCGAAGCTGGGTTTTCGCTTGATGCAACGGTTGAAGAGTTCGTAACACATTGTGGTCGCTATAACGATTTAAAGCAGATTCTGTTGGTTTACCTTATATCTTTGGCGTTTGCCGATGGCCATTTGCACGAGGAAGAAGAGCGCATTCTCGCGCAAATTGCTAGCGATTTAGGCTATTCACGTTATGCCTTTAATCATCTAATTGGCATGGTTAAAGCGCAGAGCTTCTTCCACCGTAGTCGGCAGTCTGGTGGGGGGCAGCAATCTTGGGGTGGGCAGCAGGGGCCATCGGCCAACGAGCTTGAGCTGGCCTATGAAGCGCTTGGGGTAAAAGCCTCGGCCACGGATGCCGAACTGAAGCGGGCTTACCGTAAGCTGATGAGTGAATTTCATCCAGACAAGCTAGCTGGCCGGGGTGTCCCAGAAAACATGGTTAAGGTGGCCACAGAGCGTACTCAGGAAATTCAAACCGCCTATGACCTTATTAAAAAATACCGTAAGGCATAACTGAATGGGCCACACCCTATATAGACTGCTCCATAAATGCGGCCAGTTAAAATGCAGCTAGTGAGAAAGCGTTCAGAGAAATTTCTGTTGTGGCTTTTTCTTTTGTTTGGTATGGGGGCCGCCAATGCCTGGTCTCCGCAGGGGCACGGTGTTATTGCGTTAGCCGCGGTCTCTGATTTAAGTCTTGAGCATCGCACGGTTCTCCACGAGCAAGCGCGCATACTCTGGCAACACAGGGCAAATAAAAAAAGTCAGCGTTATGCAGGCCGAAGCTGCAATGTTGCCGACAATACCACCGCTGCAATCGCGGGTATTACAGGCGCCGATAGCGCAAAAATTATTTGTTTTCTCGCATACTGGCCCGACACGGTACGCAAGCATTCCCTTGAAAAACTTTTTCGTTCAGTTGGCGGTTCCGTGCCGGCAACCCTGGCTCCCTTTGCATCAGAAACAACAGCCAATTGGCATTATTACAATAGTGTATACGATCGGCGCCATGATAAATTTCTGCCTGAATGTGAGCGCCTGAACAGGGGGAAGCTTGCAGATGTTTTACCGCTGCTGACAAAAGCCTACACAGAGGCTGAAGCCAGCGAAACCAAAGCCGTATTGCTCAGCTTCATTGTTCATTTGGTAGCGGATGCGCATCAACCGCTGCACGCCTTTGCTGCGAGCATTAAACACTGTGAACACGACCTCGGTGGCAATCGTGTTTGCTTGAAATCCAGCCAAAAAAAGCGTGGCAAATGCAGTGTGTCTTTACATAAGTACTGGGATGCCGGCGGAGAGCTGTTTTCAGCGAAATCGGGTTATGTGGTGGGCTTGCGCCCCGAAATGCTAAACGTAGGTTTTAACGTAGCTGGTTGGCTGCAAGAGTCAAAAAGTCTTGCGCCTCAGGTCTATAGCTACAACCCAGAGTCGCCGCTTTCGAATGCCTATCGAAATACGGTGACAGCAATATCCGATACTCGTGTCACCTGGGCGCAACACCGGCTCACCGTATTACTTGAGGAGTTATTGTCGAAATGACAGGCAAATTTGTTGTGGTAACGGGTTGTTCTACGGGTATAGGTTTATGTGCCGCAACAATGCTTACCGAGCGTGGCTATCGGGTGATTGCCACCGTCAGGGATTCGCATTCGTCTGCGGCTTTAAAAGCGGCGGGTATCCATACGGTTCTTCCGTTGGAGTTGGCTGATTCGGCGTCTGTTTCAGAGTGCGTGCAAAAGATTTTAGAGATTACCAACGAGCAGGTTTTTGCAGTCTTCAATAACGCTGCATACGGGCAACCAGGTGCCGTAGAAGATTTGTCGCGAGAGACTTTACGAAAACAATTCGAAACCAATTTATTTGGCACGCACCAGTTCACCATGGGCTTGTTACCCTCAATGCTAAAAATGGATGATGCGCGGATTATTCAAAACAGCTCTGTTCTGGGGTTTGTCGCGATGCCCATGCGAGGCGCCTACAATGCGAGTAAATTTGCACTCGAAGGGTTGTCTGACACATTACGTTTAGAGCTAAAGGATAGCGCTGTAAAAGTTGTCTTAATTGAACCGGGCCCTATTACATCGGCGTTTCGTAAAAATGCATTGGTGGCGCTGGAGCGCGAGATTAATTTTAATAGTAGTAGGCACAGAAGCCGTTATGAAACGGCAATAGCAAGGTTACAGAAAGCCGGCCCTACAGTGCCGTTTACCTTGCCTCCGCAAGCGGTTGTAAAAAGCTTATTGCATGCGCTTGAATCTACTCGGCCAAAGTATCGTTACAGAGTTACTTTCCCCACGCATCTGATGGCAGTATTGAAAGTTTTGCTGCCGAATTGGTTGATGGACAAAGTGTTGGGGCGCTTCTAATGCATAGCGCTATTTCTTAGAGCAATTTCCTAGCGCTATGCAGGGTCTCCGTATGCATTGAATGCGCGCAATAAAGACTTAAATCTAGATTATGCCTGCGGATGCGGGTATCTCATTTTAACCTACGCCAAAGCCTCAAAAATACTAGCCTCCCGCTTTCGCGAGATTGGCTATGGCGGTGTGGCCGGGCCTATGCATTTCCGTGGAGCTGCGCGCAGCGCTATGGCGCTATTGTGTACGGGGTTTTGGGTAAAAAGGGTTTTACGCTATCCACAGCCTTTGAGTAAACGCGGTTAACATCGGGTTTTAAGCCAACCTCCATACGTCTAGAGAGCATGGTAATAGGGAAAAGGCAGTTGACTGAATCTTTTATGCAGACCGCCTGGGTAGAGCCAAGGTCGTCTTCGTATACCACCCATTCTAGGTCAGCGGTTTCGTGTACAAGGATGTCGCCTAGTGCGACACCCAGTGCCTGAAGCTGCGCGGTGTCATCTTTTGGAATAACGTCCTCGGTCACAAGTCTTTGCAATACGGGGATATCTAATATATTACCGCGTAGGCGCTTGCCGTAGTGGGTGGCAATAAGGGTGTTCACGGTTTTACGCTGGCTGTCCATAAAATTTTGGTTGAGCCAATTCAGCTCGCGTACGCTGGGGCCATCGTCGTATTTTGCCAGTACCTTGCTCGCCACATCAGCATCGTTAGCGGATGCATGTAGAGACAGGAGCGCGAGTATAGGGAGTAAAACGTATTTCATTGGGTCAACCTAAGTAATGTGCGTAAACTAATCTACCGCGGATTATATTATGAGAATGTGGGTCATTGTCGATAGGTTAGCATCGCTTGGGTCAAATTCTTGTACGTTTTATTGCTAAAATAGCGTTTCCCCCTAGTCGGTTACGGTTGGCTTTATGCAAAAAGTACTCATCATTATTACGCTAATATCCGTTACTGCTGCGGGTTACAGTTATATGAATGGCCATAGGCAATCACGTGTACACCAAGAGCAGGTGGCAAGTTTAAGCGCGCAGCTTCAGCGAATGGAGGAGCATGCCCTTGTACTTGAGCAGCGTGTTCTAGAGCTCGAGGGTATAAATGCTCAGCTTCAGCAAGGTTCGGTGGATACCATTATAGATAAACCCAATCAAAATCTGGCTGAAAAATGGTCTGATATGGTTGAGCACTTTGCTAATGAAATGGACAAGCTGGGCACAATACTCGAGCGTGAGCTGGGTAGCGAAGAGAAGAAGGACAATAAAAACAACGATGACGATGACCTATCCATATAAGGCCGAAGCTTCCTAATGATCACAGATAAACCTTTAAAGATACTTGGCGAGACTGAAAAGTTCGTTGTAATAGACAAACCTATTAACCTTGAAGTCCATGCTTCAGGCAGTACCGAAAATACTCACAATACGGTGCAGGCAAGAATAAGACACCAGTTGAATGACGATGCTCTTCATCTGTGTCACCGCCTTGATCGTGTGACTTCGGGCCTATTGTTGATGGCAAAAGGGGCCGCGGCGAATTCTGAGATTTCTCAACTTTTCCAAGATCGCTTGGTTAGTAAGTTTTACATTGCTGTATCGGACCAAAAGCCGAAGAAAAAACAAGGCTCCATAAAGGGCGATATGCAGAAGGCGCGCAATGGTAGCTGGAAGCTCGCGCGTTCGCATTCGAACCCCGCCGTAACCCGGTTTTTTAGTTTCGGCCTGGGAACCGGTAAGCGCTTGTTCGTGTTAAAACCTGAAACCGGCAAGACCCATCAACTACGGGTGGCGATGAAGTCTCTTGGTGCACCGATACTGGGAGACACCCGTTACGGCGGAACCGAGAGTGACCGCTGCTATTTACATGCGTATTCACTCGGCTTTAACCTTGATGGGGTCGCATATTATTATCAATCGCTACCGCAAGAGGGCGATGCTTTCCAAGCAGAATCGCTCGTAAAATGTATCGCCGGTATTGGTGATTTCAGCGAATTGTCTTGGCCGCATAAGTGACACCCATCCGTGTTTGCTTGCGGTGGATGTGGCGGCTGATTTCAGGTTTATTTATGTCGGGCTTTATGCTCGGCTGTGATAAACCTGAGGCGCCAGTACAAAAGCCCGAGAGCGCCTTGTCAGACCGCGTGTGTGATATGAAGCTGCCAGAGGCTACGGGGGTGCAAGTAAAGTGTTTGTGGTATCAAACCAATGTGACCGCAGGCTTTAGCCTTCCCGCCGTGCTTTTTTCTAAAACGCTCTATTTGGCCGACCGTTTACTGGTGTATATTCCGGGAGGGCCGGGCTCCGGAGGGCAGGCCAGTGCGAGTCAAATGCAATATTGGTTTGATTGGTATACCGAAACCTCAATTAATGCCGATCTACTTATTTACTCACCAAGAGGCACGGCGGGTAGCCATCCCCATTGGGTTTGCCCGGAGTACGAAAACCTGTCGCTCACGGTTGTAGCGCAGAATACTAGCCTTGAACAAGAATCGATAGTTACTCGCCCAGTTTTGGACGAGTGTTTGGCACGCTATGATCGTCGCTTAAAAAGTGCGGGTAATAGTCTCGGGCTTGGCGTGTTCTCCTCCCGCGAGCAGGCGCGCGATATCTTAGGCATGATTGAACAGCTGGGCTATCGGGAATCACACCTCTGGGGTGTTTCCTATGGTAGTCGCGTTGCGCTTGTAGCGGCGGGTCTGGCTAAAAAAATACCGCTACCGAGAGCCCTACCCAAGACTAGGCTCGCGAGTAAGCCCAATGCAGCGATCACCTCGTTAATTCTAGATTCTCCGTACCCGCCAGGGAGGGGAGGTTTGTCTAATTGGTCTGCGCTGCGGGAAAATGCGCTGGCATTGCATGCCAGTCAATACCAAAAGCTACACAACGTAGATACACAGGCTTTTTATACCCTGTGGGAAAACGCAATTGAAAAGGCCGTAAGCCAAAATGAACCGAATTATTCGACGCTAGGTGCCGGTTGGGTGTTTAACGTGAGTAACTGGTACAACAGCGAAATTCCACCCTCGGGTATGGAGCGCTTAGCAATTTATACGCATGAAAATATCGGCTTCGCTTTGAACGACCACAGGTTAATAGCTTTAATGTTCTTTTCACTGTACGACACGGCGATGTCTCACGTTTTTTACGAAGCATTAGCCGAAATGTCGGATGCGCCCTTGTTGAATGAAAATAAATCAGCTTTTGCATCAACTCAATTCCTACTCGATACATTTGTTAACAGCGCGTTTGAACCGAATTTTAATTCACTGGTATTCTATTCGGCGGAGTGCGCTGACAATCAACAAGATACAGAGGCCGACTATAATCAGGCCTATGTTAATTATCCCGGCTGGGCGGCGTATTTGAAAACGCTTAAAAAAAACGATATTTGTTCGGGCGATTATTTTAATAACCTACCGAATTTAAAGGCTGACATTAATGTTTCTAACCCTACAATGGTAATTGCGGGCACTCAAGATCATGTAACCCCTATGGGCTGGGCCCAAGCTTTAGTCGCAGGGCCAAGCGCTGCCAATCGGTTTTTAGTTGCGGTAGAGTCGCCGCACAGCGTACTGGGCGCTGGTGCCTGTTCTTCACAGTTGCTGGGGTTTTGGCTTGAAGCCGCCGAAAATCGAACCTCTGCTGCAAAAGTGCAGGCGGCCGCAGCGCAATATTGTAACAATGCAGAACAATTGAAATGAGCGTTATTTGGCAGAAGGAAGTTGGCGGTACTTTGTATGAGGTGCGCACGGCAGGCAGCAGTGTGCGGCTTTACACAGGAGGTATATTCCACAGTCAGTGGAACCCAAAATACCCATTGTGTGGCAGCCTATGGGATTTGCTGGTTTTGCCAGCGCTAACGTTCTATGTGCACATAACAGCGGCTGAAAATCTTCGCTGTGCGGTGCTGGGTGTTGGTGGCGGTGCGGTATTAAATCAATTGCGTCATTTCTTTCCGGGTATACAGGTGACGGGCGTCGATTTGGATAGAACGCATTTGTCCGTTGCGCGCAATCATTTTCGCTTAAACCGAAAAAACATATTGTTGGAGCATAGTTGCGCCATTGCTTGGGTCGAGAAAGCCGAATCCGTAGCCCGCCAGTACGATCTGATCGTTGAGGACTTATTCGTGGGGCAAGCGCTTAACAATGGTAAAGTTGAGCCCGCGCGCGCATTGGCGGTGGATGAAGCCTGGCTGAGCAGCCTGTCGGCATTGTTAAACGACCAGGGTACCCTGGTCATTAATTTTGAATCTCTCAGTCAGTTTAAAAAAGCCTGTAAGCTATCAGTGTTGAAGAGCCTCGGGTTCGAGAGTATTCTTGCCTTTACTAAACCTCAGTACCATAATGCCATAGGCGTTTTTTCGCGGGTGAAGCAGGTTTCAAACCCGAGGAAACATTTGATGCAAAACCTGGAGGATTTGGGGGCACTGTCTTCCCCTATCCGGAAAAGGGTTGTCGATTTTAAAATTCATCGCGTGAGGTAGGCAAACAATATGATGTGGCTACGCAACGTTCTACTTATAGTTTTAGTTTTGTTGGCAAATACGGCTTATTCGGCCGAGAAAAAGGGTGAAAAAATGAATAATGTAATCTGGATAGATGTGCGTACAGCGGAGGAGTATGCGGGTGGCCACTATAAAGACGCTATGCTTATTCCCTACGATATTATTCAGAATAAAATCGCCGCAGTGGTGGATGATAAAAACGCGGATATCCGGGTTTATTGTCGTACAGGTCGTCGCTCGGGTGTCGCAAAAGATGTGTTAACTCAAATGGGGTACACCCAAGTCACCAATGAAGGTGGTTACGAAGATATACTCAAGCGCAGTCCATAATAACGCAGGCATACTGAGGCGCACTAAGTACTCTTTAGTTCAATGACCTTGAATTTTCTATTGTTGGTGAGAGTGGTTTGATGTTTGAAAATGTCGGCCGCTATTTTCTCGAGGGGAATAAAGGCATTCACCACAAATAGGGCGCGCCCCTTGGGTTTTAATCGGTTTTTGGCTGCACGAACAAACTTTTCTGTTAACTGAGCGTCAACTGCAAAACCTTGGTGAAAAGGGGGGTTGCACAGAATCCAGTCAAATTTTTCCTTCACACCCTCACCACAATCGGCGGCAATAACTTCATAGCTTTCAACGCCTGTAGTTCTTAGGTTTTCTTCCGTTGCGGCAAGCGCTGCGGCATTATTGTCTGTGGCGACAATGTGTTTAATTCCCGCATTCGCTGCCGCAAGAGAGAGGTAACCGTAGCCGCAGCCTAAATCCAGTGCTGTTACATTTTCTTTCGCTTTCCCTTGAGCGCGGTAGAGCTTGTTGAATTCTTCGGCCAATAGAGTGCTTCCTTCGTCTACCTTGTTCCAACCGTATACACCCGGTTTACTGAGCATATCTTGCTCGGCGAATTGGCCAATACTGCGTAATAGCGGGTAGTTTTTGTGGTTGAGCAATCTATTTACACTGTTCTCTGGCGTGCTTGTTTTGTTTAAATCAGCAATGTAATAGGGGCCATATTTTTTGCCCTTACCCGAAAAGGGAAGAAGTTTGTTGGTTTTGTCGATGTAAGTTTTAATGCCTTCTTCCTTGGCGCCAGCGAGGAAAAGGGTGCCGCCCTCTTTTAATAGGGTTGCACAATTTGAGAGTACCCAATGGGTAACGGCGCGCTCTTTCGAAACACGGTAGATAATCTGATCAAATTGGCCGTCAGAGAATAAAGAAAAATCAAAATCCGAGAATTGTAGGTCTGTTTCTGTCGGTGTATGGGTTTGTTGGCCGTCACAATAAATATCAAATCGATTAGTGATAACCACGCATTGTTGGCATTGCGCCGCCAGCGCCAGCATGTCTTTGGATACATTTTCATCGACCACCCAAAGCGTAGAATGGTTTTCATGTGATGCTAGTTGGAACAGTTGAGAATAAATATCGTTTATAAGCTTGGACACAATGTACCTTAGGGTGAAACCTGTGTGATGGGTAAGGATATTTCAGCTTGGGTAAGGTGCCGGTATTCTCCGGCCTGTAGGGAAGTATCCAAACATATGTTACCTACTGCGGCTCGGTGTAGTTTAACAACCTTGTTGCCTGTGGCGGCAAACATACGCTTTACCTGGTGGTATTTGCCCTCTGTAATCTCGAGAGTGGCTTGGTGTGGGCCGTGTATTTTCAGGTGTGCCGGTTTGGTTGTTTTTGTCTCGTTTTTTAACAATATGCCTTGCGTGAATAAATCGACTAATGACGCTTCTAGTGGGTTTGCAGTTTCAACATGGTAGGTTTTTGTGCAAATACTTGATGGTGCCGTAATGCGGTGATTCCAATCACCGTTGGTGGTGAGTAAAACCAACCCAGTAGTATCTTTATCCAAGCGCCCAACCACCTGTAACGTGTTCAGGGGGAGTTCTTCCTGTTGCAGTTGAGCTTGCTGTGCCAGCAGATCTATTACGGTAGGGTTTTCAGCATCCTTATTGGCGCAAATATAGCCTTCGGGCTTGTTGAGCATAAGGTACACCTCACCCAGTGCTGTAATCACACGGCCATCAACCGTAAGGGTATCGATGGCCGGGTTAATGTGAATGGAAGCCTTGTTCACAGTTACCGTGTTTACAGCAATACGCTTGGCTTTTACCAATTGCGCAATGGCGCTTCGGCTATAGGCGCTGTGCGTTGCGATAAATTTGTCTAGGCGCATTACTTCTTTGGGCAAAGTGAAGTGCCTTAAACTATGGATTTTTCGCCCGAGTCTACCGTTTGGTATATCAGCGTGTTGATGGTCATAGGCCCAACACCGCCGGGAACGGGCGTTACGGCGCTTGCACGGTCTGCCAGAGGGCCTAACTCAACGTCACCGATACCGCCTGGGTGGTAACCGGCGTCTACTACTACAGCGCCATCTTTAATCCACTCGGCCTTAATAAATTCGGGTTTTCCAACGGCACCAACAACAATATCGGCACTGCGAATATGCGTTTCCAAATGTTGAGTGCGTGAGTGGCAAATGGTCACAGTGGCGTTGGCGTTCAGCAGCATTAGCGCCATAGGCTTGCCGAGGATAGGGCTGCGACCCACAACCACCGCATGTTTTCCTTCTAGCTGGATCTCATAGGCTTCGAGCAAGCGCATAATCCCCTTGGGCGTTGCACAACCATAGGCTTCCTCACCCATGGCCATACGACCGAAGCCCAGGCAGGTTACGCCATCGACATCTTTACTAAGCTGGATAGCGTCGAAGCATGCGCGCTCATCTATTTGAGCGGGCACTGGGTGCTGCAGCAGAATGCCATGCACACCGGGGTTGGCATTCAGTTCGTCTATTTTGGCTAACAGCTGATCTGTAGTGGTGGAAGCCGGCATTTCTACCTTTAAAGACTCCATGCCTATTCGGGTGCAGGCATTGCCTTTCATACGCACGTAGGTCGCCGAGGCCGGGTCATCACCCACTAAAATGGTGGCGAGGATGGGCGTAATACCGGTTTTGTCTTTGAGGGCGGTAACGCGCTCTGTGAGTTCGGCTTCTGTTTTTTGTGCCAGGGCTTTGCCATCGAGTACCAGTGCGGGCATGGGGAAGAGTCCTTGGAGTAATTGAGTGTGTAATATAACAGTCGGGGGAACCCCGAGCGACGCGGCATTTTCCCACAGCTAGCGGTAGTGACCAAGTACCGGTAAATTATTTTATATTTCAACACCTTGAGCGTTGACGGAGAAGAAGGGCATAGGTATTATGCACGCCTCTCGAAACATGGCCTTATGTTATGGCCTTGTCGTCGTCGGAGTGTAGCGCAGCCTGGTAGCGCGTCTGCTTTGGGAGCAGAATGTCGGGGGTTCGAATCCCTCCACTCCGACCATTTTCGAGCCTGCAATAGGCAAGCACCGTAACCTTCGCGGTTAGTATTTCTAAGCAAAGCTGGAAATGGTTCACCAAGTCATTTCCCTTTTTAGATAAGTGAAGGATTGATTGCGGAAGCAGGGCTCCAGTGTCGTAGGCGCCCGTAGCTCAGCTGGATAGAGCATCCGCCTTCTAAGCGGACGGTCGCAGGTTCGAATCCTGCCGGGCGCGCCAGTTTCGAAAACACAGTGGTGATTGTAGCTCAGTTGGTAGAGCCCTGGATTGTGATTCCAGTCGTCGGGGGTTCAAGTCCCCTCAGTCACCCCATTTCTCCCCTTTAAAATCAACACGTTACACTGATGCTTTTAAAGCGTGCTGTGTATTTTTACAGTCGTTCCTGGCGCATTCCTAATCTAAATTGTTAATATTTCTACTCGTTTTTAGCGGGCGATTCCTTGCATGTCTGGCGTTCTATTGTGCACCGCTTGCATCTGCTTGTCGCGGTGGCCGCCAAGTTTTTTTTGGCGTGATCGCTCACTCCCTTGGCTTTCAGATGGTGAAAAGTGAAGCGTTCTTTTAGATCGCTTTCCGGTTTTAGGGCTTCAGTCATGAGTCGCTTTCAAGCTGTTTTGTAGGCTCGTTCGGCTACAGGGGCACCGCTTTTCCCGTATACAAAGGGTTGGCTAATCATTCGCGGGGCTTCAGGGTGCAGCGCTTTAGCTTCATCGATTGGAGTACGGGGTTTAGGTGACCATGCGGTTATTTCGTTTTCTGACCCTTTGCGGCGGCTGCACATAATGCCTTCTGGTAAAAGATCGGTTTTTACTAAGCTTCTCATCTCTATGGTACGTAAGCGGCTTGAACAAGATCCCCCTTAATTAAAAACCTTCCAACTAATTTAATTTTTTCCTAAGATGGCTGTCTCATTTACAGCTAGTCTCATTTACAACTACAGGGGTTGGGTGTAATTATGACGGACTCTCTTCCCAATATCTTCACTTTAATTTGGTTAATGAATAGTTAAAACTTAAGCGCAGCGGACGCATGTAGTTGTCGGAGTTGCTTTCTTGGGTATGGTAGCTAGCATAATCTATCGGGACTGGTAGTCCACATAAAGCCTCTAAGGTGCTGTGCTTATATCGTGAATAATGCGCTCGTTTATTTGTGCTTTCTCTATAGGTTCCGAAAAATACTTTTTAAAAAGTTTATCAAAAGAGTCGTCTTCGATAGCGTTGGTTAAGCCCTTTTCGACAATAGCCAAAAGTTCCTTTTGGTCGTTGTTAACATAGAAGTAAAAGTCACGATCGTAACGAATCAAATGGTGCTGTTCCACTATGAAATTGAGTTCTGGGAACATGTCTAGATCGCGCCAAATTTCTAGTATTGACCTAGGGAAATAGTCAATACGCTTTTTATGTAACATCTGAAAAAGCCCTTCCCAGCTATAGGATTCAATTACATGAAAACCATTGTTTCTTAGAATTTTTAAGTCTGGCCAGTCGTGCCCTTGGCCAGCATTTAGGTTTTTTAGTTCTAAAAGACTGAGATTAGAGAAGCGCTGTTGATCACCTTTTCGAATAAGAAATAAACGCGTACCAATCAACCCTTTTGTCAATGGGACGTTAATCTTTGTAATTAATTCGTTGTCACTCTCACTTAGATTAATCCAATGAATATCGTATCGATATTTACTTAAATTTCGGGTAGTTCTAGCTTGGTTTATGGATTGTAATTCAATTCCTTTGGCGTGATAGCAGCTGCCAGCTTTATCCAAAGCTAGATGTAATAGGTCGATAAAATAATCGTTTAGTTTGTAGTAACTGGAGTTTTCTCGACTTGAGGGGTAGGTGACGAAGCGTGTAGGCGTTGAACAGCTATGATTTATTTCAGCGCTGGTTTTAGCAGTGTACAAGGCACATGCGATCCACATTTGTAGAACGAGCAGTAGTCTTGCCTGATTAATCACCAGTAACATGGCTTGAATTTTAGGCGCTACTACCCCATAAATCAAACGAGTCGGCCAAATAATAAGGGACACGCATTTTCAGAGAGTTTACGAAAAACCCAGTGGCGAAAATAAAAAGACTAAAATTTTAAGATGATAACTGTAAATACTGGAAATGTGGCACGTAAGAGCACGAATCGATCAGGTTAAATCATCGACTGAGGGTGGCTAGCTTAAACCCGCTTTAATTGCAGTGAGTTTATTAAAGGGCTAAGCGACGTGTTTATCTCGCCGCCTATAATGAAATTTTTTATAGAAGATCGCTTCAAATTTCTGGGTGTTATCCACCCAGTTGTCAGCGTCGATGCCTAGTCGTTGTCGTATGGGTAGAGATTCACTGGCGATGTAACCACGCTCATCTTGACGCTGAATACGGCCAGTGGTATCGACTAACGTGAGGTAATCTTTGATATCCAATAATACGCCGTGTTGTATGCCGGGCCAAATTGTCCCCTTAAAAACGGCTAACTTTTCAACGGGAAAGCGGTTGAAGTGGTGAGGGTTTATTCGCTCTTGAACGTTGGTGTGTTCAGAAGTTTCGGGTGACTCGGCCATTTTTGCGGTGCAGCGTTCTTCTTGGTTCGCCTGTCGTGCGATGACTTGATTTAGTTTAGGGTGTGTCACTGATAGAGACTTGACGCTTCCGTACCGTCGTCATGGGTTTACCGTAACTGTGTATAAACAGAGCCATTAATCGTAGGGGATGTTCAGTATCATACCAACGGTAATGTGTGTCCTCGTAAAATTTTCGATAATCGCTTAGGCTTCTCGTTTCTGCGCCACTAAGACTTTGTTAAATCTATAATCAAGCTAAACAAAAGTTGTTGATTTTGAATAAGTGAGTGAAGCGGGGGTTAACTTTACGTATAAGCTGGGTGAGTGCTCTTATAACGCCAGCGTACGAAAAAGCTCGAGTACTCTGCAGTACTCGAGCTTTTTGTAGGGCCCACACTAGCTTGCGAAAACCGCCGAGTTAGAGTGCGCCCCCCGCATCCTCATTACCTGTAAACCTTGAAAAATCAATACAGGTAGAGTTGCGTTATTGGCATAGTAGTGTAATTAAAGTTGTGAAAATGTGGCTACTTTAGTTACAACAATACGGTCAATATTTGCAGCGCCACTACTTCCTGTCCCTATCAGCCTTAACTTATTATCACCTGCCTCTAGGGGGATATTGACATTAGTCGTGCTCCATGTGGCCCAAGCGCCTGTACCAAAGTTATCAGCTGTGCTTTCAACGGTGCCATTGATGGCGATATCTAATGGCCTATTGCTAGTTGATCCATTGGCGTAACGAATTTCAACCCGATAGATGCCAGAATAAGGAATAGTGTTTACATCAAATTCAATCCAGTTACCTGACGAGTTAGTTGTATTGACGTAGCCACTACCAGAATACCCAGAGTGTTGATTTTCTACGGCCGCGCCACTGACCGTTGCGTTTTCTGCTTCCAAGGTTACGGCGCTAAAAGAAGTCAAGCCTGATATTCCTATCTCATAGGCATCCCTTAAATCCTGACAAACAGATGTGCCTGTTGTGTCTAGTGAATTCAATATAAGGGCGCCTGTAATATCGCCAGGGAACTCCAGCAAGCAGGTGCGTAAATCGCCACTACCATTTGAATCGCCCCAGCCAAGCCCACCATTATGGCCTACGGCATACCAACTGGTGCCATCGATTGTTAGGCTACTTGCCCATCCAGGCATTGTACCCTGGCCGCCACGTATGCGATTCCGCTCAGCTTCATTCAATATAGTATCGTCATAACGTACGCGATCCCAATATTGAACTAAATTCTGAGCCGACATACGTAAACCTTGATGCCCGCCGCAATCGTCACCGCCAAATATAGCTGTTGACCATTCAACTCCCGAGCCGGGGTTATTTAGCTGATAAAACAACGCTTCATTACTAAGTTGAGGATCGGTGTCGCAGGTAACTGGAATGCTAAAATCATCTGCGATTAAATAGCGAACGTAGTCACTGTAGCTATCCCAATGGTCTTGCCATGTAGAAGCAATGCCCGTATTGGCACCATCGACCGGGTTGCGAAAGCTCACGTTGGAGTGAGTGGGGATACCATTTCGCAGCGCAGGAATTAATACTCTTAGCAGCGCATAATTTGCGTTAGCATAGGAATACCAAGTAGGCGATGTGATTGTTGTCGATGATGAATTTGCCACTAATGTTTGCAGGTCGCTCCAGCGTGTAGAATTTTGAAACCCGGCCTGTGACAAACCTGATGTATGATTCAATAATTGTTTAAATGTAATATCGTTTGCACTATTCCCAAAGCCTGATCCACGGGTCCAGCCCGCAGGAAGCCAGTCTGCAATAGGGGCGTTGACATCAATCCCGCGTAGTCGTAACAAACGATGTACCAAGGGCGATGTTAACATTTTGCTAACAGAGGCCAATGTTTGGTTTGTTTCTGACGTCATCGGCACATTAAAACCTGAAGGGCTGTCAATCGCGCGTAGTGCATTACCACTTGCTCCAGACCTTACAACCTGTCCATTGCGGCTAAAGGCATACGACATACCTTCAACAACTGTCGGCCCGGTAAATAAGTTTTCTAGGAAATCCCCCATTACATTGACATCTGGATTAAGGGGGGAGGTGGTTGGTGCATTTATTTGTTTATACGAAGCGATAAACTGTTGGAAGTTGTTTGTGGAATTTCCGTCTCCAACATCCATATCAATTAGTTGGTAGCCAGCATTAACTTTACTTGCCCAGTCTTGTTTAAACGCATCCCAGGAGTTTTGTACACTTAAAACACCTTGAGATCCACCGGGACGCCATACCCCGGTATATCTTAATGTTGAGCCAGATTCTAAGTTGATATCAACATCGATTAACTCAAGGCCCGACGCCTTATATTGATTAAACTGGTTTAAGAAAGTCGAGTAGCTAAACACCGAGTAAAAGGCATAGCCTCCGCCACCTTGAATATAAGTGCCCAAAAAGGGATCTGTACTACCCGAACCCTGTACATCAACATCTATTAGTCTCAATCCGTCATTTGCAGATACATCTGCCCAGTGATTGGTAAAATCCGCCCAGTTCCCGGCGTACATCGAGTAGCTGCTGACTCCAGGGTTAAACAGGGAATAGTAGGTGGTTGAGCCACCGTTCGATATACGATCGACATCTTTTAAGCGATACCCGTTTGAAGAATGCTGGCTCCAGGTTGACTCGAAATCATTCCAGCCAACATTCTCTTCAATTAAATAGTCGGTGTTGCCGGGTTGCCATACCCCCACAAACTGCGCAGCCCCAGAGGCGTCGTTAAATACCTCCAAGTCTACTAAGCCAGAACCGAATTTCTCAAATATTCGGGACTGGGCCTCAACGCCCTCAATGCTATCAAACCGTTGAATGCTATAGCCTCGCTCGGCTGCAGCCAAGCTAAGGTTTGCATCATTTTCTGCCCAACTGCCAGTGGCATAAGCAAAAATCGTTGCGGATAAAGCAATACCTAGTGCTTTAATTTTAACAGAACTAACCTTCATTTAGACATCCTCTTCTACATTGAAAGTACATGGTAATTGAAATCAGTATTCCTAAAGCATCCGGAATACTAAAGTTTTTCCTACCCCAAAAACAAAATTCCACGCTTAATAGCGTGCGCCAAATGGGGTTATATTGTTTTCTTACGTTTCGGATATTGCTGGGGTAAGTTCCGTATTGTTGGCGGACATATGAAAATACATAATTTAATACTTACACGTAAATTATTCTAAAATATATCGATTATCTGAAGGATAAGAACATTTATAAAATAATCAGTCGAATGATGTTCTGGCGGGAATCTATCAGGGATAAACATTAATGGCAAATTAAATAACATGTTAAATTTATACTTCCGTTGAATTTTATGCCATTAATATTATTGTTGACGTATATTGAGATTTGTTCTGTTGGTGCCAACTATGTTGCGCCATAAAGTCGGTCGGTATAAAGCTATAAATAGCAAATGTATTCATGCCAATTATCAATAATTTATATTTGTTCGTTGTCCAGTTTGGTGCGTTTAATGTGGTGGTTCGGTAGCGCACCAGATAATCAGTCGAACAGAAATAGGAGTATGGTAATGATGCAGGCGTGAGGTGAACGTGACCGAAAGGGTTCTGGGTAGTAGATAAAGATCAAATTGTGTTTGTTGTTATATGCTTAACGTAATATCGTTATGTTTCCGAAGAATATTAATTTGTAGGAATGAGGTGCGTGAATAAAAATTTACCTTGCAGTGTCGGCGTAAATTGTTTCCTGTAATTTTGGTGGATGTATTCGGTGCCTAAAAAAATGTAGTGATGCCATAAAGTATGTAAATAAATTATTCAGTTTTATTTTCACTATATGGCGGCGAGAGTACAGGGATTGGCGATGAAGCTGACTCTCAGAAAGTTTTTGGTGTTGATACGCTATCCATAATGGGCCTTTTTTGTTAAGGAAATAGCGATCGATTGTGCTTAAGGTGAATAATTCAATTGGCGGAATGTGTGTAGATGAGAGCGGCGACGACGCTTTCAAGTATTACTGCCGTTATTTTGAGCATTGCATCACATATGAACATATTGGAAATCGACAATGATTTAAATCAGTGAGAAAAGTGAGCGGGTTTTTAGTGGCTGGTTGAAATAGGGTAAAGGAAATGCTCGAATGAGTTGGCCGCAGTTAAATATGGGTGACATACTAGCGGGCCACTAAAAAACAATACATTTCATTTGAAACCTGTATAATTGAAGTCATGAAAAATGACGCAAGAAAACTTAGTACAGAAGAGCAGCATTTAGTTCGCAAGATAGCCGTGCAGCGAGTGCATGATGGTGAAAGTGCGGCCGAAGTGACACGCAGTTTTGGTCTTGGAAGCCGAACAATTTTCACTTGGTTGCGTTTAGCGCGTGAAAAAGGAATTGAAGCTCTGGCTCCCAAGGCGCGCACTGGACGCAATCGAACACTATCCGATCTTGAAGAGCAAGAAATAAAGAGGTGGATAATCGGCGGAGATCCTAGGCAGCATGGGTTTGATTTTGGTTTGTGGACACGCCAAATTGTTGCTGATTTAATTCTTGAACGGTTTGGCGTTACCCTAAGCATTTCCGGTGTCGGTAAAATTCTGCATCGCTTGGGCTTGACGCCACAAAAACCGCTACGTAGAGCTTATGAGCGGGACGAGAAAGCGGTGCAAGAATGGGTTGACGACGTCTACCCTAAAGTTAGGGCATACGCTAAAAAGAAAGGGGCTGAGATATTTTGGTTGGATGAAGCCACTATTCGTTCTGATGATCCTTTACAGCGTACCTGGGGTGAAAAAGGAAAGACACCTGTCGTCAGAACAAGCGGTCAAAGACAGGCCATTAATGCGATCTCAGCGTTATCAAATAAGGGGGGCTTTTGGTATCACGTTTTTGACGGAAAATTTAATGCGGATAAATGTATTGAATGCTTAAAAAGTTTCCAAAAAGGCCGTAACCACCCCGTCATACTTATCGTTGATGGGCATCCCGTACATAAATCAAATAAGGTCACGGACTATATTGAAACACTTGAAGGAAAAATTGAAATGGTGTTTCTACCACCGTACGCACCGGATTTAAACCCAGACGAGCTTGTGTGGAATCAGGTGAGAAATATCGGCACATCAAAAAAGCCACTCAAGAAGGGGGAATCACTAAAGAATCGTGCCGTTTTAGATTTGGAAAGTATCAAACGGGATAAGGCCCTGATTAAATCGTTTTTTCAAGAGGCAACTGTATCGTTTGCTGCTGCCTAGGTAGTACTAGCCATTTTTTTAATCTGAGTGATTGCTTGCGCAAAAAAATCCATCCCAACTAATCAAATTTAGTCAAAATCAGTAGTTAGGAGGGCTCGCGCCATTCGGGGCAGAACCTCTGTTTTGGCTGGGCGGCTTCTTCTAGAGCTTTTGTAAGCTCATACAGTGTTAGATTTTGCTAATGTGCTGGGGGTTTGTTAAAGGTAGTTGAAACGTAGCATCGGCAAGTAAAGACATATCAGCCGCAATCTATTCCTTCGAATTAATCGGGATGAAAAATTCTTTAACGCCCAATATAGTTTTTTTCACACTCTGTGATCCATGCATTTTTTCACTAATGCCTTCATCTTGGATCGGAGCTTTGTAGTTGGGGGCTGTGGCGGATTAGGTATGGCTATTATGGTTAGATGTTCACCTAGTATAAATTGATTATGGGATAGAAAAAGGTATTCCAGTAAATAAGCATTATACCAAGGGATATTGCGCCACCGACAAACCAACCCTCCAGTTCCGAAGGCCTAATTATTTCAAAGTGATTTATATTCAGGTGGATATCCTTTCCGTTTTGTTTCTTTATATTTGTGCGACTGTTAAGGGCTACGTTTTTGGTCCAAACACTATAATCCATTGTCCACCAACCTTCACGATGGAGAACGGATCGATTGGCTGCATAAAAACAATATAGGCAGGCGGCTATCAGTATAAAAAACTTACCTGTCCCTCTCAATGAGCCACTCCTTATCGGCCAAACTAAAAAACCAACGTGCATGTCAGATGTACGCACGAATGTAATTTGCAGCGACCAGGTGGCAGGTATTTTCTAGAAGTATTGTGTCGTTATTTTCTGCGCTAATTCGGTTGCTTTCGAGCGATCATGTTGTTTACTTTAGTTTTGATGCCCATATCGCAAGTTTGTGCTTCATGGTCAGTTGAGATATTTGATCCTGAGCGAGGGGTTGTATTACCTTGTCGTGTACCAGTAATCGATAAATGTATTCGATTTTTGCATTTGCGGAGTCGGTGGGTTCGAATTCAACAACACCTCGCTCTTCACCGTATTTCATACCCTCGGTAATTGCTTTTTTTACCAGTTCTTTCTCGTCTTTTAATTTTTTCATGTTTGATTGTGCCTTTTAAGGACTTGCTTGGCTGAATTATAGCAGGGGATTCTATTGTGTTTAGGGATTAAATAGAAGGCGGGAGTGTCAGTTTTAAACCCCATAAAATTACTAGTACAATCATTTTAGGTTGGGTGCGTTCAATGCTTGGTTTGTCAAGCATGCTACGCGTAAGGTTTGAGTTCGGTATTCTAGCCACATTCTAATTTTGCATAAAGCTACGTGCATGGGGCAATAAGGAGTAAAGTAAGTTTGCGATGCAGTGAGGGAATCCGAAAATTTTTGCTGTGCTGGCTTGCATTCGGCGAACGCTAATTGTTATTTTGCTAGTCTCAGGATTGACTTCGGGTCATAGCCCCTAACAACTTCACCGGCTATTAACATTAGCGGAACTCCACGGCCATTAAGCTTATTGTACTCATTTTTCCCTACAGCGGAATGTTCAATATCATACTCGATGTACTCTATGTTGTTCTTTTCAAGAATTTCTCTTGTTTTTTTACAGTAGCCACACCAAGAGGTTGCGTACAGCACAACTGAATCGCCATATGACGCTACAAATTCTGGGTCATCAGCAAAGGGATTGTTGAAACCCCCTAGCTTAAATAAAATACCTGCGGCTACTATTATATAGATTGCTTTCTTCATGAATATACCAGTGTTTTTCGATAAAACAGTCAGGTGAGCTAAAGCATACGGTTTTAATCTATGCTGTAAGCGTGGTGTTTTTTCTGCGCTATATTCCCTATAAATAAAAAACCGGCAGATGAATACATTGAACGTATGAAATAATAAAATGTATTACGTGCTACTTCATCTAAATTGCTATCCCCGCGCTATGTGCCGTCCAGTCTAAGCGAGCTCAAAAAGACCTTTTCGATAGAGATAAAGGTCAATAGCGTTGCAAAGATGCCATTTTTGCAACGGGATAAGCTTATGATGTTGACCAAACTTCAGGCAAATAAGACACTTTACTTAACGCAAACCCAAATAAAAAAATAAATGTCGCCTTAGTTACCTGGTGGTTGATGGTTACCTAGTGGTTGATGCTTAGTTCAAGCACGTCGTTTAGGTTTAGCGTACCCACTAATCGGCTTAGAATCAAAGCGCTTTTCTTCTTAATATGGCGCTATGTCGCTGAGTCTGCGGCCAGTGACGGATAGTGTGTGAATTGCTCGACGCCAACTATCTTGGGCGGTCGGCGACAATTATGATGGCCTGCTGTAGGGTTAAGGGCTGGGGCTCATGTAGCATGGTTGTGTTACGCGACGTGGCGATTGTTCATCAAGGCTGTGGAGAGGCCACTGGCAATGTTCGCAGTCTAGGCTTGAGCGTATGTGGGTGACGCACGCTGAAAGTCGGTGGGAAAGCCGGTATTGGATTATTGTGTTGTGATTTCAGTTGCTGGGGCTTCGGGTTCCTGCGGTTACCTCATTTCCTTTTGTCTGGTTGGTTATTCTAAATTCAAGTACAACGCACTTTTACGCCGTTTTTTCTGTTGCACTGCGGAACAAGCGAATCGGGTTTTTAGTTGACGTGTAACTCCACGAATATTTTAGTGGGAGAGGGGGGCTTATTCCGGCTAACGAAAGTGTTGGCCAGACCGCTTTTTCGCCTAGGTCAAACTCCTTGCTGTTGGTTAGCTACGACTGCTTACAGCTAGGTGGCTCGACTTTTCTAGCCCTGCTTGCTTACAGCATTCTGTACAAAATACCCAGCAATCGCTATCGGGCCTGCAGTTCAGGCATTTTTTTCGAGCAGCGTTCTGTTTGTTAATGTTTTCACACGCCTCGGTATACTGCTGTAAATGCGCTATTAATTTCATGGGGTACATCTCTTGTTTTGGGTGAAAAATCGCACTTACGAAGTGCGAGCTTAATCCTCCTTAACCGTTGGTTAGGCCAATTAGATTTGGCCAGCGTTTTTATTACAATACCTATAATGCTTGTTACACTTTTGATTATAGTCAAAAATGCTGTTGTGCAGCATATGATAAATTGCGAATAGTGTATAAGTTTTAGAACTACAGGTTATAAAGTATTAGATAACCTCTGAGCAAGCTAAGGCGTAGAACCTACTGGGGCTTGCTCTGCGGCCACTTAAATGATGCGGGAGTATTTTGGTGTGCTTGCCTTGTTCGAAGCGGTTTTGTTGACGTAGGTGTCAAAGGCCATGCATATTCTACGGATAAGCAGCCTGCCGCGGTCATTCACGGTAATAGACTTGGGGCTGAGTTGCAGTAACCCGTCTTCGGCTAGGGTTGCGAGTGAGGTGAGTTCTTCCTTGAAGTAATCTCGAAAATTTATGTTGAATTCTTCCTCTATAACAGAAAATTCAAGCTCGAAATGGCAGATAAGCTCGGAAATCACTTTTTGCCGTAGCTTGTCGTCGGGTGTTAGCGCCAACCCCTTGTTAATGGGCAGTGTGTTTTGGTCCAGCGCCGCGTAATATTCGTTAATTGTTTTGTGGTTTTGGATAAAATGGCTGCCAAAGGCAGCAATTGACGATACGCCAAAAGAAAACAGGTCGCAATTCCCGTGGGTGGCGTAGCCTTGGAAATTTCGGTGTAGTACTTTGTTCTTTTGGGCTATAGCCAGCTCGTCGTTGGGCAGCGCAAAGTGATCCATACCTACATACACGTAACCCGCCTCCAATAGCCTCTCTATGCTGTTCTGCAGAATAATAAGCTTTTCCTGAGGTTCCGGTAGTTGCCTGGCATCAATCTGTTTTTGGGTTTTGAATAGGTCGGGCATGTGGGCATAGTTAAATACCGATATTCGGTCGGGACGCAGCTGTACTACACTCTCAAGTGTATTTTTGAAGCTCTCTGCCGTCTGCAGTGGCAGGCCGTAAATAAGGTCTAGGCTGACGGAACGAAAACCTAAGGCTCTGGCGCTATCAATAAGGGCGTTTACTTCCTCATAGCTGTTAAACCGATTAACGGCTTTCTGTACGCTTGCATCAAAATCCTGGACACCCATGCTTAGCCGGTTAAAGCCGATTGAGCGGAGAAGTTCTAGTCGCTCGGGGGTAACGCTTTGTGGGTGAATTTCTATTGAGTATTCGCCACTGTCGTCGTCTTTTAAGGTGAAAAGCCGAGCAGTTTCATCCATGAGGCTTTTCATTTGATCATTGCTTAGGTAGGTGGGTGTGCCACCGCCCCAGTGTAGTTGATCAACCGTTCGGTTTTTATCCACATGCACCGATTGCAAGGTCAGCTCTTTTTTTAGTGCCTGCACGTAAGGTTCGGCTAGCGATTTATTCGCCGTAATGATTTTATTGCAGGCACAGTAATAACAAACGGTGTCGCAAAAGGGTATATGAAAATAAAGTGAAAGCGGGGTGCCGGCGCTATTGCTGGTGCGCGCTGCTTCTAGCCATTCTGCGTCGCTAAAGCCGGGCTTGAACTGTGGTGCCGTTGGGTAAGACGTATACCTGGGGCCAGATAAGTCGTGTTTGCGAATGAGATCGTTGTCCCAAAGTTGGGTAGTGGAGTGGGGCATCGTTTTGTATAGCTCTGACTTGTGGAGTTTGTTCGTTAGTATAAAAACTGTGAATAGGGGTTAATTGACCCAAATCAAAGGGGTCTGTAGACTCGTCGCCCTTCAAATAGCGTGCTATTTAAACATATACTCCGGGTTCACACTCTATACTTCAGTTATGCCTGTGTGATCCAATTTTAACCAAAAGTGTTGTCGGGTTAGTTAATGAGTGTTCCAGACCAGAGTAGCTCTCCTACCATGTTTGATGGTATGAGACGTTTGATTTCGGGTGTTTCGGTGATTACCGCAAACAACAGGAAAGGGGATCGGCTTGCTATGACCGCCACTTCCGTAACCTCGGTATCGGCAGAGCCACCGTCGCTTCTGGCCTGCGTGAACAAGGATGCGCGCCTAGGGCAGGGTATGGAGGCGACAGAGTATTTTTGTGTTAATTTACTGGCGCCAAAGCATAAACAAATTTCGGTGAACTGCTCTACGCCTGAAAATGGCATAAGTCGTTACGAGCATGGTCACTGGAAGTGTGACGAAGAAACGGGCATTTTCTATTTGGCTGATTCTCAGGCGGTGTTTTTCTGCTCGAAAAAAGCGGTATATACCTATGGTACCCATGATATTTTTATCGGCGATGTGATGCGCACGCAGGTAGCGGAAGGTGAGCCTACCGTGTTGGCTTATCTGAACGGCCAGTATGTTGATTTGTAGTTGTCTGAAGGGGTAGTTTTATTTGAAAGCGTGTTCCTTTACCTGGCTCGCTTTCTACTTCTATGCCTCCTTGGTGATGCTCACGCATAATAAAATAACTTACGCTTAAACCCAGCCCTGTACCCTGTCCGACCCCCTTGGTGGTGTAGAAGGGTTCGAAAATATGTTTTAGTACGTCTTCTTCCATTCCCGGGCCGTTATCCGCAATACTGACAATAGCATTTTCTTTATTGGTTTCTACATGAATGTCTATTCTCCCCGGAACGCTTTTGTTATTGGCGGTACGAATAGCTTGTACCGCATTGCGAAGTAAGTTCAGTAGTACTTGCTGAATCTCCGTTGGTGAGCAAGTGATCGCCGGAAGTGCGTCGGTGATACTTACCGTTATTTCGGGTAGGCCTGCTTTGCCTTCTGGCAGTACCTCGAATGTGTTACTGGCAAGGTCCAAGGTGTTGATAATCAGTGATTTGAGGTTTGTCGGTTTATGGGTGCCGTCGTTTCCGTGTGAAAATTCCAATAAATTCTTAACGATGTCGGCTGCGCGTTCGCCGCTCTTTTGTATGTTTTCTATAAACGTGATCACATCGCGTTGTTTTAAATAAGCGTGTAATGCTTCTAATGAAAGGTTTAATTCGTCGGCAAGCAGTTTATTGGCGGGGAAATTGGGTGAGGTACGCCTTAAAATATTCTGAGCATTACTTAATATACCGGCTAATGGGTTGTTTATTTCATGTGCAACACCGGCGGCGAGCTCGCCGAGGCTTAGCATTTTTTCATTTTGGATCAGTAGGTTTTCCATTCTAACTTTTGGTGTAACGTCTTCCGCCAAAATTACGGCTCCGGTGATGTCCGGCGAAATGAGTGGGTAAATGGTTAGGCTGGTAAATGTCGCTTGGGAGCCTACGCCATCTTTAATGGTACCTTTGTTAAGCGGTATTCCTGTACGAATAGTGTCGTTTATAGCCTCCATAGAAATGGGTAGCTCAGGGAAAGCTTGGTCGATATGTGAGCCAACGGCTTCCTCGGAGGTTAAGCCAGCAACTTTTTCGGCCGAATGGTTCCAGTGGGTTACATACCCGTTGGGTGTTATACCTATAAGAACAGCAGGCATGGAATTTACCATGCAATGCATATACTCCTGTGTTTCCCTCAGGAGTTCTTCTGTGGCTTCGTGTCGAGCGATTTCACGAAAAAGTTGATATTGGGTATTTTGCAGAAGTGGTGCGGGCTCGTCGATGTGATCGACATTTTTTTTTCTGTTGATGAGCAGCCAAATTAAACCAATAGTTTGAGCGCCAATTACCACAAACAGCGCAATCAGCCAGTAATTATTGGTGGGTGTGCTGAGGGGGACGTTGGCCTGGCTCGGGGCTGCGGCTGCACTAGCAGCGATCACGATCTGTGCAGCGATAATGAGGCGAGCGAATGAAATCGACAATGTATTGAACCTTGCGGGACGTGGCTAAGATAATGATAGCGTACCGGAGCACTAATTAAGGTACTTATGAGCACGGCCAGGCGCAAAGAAATTATTCTAGAATTGGTTTGACATGTATAGCTAAATCGGTAGAATGCGCTGCTCTCGCGACAGGGCAGTTTAATGTTGCCTTATGGGTGGTTAGCTCAGTTGGGAGAGCGACGGCCTTACAAGCCGTAGGTCACAGGTTCGACCCCTGTACCACCCACCATTTATCTACTTGATAAGTGTTAGCGAAAAGCTACCGTGGCCCGGTAGTTCAGTTGGTTAGAATGCCGGCCTGTCACGCCGGAGGTCGAGGGTTCAAGTCCCTTCCGGGTCGCCATATACAAAAAAACCCCTGTTCGAAAGAGCAGGGGTTTTTTTGTGCCTGTTGTTTTCGTATAGGCCGTTTTTTTGCTAATCGAACTGATTTCGCGGGGGCTCCTCAGTAGGCAGTGCAAGCGGGTAGTGAAAACCGTTAGCGGAAGAAGAGGACAGAGGGAAGGGTTGGAGGGAGGGGATGGCGAAAGTGCGTAGTGAAAGCCGATCCCGCAAGACAAGACAATACAAAAATACTACCGCCGTTTCATAAGGCTGATAGGCAGCCTAGCCCGAGATAGCACTAGGGGTGGCAAGGGTAGAATCGCTTGTAAACCGTCATTTTTGTAGCCTGATCATCGGTTTAACCGCTATCTAATCCAGCTTCGCTGGGTGCGGTGTAAGGCACGCAATGCCTTGCTGAACGGTTGGTTAAGGCCGATTTACACAAAAATACGCCATAACGAGGCATATGATGACTTTTTTTGGTCAAAATTGAACAAGACTGTCAACACTTTGTCATATGTTTGTGCTAATTTTAATAAACAGGCAATGAATGCCTGAAGTAGAAATACAGAAGGATAAAGATATGAATGATTATTTAGATGATGTTTACGCGCAAAACGCGGAATATGTAGATGAAGACTGGCTCACAGATGCCCAAGAGTCTGACCTACACGAAGAAGATGAAATCGATGAATGTGGGTCTATCTAGCCCTAGGTTCATCGACCTAATTCAAACGCTAGTTCTCTGCCAACCCCGCTCAAACCCTCTGAATGAAGCCCATTTAATAGCAATCTGGAATTACGCACCCATGCGTATACGTCTGGTTTGAATATTTTGTCGCTAAACTCCGATTTCTGAAGGGCACATCACAACGCTGCATCGTTCTGTGGTCAATAATTAGTAACACTTATACTGATTAGGAATCGATAATCCGTGATCTTCGATAATGACGAGCTGGCTCGAGCCATATTCTTTTTTGGCGATAAGGGGTTGGTTGCCAAGGAGATGCACTACTCGGAATTTGAAGCCGTGCTCGATAACTATGTCCCCTCAATGGAGTGGGCCGGGCGCACGGCCAAGGCTGTCTTTCTTGAAATTGACTCAAAAATGCGTATACGCACCTGCGTATTCTTCACCGTTGGCTTTACCAAGAAGGGTGAAGTGGAAGGTAGTTGGAACATTCCACTGGACCAGTTGGCCCGGAATGCTATACGAGGCCCTGATTTAGGCGCTGGCCCCATTCGCCTCGTGTGTGAAAGCCAATGCCCCATTCAGTATTTTCGCGGTGCCCTATGGAACCCCGAATTGCGCGCCGGCAAAAACCAGCTGCAGATGCTGACGAAGGCCGTTGTTCGCAATAAGTTGGCCATTCAGTTTCGGGATGGTCCCGATGCTGAAATTGAAGCTCCGTCTAAGGCCGTCGACGCCCAGCTTCTGGAAAAGAAAATTTCTCAAGAGCTACGTAAAGAATATGCCCGTGAGTACCGTGATCATATGGCTCAGCTGCTTAAAGACCAGCGTTTGCGCACGGCTACCATCGCCTCCGATAGCGATAAATCCATTGCATCACTTAAAGTTGAGCAAAGTAATCGCATAGAGGAATATCGCAGCCTTATAAACGAAAAAAGTAACTTGCTTGCTGAAGAAAAAGTGCGCAATCAAACCTTAAAAGACACTATTGATGGCCAAGCTAAAAAAATAGAAGGCCTGCGTGAGTACTTTGAGCATAAACTTGAAAAGGTAGAGGGGCAGGGCGCCGACGTTGTTCAAGCGCTACGCGAGAACTACCAAGCTGAAACTACCGCTAAAATTGAGTCGGCGACTATCGAATTAAAAGAAATGTTACAAATGCGGGAAGTGGAGCTGATGTACCGAAACGAGCAGGAAAGCCAGCTTCGAGATGAAATTGCACGGCTTCGACAGGAACACCAAGCGTTGTTGGGTTCTGGTGGTAATGAAATTTTAGGTAAAATGACCGGTAAGGGAATTAGCTTTGTCAGTTATCAGCCTGGGGCTGGGCATATAACCATCCCAACGGATGATGTGGGCGCGTATATGGAAAACCCAGTGGCGTATGCTGCGGCACAGTGTGGCGTCCACGAAGACCATTACAGTGCGTGGTTGGCACATTATCAAGCGCCAGTCTGTACCTCAGTAGATTCTGATGGCAATATCTGTAGTGAAAATGTTCATCGCGTCTCCAACCCCGCAGATTTCCACAGTGGCGATCAGGACCGTTGCAGCGTACACAAAGAGATAAAAGGTGCCAGTAAACTCAAAGTTGTCAGCGGTTAAGTCTATTGCCGACTTTCTTCTTTTAGATCCAGCCTACCTTGTCCAACGTACCACACTTCAACCTCTTATATCCCCAGCGCTTACAGCCGCTGATTGCCGTTTGAGCCTTTTACGGTTGGATGAGTTGGATGATCGTTTGGGTGGTAACAAGTATTTTAAGTTGTACCATCATTTAGTTCGGTATGCTGGCGAAGCCAGTGAAAAGCCTATTGCTAGCTTTGGTGGAGCTTTTTCGAACCATTTGTACGCATTAGCGGCGCTTGGGCAAAAAACCGGTACACCTACAATAGGTGTTGTTAGAGGGGAACCGCACGAAGCGCTGACAGCAACGCTTGATGACCTTCAGTCGATGGGTATGCACTTGCATCGCGTGTCTCGCTCAGCTTACCGTCTGCGCCATGAAGCAGATTGGCGCAAGGCTTTGGCGCCTGAAATTGAGGATGTTTTCTGGGTGCCGGAAGGCGGAGCCGGTTATGAGGGTGCCAAAGGCTGCATCGCACTCGGAAAGCATTTGGCTGAACCTGCGGTGGAGGCAAGCCATATAGCGGTTGCTTGTGGTACGGCAGCCACTTTAGCGGGTGTTATACACGGTGCCAGCAGTAGCGGTATAGATGTTGTTGGTGTAAGTGCATTGAAAGGTGCTTCTAAGGGGCTAGAAAGTGAGGTTGAAAATCTACTGAACAAGCTGAATCACGACGGCTCTACACGCTGGTGTATCAATAGTGATTTTCATTGTGGTGGTTTTGGTCGATATCCTGCGTATCTTTCACAATTTGTCAGTGAGTTTGAAGAGGGAACGGGTGTATTATTGGATCCGGTTTACACGGCTAAGCTTATATTTGCCATTGAGCATTTAGCGGCCAAGGGCTTCTGGCCAAAAGGCAGTCATATAGTGGCTATTCACACGGGCGGCATTCAAGGGCGACGCGGTGTTGAGTCCGCCTCGGTAACAAACGTTTAAACGACAAGCAGGCACTTTCGGTAATGCTAGCCACTCACTCAGTTAACACAGTAAATGTTGGAATCATGGATTTAGATTTGATCGGCCTGTCGGAAACGCTCGCCCCACTCAAAGCGGTAAAGCGCAGTTATTTGGTAGATTTATTGAATAGAGCTGAAGTCCAAACGGTATTCGCCGGTGACTCATTGTTTGAAGATGCCATTGTGGATCATCAACACATCTATCTCTTGTTTGGTGAGGTGGAACTGCAGTATTCCTCTGGTTCTGTAGAGCGAGTGCAAGCGGGCGATATTCAAATGCCCGTTGCTCATCAGCAGCCACGTCCTTGTCGTGCATTAGCCTGCTCAGACACGACGATACTGAGAGTGGATAGCGACCAGTTGGATCGTGCCTTAGCGTGGAGTCAAATATCTCAATACCTTATGTCTGAGGTTTCTTTACAGCGTGACCTCGATGAAGATGTCCACTGGATGCGCACGGTGTTGGATTCAAATCTGTTTCATAAAGTGCCGCCGGTCAATGTGGAACAAATATTTTCTCGCTTGACGCCCATGGTCGTGCACGCTGGCGAGGTCATTGTTCGTCAAGGTGAAATCGGTGATTGCTGTTATTTTATTAAAGACGGTGATGCCGAAGTCGCTTACTACGATGCGACGGCAAAATGCCAAAAGAAAATAGTCGATATATCCGAAGGTCGATGCTTTGGTGAAGATGCTTTAGTGTATGAGCAGGCCAGAAACGCAAATGTTACGATGTCTACCGATGGCGTTTTGATGCGCCTAGAAAAAAATGATTTCTTACTATTGCTAAGAGAGCCTTCTGTTGACGAGGTGTCAGAAAGAGAACTGTCAAATTTGGCTGAAATTCCTACACTTATTGATGTAAGAACAGACGAAGAATACCTGCAAGGGCACTTAGCCTTGTCGGGAAATGTACCGCTTAACCTGTTAAGTATAAAAAAGCGTTTGTTATCTCCTGAAAAAATGTATGTTCTCTATTGCGATACCGGCCGTCGTAGTCGCGCCGCTGCTTTTTTATTGGGGAAGCAAGGTTATAACGTAATGGCTTTAGAGGGTGGCTTGGCGGGGCAAAACATGTCAGATCAGCTAGTACAGGAGGTGGGTTATATTTTACGTGATGGCGAGTTGGTTACTGGCCAGTAATCATCTACCACCACGGCTCGAATCTCTTCTTGTGATACAGGGTTAACTACACTCAGCATATAGGGTACGGCGCCACCCGCTTTATAATATGCTTCCACTTCGTTTTCAGGGTTGCTCGTCTCAGCCCAATAATGTCCTCCCATCCAAGCGGCCTTCTCTAAGTGCGTCGACACAAAACCGCGTTTTTTATATGTATTTAAAAACTCGAATTGTTGGCTTTCATACAGCCATACTCCGGTCATTACCTCGGTATTAATGTGCTTCGGTAAGCAAAGTTGCTCCAGCCAGTGTACAAATAACATACCTTTCAATAAGTAAGCGGTAGTTACGGGTGTGGATTGGGGGAGGTGTAGCACCTCTAAAACCTCAGATCTGGCTTTTGGATTATCGAGTAAGGTCAGTTGCTTGTCTTGCATGTGCGTTAGTTTCAATCCCAGTGTGTCACGGGAATTGGGGCCTAGCCATTGGTGCCAGTTCTTGGGATTTGATGATTGCCTATTGAGCAAATAAAACTTAATGGCGGCTTCCACGTGCACAACTGAGCCGTCTTGATATTGAAGCAGGTAATCTAATTCACCCTTGGTGACTTTATTTTCAATGTACTGATAATTCCGCATAACACATTTGATACCGCTAAATGCATAGAAGGCATTGGAAGACAAAACTGTTTCGATGACTTCTTCAAAGTATTTCCCCAGGCGCTTATTCGGAAAGCCCCTTGTTGGCGGTGGCGTGCATGTGTGCTTGCTTGCGTTCATCGTTTGTAACCAAGTTACAATTTCCGAAGGGTTGTTTTGTGCGAATTGAGTCAGTACCGGTAAGGCTTTATGTCGCCCTAAAGGTGACTGAAGCAGGGTCGGGCTAAAAAGTAACCAGGCTAGGTCGCGTGCACCTGGTGACTCTAGGCTTTGCAGTAAAGTGGTAAGGTTGGACTTGATGTTGGCTATTTGCATCATATTTGGGGCTAGTAATGGAGACTTGGTGCATGCTCATATAAAATCTAGTTTATAGCAATTCGCGTTATCGCCGTTTCCGGAGACATTTCTGTCCATGAGTTCTTTCAATACCATCGGTTTAATAGGGCGCCTTGCCAGCGCCAATACCCAGTATTCGATCAATCGACTGGTAAATTTTTTGTCGAAACGCAAGGTCAAGCTGCTATTGGATGAAGAAACCTCCACCGTTTTGCCGGGTGAGGGTTACCCAGTGGCTTCAAGAGTTGAGCTGGCAAAGAAATGCGACCTGATCATTGTGGTTGGCGGCGATGGCAGCTTACTCTCGGCCGCTAGAGCCTTTGCTGGGCATCCGGTCAATATTCTTGGTATCAATCGAGGTCGTTTGGGCTTTCTTACCGATATCTCTCCGGATGAAATTGAAACAAAAGTTAGCGAAGTACTGGACGGTAAGTACCAAACGGAAGAGCGTTTTCTGCTTAACAGCGAAGTCATGCGTGACGGTGAAGCACTTTCAGAAGGGCTGGCCCTTAACGATGTCGTTATTCATCCGGGTAAATTTATCCGAATGATTGAGTTCGAACTCTATATCAACAACGAGTTTGTCTACCGCCAACGTTCCGATGGGTTGATTATTTCCTCTCCTACGGGTTCTACAGCCTACGCGCTAAGTGGTGGGGGCCCTATTATGCACCCTAATTTAGACGCTATTGCGTTGGTTCCGCTTTACCCACATACCCTGAGCAGTCGTCCTATTGTGGTGGCAGGTAGTAGTGTTATTCGCCTGATCGTGTCAGAACAGAATAACTTGAACCCTCTGGTTACATGCGACGGTCAGAGCCAAACGATGACACAGCCGGGTGATGAAGTAATCATTACAAAGTCTGAGAAGGCGCTAACCTTAATTCATCCAGAAGGTCACAACTTTTATGAGACCTGCCGAACAAAGTTAGGATGGGCCAGCGATACTGGAAATACTTAACGGATACAAACTGACAATATGGCTTACAGTGGTTACGACATCATCGGCGATGTACATGGTTGCGCCAATACACTGGAATTATTGCTCCAGAAGCTTGGCTATGAAAACTGTGCACCCACACAAACGTGGCCCTTATACCGTCACCCCACGCGTACGGCGGTTTTTTTAGGTGATATTGTTGATAGGGGCCCGCGCATACGCGAAGCGCTCCACGTTGTAAAAAATATGGTCGATGATGGTAGCGCGGTATGTATTATGGGCAACCATGAGTTCAATGCGCTCGGTTATACTACTGCGGCACCTGAAGCGAGCGGTAAAACCTACGTGCGAGAGCACAACACCCGGCACAATCGGTTAATTGCAGAAACACTCAGCCAGTTTGCCGGGTACCCTGAAGAGTGGCGAATGTTTTTGGACTGGTTTGCAACGCTGCCAGTACTTGTGGAGTTTTCGTCTTTTAGGGTGGTTCACGCCTGTTGGGATACTGCGTTAATTGATGAGTTTTTAGAGCGTAATGGCGGCTCCAATAGCATCTCTCACAGTTTTATCCAAAATTCCGCCATAATCGACAGCTTCGAAAACCGTTTTCTTAATCGCCTTACTCGAGGCACGGACATTAAATTGCCCGATGGCAGAAAAATAACCGGTGGAGACGGCTATGAAAGGCGAGCTTTCAGAACTAAGTTTTGGGCCGATTCCCCCGAAACATTTGGTGATGTAGCCTTCCAGCCCGACCCATTACCCAAAGACATTGACTCGATGCCTTTGGGTTCAGAACACAAAAACGCACTTTTATCCTACAGCGACACTGAAAAACCTCTGTTTGTGGGCCACTACTGGCTACAGGGAGATCCCGCGCCCATTAAAAAAAATCTAGCGTGCCTAGATTACAGTGCCGTTAAATTTGGGCGGCTGGCATGCTATCGCTACGATGGTGAGGCGGAACTCGATAAATCGAAATTCGACTGGATAGACGTAACACTTGAACTTAATGCTGGAAACTCAGCCTGAAATATTAGAATAATCGTATGGCCTGGACAAAAATTGCCGAGTATCCTGTTGATTCGAATCTTCAGCAGCTCCATGATTACCTTCAATCACAAAATGTTCAACATCGAATAACTGAACAGGCAGGCCTACAGGTTTTATGGTTGGCTAATCCTGCTCAAGTATCGCTTGTTAATACTTTTTTTTCGTCAGACTCCAAGGGTGACCTTTTCCGCGCCGGTAAGCCAGTAGTTGAAACAGGAGCTGAAAAGGGTGGGGGCCAAACCGTGCGGCCTTCACAGCTTACCTTCGCACAAATGCTGCGATTATTTCCACTAACGTTAGTGATAATAGCGCTTGGTGTCTTGGGCTACCTCATCGCCAGTGTATTGAACGTAGCATCGCTGGAAAGTGCGTTAAGGTTCTTGCCTTTTCAGGTGTCTGTATCTAAAGGTGAAATATGGCGTTTGCTGACGCCAACTTTCTTACATTACGGTAGCCTGCATATACTGTTTAATAGTTTATGGGTGTGGGAATTTGGCCGGCGTATAGAAGTGTTTGCTGGTAAACGAGGTTATTTGATCACTTTTTTAATTATTGCGATTGCAGCAAATTTTAGCCAGTTTTTCGCCATCTCCGGTAATCTCTTTGGTGGTCTTTCCGGCGTTGTTTATGGCTTTATGGGCTATTTGCTTGTGTGGGGTCGTTTTCACAAAAGCCCCTTAGTTAAGATGCCCTCTAGCATTTATATATTCTTTTTGGTTTGGTTAGCGCTTGGATATTCAGGCCTCATTGATTTGTTTATCAGTGGTAGCGTCGGCAATGCCGCACACTTGGGTGGCCTAATAGCAGGGCTTATTGTTGCCACCGCCGAAGTTTTGTATTTCAAACATAAAGTAAAACCGAAATGAATATTGAATCAATACTAAAATCGATGACACCGGAAATATATCGCCGGTTTAAAACCGCAGTGGAAGTTCGAAAATGGCCTGACGGCAATGCGTTAACGCAAAGTCAAATAGAGACGTGTATGGAGGCTATTATCGCTTACGAACATCGCTATATTAGTGAAACAGAGCGTACAGGTTTTATGCCTACCAAAGAAACGCCCTGTGAAGATAAGCACGAACATTCGCCAGACGAAGAAACAGAATTAAAATGGACAGGAAAATAACCGTGAAAGATGCCCAGCCCGCAGCGATCCATTTAAAAGATTATAAAGCACCCGATTTTTCCATCACTCGTACGCGTCTAGAGTTCGAGCTATTTGAGACTTATGCCGATGTGCGCGCAACCCTGACGATACAAAGACAAACCTCGGACAAAGAGGCGGCTCTGGTTCTTGATGGTCAAGAGTTGGAATTATTGTTTGTTTCCGTTGATGACGCAGAAATTCAGGCGACTAATTATCAGTTAACGGACGCTACGCTTGCGATAAGTAATGTTCCAGATAGGTTTAAATTAGTCTGCGTTACTCGGATAAAGCCCCAAGAAAACACCTCTTTAGAGGGGTTGTACAAGTCACACAAAATGTTCTGTACACAGTGTGAGGCCGAAGGTTTTCGGAAAATCACCTACTATTTAGATAGGCCCGATGTATTAAGCGAATTTACAACGCGCATCACGGCCGATAAAAGCAAATACCCTGTATTGCTGTCTAATGGCAATAAAATTGCTGAGGGTAACTCGGAAGAAGGCCGGCATTGGGTTGAGTGGCAAGACCCGTTTAAAAAACCAAGCTACCTTTTTGCCCTAGTGGCCGGAGATTTGGTGAGTCTAGACGATACTTTTACCACTATGAGTGGCAGAGAAATATCGTTACGTATATTTGTTGAAGAAAAAGATCATAATAAGTGCGATCACGCGATGATTTCACTTAAAAAGGCAATGACATGGGACGAGCAAGTCTACGGACGTGAATACGATCTAGATATATTCATGATTGTAGCCGTGGACGACTTTAACATGGGAGCCATGGAAAATAAGGGGCTGAATATATTCAACAGTAGCTGTGTGCTGGCCAGTAAAGAAACAACAACAGATGACAGTTTTCAGTCTATTGAAGCCATTGTAGCGCATGAATACTTCCACAACTGGTCGGGTAATCGGGTTACCTGTCGAGACTGGTTTCAGTTGAGTTTAAAGGAAGGCTTTACTGTATTCAGGGATTCGGAGTTTTCGTCCGACATGGGCTCGCGTACAGTTAAGCGCGTAGAAGATGTCAATATGCTGCGTACGCATCAATTTGCGGAAGATGCTGGGCCTATGGCACACCCGGTACAGCCAGCATCCTTTATTGAAATCTCCAACTTCTATACCCTAACGGTTTACGAAAAAGGTGCAGAAGTTGTACGCATGATTCACAGCTTACTGGGTGCTGAAGCCTTTCGTAAAGGCAGTGATTTGTATTTTGAACGCCACGACGGAGCTGCGGTAACCATAGACGATTTCGTTCGTGCAATGGCGGATGCATCCGGCCGAGATTTTAGCCAATTTATGAATTGGTACCGCCAAGCGGGAACGCCCAGGGTTTCGATTTCAGCTAGTTATCGAGAAAAAGAAAATGAATTCGAGCTAACGGTTAAGCAAAGTTGCCCGGCGACACCTGAATCGAATGTTAAAAAGCCCTTCCATATGCCAATGGCTTTGGCGCTTGTTGGTGAGCGGGGGCCTATAGAGTTGCAGTTAAAAGGGCAGTTGGGCAAGGGGAATAATGAGTGTGTGCTTGAATTAACCGAGAACGAGCAAACGTATATTTTTAGCGGTGTTAAAGAAAGGCCTGTACCGTCACTGTTCCGTAACTTTTCTGCACCTGTAAAAATTAACTACAATTATAGCTTGGAAGATTTACAGCGCATTATAGCTAAAGATACCGATGGCTTCTGTCGGTGGGATGCCAGTCAACAAATGGCGGTGAAATCAATATTTTCGGTGATGGATGCCCTTGGGAACGAACCGTCTCCCACCGTTAATTCGCAGCTGCTGGATGCTCAGAGTGATATTTTACAACAAGCCATTGATACAATTGATGGCAAGGATACGCAAGACTTGCAAATGCTTGCGTACACAATGGCCTTGCCCAGCGAAGAATATCTATCTGAAATTCAATCTTCCATTGATGTAGAAAAAACGCATCACGCACGCATTCGGGTAAAGCGAAAACTCGCAATTCAATTTTATGACCGCTACCTCGCGATTTATGAACGCTTGGCGTGTGATGAAATATTTTCTACCGACGCACAAAGTATTGCTCGACGAAGCCTCAAAAATACGGCTCTAAGCTATTTGGTCGCCAGTGGAAAAGCTGACGCGGTGGAACTTTGTAACCGGCAGTTGCAGAATGCAACGAATATGACTGATGAGCTGGCGGCCTTGACCAATATCGTTCACAGCAGCAGTAAATCAGCTGAATTGATAAAGAGCGATTGCCTGCAAAGTTTTTATAAGAAATGGCAGCATGAGACTCTGGTGCTAAATCGTTGGTTCGCGCTACAGGCGACGAACCCAAACCCCGGTACTTTGGAGCAGATACAGGCGTTAATGGGCCACGCTGCATTTGATATCAACAACCCTAATAAATTGCGGGCTTTGGTTGGCGGGTTTTCAAATCGTAACCCAAGCTGTTTTCACGATCGTTCAGGAAGTGGCTACGCGTTTCTGAGTGATAGAATTATCGAGCTGAATCAAAAAAACCCACAAATAGCTGCCCGTTTACTCACTCCGCTTACACGCTGGAAGAAGTACGATGAACAGCGTCAGGAAAACATGAAAAAGGCGCTTGGCCGGATACAAGCCGTGCCAGCATTGTCCAAAGACGTATACGAAGTTGTGTCGAAAAGTCTGTAGTACTGGAGTGAATTGTACTGGTGTTAACGGTGCCGGAGTTAATGGTACGGAAGTCAGTAAATTTAAGTGGGCGGTTCTGAAATGAGTTGTTGCAAAACCTTTGTGCAGAGGAGGAGGTATAATGAAGGTGACAAAGACGCAATCCTATAGTGTTTTACATAAAAGTATTCACTGGCTATCGGCATTAGCGATTGTAAGCTTATTCGGTTTGGGCCTGTGGATGGAGGGCTTAGATTACTACAGTTCCTGGTATCAAAAAGCACCTGCACTACACATGGGTATTGGCTTTTGTTTGGTATTGGTTACGCTCTATCGCTTGTTTGGGCGTTGGCGTAATGGTGTACCATCGCCGTTGACCAGCCATAAACCATGGGAAAAATGGTTGGCGCATGCGGTGCACGCTTTTTTTTATGTCGCCATTTTTAGTATGTTTATGAGTGGCTACTTTATTGCGACCTCTAAAGGTCAGCCCTTGGGTGTATTTGGCATTATTCATATTCCTGCACTAATAACGGAATCTGACGCACCATGGTTAAAAGAGTTTGCTCACGAGACCCATGAGATATTGGCTTATACTATTATTGCCATTATGTGTTTACATGCGCTTGGAGCGATAAAGCACCATATAATTGACAAAGATAACACGTTGCGCCGAATGACTCGTTAGTTATCTACACGAGCCAAGATTACTGAGTCATTAGTAGATAGTCATTAGTCGGGGGTTATCCCCACTCTACAACAGGAGATAAGACATGTTCAAAAAAACAGATGTAAGTGCGGTGCAAGCCGTTAAAAAAAGTATCGCGAAGTTTGCGCTCGTAGGCATAGCTAGTTTCGGTGCCGCCTTTGTATCTCAAGTCGTTGTCGCTGAAAAATATGTTATTGATACCAAGGGCTCACATGCGTTTATTCAATTTAGGGTAAAGCATTTGGGCTATAGCTGGCTGTACGGTCGCTTCAATACCTTTAGCGGCGAATTTCATTACGACCCGGCCGCCCCGGAAGCCAGTAAAGTTACGGTTGATGTGGATGTGACCAGTCTCGATACTAATCATGCCTTGCGGGAATCGCACCTAGCAGACAAAAAATACCTTAATTCCAAAAAGTTTCCAAAAGCGAGTTTTCAAAGTACCGCCTATAAAGTTACGGAAGGCAGTAAGGGCGTGCTAGAGGGTAATTTAACTTTAATGGGTGTAACCAAACCGATAACCGTTGATGTTGAATACATCGGTGGGGGCAAAGACCCCTGGGGTGGTTTCCGTCAGGGGTTTGAAGGTCGCGCAACTATTATGCCGAAGGACTGGGGTCTGGATATGGGCAGTAAATTGGGTGTAGCCTCTGCTAATGTCGAACTTATATTGTCTGTTGAAGGCATTAAGCAATAAAGATCCCTTAAAGACTTAGTTCTAGGTCTTTATGTGTTTGCCTCTTCGCTATAAAGGGGGGGCAAACGTTTTTCATTTTTTTCTTTCCCTTGTAGTGTCTTCCATTCCTTCAATGCGGCAAACAATGAGTTTGCATTCCACTTGCTGTCGCCGCTCTCTGAAAACATGGCGTGATCGAGTGCGGCTAAATAGTTTTGAACATTTGTTTGTCCGCACAATCGGCCTACATCAGAAAGGCTGTTAATAGCGTGGTCTGGCCAATGAAGTTTTGCCCAAGAGATCAGCGCCTCTCGCACCTGTTGAAGGTCGTTGTTAACACAGGATCGCTCTAGGTTTTTCCATGCGGCCTTTTCGTTGCTACTGTTGTTTTTCTGTAAGGTGTGGGCGCGATTACGCTTACCCGCGGGGCTGCTCTGTTTAAGTTTACTAAGAGTGAACAACCACAAAGCCGCAAAAACTAAACATAGAAACATAAAAATAATGGCCAACACTTGCCAAATGCGGTTCAGCTCTTGCGTTATCGGGGTTGCCGTTTGTGCAGACGTAACGCCTAGTGGTGGGGCGGTTGTAGGTTGTTGAACCTCGTCATCCCCGGCGGCTACCAAGAAAGTGCGTTCGGGTATTTCGGCGTATTGAAGTGTATTAGTGGTGGTGTCCCACCAGGGTACTTTTATACCCGGTAGTGTGACTTCGCCGCCTTCAGCGACCACAATTGCCATACTTTCAACACGTTCGGATACCAAGCCCATCTGGCCTGCGGTGGCGGATGTACTGGCTTGATCAGCGTAAATTTTTACGCGGCTATCGGTTGGTTCTATAACAACCTCTGGTAGCTGAGAAGACATTAGGCCCTTGGCCTGTAGTTTCAATTTTAAGGTTATGGGCTCGCCAACCTTAAAGCTGCTAAGCGGTTTGCTCCAATGTTCAGTTAGGGTTATACCCGTTGATGGTAGCCAGGTATGTGATTGGGGGAATACATCAGGTTGCGCTTCAACCTGAATGGTTTTCGCATCGGTCTTAAGGCGCTTTAACTGATAGCGGCCGCCGCCCATGCCAAAATTTCGCGTTTGCGAGCTGCGCCCAATTTTGGCTGTCCAGGTTTGGTTAGGAATCTCAATAACGCCACTGGATTGAGGGAAGAGAGCGTAGTTAAATTCCGCAACCTGATAAGGATTGCCACCTATATTTTTTTGGTAACGGCTATTTTCCAATTCCTCAATAAGTACGTTGTCTAGGCTTAAGTCCGGCTTGTCTAGCCCTTCAATGGATACTGAAAAATACAGGCGATAGGTCAGCCGAATCTGTTCCTGTACATAGCTTCGTGGGGTATCAACAATGGTTTCGATAAAGACATTATCGCGCACACCTGCCGGGCGTTGGGTCTGTGCCGATACGGTAATTTCAAGCGCGTCACTGAATTGGCCGTGAAATTTAAAGGATGGGATTAGTAGCCGGCCGGGTTGGCGGGGCATTAAAACCATGCTCCATTCGGTATAGGACTGAACCTGTCCATTTATGGATCGAAACTGGTTGCTTTCCTGCTGGTTCAAAATTTCAAATTGGCTACTGAGGGCACTGAAGTCTGGTTGGCCATTTTTATTACCCGAATAGCGAACGAACAGCGTCAGTGTTTCGTCTGCAGAGACTGTTGTACGATCAACTCTTGAAGTAAGAGTGGCCGCTGATGCCGCAGCTGAGATAAATACTGACAAAAACAGCATCAGTACCAAAAACGATTGAAGGGGTTGTTTAAACACGTTATCTATTCTCATGCACATTGGAGTTGGGTTACCAGCGTTCTTCATTTAAATTTTCGTCAGGTAGCTTTGGCTGTTGTTGTCTTAAGGTGCGCTTTCGCTGCCCGTGTTCGTATTGAAATTTATTTCTCAAAAGTCCGCTTGGGTCATCGGGTACCTTTCGTAACCATTGTTCGAGAGACTGCTCTGCTTCTTGTTCTTCGCGGCTGATCTGTGGACGAATAACGCTGCCATTCGCCGGCGCATCTTCATCGTTTTCGGCATTTTCTTCGTTAGATTGCTCGGGTTGTTCCTGGCCAACGGCGGCCTGCTGCTCATCTTTGCTTTGAGGTTTTTCGTCGGCTTCTTGCTCTGTGTCAGCGGCGCTAGTGGATTGATCTTCGCTTTCAGATGTGTCTTCGTTTTGTTCGCCGTAGGCCTGTTCCAGCGCCTGTTTTTGCTCTTCACTTATTGGCTGGTCAGATTCTTCGTTTTGCCCCTGTTGCGACTCTCCTTGTTCTCCTTGCTGCCCTTGCTCACCGTTTTTCTGGTCATCTCCTTTCTGAGGTGAATCTGAGTTTTGCTGCTGGTCCTTGCTGTTTTCTCCTGACGGCTGCTCACCACTGGATTTTTGGTTGGCGTCACTGTCGTTCGGGTTTTGTTGACTGTTTTTATCTTCGCTGTTTTGCTCCTGACTATCTTGATCCTGGCTGTTTTCGCCATCTTCGCCTTGCTGTTGATTTTCCTGCAGGGATTTCAATTTTTCCGCAATCGCAAGATTGTCGGCAGCTACTGTAAGGTTTGGGTCGAGAGAGAGTGCTTGGTTGTAGGATTGTATGGCATCGTCGTAGTTGCCCAGATGTGTTTGGGCAATGCCTCGGTTGTAATGTGCCTGCGCTGAATCGCCTTTAAATGACTCTAAAGCGCTGTCAAAATTCCCTGCCTTGTAGTGTGCGATGGCTTTCCAGTCTTCATTTTTAAAGGTGGTTGCGGCGGTCTCTGGTGCGCTTTGTAGTAGCTCGGCTGCCCGTTGGTCTTTTGTTTTCCAGAGGTCTTGCCACTCATAGGCATCTGCTGTTTGTGGTGTGCCTGCAACAATAAAAACAAAACCAAAAGATAACAGCCAGCCGCGACGAAAGGCTAGCGCTGCAAACGGAAGTATTAGCAGCAGTAAGTAGGGGCCTAATTCAAACCACTGGTCAAACTCTCGGTTTACTTCCCTAGTGTCTGTTTTAGTGGGGTGCAAAACGAAATTTTTAATGGAGATTAAATCAAAATCCGATTGTGAAAAAGGTATATACACACCGCCAAGCTCAGAGGCCGTTGCACTAAGCGTATTCTCGTTCAATTTAGCGATAACCATTTCGCCGTTACGGTCGTATGCGAATCCACCATTTTTGAGTGGGATGGGTGCGCCGCCGTTTGTGCCTACCCCCCAAATACTAACGGTGTGAGCTGAAGCGTCGTGTATTTGTCCAAGTTCGGTTATAGCGCTTTGGGCTATGCCGTCGGTTACAAATATTATGTCACCTTTGGGTATACCGCCGTCTTTTAACAACTGGTTGGCAAGCTCTAGTGCCATTTCAGTATTACTGCCTTGGGCGGGCATAACGTGAGGGTGTAGCCCTTTCAGTAAGCTAATGATTGTTTCGGTATCGTCGGTAAGTGGGGTTACAACATGCGCCTGCCCACTGTAAGCAATAAGCGCTGTAAGGCCTTCGTTTCTTTCTCTTAGTAAGTCAATTAGCTTTAAGCGCGAGCGTACCAATCGGGAGGGCTTTACGTCTTCCGCAAGCATAGAAGGGGACATATCCCATGCGATGACCAAAGCCGAGGTGCTCTGATGAATAGGCTGAGAAATTTTCCCCGATGTTGGTCCGGCTAAAGCGAATATTAGTAGCAGCCATATAACAAAAAGGCCGACTAGGGGGTAGCGGCTGGTACGTGTGGTTTCGCCATCCATTAAAAAGGGCAGCAAATGGCTAGCGACTACAGACTGCCAATTAGATGTCTGGCTTTGGAAGTGCCATAGCTTAAAGCTGAGGTAGGCCGCAGGCAGTAGCAGCAGTAGCCAAAAGGGCCGAATAAAATGGAATTGCGAAAGCGCGGTATTCAGTGCATCTATCATCGCTTAACCAACCTCATGCTGCTGTTGACTAAAAGGGTTTGGCGTTTTGCCTTTTGTTGAATTTATACGTAAAAGTTTTAGTATCGGCATTGCCATACTCAGTAAAATGGCTAAAGCAAGGGGCCAGTAGAATAATGCACGGGTAGGGCGAAAAGTATTCTTGGCCTGCTCTATAGGTTCTAGCTTATCCAGCAATGCGTATATTTGTTGCAGCTCTCGCGGGTCGTGGGCGCGAAAATAAGTGCCGCCGGTGGAGTCGGCTATATATTTTAAGGTGTCTTCGTCCAGCTCACTGGAAGGGTTTACCATGCGCGACATACCGCCGAAAATACCCATACGTTGAATCATTTCATTGGCGCCAACACCTACGGTGTAAATCTTTATTCCGGCTTGTTTTGCTAGGTCTGCGGCTTGCCGTGGTGAAACCTCGCCGGCGGTATTTGCGCCGTCGGTGAGTAATATGAGTACACGTTGGGAGGCGGGCCGGTCTCGCAAACGTTTTATGGCTAGGCCTATGGCGTCACCAATGGCGGTATTTTCACCGGCAAATCCAAGGCGTGATTCATCGAGCAATTGACTGACGGTCGCTCGGTCAAATGTTAAAGGCGCCTGTAAGTAGGCCTGGGTACCAAAAAGAATAAGTCCAATACGATCTGATTCACGGCGTTGAATGAAGTCTGATACAACATATTTAACAACAGCAATGCGCGGAATTTGCTCGTCGTTCACGAGCATGTCGGGAGTTTCCATGCTCCCAGAAATGTCCACAGCCAAAAGTAGATCCCGGCCACTTGCCGGTATTTCTATGGGGTCGCCAATCCATTGTGGGCGTGCGGCAGCTGTAACGATTAGCAACCACGCGCAAATATAGAGAAGTAGTGAGCTAAGCTTTCGCCGTGTTACACCTTGACCGCTATCATTCTGCAGGGTACTTGCACGCGTAAAAAAAGGAACGAGCAAAGCCGATTCTTGGCGTTGTACGGCGGGTAAAAATAGATAGGCTATTAAGGGTAGCGGTGCGAGTAAGAATACCCATGTCCAGGCAAATTCGAACATATTAAACGGCCCCCGGTAAACAGCGTTCGGTAATGGGTTTTAGCTGTGCAGTGGAATAGGTTTTATGGTGTTTGATCCAAAACCTACTGGCCTTGATAACCCGCGATAGTTCGATGGTGGTACCGGGTTGATATTTCGCTTCACCGGTAATGTGGATAAGTGCGCCCTGTTCTTCAATGGTTAGCTTATGCAGGGCGCAAGTATTGAACAGTAGAGCCTTCCAGTGTTCACCGTAGGTGCCTCCCATTTCGTTTCTAAGGGAGGGGTAGGCGCTAAAAAACGCCCGCTTTAACAGGCTGTTAATGGCAAAAATTTGCTTGTGCGCCGGTTCGTTGTGTTGAATGTTATTTAGCTCAGCTAACGCTAGCTTGCGGTACAGTGAACGCTTTTTGTGCTGTACCGTTTTAATAACCAAAATGGTAATGGCCGTTACCCCAATAAACAGCGCAAGCCACCAGCCAATAGCTAAAGGCCAAAGACCAATGGCGTCGGGTAGCGCTGGGTCGTGGAGTTGTGCTAACAATTGTTGTACAGGGTCTGGCTGCCCTTGGGGTGGCTGCAGGGGTTGTTGAGGCAGTAATTGCGCAAGAGACGGCAGCATTATCGAGCCCCCCTTGCGGATTTTTTATTGCGCGACGCAAATAGGTCATTCACGTGATGTTCAATTTTTTTACTGATATCAATCGCCCGTAGGGTGGCTCCGGCATTTTGACATTGGCTTGTGAGAAGCGCGTGCGCCTGCGAGAAATTCTGTTCGTAGCCGCTAAGCAAGGCGTTGTTTAATGTATCGAGGGTGAGTTTATCGTGTTTATTCGAGATACTGAGCGACATGGCTTTTGGTAGCGACTGCTCGAGCGGGTCGAATACTTTCAGCAGGGTAACGTCTGTGTGTTTGGCCAGCATGTGTAATGATTCTTCGCAGTCGCTGGTAATATCGTTAAAGTCACTGATCACGAATACCGCCGTACCGGGCTTTGCAACGCGACGCAGGTCGGTAAAGATTTCTTGTGTGGAAATACCGCCGGGTACGGCAATTGGGCTGGTTAAGCGGTGATTATAGTCTTGCAAACGATTAACCAGTGCCAGCAGCGCATGTTTACCACGCCGAGTACGTAAATCTTCTTGCGCCGTATCTCCAAAAATCAACGCGCCTATTCGGTCGTTATTTTGTAGTGCAATCCAGCCAATGGCTGCGGCCATTTGTGCCGTCGCATAGGATTTAAATACGGTTTGACTGCCAAAGAACATTGGCGAACGTTGGTCTACAGCGATAAGCACCGGCCGCTCACGCTCTTCTTGATAGAGCTTTGTATAGGCTTGCGTGCTGCGTGCAGTTACTCGCCAGTCAATGCTGCGTACGTCATCGCCGGGTTGGTAAGGTCGCACTTCGGCAAATTCCATTCCGCGACCGCGGAAATGGGTTTTTACTTCGCCGTCAGCAATAGCACTGCTGCGTTTACGCGCGGTTAATTGCAGGTCTTTGGTATAAAAACGTAAACCAAGCATGTCGTCTATGGATACATAAACGCCCTTTACATTTTTTTTAAGCGGGCTGTTAGTAGCAGCACTCTTCATGTAACAACAACCTCTTCGCTACACCGGTGGTTATACCGCAGGAACACGGTTAATTAACTCATCTACGATTTTGTTAGCGGTCTGGCCATTGGCCTCGGCTTCAAAGCTTAAGATCAATCTGTGTCGATACACATCATGGATTACCGCGCGTACATCCTCTGGGCTAACGTAATCTTTTCCATTCAGCCAGGCATGGGCGCGCGAGCAGCGATCTAGGCTAATGGTTGCGCGGGGGCTTACGCCAAAGTCTAACCAGCGTGGTAGGTCTGAACCATAATGGCTGCGGTTACGTGTGGCGTCGGTGAGTTGCACAATATAGGTCTCAACCGGTTCTGCCATATGTAGGCTCAACGCTTCCTCACGGGCGGCAAAAATCGCCGTTTGATTCACCGGCTCTGCCATGGTGTCTTTCGGTCTGGACTGGCTCGCCTCTCTGCGGCTCAGGTGCAGAATTTGCCTTTCAGCATCGGCGTCGGGGAAATCCACCTCTACATGCATTAAAAAGCGATCGAGCTGTGCTTCGGGAAGAGGGTAGGTACCTTCCTGTTCAATGGGGTTCTGTGTCGCCATTACCAGGAAAAGTTCGGGTAGCTTATAGGTGGCTTTACCCACACTTATTTGGCGCTCTCCCATTGCCTCCAGTAGCGCAGATTGCACTTTCGCTGGGGCGCGGTTAATTTCGTCGGCCAGTACCAAGTTGTGGAAGATAGGGCCCGCCTGAAACTCGAACGTACCTTGTTCTGGCCGGTAAATATCTGTACCGGTCACATCGGAAGGCAATAAATCGGGCGTAAACTGCACCCGATGGAAATCGCCCTCAATTCCCTCAGACAGGGTTTTAATGGCTTTTGTTTTCGCCAGCCCTGGAGCACCCTCAACTAACAGGTGGCCATCGGCGATTAAGGCGATCAATAAACGGTCATTTAAGTGGGGTTGACCAATAATCTGGCTGTCGAGCCAGGTGCGTAAATTATCAATGGCTGCTTTAGTACTCATCGTGTCGATATACCATTAGAAATCATATGAAACTTATTGATATTAAAGGGTTTTAAGGCTATACATAAAGGTTGAATCCGCGTTTTTTATTGTGGCGGAAAACCTAGCATCGCCAGCTTATTACGTGCGAATATTTTACTCGCTGGGTGCACTATGACTCTGCGATATGTGTCAGGTTCCCTCTACTGCACATACAGGTAAGGGCACTCCGGCGCTATATCAACTGCAAACCCCCAAAACTACAAACGAATGAGGACATATTCGTGGATATAACTTTGTCATCCCTTGCTAACCGCTCACATTTTAGCCACAACTTTGGTAAATGGATTCGGGAAAATAAGGGCAGTAAAGGCAGCGAGCAACTGTTGTCGTTTATCCGTGTGTATCTAGAGCGCTTTCCGCTTGAAGAATGGGTAGGGCGCAATATTGGCGACCTCTACGGTTTGTGTTTTGGTCTTTTTCATCAGTTTAAAAATCCACCAGCAGACGCTGCGAATGTGCAGGTGTTCAACCCTTCACTCGAAGAGCACGGCTGGCAGTGTGGCCGCAGCGTCATCATTATTCACCAGAAAGATATGCCCTTTTTGGTGGATTCTGTACGTATTGCACTCAGCCGTTGTGAAGTCCCCATTTACACCATAAAGAGTACGGTATTACGGGTTAGTCGTTCTGCCGATACCTTGGCATGTTCTCTTAGTGCGGGTAATGACAATATCGAGGGCGAAAAAGAAGCGCTCATGTATTTAGAGGTGAGCCTGCAACCGAGTGACGAAGAGCTTAAACACATTCGTAGCCAACTGGTGTCGGGGCTGAACGATGTTGCTGTGGTGGTAAATGACCACCAGCCAGTACTTGAAAAGCTGGATGTAGCGAAAGCTAACCTAGCAAAGCATTTTCCCAACAATAGTGAAGTACAGGAGTTTGTGGGTTGGCTTCGGCACCGTCATTTCGCCTTTTTGGGGTATCGAGATTACGAGCTGGTGACTAACGGCAAGAAAAAAGAGTTGCGAGAAATTATTGATCAGCGTCTTGGTGTATTTAGAAATGCATCCACAGAAACTGCCGTAGTACCCCAGACTGAATTCAGCTTAGGCATCAAAGATTTCTACGAAGGCGATAGCCTAATCTGTTTTTCCAAGGCGTCTACCCACAGTAGTGTGCATCGGGCGGTGTACCCCGATTATGTAGTGTTAAAAAAATACGATGACAAGGGTGAACTGTGTGGGGAGGTAAGGTTTTTGGGGCTGTTTACCTACGAAGTCTTTATGTTGTCGCCATTCGATATTCCGATACTGCGCAAAAAAGTAAACGACATTGTTGCACGCTCCGATATGGACCTAAGCAGCCACGATGGCAAAAACCTGCGTAGAACCATAGAAAGCTACCCGCGGGCAGAGCTGCTCTTAACCGATACCGACTCGCTGTTCACCAATATAATGTCCATTGTTGAAACCAATGAGCGGCATATGGTTCGCCTAATTGTACGGGCAGACCCTTTTGGCAATTTTGTAACCTGCAATGTTTTTGTCCCGCGCGAAGTATACAGCACCAGCGTTCGCCAAAAAATTCAGGACATTCTCTCGGAAACATTCTCTTCGAAGGACTTCGATTTTAATACCTACTTCTCTGAATCCAGCATGGTACGGGCACAATTTATTTTCAGAATAAGTAAGCCGTATCCACAGGAGTTAAGTCTAAGGGAGCTTGAGGATCAGGTCGTTGAAGTAACGCGTAACTGGGATGATAACCTTCGGGCATCACTCGTAGAGGAGATGGGCGAGAGTCGGGGTATCAGCAGCTATAATTTGTACAAAAACGGATTCGCTTCTGGCTACCAGGAAAATTTTGATGCGCGCTATGCCGTGCAAGATATTAAACTAATAGAAGGCCTGCAGTCTGACGATAACATCGCCATGAATTTTTATCAGCCCATTGGGTTTGACGAGAATCGAATGCGATTCAGAGTGTTACACCGCAACGAGGCGCTAGTGCTCTCCGATATTATACCTATATTGGAACACCTTGGTTTAAGAGTAATAGGCGAGCACCCCTATAAAATTTATAAGAAAGATGGCACGCGCTTTTGGTTACACGACTTTGAGTTGGACCTGGGTATTGGTGCCGATTTAGATGTACACGCGGTAAAGTCACTGTTTGAACAGGCATTTGCCGCTGTTTGGCGGAATCAGGCCGAAAGTGATGCGTTCAATAAACTGGTGTTAGGCGCGCGCTTGAATTGGCGAGAAGTGTGTTTGTTGCGAGCCTATGCGGGTTACATGAAGCAAATTGGTTTTAATGCGGACCAAAACTTTATTGCTGAAACACTAGCCAATCATACCGAAATTACCCGTAATTTAGTGGCTGTATTCAAAACCGCCTTTGATCCAAGGCTAAATAAAGAGTCTAAAACCGAAGAGCGTGTTCAGCGTTTAACGAGCAAAATAAAAACCGCACTCGATGACGTTGCCAATTTAAATGAAGACAGGGTATTGCGTAGGTACCTGGAGCTTATTGATGGCACACTGAGAACCAACTTTTTTCAAACCGAAAACGGTACAGCCAAAGACTATATTGCGTTTAAGTTTTCTCCACGGTCCATTCCCGATATCCCCGAGCCACGCCCGTTATTCGAAATATATGTGTATTCCCCTAGAGTAGAAGGTGCACACCTACGGGGCGGCAAGGTTGCACGTGGTGGCTTGCGTTGGTCCGATCGCCTGCAGGACTACCGAACTGAAGTGCTTGGCCTAGTAAAAGCCCAGCAGGTTAAGAATGCCGTTATTGTACCTAACGGCGCCAAGGGCGGATTTGTATGCAAAAAACCACCACTGCAGGGGGGGCGTGATGCCATTCTTGCCGAGGGTATTGCGTGCTACAAAACGTTTATCTGCGGGCTTTTAGATCTTACCGATAACCTGGTACACGGCAGTGTTGTTACCCCTGATGCGGTTGTGTGCCGAGACGAACAAGATCCCTACCTAGTTGTAGCCGCAGACAAGGGCACGGCAACATTTTCCGATATAGCCAATGAAATTTCATTGAAATACAACCACTGGCTGGGGGATGCTTTTGCATCCGGTGGCAGCCAGGGTTACGACCACAAAGGCATGGGCATTACCGCCAAGGGCGCGTGGGTGTCGGTACAGCGGCATTTTCGTGAAATGGGCGTTGATATTCAAAAAGAAGATTTCTCCGTTGTCGGTATAGGGGATATGGGTGGCGATGTTTTCGGTAATGGCATGCTGCTGTCAGAACATATTTGCCTTAAAGCCGCGTTTAACCACCTACACATATTTATAGACCCAACACCTCATTCCGCTACTAGCTACAAAGAACGAAAGCGGTTGTTCGAAACCCCACGCACCTCCTGGGCAGATTACGAAAAAACACTTATTTCGGCTGGCGGCGGGGTGTTTTTGCGAGCGGCGAAATCCATCGCGATAACGACGGAAATGAAAGCGGCCTTTGGTATAGACGCCGATGCGCTAACGTCAACGGAATTGATTTGCGCGTTGCTAAAATCGCCGGTAGACCTGATTTGGAACGGTGGTATAGGCACTTACGTAAAAAGCCATTCGGAATCCCATGCGGATGTAGGCGATAAAGCCAATGATTCATTGCGCGTTAATGGTGGTGAGTTACGTTGTAAAGTGTTTGGGGAGGGCGGGAATCTTGGCGTAACACAACGGGGTCGTATTGAATATGCCCTCGCAGGCGGCGCCTGTAATACCGATTTTATCGACAATGCAGCCGGTGTCGATTGCTCCGATCACGAAGTTAATATCAAAATCTTGTTAGACGAACAGGTTGTCAGTGGTGATTTGACCACCAAACAACGAAACAAATTACTGTCGGATATGACCCAAGAAGTATCTGATTTGGTGTTACAAAACAACTATCGGCAAGCGCAGGCTATTAGTATTGCGCAATTTCAAGCCAGTGTACGGTCTACAGAATATCGGCGTTTCGTCAGCTTTCTAGAAAATACCGGCCGCTTAGATAGAGGCCTTGAATTTTTACCCAGTGACGAAGAAATATCCGAGCGGGGCGGGCAGGGTAAGCACCTTACGCGGCCGGAATTGTCGGTATTAATCAGCTACGCCAAAGTTATGATGAAAGATGAGCTGATAAATTCCGATATTGCAGAAGACGCCTATATAGCCCAAGCCATAGAAACGGCGTTTCCCAAAACAATCATGAAAAAGCTAAAAAAGCCGCTTTACAAGCACCGGTTGAAAAAAGAAATTGTCGGCACGCAGATAGCGAATGACTTTATCAATAACTTAGGTATAACCGCCGGCCATCGGCTAATAGAAACAACCGGTGCTTCGGTGGCGGAAATAGCCCGCGCCTATGTTGTGTCGCGTGATGTGTTTGAGTTTGAAGCGTTTCAGCAGTACATCAAATCTCTGGATCACAAAGTGGCCAGTAGCCTTCAGGCCGAATTGTCGGCCAACATGATTCGTCGGGTGCGCCGGGGTACTCGCTGGTTTTTACGGAATCGGCGCCTTAACCTTAACCCGGAAGCGGATGTAGAGTTTTTCAAAAGTGGGTTAAAGACGGTTCACCGAACAACTGGCAATGTTATGGAGGGTGCCGCGCGGGAAGAATGGCTGGCGCGCTCACGCTTGTTTGAAGAACTAAAGGTACCCGAAGACTGGGCTCTGCGGTTGGCCATGCCGGACAACCTTTTTTCTGGGTTAGGTGTCATTGAATCGTCGCTAGCCGCAAAGGTAGATGTGGAGCTAGCTACAGAGGTTTTCTTCGACCTGCTAGACCGCCTCGACTTGAATTGGTTTGCCTCACAGCTGTCCAACGTAAAAGTCGAAAATTACTGGCAAGCTTTGGCGCGGGAATCCTATTTGGACGAGCTAGATAGCCATTTGCGGCGTTTAACCATAGCACTCGTGGGTTCAATGGAATCGACGCAGCAAGATGACATCGCCGCCGTTCTGGATGCCTGCTTCGGTGAGAATGAATCCCTTGTGGTACGTTGGCGGCGCATGATTACGGAGGTTCAAAGCTCCTCGGCTACGGATTATGCCATGTTCTCGGTAGCGCTTCGGGAGCTGCTGGACTTGGTGGTGGCCACTGATCATTATGCTCAAAAGACCAAAGGCTAGTGCGCTATGGCTGAGTCTACTGTCCAACTCCGCATGACCATAACCGCAGAGGAGTACTTGAAATCGTATGCGGGTACGGCCAAGTCAGTACATGCGGTTACCCTCGATGGCCGGCGTATTCAATTTCCTGCAAGTATATTGCGTCCGTTTGTAACACGAGAGGGTATTCAGGGCCACTTTGCCATCGACTATGATGAGAACAATCGGTTCAGTAAAATAGAAAAACTGGGCTGATTTCTGTATCCTTGCGGCGGTTAAAATCTTCCCTCAAGACAGGCAGTTTATGTATTCCCTCGCACGAAATATCCTCTTTAAGCTTGATCCAGAAGTCGCTCACGATATCTCCCTGGATGCCATGGGCGCTGCCGAGCGCCTTCATTTACTTCAACCCTTCGTTAAGAGAATGGTTGAAGACCCCGTAGAGGTGATGGGGCTCCGTTTCCCCAACCGGGTTGGGTTGGCGGCAGGGCTGGATAAAAACGGCGAATATTTCAATGCACTGGGTAAGTTAGGTTTTGGTTTTGTGGAAGTAGGTACCGTAACCCCTCTGGCTCAGCCAGGTAACCCTCAGCCACGGTTGTTTAGGTTGAAAAACGAGCAGGGCATTATCAACCGTATGGGTTTCAACAATAATGGTGTTAATCACTTGGTGGAGCGCGTACGTCGTCGACGCTACCAGGGGGTTTTGGGTATTAACATGGGTAAAAACAAACTTACGCCAGAAGAAAATGCCCTGAGCGATTACCAGAAATGCATGGAGGCGGTGTACACCTCTGCAGACTATATAGCCATTAATATTTCGTCGCCCAACACGCCTGGCTTGCGCAATTTACAATTTGGCGAGAACCTGGAGATACTTTTAAAGGGTATAAAAGCCAAGCAAGTGGAATTGCAGCAACGCCACGGCAAAAACGTTCCTGTGGCGGTGAAAATAGCGCCTGATATGAGCGATGATGAGTTAAAAAGTGTTGCCGATACGTTACTCAAGCACAACTTCGACGCCGTTATAGCCACAAACACCACTATTTCCAGAGAGGGTGTTGAGCATTCGGTTTTTGCTAGCGAGGCCGGTGGATTAAGTGGTTCACCCGTGCGGGACAAAGCAACCCACGTTATTCGAACGTTGGCTGAACATCTACAGGGCAAAATGCCGATTATTGGCGTAGGCGGTATTATGACCGGAGAAGATGCAGCCGAAAAATTGCAGGCAGGGGCCAGCTTAGTGCAGCTGTATACGGGGTTTATATACCGAGGGCCGGAATTGGTAGCAGAAGCCGCTAACGCCGTGTCGGCGGTAGCGGCTTCCAAAAGCCCCTGATTATGGGGCTTAGGTGCTCTGGCGATTGGAGCCGAGCATGGGCTGATCCCTCAGTATAGCTTCACACGTGTTGGGTGTGGTGTCCCTTTTGAATTCTATGGCCTGTTGTGGTTTAACAAGCGCACTGCAATGGGTTGAATGCGATAACAATAGGCTTTGCAGTACGCTTTTTCCGGCTGGGTAGCATTACGCAGTCGCCAGCTTAAGAGTGCAGCTTGCCATTAATAGCTTTGAAGCTTCTGGACTTGCGCCAGAGTATTGAAACCATTCCAATGGTCTTCCCGTCCTTCACGCCAACCGGAGAGCCATACGTGTCTGGCTTCGCCTGTACCGTGTGGGCATAGGCTTCGTGATCTGCCAGTGGTTCCGGCCATATATCCACGAGCGAAAGCTCGTTCAGAGTGGGCTCTTTTTTGGCGTTTCATACGGGTAGTACCTCGCTTGGTTTATGACAGTGCATACTCTATTGAAACAAGAGTTTCTAGGAACAGCTGTTCTCAAGAACGAATAGTATTCAGTAACTACCGTTTTCAGAAGCCAGAGTTTCTAAAAACTACAGCCCGCCTATTGCGGGCTAAGGTTAAAGTGATATTCCCTTTTTTAATCGCTCTATGGAGCATAGTAAATCCATTTGGTACAACAAGTTTGGGTTTTAAGTTAAACCCTAATATCGCCCTTTATTCGGCGAAGCGGACCGCTAGTCTCCCAAACAACAGATTAAAAGTGAACGATTTAAAATTCATAGCTACATCGCCTGATATGGCCTCAGAGAATAAAATAATCCATGAATAACCCCATACCCAGTTACTTTGCAACATGCCCCAAGGGCCTGGAAAGCTTGTTAAAACAGGAGCTTGAAGACCTGGGTTCAAGTAATTTAAAAGAAACAGTAGCCGGTGTTTACTTCAGCGGCGACCAAGGCATTCTTTACAAGGCCTGCATGTGGTCAAGGCTCGCAAACAAGATTCTAATGCCACTTTTTAACGACGGCGATAAACCCACCGTCGATAGCGCCGATGACCTTTATACTGCTGCAAAAACAATACCATGGGAGGAGCACTTCCCCGAAAATGGTACTTTACTGGTTGAATTCACCGGTACCAATGATGCCATTCGCAACACGCAGTTTGGAGCTCAGACCGTTAAAGACGCGGTGGTGGACCGTATTCGAGACAAAACCGGCAGCCGTCCGGATGTTAGTAAAACGTCACCCGACATCCGTATTAACGCACGTTTGGCGAAGAGCGTTATATACATAAGCCTCGAGATAAACGGTGCAGGTTTGCACAAACGTGGGTACAGGGTGGGCCAAGGTGGTGCACCCCTAAAAGAAAACCTCGCGGCGGCAATACTGCTACGGGCAGGCTGGCCTGAAATATACAAAGCGGGCGGTGCCTTACTAGACCCTATGTGCGGCTCCGGTACATTTTTACTGGAAGCCGGCATGATGGCGTGCAAAATGGCGCCGGGCTTATTGCGCGCACGGTTTAGCCGGCCAGACAGGCAAGACATCTTCCTAGCGGAAGGTGACGTGTTCGACCCACAGGTTGTTGGCTTTGGCTTCGAAAAATGGCAAAAGCACGACCCAGCCCTGTGGCAACAAATTGTTGATGAAGCCGAGGCCATACACAAGCAAGCACTGGAAAGTGCTCAACCTGAAATTCGCGGTTACGATATTGACCATCGAGTATTGGGTACAACGCGACGCAACATTACCGTTACTGGGTTAGACGATATTATTCGTGTCACTAAAAAAGATGTGTCTGAATTCAAAAAGCCCACCCATAAAGAGATGCAACCTGGCCTAATCATTTGTAACCCACCTTATGGCGAGCGCTTGGGTGAAGTTGAAGCCCTAAGGCAAACGTATTTTACCTTGGCGCAAAGATGCAAAGAGGAGTTTTCGGGTTGGCAATTGGGCGTTTTCACCGGCAATAAAGAGCTTGGCCGTGAATTGCGTTTGCGCCCTAAAAAGAAATACCAGCTATACAATGGTTTGATACCCAGTGAACTATTGATGTACGACGTTCGCGATGAGGGCACGGTAAAGCGCGCAACCGATGTAGAAGTTGTCGATGGCGAAGATGGCAGCAAAAGTTGGTTTAATGCACGAGAATTACCGCTGAAAGAGCGGCCATTAAGCTCTGGTGCTGCAATGGTGGCAAACCGGTTAAAAAAACGCCGTAAGCAATTGGTGAAGTGGACGAATAAAAACCGCATAAACAGCTTCCGATTGTATGATGCCGATATGCCGGAATACGCCGCCGCCATCGACCACTACCTACTCAGTAATGGCGACATACACTGCCATATACAAGAATATGCGCCGCCCAAAACAATAGATGAGGCGAAAGCCCAAGAACGTTTCGACGACCTAGTTCATGCGTGCGCCGTTGTTTTGGACCTGTCTGAATCGCAAATATCCACACGGGTGCGGCGAAGAAACAAAGGTAAAACACAGTATGAAAAAGAGCTCGCGAATACGCCTAACGTTCCGCTCTATACCCTAGAAGAGGGGGCCGAGCTAGAAGTAAACTTTGATGATTATTTAGATACAGGCCTTTTTCTGGACCACCGCCCCTTAAGGCGCAGAATACGCCAAGAAGCCCGCGGTAAAACATTTTTGAATCTGTTTTGCTATACGGCAACGGCAACGGTGCAGGCCGCGTTAGGTGGCGCCACTAGTTCGGTTAGCGTTGATATGTCTAATACCTATTTAGACTGGGCTCAACGCAATTTGGAAAGAAACGATATTAATCGTGATGAACACACACTTATACGCAACAATTGTGAAGATTGGTTGAAGGTCTGTCGTCAGGGCTTCGATTTAATTATGCTCGACCCGCCAAGCTTTTCCAATTCTAAACGAATGGAAGGCGTGTTAGATATTCAGCGCGATCATGTGGGTTTAATAACCCGCTGTATGGAAATACTTAACCCCGGTGGCACACTCTACTTTTCAAACAATTTGCGTAGCTTTAAATTAGATGAAGAAGCGTTGCAACAATATAACGTGCGTCAAATCAGCAAAGAAACATTGGACCCCGACTTTATCGCCAATCCAAGGATTCACTATTGCTGGGCGATTCAATGTTAGAAAAAACCTTTAAGCCGTTTAAGGTCCACAGCAAGTACGAACCTGCTGGCGATCAACCTAAGGCCATCGTTAGTTTACAGCGAGGCATTGAAGCGGGCTTGGCACATCAAACACTGCTCGGGGTAACCGGTTCGGGTAAAACCTTTACCATTGCCAAATTGATTGAAAAAGTTCAACGGCCCACATTGGTGATGGCCCACAATAAAACCTTGGCGGCTCAACTCTACGGTGAATTTAAGGAGTTTTTTCCTGAAAATTCCGTAGAATATTTCGTTTCATACTATGACTATTACCAGCCAGAGGCCTATGTTCCCTCCTCGGATACGTTTATTGATAAAGACGCATCGGTAAATGAGCATATAGAACAAATGCGACTTTCAGCCACGAAAGCGCTAATGGAAAGAAAAGATGCAATTATAATTGCAACCGTCTCGGCCATATACGGTTTGGGCGACCCCGATGCCTATTTAAAAATGATGCTGCACCTAGTACGTGGTGATCAGGCAGACCAGCGGCAGATATTACGCCGACTCGCCGAGCTGCAATATACCCGCAACGATATAGATTTTCATCGTGGTACTTACCGTGTTCGTGGCGAAGTAATTGATATTTTCCCCGCCGATTCTGAAACCGAGGCGTTTCGAATAGAGCTGTTCGATAATGAAGTAGACAACCTATCGTCTTTCGACCCGCTAACCGGGGAAGTACATGCCAGGCTTCCACGTATAACCATATACCCCAAAACCCACTATGCAACGCCAAGACAAACCATTCTCGATTCCGTCGTTTTCATTGAAAAAGAACTAAAAAGTCGGCTAGAGCAATTGCGGGAAATGGACAAGCTAGTAGAGGCTCAGCGGTTGGAGCAACGCACAAAATACGATATGGAAATGATGCGCGAACTTGGCTATTGCACGGGCATTGAAAACTATTCTCGCTACCTGTCGGGCAGAGAAATTGGCTTGCCGCCGCCTACTTTATTTGATTATTTACCTGCGGATGCACTGCTGGTCATAGACGAATCGCACGTAACCGTTCCGCAGATTGGCGGTATGTACAAAGGCGACAGATCCCGAAAAGAAACCCTCGTGGAGTATGGTTTCCGTTTGCCATCGGCGCTGGATAATAGGCCCTTAAGGTTTGATGAATGGGAGCGCTTAGCACCGCAGGCAGTATTTGTATCCGCTACCCCTGGCGCGTACGAGGCGGAGCACCAAGGGCAGGTCGTGGAGCAGCTCGTACGCCCAACAGGTTTATTAGACCCTGAAATAGAAGTGCGGCCAGCAACAACTCAGGTAGACGACTGCCTGTCTGAGATTAATCTTAGGGCCAGTAAAAGTGAGCGCATCTTAGTGACTGTGCTGACTAAACGCATGGCCGAAGATTTAACCGAATTTCTGGCGGAACATGGTGTGCGCGTGCGCTACCTTCACTCGGATATTGATACCGTAGAGCGGGTGGAAATTATTCGAGATCTACGTCTCGGTGAATTTGATGTGCTGGTGGGTATTAACCTATTACGGGAAGGCTTAGATATGCCCGAGGTGTCGTTAGTGGCCATTTTTGATGCCGATAAAGAAGGCTTTTTACGCTCCGACCGCTCGCTAATTCAAACTATTGGCCGAGCGGCTCGAAACCTTCACGGTAGAGCGATTCTCTATGCGGACAAAATTACCGGCTCCATGCAGCGCGCCATGGACGAGACCTCACGGCGTCGTGAAACGCAGATAGCCCATAACACCAAGCACGGTATTACGCCTAAAAGCATTATAAAATCGGTATCCGATATTATGGAAGGCGCGCGGGCGCCGGGTTCACGACCAGGCTCACGTAAAAAAGTGGCGGAAAATTCGGCTAGTTATTTGGCCGAAATACCCGAAGGAAAAGATTTGTGGCACCACATACAAGACCTTGAAAAAGACATGTTTGAAGCGGCAAAAAATCTAGAGTTCGAAAAAGCGGCACAATTACGTGATCGAATATCCGAATTAAAGTTAAAAGGGTAGTCAACCTTTCACAGGGAAAAGTTGGGGCTTTCAGTGACAAAAAAAAGCGCGCTACGTGCTTTAATTATTACACCTGCCATCTTACTGTTACTGCTAGTGACGGCGAGAATACTGCTGCCTTGGTATGGGCCTGCGCTTATAAATCTTGCGCTTGCGAACACAGGCGCACACGTAAATAGCTTGCAAATTAATCAGCTAGGTTGGCGCCGTGTGCAACTGGCACAGTTGAGTGTAACGCTAGAGCAGGGCGCAAATGTTCGGCTACACAATATTCAACTTGCTCGCCCTAGCAGTGAAGATAAGTATTATCGGGTAAGCATTGAGTCTGTAGGCATCACGGGCTTCGCGCAAAACCCTTCTACACCGCAAAGTCCCTCTAATAATAAGACACTACTATCGAATTTGTTACCCAGCAAACTGTTTAGTGGGGCGCCGTCAATTAAGTTGAATGTCGGCCAGTTAACCGTTAACCAAATGCCACAGCCAATAGCATCTGTTGTGTTAACGGAGAATATAGTCGTGGAGTTAAACCCAGAGGGCTTTCAACTTTCAGCGGTAATCAAATTGGCGCAACCGAAAGATGCACTGCATGTTTCCATCAGTGTTACACAGGGCGATAGTTTAGCGTTGACTATACTGCCAGAAAACGCCGAAGCGCCAATGATAGAGTTGCTGGCAACCATTACGGAGGAAAAAAACCAGCTTATCGGTGATGTCGATATCACCGCCGACGAAAGAGTTCTAGCGCTTATTGAATACGAGGTTATGGATACGCTGCCATTATCGCAAGGCCACCTAAAAACTGAAATGCGGTTTAACGTGCACGACCAACCCCTTGAAGCGTATAAAAACGCGCTCAATCAAAAAGTCTCCACAAACGAGTCCCTTAGTTTTGAACTTAGCGGTTCACTGGGCGTACTTGCAAAACTGGAATCACAACAACCTCTTCAATCACCGCCTCAACCAGAAGTAAGCATACTTCATTCGCTTCCCAGTAGCCTTGTAGAACTTGAAGCCGACTTCAATGCGGGTTTTACCGGCGCTACGGTCGAAAACGCGAGTGAAGGCTGGGTTACCGTTTTTAGCCGCCCAAATACAAACAATCCGCTTTTAAAGGCAACGAGTCTGTGGCAGAAGAAACAACACCGTATATGGGTAGAGCTGCCGAAGCCGTTTAAGTTTTCGTTTGGCAGCGGTGAACCCACTGACCCCCTAAATAAAAATAAAAGTAAAATTAAATTTACAGAGAACAGCGCGTGGTTCATGCGATATACAATTGATAACGTTAATGCCATAGCCGCTCAGTTTACGCCTATCACGATTGAGGGGCTTTTGGGGAAGCACGAACCACTAGGGTTTGCATTGAACACAAAAATGGAGGCGAATGCGTTACCGTTAATGTTGCAGTTTGGACTTATTGGCGAGCAGGGTTTCATTACAGACGCGGAAAAATCAGTCGCAAAACTAGCGGCAAATCTACGCTATTCAGCTAACCAGCTGAATATAACAATTGAAGAGCAGGCTGAGTTTGGCCTATGGGCAGCACAAAGTAATGATGTGTCTATTGAACGGCTGGCGATAACACTGCCCCCGCAGGCGATTGCACTGACGCTTGCTAGCGGGCTAGTGGACCAATTACATTGGTTGGTAACGTTGGAAGGCCTCCAGTTTGGCGATAACAGCATTTCAGCTGTGAACTTTGAGGGGCAAATAAACGCAACCGCGAAAGACTTTGAAGGCAGGTTAGCGGTAGACAGCTTTAAACTAAATCCGCTCGATAAGTCTCGCCGGTTTACAGTATCGCCTTACCATTTGTATGCGCAGTTTCCTGTCGTAAGTCCTCAATTGCTTACAGGCGCTGAAATTACAGCGAGAGAGGTTATAGAGGCCGCGAAAAACACCTATTTTACGGTGTTTAATCAATGCGACGAAAAACTACTTTCCGGTGAGCTTAGTCAGTTTTCGACACTGATTCTGACGGCTGAAAAAACCTTTACCGCGCAAGGTACGCTATCGCAGTGGCTCGACCTACCCTCGCCAGACCTAGATTTGGTGTCGGGTGATGCTTCGCTGGATTTTAAATGGCGCTTTAACGACCCATTGCCATCCATCAGCGTAACCCTTAACGACGGAGAGTTAGCCGGTGGCCTGGGTACAGTGAGCGGTGTTCAGCTAGGGTTAAGTACACAGAAGGCAGAATTGGCTACTCGTTATGCACTTACTGGAGCAGCCAGCGCAATGAATGTAGGCATATTGGCCGAAGACATAAGTTTCTCAACGCATATGACCGCGGTTGAGGAGGGCGTTGAAGTTGCGATAAACGCGCTGAATGCCAATGTGTTTGGCGGTACACTATCCATTCAAGACGAGCGATGGCGAGCAGGTAGTGATGAAGTGGTTGTTCTCAAATTCAAGAATATTAGCTTGAGCAATATAATTGAAAGCCAGAGTTTAGAGGGGTTACATACGTCAGGCTATTTAAGTGGTGAGCAACCGGTATCGGTATCGGCTAATGGCGAGTTCGCACTTCTCAAAGGTAGGCTAGAAAATGTCGAAGGCGGTGTAATACAGTACGAGAACGCCTTATCGGAAAGTGTAGACATTAACGATCAGCTTAAGCTCACCATGGACGTACTCAAAAATTTTGAATATGAATCCCTTAAAACAGAAACAGAGTACCAACAGGGCAAGCTTATTTTGCATTCGAAAATCTCGGGTAGTAACCCTTCTGTAGCGGGCGGGCAAAAAGTAGATCTCAACTTGAATACAGAAATAGGGTTAAACTCTGCAATCGAGGTCATGCGCTTACAGGCTGGCCTGGAGGCAGAGGTAAGTAAAATGTATGATTCCAAATCGCGCTATACTTCAGGCAAATATTGCCAGAAATCTTACTAAGGAGTTTATTATGCGCCTATCACTATTGGCGTTTTCGATAGTTGGTTTGTTAATGGCTACAGGGTGTTCACCAACGGTGAGAGTAGAGCCTTCCGACAAACCCATTACCATCAACCTAAATGTAAAAATAGAACACGAAATTCGTGTAAAAGTGGATAAAGAACTCGATTCCGTTCTTTCCGACGATTCTGGTTTGTTTTAGGAGAATAGCCATGAAAACTGCTCAAAATATTTTAATGGCCGTTATGGCTATGCTGTTTATCGCGCTACCAGCTCACGCTTTAGATTTACGTCAAGCCAAAGCACAGGGCCTTGTAGGTGAAATGGTTAGTGGGTACCTGGGTTCACCGCAGGCTCAGCCTTCTTCTGAAGTCAGCGCGCTTATCGACGATATCAACACAAAGCGTAAGGCGCAGTACCAAAAAATAGCCAATAGCCAAAAACTGCCGTTAGCATCGGTAGAAAAGCTTGCAGGTGAAAAAGCGTTTGATAAAACGGCCAGTGGTCATTACATAAAAGCGCCGGGTGTTGGCTGGAAGAAAAAATAGCACCGCGCGATATTTGATGCCCCGAGGCATATATTGGCGCCAACGCTCGAAAACTAGGCGGCGATCATAGTCGTTATAGCCATGTTTGGCGTACAAATGACTTAAAATGAGTGCCTGTGATAGTTTTTGTGATAGTTTTTCCGGTGTGCTCCGCGTACTATTGCTGGTTCAGGGATATTGGGAGTACTTATAATGAAAAATCTTAAAACTTTGCTTTGCGTACTGGCCATAGCTCCGCTCAGTTCCATGGTGCAGGCCGGCTCCGATAGCGGCATCTACGTTGGGGGTTCCCTTGGTACCGCTAAGCAGTCGATGACTTTCGAGCTGGTAAAAGGTGAGATCGATGAGTCCGATATGGGCTACAAGTTCTTTGCAGGCTATAATTTTGGCTTGTTTCCGTTGGTCGACTTGGCAGTAGAGGCGTCCTACATAGATTTTGGCTCTGTTTCGAGTAACGTAATCAATCAAGAGTTTGATGTAGAAACCTCAGCCTGGAATGTATACGGTGTTGCCGGTATTAACCTTGGTCTCGTTGGGTTGTTCGGTAAGGTAGGCACGGTTGCCTGGGAGAGTGATGTTACTTTTGACACGCTTGATCAGGATAGAGCCCTAGATGGCACCGACATGGCCTACGGCATAGGCGCAAAAATTCAGCTAGATTCCTTCGCTGTTCGTGCCGAATATGAATATTTCGATTTTGAAGATATTGATACCAATATGTTTTCCGTTGGCGCTTCTATTACCTTTTAATAGATTCGTGTAGCCAAGTACTAAGTACCATTGTAAAAACGCCTCTATATAGAGGCGTTTTTTTTGCCAAAAATTTAATTCGAATACGCACAACAACTGAATTTTTTGGTTACTTGAAATAGAGTTGCGCGCGCTAATTGCCCGTTCACGAAGCGGTAATGAAATAGAAATGGCCATTGAGTATATCGAAGGTAAAGAAAGCTAAGCACTATGTGCCGAGTCTCCACAAGGTCAACGCTGCTACCGTAATATGTAGCCCATAAACCAATGCTATCTTTGATTATCAGGCGCTAGGGTGCGTTTGCTGTTAGTCGTCTAAACCGAAGCCTGCAGGTAAAGATAAAATTTAAAGGGTTGCTCTCGAGGGCAGGCCAGCCATTATATTGACGACATCTGATGAATAACGTAGAGCCCTATATCTGAGAGTCTGTTTCGAGCAGAGTAGTAGCTTTCATTCTGCTCTTAGCTAGCCGTGTAGGTGTAATTGACTAATTTAAGTGGCGAGTAAAGAGCCGACGCACTTCAGTGCGTCGGTTTTATTTCAAAGTATAAAAGTAATTACTGGCAAATAGCGCTTGATATTTGTGTGTCAGAAATAGCGTGGGCAACCGTTGTAATGGGGCCCATAATACCAAAAGTTACTTCTTGGCCAGGCTGAATATTTCCATTCCAGTCAAGGTTAGATGCGCTAAAGAATGGGCCCGCGCCGGAAAGGGTTGCGTTCCAGGAGTTGGTAATGGTCGCAGAGCCGGGTAATGTTAAATCTAAATTCCAACCTTCGATAACGTCCTGAGACATATTGCGAATACGCACGTCTGCTGCATAGCCGTCTTGCCACTGAGAGTGAACAACGATATCGCAAACCGCAGGTGGCACATCTACGGCCATGACCGTGGCTATTCCCACGCGAGACGCCGAGGCTACACGATCTTTAAGGAAGTATTCTTCAACGTCAAATTGTGTGCCTATAGTTGAGAGCAGCGCAATAATTGAATCGTCGGTGTCGTTGCCTAGGGGTAAATAGAGGGTGCGCTCAAAAAACCAAGTGTAACCAGGTTGAAAACTAGCCGTTCCAAGTGTTCTGTCGGTGAGTTGTACCGGGCTTGTGCCGTCATTTCTACCATTGAAAACGTAATCGGCTGAGCCAATACCGATATGTCCCGTTGCAGGCTCCAAACCTTCTGGGACCGACGTTGTGGATACGACATTAAAATGCACTGGGTGCAGGTTTTTTTCGTAGAGGCCATCTTGATAGGGGCCGGGCTGAGTTAGATCAAAATCACCGAGTTCTGCGGTTATTGTCCATGTGTCAGTTGCAGAATTAAGGGCTTGAGCCACTTCCGTGTCTGAGCCGGTAGTCTCTTCCCATGTGATTTCCAGTTGCAGAGTTACCGCTGTAGATTGTGCGAAGGCCGCTGAAGAAGCTAGGCTCGCAAGAAAAACAGACATAAAAATAAATACAGAACGTAACCTTTTTGTTAAAAACATATCTAATCCCTATAAATATTAACATTTAAATAGTAACAAGAGAAACACGCCATAACGCGTTCACTTGTTAGTTGGCGAACAGAAAAAATATTTTGTACGACGGCAGCGGAGTGCCCCACACCTTTTAAAGGGCGAACATAAAGCTGAAAAGAAAAGAATTACTGAAGTACCAATATTCGAATGTCCTTATTCGTGGCGTACCGGAGAACAGAAAAAACCGATCTTATTGCCGTACCATTTCGGTTGAGTGAAATATTATAAGGTTAAAAGTCGTTGCAAAGTAAAGAAAGTAAATTTCGGCACATAAAATAACATGTTAAGTAGATATTGGAAATGTAAGTCGTTCGATGTGCTGTCGTTGATATGCATCATTACCCAGAAGAACAAAACGATATTCTCGTAATGGACGACTTACTGCTCCATGTTGTAATTGCTATTAGGTCGGGTATATCGGTGAAGCGGGAAAATTAACAGCGCCTTTCTTTGTGCCGATTCAGAGACGAGCTGTGTTTGTAAACTGAAAATCGGCAAATACGACCTGTGTCAGTAAACTATTGGGAATAGATGCGGAATGGAGAGGGTTCGATAGATTCTGCCTAAGTGGCCCCTAATGATCGGCGCTTCCCGATGCCACCTGGATATTACTTAAAAAGGGAGATGTGTTAGACGGCGAGCATTTGGATTTTCATGGAAATGCGACCTAACACTATTTGCATTAGGTTTGGCGTGAAAATAACCAATAGTTAATGGGAGCGTAACCTTTAAATAACGGTACTAGTCGAGAACCCTAAAAAAATAGTCGATTTTTTCCTCATATATCTGGGGCTGTTGTAAAAATAGCCTGTTTGTTTAATAAATTCAAAGAGTTACGTGGGTTGAGGGAATTCGGTGATATGAGGCCATTGGGACCATTTGTCCTTTTGGGATTTAGGCGCCACTTGGCGGAAAGCTTGACGTGGCGGGGGTTTCAGCGTAGTTTTCGGGTTTCCAAATAAAAAATATGCGCGCCCCGAAATATGACGCCTGGGGCGCGATATACAAATGTTAGGATTCCATCAAACATGAACCAATAGGCGAGCATGGGAAGAGTAGGAAAAAAATTAAAAATGAAACGATTCAAGCAGGCAATGAAAGATATTGCCAAGAATCGTGGATTTCAGTCAAAGGAAACCATATTGGAAAGTTACGTTGTTCCATTACCAAGGCGGATGACATTAGAATCAACTATTCAATTTGCTAACGACCTTCATAGTCTACCTAAAGCCTTAGAGTATGTTCTAGATTTTCAGCATGTTGGGAGAATAGAGCCATACTCTCTACTTTTCCTGAGTAGTGAAATTCAGCGGTGTAGAGAAAGGTACTCTGAATGTAAATTTTTAGTTATGAATCACCAAAGTAAAACATATGCTGCACATATGGGATTTTTTAAGGCTTTCGGCTGTGACTTTGGTAAAGACCCGGGGGAGGCCTCGGGCAGTGCAAGATACTTGCCGATAAATATATGGAGCGCAGATAGACTAAGAGAAAAAGCTGCAGAGAATTACGAGGCTGTAGGAGAATTTATTGAACGTGAAGCTGAAAAAATGTCCGGAATACTAACACAGTCGGACAGCGGAGATTTATTTGATACGCTAACCTATTCTATCCGTGAAGTTATCCGAAATGTTGTAGAACATAGTGAAGCTTCGCAGTTTGGTTTTTGTGCTCAATATTGGCCATCTTATGGAAAAGTTGAACTTGCATTATTGGATCGTGGAATCGGAGTTCGCGAGGGGTTATCCTCTAACCCGCACCTAAAAATTGAAAGCGATCACGAGGCGCTTAATTGTGCATTGATGCCCGGTATATCAGGTAAAGCGTTTAAGGGAGTGCGAAGGGATAAAAATGACGTATGGGCTAATTCTGGTTTTGGGTTGTATATGACTAGCCGTTTGTGTAGAGAAGGAGGTAGCTTTTTTATAGCAAGTGGAGAGACTGGTTTGTATTTGTCAGAAAACAAGAAGCGCAATCTAAATACGCCATTTAAAGGTACTGCGCTCAGGTTAGTGCTAAATACCGAACGTTTGTCTAGCTTAAGTAGTATGCTTTCTAAATATCGTAAAGATGCTAGTGAATTTAAAAATACATACAGTGAGAAAAATAATATTGCTGCCTCAACTGCTTCAAAAATGTTACGAAGAGATTTTAAAAAATCCTAACAAAAGTGTCATAAGGACATTTTTTACTTCGCTTCGTTTTGGGGTGGCTACGCCACTTTACCCCAAAACTACACTACATAAAAAATGCCTCATACACAGGCGTTAAGTACCCCCATACTATGAAATGGACTAAGTTAAAGAAAAATGTCGAATCGTTCTTTTCTGAGAAGGTAAAAGGAAGAGTTGAGCTTCGAGCCGCAAGCTATAATGGAACTCACGACAATGATGGTCGCGGCTATATTACTGTTGATGGAAAAGAAGTGTGGAATATGTGCACTTTGAGTTATTACTCCAAAGAGCATGAGAAAATTTTAAAGCAACTCGATGCTGGAGCAGAAAATATATGCGATGCTCAAATTAAGGGTATTGCTGAACTAGATAAAGAAGGCACTTATAGCCAGTGGGGCTATTACAATCACCTACAAGATTACTGCTCATATTCAATAGATTTAAGTTTAGTGTCGGATGTGCCGCTTATTAAGTCCCTCGCGATGTTGGACTCTAGAGTTGGTAAGCGAAGACTTAAATCGCTAGATGTTTCCAGTGATCATGAAATGGTCGTATATTTCTTTAATTTACGGTGTCAGCTAGAAAATATTCAGTTCAGTACTTAACAAATAGCTGCACGCGGACCCATTTTGCTACGCTCGTTTTGTGTAGTCGCTGCGCTCCATTTTACACAAAACGCTCTCCGTAAAATGGGCCGGTGAGCTAGGCGTTATGTACCCAAGTTACCCAGAAATATGAGTAAATATAGTGGCTAATCCGAAATTTGAATTCGAAATAGGAAGCAAATTACTGACTATCGAGTGTAGTCATTTTGGTAAAGAAACGGTCAAACTCGATGGTAATCTGATATCCGAATCTAATGCGTTGGTTATTAGAAATAGACATCACATAGAGGTCGACAGTTGCAATTATATGGCTGAGCTACAAGTAAACAATATTTTTACCGGTAAGTTAACCTGCAATTTATATCAATCGGATAAATTGCTATTTTCTCAATTCACTAAGGCTGAGCTTGGTGAAAAAAACAAAGTGATTAGCTTGGTCTTGCTGCTGGTTTTTTGTGCGCTTCTTGGCGGCATAATTCCAAAAATGGGTTCATGGGTATGGTTAAGTCCTGTACTATTTATAATTTGTGTTGTTGTGGCTATGTCTGGTAGAGAGCGGATATACAATGTTCAAACCAAAAATACATAACCAGCGTCTGCTGCCGACATTTTCTCCGTGGCTTCTTTTGTGCTAAGGCACAAAAGAAGCCACGGAGAAAATGCGGCAGAGCCAAACGTTATGAGCGCGGTTCGAAAATAAATAAAACGAGTCATGTGCTTGATTTACGGCACGTTGTAGCGGGTCTCTCGGCGTTAAAGTAAGTCGGTTTTTTGTATCTCACCAGTTTCTTTCCTGGTGCCAAATAGTAGTTTTATAGGTGGTGGTAAATAGCACTTCGCATTTAGCCACCACTTTCATAATATGGGGTTTGTTGGTGGGGTGGTGTGTTCTTTCCTGCTGCCATCGGCAAACTAAATTAAAAACGTGGTTTTGTTGTGGTACTTACTGCCGTCGCATAACCAGTCGGTCACCCTGACGCTGCATACTCCGCCGCTTTTTTGTGCATTCCGCTTCGCTACATTCTTGCACAAAAAGCAGCTCCATATGCAACGCAGGCTACCTTAGCGTTATACGTAAACATGGACTCAGTATGATCGTAGTATATGGAATAAGAGAAAAGCTAAATCCAATTAAAAGTCGGCTGTCTGATATTATTCATGGCTGCATGCAATCGACACTTGGCTTACCAGAAGACAAGCGTGCTCATCGTTTTATCCCCATGTCGAAAGATGATTTTTATTTTCCAGGGGGCCGAAGTGACGCTTACACTGTCATTGAGGTAAATATGATGTCTGGTAGAAAAGTAGAGACCCAAAAGGCTCTAATTAAATCGCTTTTCAAAGAAGTGGAGCGACATCTGTCAATATCTCCAGTTGACTTAGAAATCACAATAAAGGAGCAGGCTCCGCATCAGTGGGGTTTTCGAGGCATTACAGGTGATGAGGCTAATGATCTCAAGTATAAAGTCAACGTATAACCAAGCTAGTAACCTGACACTGCATGCTACGCTTCTTTTTGGTGTGGCTGCGCCACAATACACCAAAAATCCGCTACGCACGCAGTGCAGGTTCTAGCGGCGTTATACGTCAAGGAGGGTTCAGTGCTAAAAAAAATATGCCCTTGGTGTGGCGAGAAAACTACATTAAACCAACTCGGTCGAAGGCCAGTTAAGAAGAAGCCGCAGTGGTATGAGTTTTCTAGAAGTGTGCGGGTTTGTCCATACTGTGCGGGTGCAGTGAAGCCTGGCGGTAAATCGATGTGGTTTATGGTTCTAGCTTTGCCTGCATTTATGTCGTTCATGATAGATTCATTCACGGGTTTTAACGTGCTGAAAGAGTTGGATGCCGAAACCGCTGGCTGGGTACTGTTTTTACTTGGGTGTATTGGTGCATATTATTTTGGAATATTTGAAAAAGTAGAAAACGTATAACCAGGCTATCAAGCAGACCTCCATTCCGGTGTTTGATTTTGTGCTGGCCGCTAACGCTAGCACAAAACAATCACCTCCATTACGGCTGCTTATAGCAGCGTTATGTGAAGTGAACATGGATCAAATATATACCATTGATGAATACTACGATGGACCGGTTTGTGGCGTCGCCGATCTAAATGGTGAGCCTCATTATTATGAGTGTATCTTTGATGAGAGAAACGATGAGTACTCGAAAAATTATCGGCTTTCCCCAATCACCAACGGAACTTTCTTGTTGGCTCAGGAGCAGTGGGCAATTTGGCTTCGCTGGAATGAAGCTTTTGAGAAAGGAGAAGTTGAAGCTAGTACGCATCCAGCATTACCTAAAGATCAAGAACGAAATAGAGAAATTGATAAAATCACAAGTATTGAGAAATCAATCAACGAAAAAGACCATTGTATCAAGCAAGCACAATTTGTTGTCCCCCAAAAACCTGGTTGGGCTTCTTGCTGGTATGTTGAGTGGAAACCTAGCATCACATAACAAAGCTATGCACCGGAAAACAAAAGCTACGCGTTTTTGTGCAACTCGCGCAAGCGCTCAAACATAGCACAAAAACACTCCGCTTTCGTTTCCGGTGATAGCGGCGTTATGACTCAATATGAATGAGCGCGAGATTTCTATAAATAAAATTGCGCAGGGGTTAATTCCCTTGGAGCAAGGTATGGAATGGTTTCAGTCCTCCGACGAAGAAACTCGTACCGAAATAATGAAAACACTAGATTTATGTATATATCAGTCTCATCCGAGTAAAGAAGATATAGAGAAAGGAATTGTAGCGTCTGGTCTAAAAAATACGTATTCGCCATGCGTTCTGATTCGAGTGAAACCGTTTAATGAAGTTCGCCGAAAAGTGTTACGCATGTCGGGTATAGATCAAATTAGGTCTTTCAAACTGTTCGTTAATGTTTTTAGTGTTGCAGATGAAAGGCGTAGAAAAGAACAGTGCGAGAGTGGCTGTACACATGATTGGCATAACCTGTAAAAGTTATAACAAGGCCAGTCAATCTGACCTCCGTAAACTGTCTTCTTTTTTGCAAAAAAACGCAAAAAAGCAGCCAGTTCACTCCGGCAGTTGCTGGCGGCGTTATGAGCGCGGTTCGAAAATGAATTAAATGAGTCATGTGCTTGATTTACGGCACGTTGTAGAGAGTCTCTCGGCGTTAATGTAAGTGGGTTTTTTGTATCTCACCAGTTTCTTTCCTGGTGCCAAATAGTAGTTTTATAGGTGGTGGTAAATAGCACTTCGCATTTATCCACCACTTTCATAATATGGGGTTTGTTGATGGGGTGGTGTGTTCTTTCCTGCTGCCATCGGCAAACTAAATTAAAAACGTGGTTTTGTTGTAGCGCCAACCGCCGCCGCATAACCAGTCGGTCAACCTGACGCTGCATACTCCGCCGTTTTTTGTGCATTCCGCTTCGCTTCATTCTTGCACAAAAACAGCTCCATATGCAGCGCAGGCTACCTCAGCGTTATGAGCGCGGTTCAAAAATAAATAGAACGCGTCATGTGCTTGATTTACGGCACGTTGTAGAGAGTCTCGCGGCGTTAATGTAAGTAGGCGCTTTGTATCTCACCAGTTTCTTTTCTGGTGCCAAATGTAAGTTTTATGGGTGGTGGTAAATAGCACTTCGCATTTAGCCACCACTTTTATAGTATGGGGTTTGTTGGTGGGGTGGTGTGTTCGTTCCTGCTGCCATCGGCAAACTAAATTAAAAACGTGGTTTTGTTGTAGCGCCAACCGCCGCCGCATAACCAGTCGCTCCATAAGACGCCTACTGCGCAGTTCGTTTTACGCATTCCGCTTCGCTACATTTTAGCGTAAAACAAACTACACAGTAGGCGCTTATGAGCTTAGCGTTAGATTTACAAATGAAAAAGTATACAGATTATTTTATTAAGACTACAGGTGGGCAGTTCCTCTGGAGTGAATTCCGAAGAGAGGCTATGGCATCATATTTTTTGTATAGCACTATATATGCCGTGGCCGGTGTAATTCTTGGAGCAGTGTTTGGCCAGGTATTTGCGCTCTTGGTGGTTGGTAGTATTTTTTGCTTTGTTGGTATGATCGGAGTACTTACGTTTGTAAGTGGCAGAGTCCAGAGCGTCATACTTATCGAAAATGCAGATATAAACAAGGCTAAATATGCGCTGTACCTTTGCATTTATACGGGTGCATTTGGCTGCCTTATCGTTTTATGGTCTTTTGTGTGAGTGTGCAAAAATCTAACAATTTGCTCCATTTGACGCAGCGGTCTACGTTCCTTTTTGTGCATTCGCTGGCGCTCATTGTTGCACAAAAATCCACTACAACCGCTGCGCGAATGAGCAAGGCGTTAGGCATTAAATGAGCATCATGAAATTTAGCTGGGCTGAGCTTATAAATGAAATAGCTAGGATGCATATTTCAGGCCTAGGCGAGTCTGAAATTTCATCTAAGCTTGCCGAAGCTTCTCTGAGTGGGTGCGGGGAAATTGAGCGTGTAGAAATTGACTCCACAATTGCATCACCATTTATTCAGCTGAATATGCCGCGGATTGAAGTGTCACATCATGACAAAGTCATAACTGGGAATTTTCTAGCATTGAATTTTTCTGCAGTAAACGTCGACGATCTGGATGGTTTAGAAAAAGGTACTTCTATCAGCTTTAGTACACGTATAATTAAATCAAATGGTCCGTTTCCCGGTGTCGGTATTTCGGAGTTTGATGATGAAAGGGAAATATTAATAATGTTGGGCACTAAGGAATCCGAACTTGCCTAACAAAGCCAGCAAATCTGACTTCCGTGAGCTGTCTTCTTTTTTGCAAAAACACGCAAAAAAGCAGCCATCTCACTCCAGCAGTTTCTGGCGACGTTATGCACAAAGTTGAGATTATGAAATTACTTAAAGTAAGCATGTTAGTCGCGATATTTATTTTGTCGGGTTGTGCCGGATTTCCTCTTTCCAATCCTACAGAAAATGACCTTAACGGAAGCTGGGTATCCGTAGGCTTGGCTCCGTACGCTATTTTGGAATATAGAATTGGTGGGAAATCTATTCTCGCTATGGGTGGTGCTGAAGGCGAAGTAGATATTGCCACCGTAGACCAGTTCTCACCATTAGAAAATGAATTTATAGTTCTGGTTACATCAGTGACTGATAAAGGGGATGTTACAGAATTTGTCGGTAGTTTTTGGGGCGGTCAGTTGGCTCTTAGGGAAAAGGATGTGGAAGAGATTACGATGTGGTTTAGCCGGGCTGAAATTACTGAGAAAGCAAAGCGTCGAGTAGAAGATTCAGTTAAAAGCTTCCTTGAAAATACTAATGAGTAAATGCATAACAAGTGTAGCCACCTGACAAAAATTGCTACGCGCCTTTTTGTGTTTTCGCTACGCTCAATTTTACACAAAAAGGCACTCCGCAATTTATGCAGGTGCTACAGGCGTTATGTTTAATCGTCAGTTCAATTGGTAGATTGATGTATAGCGAGATTTTAAGTGGATTATTAGGTGTTCTAATTGGAGGGCTTATTGGCCATCGCCTTTCTTTAGGTCGTGATATGAGGCGTGAGTATAACGACGTAGTTCAGCCAGTGCGCTTATCCATTCTCAAAGCACTAGACGATATTGATAAAGGGCATGCATGGAAAGCCTTCACCGAAAACGACATTGATAAAATTAGAAATATTTTAGATGAAAATAAGCGGTTAACCTTAGATAGTTTGGTAAAAAAATATTGGGAAGCTTATAAGCAAGCCCATAATTCTGATGGATGTAGTGGGCAAATAATCATTAAAGAAAATATTGACCCCGTTATTACTGTGGCAAAGGAAATTCGTGAATTCATCAAGCCCAAATAAACATAACAAGCCGCTCAACCATCAGCAGCTAAAGCTGCTTGGACCTCCGCTGCGTTGCTCGTTTTGCGGTTTCACGCTACGCTACCGCAAAACCATCAACACAGCTCCGGCCGGTTAGCGGAGCGTTATGCGTAAATCCAATGCAGTACCTCAGGTAAAAGGAGTTGATTATCCGGTGGTTAATTATTTTATAGCTATAGTACTTTTTCTGTTTTCTGGTGCGGTACTGGCTGTAGATGGCAACAGTTGGGGTAGTATGAGTAAGAGTGAAAAACTCTACTATCTAGCTGGTCTTAGGGATAGTTATACTGGTTACTATCTAGAAGTAGTTAATGCAGCATGTGATAGTGTAGATGCCAAGACGAGTTCTTGTGCCAAAAAGGCTATGGATCAATATTTTGAAAGTGACTACCTATCAAGTACGAATCTTCTGTTGTTGGTAGATTTGCTGGATCACATGTACGCCAATCCTTTTAATCGAGCTATCGATGTAACTTCTCTTAGTGAGCTAGCGGTTAAAAAGAGCAAGGGTATCGATATAGAGAAGGAGTTAGTGAGCGCTCGGGAAATAGCAGCGATCAGTGCAAAGTATAAAAAGTAGCTAATAAAGTGTGTCGAAAACGCATAACCAACTCAGCAAGCGGGACCTCCGTTACGGCGCTCGTTTTTGTGTTGGTCGCTACGCTTACACAAAAACAATCGCCTCCACTGCGGCCCCTTCTGCAGGGCGTTATGCGCCACCCGTAAATATTGCGAAAAGTTAGGTGGTTTCTATTTGAGCATTGTGCCGACTCAATTGGAGTTCTTTCTTAATGTGTAAGTTGTAGCCGTAGGCAACAACTAAGCGCTTCGTAGAAAACGAGTGCGAGTTATTCACCAAACCAAATTGTAAACAGCACAAATTGGTTTGGCTTAAAGCTGTAGGTGAGTCTAGTTTATTGGTGTTCGTTCCTTTCAAGTGCCTTTTGTGTAAATCATATTGGCAAGAACGAATGTAGAGTTAAGGCGCAGTTGTTTATGCGTTCAATATAGGTAAAGTGCCAAGCACATAACCAGTGGGTCAACCTGATGCCGCATGCTACGCTCCTTTTTGGGCTGCTGCGCAGCTTACCCCAAAAAGGTGCTCCACACGCGGCACAGGTTACCCAAGCGTTGAAGCTGTCGAATTACTCCAAAAAACGCAATATTTCGGCTGAATTGACTACTTTCTTCTAGTAAAATGAACCTACTATCCATTTACTGGAAATGCAGATGGGCAATAACTTCAAAGAAAGTGATTCGAGTCAAGGTCGATTTATTTCTGTTATCCCGGATGAGCAAATAACGGAGGGCAGCTTTGATGAAACGGTTCAGCTTTTAATCGATAAAGTTGCTGATTTAAGCTCGTTCGAAGCGAGTTACAATAATTCTCAGGGTGGAGCCTCAGCTTACCCGCCATCAATGTTGTTAAAAATTATACTGGCCGCTTATTCTCGCGGCATTACCAGTAGCCGAAAAATAGAAAACCTTTGTAAGTTCAACACCGTTTTTATGTGCTTGTCTGGATTTCTTACTCCGGATCACTCGACAATAGCGGCATTCGTATCTAAGCAGCATAAGCAAATCGAAGATCTATTTGTTCAAATCGTCGTTGAATGCGATTACTTGGGCTTGATAGGCGGCAATTGTTTTTCAATAGATGGCACTAAATTGTCATCTAATGCCAGTAAAGACAATTCGGGCACAATTTCTGACTTCGAGAAGAAGTACGAGAAAATAAAGAATGGTGTTAATTATCTGATAAGACAGCACCGCGAAGAAGACAAAGCCGGTAAGGTGGACCCTGATCGTCGAGAGCGAGAAAAGAAGAAAATCAAGAAATTGCGAAAACTCGCTAAGGACCTCGAATCTCCGCTTAGTGACATGACGGACAAAATTGGCCGTACAGGTAAGCCCAAAAAGACCAACCTTACGGACCCGGACAGCAGTACGTTAAAATCTGGAGGTGGTGGTGCCGAGCAAGGGTATATGGCCGTTGCTGTTGTAGATGATAAACACCAGGTGATTTCTGGTGCGGGAATAGCGCATGACACAGAGCAAAAATGCTTCATTCCAATGCTTGAACAGGTCGAGAAAAACTTAGGGGTAAGCCTTGAGGGTCGAAAGGTTCTTGGAGATGCAGGGTTTAATACCATTGAAAACGTTGACTACTGTTTTGAGCATGAAATTGATGCATATTTAGCGGACGGGGGTATGCGAACCAGAAACCCGCTCTATAAAGACAGGGATCGTAAGAAACCAGAATGGCGAAGACGAAAATATTTTAAGGTTAGTGACTTTCACTACGATGAGGAAAGCAATACTTGTAAATGTCCGGCAGGAAACAGTATGCGGTTAGCGATGGATGATTACATCCTTCATGGCGAGCACTATCGAAAGTTTGTGGGTCTACTAAATGATTGTCGGACCTGTGCGTTTCAGAGACAGTGTATGAAAAGCGCACCCAGACTACAGGGGCGACAAGTATCGATTAAAAAGGACGTGGAATCGAATCCTCAGAGACCTTATGATTTGATGAAAGAAAAGATAGATTCACCGGAGGGGCGTGACATATACGGCGGTAGAATGGGTACTGTAGAGCCGGTGTTTGGCAACCTTAAGCATAACATTGGATTAAAGTGGCTGAGCCTGCGAGGCCTAGAGAAGGTCACCGGTCAATGGTTGCTATTCACAATGGTACATAATATGGTAAAGATACAAAAATACGGCGAATATGAGCCCCTGTAGGGGTTTTGCGTCTTTTATATTTAATGTTAGGGCATTGGTTTTCCATTTTTGATAAATAAATGTGCTTTGATAAATTAGAATAAAACACGAAAGGTTAGTTGTATTTATTCGGTTGGATAAATGAGTAATTCGACAGCCTCGTTACATGTCTATTGAGGTTATGAAATGAGAAGCCAATTGTTGATTTTCAGTTTTTTTGTGTTTTTATCTTCGAGCTCTTTTTGTGATGGGGTACAGGATAAATATATAGGAGCATGGCAACCCTCTTATGCTTTTAACGGAAAAATACCTTGGTTTAATGGCGTTATGCTTATCCAGCAAGATTTTGTTATTTTTGAAACTGAAGGGAAGGAGTTGGAAAAGTGGAGAGTCTATTCTGCTAGACAAAAAACAACGTTCTCGAATGGGGTTCAGAGCGAGTTATATGGTCTGCAAGTAAAAAAGGATCAAGATCATCGATTGTTTGTATTTGAAATAAATCAACGTTATGGATGTAAGCCTAAGTCAATCCTCAAAAAGGACGAAAGTTGCTCTCAGCGGGATAGTCACGAACGCTTTCTACTTAGAGTCTGTAAGAACCACGAAAATTCAATGGAAGCGGTGGCTAACTGTAGGGTTAGAGAGAGATACTATGCGTTTGATGAAAAGTCGTTGGGTAAACTTAGAGATATGAGCGAGAACATGTAACAATTTGCTCAATTTGACGTAGCGGTCTACGCGCTTTTTTGTGCATTCGCTACGCTCATTGTTGCACAAAAATCTGCTCCAACCGCTACGCAAATTAGCAAGGCGTTATAAGCATTCGAAACGATGAGATATTTATTCTTAATCATTGGTTTAATAGCTGCGTCCTCTTGGGGAGATGAAGCACTTTCATGTGACTATTCTCATGAGGGGTATGTTTCTATTTTCGGAGATGATGACGTAACCCTTCGGGCTTCTGTAAAAGGTAGAAAATGCTACGAGGCGGCTCTGGAAATCAAGATTATGGATAAAGAGCGTGTCCTATACAGTTATAGCGCTCCCTTTAAGCCTCATGTTGCAACCCATTGGAAAGATGTCGAGTTACGCGATGTTCAAAAGTATGTGGATAGTTTATTTGATGAGTATAGGTTTTCTTCGTGTGCGGAGTTGTTGCCACAGAAACTAAGCCCATTAGATGGCTGGAATTACAATAAATTGCTAGTGACTGAAGTTGAATATAGCAAGTATAAAGCAATGCATTGCAAGTCATATACCCATCAAACTCACTACGAGTCGCATCGTGTAATTGTTTTCCCTATACCCAAAAAATTAGGTGTTCCAGTTAGTGAGTATGGCTTATAACAAACAGCTCAAACCGACCTTCACTGCGTTGCTCATTTTGTGCTTTTCAGCTACGCTGGCACAAAACAATCAACTTCGTTCCGGCGGCTTAGCTGGGCGTTAGAAGCCCCATGGAATTAGCTATGAAATATATAGCAGTGGTATTGTTAGTTTGCATGTTTAAGCAGGTTTTTGCTAATGAGTGCTCAGATATTGCAGCGAAAACGCCCGAGGTGGTTTCTGATCCTATAGCAGATGCTATAAACAGCTTTGACGGCGGAGATAGATCTTTTTATATCCGCTGGGGGTTTCGGGTTAACGTAGTTGGTCTTAATGTAGATCACGATTGTGTTTTAAAACAGCATGGTGAAAAGATTACATCACCATATGGCGAGTTAATGCACTATATCCAAGGTGATGCAATTTTGTGTGAACAGCAAATAAAGCTTCGTGAGTCTGCTCTTAAATACCTTGCTGCATATAATCAGCAAATGGCAGCAAAGCTAGCTGCAATTGGAGGGGAATGCTTCTAACAAACTCAGCCAGTCGGACTTCCGTTCCGGAGTTCGTTTTTTGCGGTAAAACGCTAACGCTACCACAAAAACAAACTCCTGCACTCCAGCCGCTGCTGCAGGGCGTTAGCTGAATAGTGAACTCATGAGTTTTTAAGGATAAGAATATGTATTTGAAATTCTCCCTAGCATTAATGCTAGCGCTGGCGTCGGTGGTCGCGCTATCAAAACCATATACCATGGATAATACCGATTCGGTGGTTCTCGAAGATAAGAAGACTAATCGAAAATATGAAGTATTCATTAGAGTTCCTGAAAGATATGATCAAGCCAAGAAATATCCGGTTGTCTATCTTACAGACGCATGGAATAGATTTCCGATAGTTGCAGCGGCGGTACAAATACCGATACTTACAGGGTCGATGGAAGGCGTCATTGTAGTCGGCATATCCAAAGATGTGAACGAAGATCGTGATGATGCCAGGGTTCGAGACTTTACTCCTACGAGTCCAACGGATTGGAAGAAAAAGTCTGGAGAGGCGGATACATACCATAGCTTTGTTTCTGGCGTGCTATTTGACTATATAGACCGGTCATACAGTACCGATCCGAAAAATAGAACTTATGTTGGTGGTTCTCTAGGTGGCCTCTGGGGTGCGTATGTACTATTCAAGTACCCAGAAACATTTAATAATTACATTTTGGCAAGCCCAGCCTTGTGGTTCGATAACTATTATATATTCGGTCTGGAAAAACAATTTTTAGAAAAAGCAAAAAATTCTAGTATCAATGTGTACTTGTCAGTTGGGGAGCTTGAGGTAATTAAAAGCAAAGATTTTAATGTCAATATGGTAAAAGATGCTGAAAGGCTTTATGACGTTCTCAACAATAAAAAAATTGGCGGACTTAGAGTAAAAAATGTAGTGGTTGATTCCGCAAATCATGATGTATCCTTTCCTACATCGTCAATTATGGGGCTTTTTTGGCTGTTCAGTGGTGACAGCTAACAAGGCCATCAATTTGACAGTTTTTCCGTTACGCCTTTTGTGCTTAAAAATGGCACAAAAGTCTCCGCTCCAAAACTGCAAATTATGGCAGCGTTATGTATGAATTCCTCGAGAAGTTGAGTGAAACATGAAAATTATTACACCGAAATGGCGTTTTGATGGTTAGTGCTCATAATCGATGGAAAACCGTACTCCTAGATATGGCTGCTATACTTGTAGGCTTTACTTCGTTTTCTGTATTGGCACCTTCCGTTTTAGCTGATGAGTATTATTTTGGTGTTGTTTGGATTAACTGGGTTTTCATTTATGCTTTAATAATCGCTATTCCGGTTTTAGTGGTAGTTCAGTGGAAGAGCAAAGAGGTCAAGAAAGTCGGTTGGGCAGTTCTTATATTTTTTTTGTTCTTTCGATAACAAGGTGAAAAATACCTGAGTTATCAAGTGAAGTGCAACAAAATTGATTACGCAATTATGGAGTCCGTAGCAGGGGGTCGCCGTCGAGTTTTCCCCGTTTGTTCTTCGTGGTAAAAATTAAATTGTAGTGAGAGTGTAGGGCGGTTTTCTATCGCCGGTTGTTGGCAAAGGTTCGCAACGTAGTGTCGCTGTACAAAGTGGTTCGTCACATAACCAGTTGGTCAAGCAGACCCCCAAAAGCTACTCTTCGTTGTTTGCAATTGGCTGCGCCAATGTTATCGCAAACACTCCGTTCCCGCTTTGGGGGCGGCTTACCAAAGCGTTATGTGATTAAGCACCAACGGAGAATTGAGTATGGCTAGAGAGCCGATAATTGTTGGACCCAAAGAGTTCAAATTTCAAAAGGATGCTCTTGCCTTCTTTAAAGATATGCTCAACTCCAATCGTGCAAATAAAACTATTGAAGGCGAAGAGCATGACCTTTTGCTAGCGGTTCTTGAAAGACATCCAGATGCATCACAAAAAATAGGTGTCGGTGTTGAAAGGTTTTATAAGGCCCCTACAGAAATGGGAACTAGTTGCTTTTGGATAGAAAGAACTGATGGTAGTAAAACTGATTTTTCCTACATCACAGCAGTAAAAGCTAAAGGAAAATCACTTTATCAAGAATTTGCTGAAGCATGTCGTAATACTGTAAGAGCTGACCTTATTAAAACTAAAGAAGTATTCTTCAACGAACATTCTGATGAAGAAGGAAAAGTTGAATGTGAAGTTTCTGGTGAAAAGATAGCCATCTATGAAAGTCACTTAGATCACAAAAAGCCTCTAACGTTTCAAGTTCTAGTCAATACATTCATTGCAGCAAACAACATAACAATTACCAAAGAGATGCTTAGTTCGTCCCAAGATGAGCAGTTTGAAACAGAATTCCTTGACCAAACAATAAAAGAGAACTTCAAGAGCTACCATCATGAAATGGCTCAACTTAGGATTATCAATCCAAAAGCAAATTTAAGTTTGGGCAGCTCAGAGAGAATCACCAAACGTAAACGGCCTGTCGAAATAGTGCCTATGGAGATGACGTAGATGATATCCAAGCTTCAAATGGATGGCGTCGCTAGTTACAAAAGTGCGGCAACTATTGAGACGGACAAAAAAATAAATCTTGTGTATGGATTAAATGGCACAGGAAAAAGCACAATATCAAACTACTTATACGATAGAGGCGGAAGTGAATTTGATAAATGCTCGGTTGATGTAGGGGCTGACGAAGATATCCTCGTGTACAACCAGAGATTTATTAAAGACCACTTCTATGAAGCAGATAGCCTAAAGGGGATTTTCAGCCTTTCAAAAGAAAACAAAGAGGTGGAGGAGAAGATTAAAGCAGCTGAAGCAGAGTTAGACGGCTTGCTTATTACTGAAGAGTCTGAGAAAAATGCTATACGTAAGGAAGAACAGCGCATAGGCGATTTAAAAAATGGATCATGTGAAACCACATGGGAAATAAGAAAGAAGTACACCGGTGGAGATAGGGTTCTAGAGTTTTGCTTAGAAAATTTGAAAGGAAAAAAGGAAACTCTATTTGATTATTTGGCTGACATACCAAAGTCAGAAAACAAACCAAGCAAAAGCATCGAAAAAATTAAAAAAAGATGTTGAGGCAATACAGGGCGACTCTGCACAACCATATACATCACTTCCAACAGTGGAGTTTGATGGTGAAGGTATTGAAACTCATAAGGTCTATAGCGAAATTGTAGTAGGCAGTTCAGACAGCCCAGTTTCTTCGCTCATAGAAAAACTCAACAACTCTGATTGGGTTAGGCAAGGGCTGAACTATATAAGTAAAGTTGACGCCGGAGAAACATCAGAATGTCCGTTTTGCCAAGAAAAAACTATAACTAGCGATATTTCATTGGAAATATCGAACTACTTTGACGAATCTTTTAATGATTCCATTTCTCTGATTTCAAATCATCTTTCGATATATGAAAATTCTGCCAGCAACCTACTGGCTCTTGATGTATACAAGGGCAATCCTTTTGCGAAGGATCGATCGTCAGAGCTAACACAAAAGCACAGAGCTTTAGAAAAGAGCCTGTCTAGAAACTTAGAGACTATTAAAAAGAAAGTTTCCACACCAAGTCTAGCGCTATCTTTAACTAATACTGTAATTGATCTACAGAACTTTAATGATTTAATCTCAGAAATTAATTCTGATATTTCTGCTCATAATATTCGACTTGGTAACGTTGCAACAGAGATAGCAAAATTAAAGAGTGAATTTTGGGATGTAATGAGATGGGGTTATGATCAAACCATATCTCCCTGGCTAAAAGAAAAGGAAGAATCTGACGACACTCTTTTAGAGGCCAAAGTCAGAAAAGAAAAGATTGAAATAGATATCAAAGAAAAACGGAATAATATTTCTGCGCTTCAAAAATCAACGGTAAATATTGATGCTGCAATTATTAGTATAAATAATGGATTGGTGAATCTTGGAATTACAGATTTCTCTATAAAGAAACATCACGACCATTTATATAAAATAGTACGAACGGAAACAGAGGCTGCAGAATTTCTTTCTCTTAGTGAGGGGGAAAAGATGATTATCAGCTTTCTTTATTTTTGCGAGCTTTGTAGGGGTAAACGATCCGCGACAGAAACCATGAAAAAGAGAATCGCCATTATTGACGACCCAATATCAAGCCTTTCTCACATTTTTGTGTTTAATATTGGACAGATGCTAAAAGCTGAATTCTTTCGATCAGATAACTTTGAGAAGATTTTTGTGCTAACTCATAGTTTGTATTTTTTCTACGAATTAACAGATACGAATCACGAGAGAAGAAAGAAAACACAGAATTTATTCCGTCTTTCAAAAAACGATCAGGGAAGTAGCATTTCGAGTATGAGGTACGAAGAAATTCAAAATGATTATCACTCTTACTGGCTTATTGTAACTGACTCAAGTCAGCCGCCAGCATTAATCGCAAACTGCATGCGGAATATTATTGAATATTTTTTTAATTTCGTTCAAAAGGCTGACTTTAGTAACGTGATTCAAATGCCAGAACTTCAAGATAATAGGCATCAAGCGTTCTGCCGATATATAAATCGAGAGTCTCATTCTCTTGGGCAAAATATATTTGATTACAAAGAGTTCAACTATGATGACTTCCGAGATGGTCTAAGATTGGTATTTGAGGCTTCAGGCTATCCTGAGCACTATAAAAAAATGACACAGGTACTTGCAGTGTGAGTAAACCAGCACATAACAAGGCTATGCACCGGAAAACAAAAGCTACGCGTTTTTGTGTTACTCGCGCAAGCGCTCAAACAATAACACAAAAACACTCCGCTGTCGTTTCAGGTGATAGCGGCGTTATGAGCCCAACCAATTTAAGTTGTCAGAAAATAAGGAAAGTAGAAGTGATAAATATTGATTTAGGGATCATGGGGATAGCTGTTGGTATCTGTTTGACGTTCGGGGGAATGTTGCTTTCAAACAAAATGACAGGATTTGGTGCATCGCCGCAAGGCCTGGCGGGTGTATCTTTCGGTTCTATAATTTTGGGGATGATACCTTCATATGGAATGTTGATCTCATTGGTGGGTACGTTTGTAATGCTCAGAGTATTATCCAAAGATGGTGTAATATTAATGATGATTGTATCTTGGGTAATGATGTTCCTTATTCTTGCTACAATTGCAAAAATACTGTAATAATCTCAGTAAGCAGGGCCTACGCTCCGGTGTTATTTTTGGCGGTGAACGCTACGTTACCGTAAATAGAATACCTCCACTCCGGCCGCTAAAGAGGGCTTCGTAGCTATAAGGCACGAAGTTATCACGCCACACTAAATTGCAAATGGCGCAACATAGCGTGGCTAGAACTGCATTAATCGTTACTTTTAGTGGTTTTTGTTCTTTAATTAGTCGGCATCAAAGCAAAAACGCTGTAAATAGTAATACTAGGTTGCTGATTTTTTTGTGGCGGTCAACGTGGTAGAGCCTGTGCCACGCATGCTAACCATGCGGTCAACCTTACGCTGCATACCCCGCTGTTTTTTGTGCATTACGCTTCGCTTCATTTTTGCATAAAAAGCAGCTCCATATGCATCGCACGTTACCTTAACGTTAGAGCAGGAAATAAATAATGCGCGGATATATAGTTGTAGATGTAAATATTAAGGACATGGAAGGGTTCATTGAATATGCTTCACGTATTCCTGAGCTTATTGATAAACATGGAGGAAGGTATGTCGTAAAAGGCGCAGAGCCTGTTGTAATACGAGAAAGTAGCGATGTCCCGAAATTTCTAGTGGTTATCGAGTTCCCTTCAGTTGAAGCAGCTGATAACTTCATTGATGAGCGTTCAAAATCAGATCTCATCGAATTATTTAATCGCTCTACTGTGGGCCGCATACTTAGAGTTGAGGGTTGCATTTAGTTTGCTTCAAATTTTAAAAGTATTTATAAGCTCTTTTAAAGCTAGGCGATTAACTTCGGGGTGTACAAAAGCGAGTTAGGTTGCCAGCTGGTACTACGCGATTTTAGTGTTAGTCGCTATCGTTCAAACAATAACACAAAAACAGCTCCATACCAGCTGTGGCTGAAGCGGGCGTTATGCATCATTATGAAATTTGGACGTTATGTAATTACAACGGTTTCGGGAGTGATCACAGGGTCGATTGGGCTTTGGATATTTTCTTTTCCTAGATCAATGGGTGAGGTTGGTATATTGGCCTGGCTTACAGCGCCGTATATCTATATCGCTTTCTTGATAGCAATCACAAGTAATAGGACTACTTTATTTATAGAGGATACGATTTGCGTGGTATTTTGCGCTCTAGGTGCTTGGTTTATTTATGACAGCTTTTACGTCAATCCAGATGCACAGGGGGCTCTGACTCTAATTTTTATACCATTGTGGCAAATGGCTATTTTGGCTATTTCCACTTTGCCTATAGTTATCTCAAGGAAACCGATAAATGCATAACTGACTCGGCAAGCGGGACCTCCGTTCCGGTGTTTGGTTTTGTGCTGGTCGCTACGCTTGCACAAAACCAACCACCTTCACTGCGGACCTTTCTGCAGGGCGTTATGAGCACGGTTCGAGAATAAATGAAACGAGGCGTGTGTTTGATTTACGGCACGTCGTAGCGGGTCTGGCGGCATTAAGGTAAGTCGGTTCTTTGTGTCTCACCAGTCTCGCTCCTGGTGCCAAATAGTAGTTTTGTAGGTGTTGGCAAATAGCACTTCGCATTTAGCGGTGATTAATAGGGCAGCCACATCAATAAAAATCGAATCAGGGTTGGAATGTGCAGCTTGGCTAGGGCGTGGTTGGTTTGGTGCTTATGAAATAGTCGTTGTTGGTTTTAGGTCAGTGCTGCCCCCGTTATATCACAAATTTCTACTGTAAAATGATCCGTTCGTTACTATGATTACCTCTAAATACCCTTTGTTATCGAAACACTACCGCCAATTGCTACAAATGAATTACTTGGCGTGGCTAACATACTTTTTGGTATACCTGCTCTATGCGTATTTCTGGCGTCAGTTTTCGCAGAGCGACGAATTCCAATATACCCCTTTAAGTTCGTTAATATGGTTTGCCAAAGAGTGGGGGGTATGGTTATTTATTAGCCCAATTATGCTGGGGTGCTTACACGTATCACAGTGCAGAAGCGCATTGTCTTATGTACCCATGGCTGTGGTTTTCGTCGGTTTATTGGTAGCCCTAATGGTTAGAACATTTTTGATAACCGGCGAATACTCATCGAGCTGGATAGCAACCATTCTATTCACTCTCCCAAAGTATGTGCCTGCAGCGATTGCTATAGGCGCTGGTTGGTATCTATTGCGTAACTATTCGTGTAACGATTTAGGTGCTGAACCTACACCAGAAACGTGTGAAGCTGAGGTGTATGTGGAGCATAAGGGTTTAAAGCAAACCGTTAAGGCCAAAAATATCGTTTTTCTCAAGTCTGCGGGTAACTATGTTGAAATTGTTTGCGATGCGGGCTGCTTTATACAAAGGGGCACGTTTAAGCAGCTACTCGACTCAATGCCAAAGAGCATGTTCGCTCAAGTTCACAGAAGCTATGCGGTTAACCTAACAAAGCTTGAAAAACTAAGTAGTACTGAAAACGGTAACAGTGTTTTAACCTTGTCGAATCAACAGAAAATTCCCGTTAGCAAACGTTACAAGCGCGCGATTAAATCGATAGCGCTCTCCCAGTAGCGCTATTAACGCTCCCAAAACTATTCTTTAAACAAACACTGCATTGTGGCTTGGCTATTCATCCCAAAAACATCCGTTTTGCCCCTGAGCCCTTTGTTCATGGCGCATGCAGCTCTATGATCAAACCTTAGTTCAATTTTAAGGGGCGATATATGACGAGAAAAAATCGAGCGCTTGGGGCAACAAGGCTTATTCATTGGAGCATGGCGGTATTGATTGTGGGTTTACTAGCGCTTGGGTTCTATATGGCAAATACGCATAGTTATGGCTTTTATGCCCTGCATAAGTCCTTAGGCGTACTTGCTATTCTATTACTGGTACTTCGTCTCTCATGGCGAGTATTGCACCCGTGGCAATCTTCAGCTTATGGGACGCCTAGCGAAAAATGGGTGAAACAAGTGCACTTAACATTGCTGACCCTGTTGGCATTTATGCCGCTATCGGGGCTGTGCTTGAGTGGGTTTGGTGGCTATGGTGTAGAGTTTTTTGGTGTTCAACTCATACCCAGTCAGTTCGACGAACTGGGGGCGGCCATTCCCTACCATTCAGGTTTAGCGGAGTTGGGCTATATTGCCCATGAGCTTGTTGCTTATTTGTTCACTGCTTTACTGGTGTTACACATTCTTGCAGCGCTTAAGCACCACTTTCTAGATAAAGATAACACGCTGAAACGTATGCTTGGCGCTGCTGAATGAGCTAGGGGCCTGGTTAGCCTAATTATGCATAGATCTGGCTAACTTAGGCACGGGAAATACTTATCCATATCATTTTTTAGTGTGTCATTTGAGTTGATGCTCAGTACTAACTGGGCATTTGGACGAATCGATCTTCCCGCGTGAAGAAAATGGGTATTTCTTACTCGGCTCAAAGCTTCGAATACCCAGAAAGCCGCGCGTTTTGCGTTCGCCTTACGAGAAAAAAATAGGACAGGCACGTTAAGAATAAATACAGCCGAATAGTTGGTTCGTTTGTAGGCTAGGTTGTTGTTATTTGTCCTCGTTGTCTGCGTGCTATATATAGGCGATAAATGGCCAAATTAGGCAAATTTCGAACAAGATTAATCCTTTCTCCAGGAGAAAGTGGGGCGGGATTTAATGTTGAATGGAAATGTTAGTGGAATATTGCTTCACAGTTAGCGTATGCGGGTCTTCTCTGTAAGCCTAGGGCCTTTGCTGCAAGCATTAGCTTCTCCTTACAGCCAACCAAACTTATGAATTTAGATTCAATCTGGGTGGTAAGTACAAGCCATTCATGGCTGGAGATATTGAGGCGCTCAAGAACAGGAGGTAAGTTGTTGTCGATAAAGCCACGCTTGTCTTCACGAATAGCTCTTCCGGTAATATCCACAAGCTGCACGTAATCTTGTAGATGAAAGGCTAGGCCCTGGGGCATGGGTTCTCTTGGGTTACCCACAAATTCGGCGAGCCTTAATGGCTGCGGATTATCTGTTTTTAGGGTATCAATACGGCGTTTAATCGAGGTGTGGTCAGAGCTTTCTGGGGTTTTTGCCATTTTGGCTCGAATGGGGTTTAAATCCACGTAGGCCATACAGGCGGCTAAGGCTTTTTCATCGAGCAACGCTTGTGATTTTAACCGGCGCTGACCAACATGGATGTTGGAAATTCGGTTTTGCAGGAGCAAAAACCAGTTCAGAAGCGCCCGGTACACTGGTCTTCGGCATTTGCCATACGGGCAATGGGTTCGTTTAAGGCCCACATAAAGCGGCTGATATTGGCCCAAGTGTTAATGTGGGTGTCCAAAAGTGTTGCTGTCCGCATTCTCCTTCACTGCCTCGCACCGTGTGTCATCGAGACGTTTATCCTTTGGTAGGCTTTGGGTTTAGGGCTGTGTACTTTTATATAAATTGGATCAACGTTAACCTGTCTTTGGGGTAGTCATGCTGTGATATTGATGAGCAATACCGGGTGGCGGTCGTTACTCATTACTGTATAGGCACATACATCAATACAGAGCATCTCTTCGAGGGATAAAATATGGTTTTTATCCACCGGCGGCGGTATGCATAACGGTTACTATTTGGCGTATCAACGCCACTGAGGAAAGCGATTAGTACGCGGCGGGAACCTATGATTGCAAGACGCAAGGGTGAAGCGACTAGGAAAATCAAATCTAAGCGTTATTTGAGTCTGGCTTATAGGGCGATTTGTTGCTTCCTAATGCGAAGTTTTTTCATATCTATAGATTGCGTTTGCTGTGTTAAGGTTTGATGGCGTTTTATTGAGTTTAATTATTGCTGTATATTATTTTGATTGATTCGAAGAGAGGTTATATGGAAAACAACATCTATTCTGCCCCAGAATCCGACTTGAATGAGAAGAAAGAGTATGAAGAAATTATTGCAAGCCGATGGAGCAGGTTGGGGGCTGCCATTCTCGACGCACTTATCACAATACCGTTTTCAATCGCTGTTATGTATTTTACTGGGGGGTTTGAGTATATTCAGCAAGGAGTGGAACCGCCCAGCGCGTACACTTTTGCTATGGGTGTTGCTGGCGTATTATTTTTTATAGCGATACACGGGTACTTACTTGTGTCTTACGGTCAGACGGTTGGAAAAAAGCTAGTGGGTATAAAAATTGTTGCCGCAGGGGGGGAGGCGCTTGAGAAGGTCATGTTAATAAAACGGTATGTGTTGTATATGGGGCTTGGTTTAGTGCCTGTCGTAGGTTCATTTTTAAGCATCATCAATGTGTTGTTTATATTTTCATCGTCAAAAAGATGTTTGCATGATCGCTTTGCGAATACCCGTGTCGTAAGAGTTGAGAGTTGATTTCAAAATTACCAAAATGGATAGAGTATGGCGCCTTTGTTTTGGCGTTTGTTGCCGGGTGCATAAATGCCATCGGTCTTCTGGGTTTTGAGCATCAGTCGGTATCCCATTTGTCCGGAACTGCAACGTTAATGGGCACAAGTATTGTTAATAGTTCATTTTCTGTTTTTTTTCATCTGGCGGCCATTTTGGTTTCATTTGTTTTCGGGGCTTCATTGTCCGGTTTTTTTCTGCATGGAAGCATATTAAGGCTGGGTCGTCACTACGATACGGTTTTAGTGATTGAGTCTCTGCTTATATTCTTGGCGTTGTATCTGCTCTCGATAGGCTCTTATTTTGGCCACTTTGCTGCATCGGCGGCTTGTGGAGCTCAAAACGCTTTGGCGACGACTTATAGCGGTGCAGTACTACGCACAACGCATTTGACCGGAATATTCACTGATTTAGGTATTATGGTGGGTTCAGTGTTGAGGGGAGAGGCTTTTGATAAACGGAAAGCTATTCTTTTCTTGCTGATTATTTTGGGTTTTATTATGGGAGGTACGTTTGGCGCATACTTGTTTATTCATTTTCAGTTTAATGCGCTATTGGCTCCCGGCGGGATTTGCTTGGTGTTGGCCGGTGTTTATCGTGTTTACTCGGGTAAAAACACCTAACAATATTGACACGAAGGGGCAAGAGTTTTCATTCACTATGCGTTACTACGGTGTAAGTCAGAAAGTATTCGATGGAAAAATATCACCTGAAAAAACGGTAAAGTAGAGCATACATATACATTTATGCTGTTAAATATTTGATCCATCCGCGGCGCCAATTTGACGTTGTTCTACCGGCTATTATTTTCAGCGGTTATCGGCATTGGTGGACAGGGCGCCGCAGGCCTTCGGGATATAACAGTTTTGGCGTTATTTTTTGTTAAATTAACAAAATGGGCGCCGCTCTTTTTATACTGAATTAAACATTAATGTCGTTCATGCTCTAGAAACCACTCAAAAATACTTTGATCGTAGATGTCGTATTCGGGAAGGCCAAGGTTAAGAAAATTTAGATTGTATATGTCGTCAGAAATAATATGACCACCGTTTTCAAAAATGGTCAGTTTAGGGGGGTATCGGCCAACACCACAGTTGAGGAGGTTCGATACCATATTGACTACATTCGGGTAGTGAGTGGTTGGGTCATCTACGGCATTAAAGGCCCAGAGTGGTACATGTTTATGAGTGCAAACCTGGGTATGATCGCCGTAACCTGCAATAGGTGCCGCCGCCGCGATTACATTCGGATAAGCACGTAAATATTCCCAGGTTACCCAGGCACCATTACTTAAGCCCGTTAAATATATTCTCTTTTCGTCAATAGGATAGTTTCGTACCATCCAGTTGATGAATGTGTTGAGCGCATCCATTTGATATTGATCTACTGATGACCAGCATCTCTGCGGGGTAACGACGACCATGGGTAAGCTGTTATCCCATTCTCCAGTTTTTATAATTTGTACAATGGGTAGTGTATCCAAAAGTGCAGCTCTGGATGAGGTTTCAAATTCTTTGGAAGTAGACCATCCATGAGCGTATACAACAAGTGGGTATAATCTATTGGGGTCATCACCTAGGAACGTAGGTAGGTGCTCCCAGTATTCCATTACCGAATCTACTTCAGAGAATAGTCGTTTACTTCCCGAGGGGGGCGTGTCCTTAAAAACACGGACAATTCGATAGATAGGTAGAGCGGAATTACCATCGCTGTCGGTGACCTCATAACGAATCATGTGGTCTCCTTGGGTGGTCGTTGTTAGCTCTTCCGCCCCCACAATCACTATGCTTGTGGTTAGGTCTCCGTCTTGCTCGTCGCTGGCTAATGCTCCTGACTCAATATAGGTTTCCCCCATTTCTAGTAGCTCTACCTTATTGCCTAGCAGCTGAATAGCAGGTTTTTCTGGAGAGGGCGACCATTGATTAAAGTTTGAAATGCAATTGCTAGAATAGTTGTTTTGCGGTGCTTGAGTAATCGTTCCAGCTGTAAGGCTATTTTCGGTATTGTTGTCACTTTGTCCGCCACATGCTGATAAAAGTAAGCTTGCGCATAGACAAACTAGCCACAAACGATTTTTCTTTAGATAATAGGTTGGTAATGTGTAGGGGCTCATATGTACCTTCCTAGATTTCATGTTTTTTGTGGTGAGCATAAGCGTTTTACTATTCTTCAATTCAATAGCTGTATCGATAGCCGTTTGCTTGCGTGGAATTGCAGTATAAATTGTTTGCAGTAGAGCATTCGTTTGAATATGCGTTGTTAAGGAGCCTGAGAGTATCAACAAAAATCTGGGCATACAGCTATCTTTAACACAGCATAGCGTGAACTTAAGTTGAGGCACATGCCTTGTTGGGCAGCGTGAAAGACCCTCCGCAGAAATCTGGTAACTGCAGTTAGTAATGGACGATTATTTATTGTACAGGCTGCTTCTTGTGGCTGTCTATGCGTTAACGTAGAGACAGTACTTCCGGGTGTGACAAGGCGTAAAGATAATGCGTTAAGTGATTACGGGGTTTCTAAATAAAGGATTGTTCTGGCCGGTCTTAATGGCAGTGATTAGATTTAGTGTATGGTGTAAAAATGTTCGTGTGGGCGCTATAAAATTAGGTGCTCTATAGCTGAGACTCGAGAGGTATCCACTGATCGGACGAAACCACAAAGGGGTAGCACGGCGTATATTTTGGTGTCGCGTGGGAATATGTATCGCTGCCTCATAGTGCGGTTGGGTAATGGACCCGTTCAATTAGGCTGTCTGTTAGAAGAAGGTTAATCATTAATGGAAAACGAAAAACCAAGCAAAACGAAAACAAGCTTCTATCGCAGGCTGTACTTGGCCTATTTAATTGATAGTGGCGTTAATACAGTGCCAGCGATAATCAATGCTACAGGCATGCCAAAGCGAACGGCTCAAGACACAATACTTGCATTCAAGGAACTAGGGATTGAGGTTGAGTTTGTGGGCGGCACGAAAAACGGGGTTTACCAGGTTAATGATTGGGGCGCTATTTATAAAGACTGGATTGAGAATAATATACAGCAGGTCAAAGACGTGCTGGAATATCCGTAGGTTTTAAAGTTAAAGGCAGCTCAATTAATTTAGCGGAAGAGGTACAGGTATGAGCGACGATTACAAAAAGCTTGAATATGATAATGATCAGCTGCTGATGCAGCTTGGTTGGCTGTTAGAGCGTGTTATTGTTCGGGACGGTTACGTAGAGCTGGCAAGCGAAAAATTAAACGAAAAGGATGTTCTTGAGTCTTTGACCGAATTGAAACGAGCTGTCGATAAGGAGGTTCAAACGGTCGAGTAGGCCCATTATAAATGAATAGGATAGAAAGTACGGGGGCCTTAGGTCATGCGTTGGACCTTCGGTTTTGTCCTGTTAGGCTTTGGCTAATATTAGGGGAGGGTGTTGTCAGCGTCACCGGTAGATTTGTCATACATACTGGCTGCTGGAATCCACTACCCTGTTTATAGAAACGCAATCTCCTGCTCCCTTCAATTCTATGCAAGGGGATGAACTTCCTCTGCAGTCGTTAAACGTATCCTCAATGGCAAGCCCCCTTTGCCGGAAGCAAAATTGACAGTACTTTTCCAAGACACGTTTTTGAAAGCCGTTATTGCGTTTAGCTAGGCCAGGATACACGCCAATAAATGTAAGCTAAGTACCACGGGTTGTATGAAAACTCCGATTTACAGTGTGATTTATGATTGGTAGTCAAGGTGGTTGAGGTCTTTCGAGTGCCTGAATAGCAATGAAAGCCTTTATAGGTTTGGTCAAAATAACGGCTAAGTAGGCAAGCTATATGCTTTGGCGATGCCTCAATAGGTAGATTGCCCGTCATTTCTAGTAAAAAAGTGCTTGGAGAAACTTCGTGTTTAACGTACAACGGTACGACAAGCGGGAAGTACTAAAGTATTGTGCGCATTTTGTTCACATGCAAAGTTTATATCCTTTTTGGGGGCAGTCGCAATTTTTGGGGGGCAGTCGCAAAAGGTGGTTTTTAGCTAAGAGGCGGTAGAGCAACTGTTGGGGCGCTTGATAGTAAAGGCTGTTATTTAAAACTGATTGGTTTTGTTCATGAATAGCGAAGTTTAGGCATGATTGCCTACTTTATCGATTCGTGGAGAGGTGGGATCGATGGGCTCCTTGAAAACCTATAGGCTGGTGTAAAGGTGTCTAATTAGTTGAAGGAGCGGCTGTAAGCAACTGTTTTTGCAGTAAAAGTGGACTTTAAGCCTCACAATTGGCGCGCAGGGTTGGCACAGTAGCTGCCAAAATGCTATATGTATCGTTCGCGACTGTTAGTTTTAAGGTGGGACGTTGTAGGTTGCTCTGGTCGCTAGGCTATTTGTTCCATTATCACGGTCTTGGCGCCTGCCTTTGCTTGGTTTCTACCGTGTTGGCAATGAAGCAATTGATGCAACAACGATAGCATCAGCATCTCTTGCTGTTGCTGGGTAATGTGTTGAACTGTGACCTTGAACTTACGTCCTTTTGGGCCGAAATCAAATCTATGTTTTAACAGCGTGGATTTTAACTTTAGCTAATAAACGAGAATTTGGGTTTTGCTTTTGATAATACGATGGTCTCTGTGGGCATTCACTTGCCTCAACTTGAGCTTTTTAAGTGCTTATGCCGTTGCTAAGCCTATGGGCAATGACACATTAAAAGCTGCGGTGGCCCGCGCTGCGGTCAATAATCCTGGTGTTCAGGCTGCTTGGAATGCCTTTGAGGCGGCTAATCAGGGGGTTAGGGCATCCAAAGGGGGGTACTTTCCCAAGCTGGATTTAACGCTTGAAGCCGGGCAAGAGCGCACTGAAGACCCTCAGCAGATAGCTGAATCCTACGACACTAAGAACTATCAGCTGGTTATGACGCAGATGCTATTTGATGGCTTTGCGACCAAGCAGGATGTTGCTAAGCAGAATTATGCAAAGTTAGCGCGTTACTACGAGTTCAGACAGGCGGCAGAGGAGACAGCACTGGAGACGGCCCAGGCTTATCTGGATGTGTTGCGGTATCGCGAGCTGGTTGAAATTGCAAAGGACAACTATTTTCAGCATTTGCGCTATCACAGAGATATAGAGAATCGAGCAAATTCGGGTATTGGGCGGGGCGTGGATTTTGAACAGGCAAAAGCGCGTTTGGCGCTTTCTGAATCCAATGTACTCACCGAGACCACTAATCTTCACGATGTGTCTGTGCGCTATCATAGGCTGGTGGGGCGCTTTCCCCAAGAGCAAATGAGCCCTCCTAGTTTACCTGTAAGAAAGATTCCCTCGCAGCGTAAAGATGCTTTAGAGCGAGCATTTCTCTCAAACCCTCAGTTGAATGCTTCCATCGAGAATATTCGCCTTTCACGGGCAGACTTTAAGGGCAGAACGGCCCCGATGATGCCGCGTTTAGACCTCAGGCTTCGCAAACAGCTTGATGAGAATACTCGGGGCTTTCCGGGTGAATACGATGAAGAAGCCGTGGAGCTTGTGCTTTCATACAACCTTTACAATGGTGGAAGTGATCGGGCTAGGCGTAAGCAATCCCAATATTTAATGTATGAAGCCACGGATACGCGAGACCGCATTTGTCGTGAAGTAAGGCAAACGGTGTCAATTGCTCATAATGATATCTTCAGTAAAAAAACCTTAATCGGGTATTTAGAGAAAAATGTCGATGCAATAGCAAAAGCACGTGCAGCCTACAAAGACCAATTTGATATTGGCCAGCGTACGCTGCTGGATTTGCTTGATACAGAAAATGAATACTTTGAGGTAAAGCGTGCGCTGGTAAACGCCAATTATGATTCATTACTGGCACAAATTCGCACTATGGCCGGTATGGGTGTGTTTCTTTATGCGTTGAATATCGAGACCTTAGATAAAGCTATTTTTGATGATTTGGATTTAAGTCAGGAGGAGTCTTTAAAGGCGAGATGCCCGGCACAAGCACCGGCTATGCAAAGCTTAGTGTTCGATAAGAAGAAAATATTAGGTGACAGAAAAGTTAAAGTAATGCCTTTGAGCCAACGTGAAGTTATGCGGCTGGATATTAAGTTTAACCACCAGTCCGCCGATATAAGCACTGGAAGTTGGCCGGAAATTGAGCGAGCGGGCTCATTTCTGTGTGATCACCCGGATATTCGCGGTATTGTTGAGGGGCACACCGATTCACTGGGGTCGGACGATTACAATTTGACCCTGTCGCAGGCTCGCGCAAAATCGGTGCGTATTGCGCTGGTTCAAGTGTGTAGGAGTGCAAGCATTCGCCTTTCGTCGGTAGGTTTGGGCGAAGCTCGCCCTATCGCTCGCAATGATACAGAGCTTGGGCGCGCCACCAATAGGCGCGTAGAGTTGGTACTGGAAAGTGAGCAGGGCGGCTATACTCAGCAGGATGACCAAGACAAAACTCATTCCTCTGAATACTGATCGCGGGAGAACGGTGCGTGAATAGTGCGGACTCACTGCTTGACTGCTTATTAATTCTTGGGTCTATCCACGGTCAAGTGACGACGCGGGAATCGCTTACTGCAGGGCTACCGCTAGAAAATGCGCGCCTTGACCCAAAACTGTTTTCTCGAGCCGCTAGTCGTATTGGATTGACAACCAAAATCCACAAAAAAACGCTAAGTCATATAAACCCTTCTTTACTTCCGGCTGTGTTGTTATTGCATGACAACAAGGCATGTTTGTTGTTGCGATTTACTGAAAATAACCGTGCCACGGTGGTTTTTCCTGAGCTTGGAGACGCAACAGTTGAGATCAGCATTGAGGAGCTTGAACAGCAATATTTAGGGCGGGTTATTTTTGCTCGGCCGCGATTCCGTTTTGACCAACGTAGCCCGGATTTAAAAAACAGCCATACCCATAACCATTGGTTTTGGGGTAGTTTTAAGGCCAGCTTCAGCCTTTACCGTGATGTGTTGGTGGCTGCGTTTTTTATTAATCTTATGGCCATAGCATTGCCCTTGTTTACTATGAATGTGTATGACCGGGTAATACCTAACAGCGCAGTGGAAACGCTGTGGGTGTTGGCCATTGGTGTTGCCATTGTTGTTATTGCCGATGCTATATTGCGCACCATTCGTGGCTATTATTTGGACCTTGCCAGTAAGCGTATAGATATTCGTTTGTCCGCACAAATTATGGAGCGGGTATTGGGCTTGCGTATGGAATCGCGGCCTGTGTCTGCCGGTTCCTTTGCTGCAAATTTACGTTCCTTTGAGACCATTCGTGATTTCATTACGTCCGCTACTATAACGGCGGTTATCGATTTACCGTTCACGCTTATTTTTTTAGTGCTGATATTTTGGATAGCAGGGCCTATGGCCCTACCTGCTTTGGTTGGTATGACTGTAATAGTGCTCTTTGCACTTACTACGCAAGCCAAAATGGAAGAGCTTACCGAGACGACCTATAGGGCAAGTGCTTTGCGTAATGCGACGCTTATAGAGAGCCTTGTTGGGTTGGATACGGTAAAAGCCATGGCGGCTGAAAGTATTATGCAGCGCCGATGGGAGCATTCGGCCACATTCCTTGCTCGGGTATCTATACAGCTCCGGTTGCTGGCTTCCTCTAATGTTAATTTAGTAATGTGGGTGCAGCAATGGGTCACCATTGGTGTGATTATCACGGGTGTGTACCTTATTAGCGCAGGTGAACTTTCCATGGGAGGTTTGATTGCAAGCACGATGTTAACGGCGCGCGCCATGGCCCCGTTTGGAGGGATTGCAGGGCTTCTTACTCAGTATCACCACGCACGTACGGCGTTTTCGTCCTTGGATGAAATTATGGACACGCCCCAGGAGCGCAGCGAGGATGCGCGCTTGGTACACCGCCAAAAATTAAAGGGAAAAATTGAATTTCGTAATGTGTCTTTTACGTATCCCGGCGGCGATACACCAGCGCTGAAAAATGTTTCTTTTACCATTCAGCCCGGCGAGCACGTGGCATTTCTTGGTCGTGTTGGCTCAGGGAAAAGTAGTGTGCAACGATTGGCAATTGGCTTGTACCAAGCGACCGAAGGTTCGGTATTGGTGGACGGCATAGACGTTAGGCAGCTGGACCTGTCCGAGCTTCGCCAGCAGGTGGGTTATGTTTCGCAAGATGTAACACTTTTTTACGGTAGTTTGCGTGAAAATATCGTGCTCGCGCACCCGCAAGCCGATGATCAGGACGTGGTTCGCGCTGCCGAATTTGCCAATTTAGGTGACTTTGTTAATACCCATCCTAAAGGCTTCGACATGATTATTGGCGAGCGCGGAGACTCGATTTCGGGGGGGCAAAGAAAATCTATTGCGCTCGCCCGAGGGGTGGTGCACGACCCACAAGTGTTGTTGCTGGATGAGCCGACGGGGTCAATGGACCACTCGACTGAAACCTGGATTAACAATCAGCTTCAAGAGTACGGTGTTGGTAAAACTATTTTGGTGGCCACTCATCGAACTTCTGTATTGAGCTGGGTGGACCGCATTATTGTGATCGATAACGGTCAGGTGGTGGCAGATGGTCCGCGCGACAATGTTGCAAGCGCATTGCGGGAAGGCCGTATTGGGAAAGCGTCATGAGTAAGCCTGTGATACCTGACAGCGGCGCCGCGAACAAAAATGACGCAACCGAGAATAAAAAGCGCCTGAGAAACATTGCAGTAAAACCGCTAGATAAAATTCTGGAAGCCATTGATACCGCACCGGATGAAGCGGATTCCTTAACATGGGAAGAGAGCGCAGATCGCGCGCGCGTAGAGCAAAACCCGATAAAAACACGGATAATGTTTTATACGCTTTGTACCACAATAGTAGTATTAATTGTTTGGTCTGCCTTTGCCGAAGTGGACCAGGTAACGCGGGGCGAAGGTAAGGTTATACCTTCGCAGCAAGTGCAGATTCTGCAATCACTGGACGGTGGTGTGATCACTGATATTCGCATGAAAGAAGGCGATATTGTTGAGAAAGGCCAGTTACTGATAAAGCTAGATGCCACTCGCTTTCAATCCAATTTTTCTGAGAGTAATGCGGAGCTACTGGCGCTGACGGCGAAAATTGTTCGGCTTCGTGCGGTGGTTGAGGATACTGATTTCATTCCAGGAAATGACCTCCAAACCGCTGCGCCAGCGCTAGTTAAGCATGAGCGGCGGCTGTTTGAAACCAGTCATGAGGAACTGGAGGTGCTGAAAAAGATAGCCCAGCAGCAAATTACCCAAAGAGAAGAGGAGTTTGTGGAGGCCGAAGCCGCTCGTGATCGCGCCATAAAAACCGCAAGATTGGCGGAGCGTGAGCTGGAGGTGACCCGACCATTGGTGGCATCGGGTGCAGTATCGGAAGTGGAGATTTTGCGCTTGCAAAGGGATTTAGCCAATATGGTTGGCGAGCGAGATCAGGCCCTCGCACAAATTCGTCGCTTGCATTCAGCCATAGCTGAGGCCAAGCAAAAGTTTATTGAGGTAGAACTCAATTTTAAAAATGATATACGCGAGAACATGTCTATTGCCATGGCGCGGCTCAGTGTGCTGCAGGGGGCTTCGTCAGGTTTGAGTGATAGGGTAAAACAAACGGCTGTGCGCTCTCCGGTGCGGGGAACAATAAAAAGACTCTTTTATAACACTATCGGTGGGGTGGTGCTCTCTGGAAAAGAGATTGTAGAGATTATTCCGTTGGATGACAGTCTGTTGTTGGAGGCGCGCATTAAGCCCCAAGATATTGCTTTTTTACATCCGGGGCAACTTGCTAACGTTAAATTTACGGCCTACGATTTTGTCGTGTATGGCGGGCTCGATGCCAAGGTAGAACATATTGGCGCGGATACCGTAATGGATGAGAACGGTAACCCCTTTTATATTGTAAGAGTACGCACTTTCGAATCTAGCCTTGGTGTAGGTAAACCGATTATCCCTGGAATGGTTGCCACAGTAGATGTGTTAACAGGCAAGAAAACTATTTTAGCCTATATGCTCAAGCCGCTCTTGCGTGCTAAACAATACGCATTGTCGGAAAAATGAAGACGCCTATTTTTATTAGCTCTTCGTCACAACACCTGCCAAGTTGGAAGGAGGCCTTTCCTGGTTCGTCCTTTTTTTGTGGGCTTCCCCCGCGTTTTGATAACTTTGATGAATCCCTTATTTTTGTTGATTATTCGAACCTCCAAAACGATGAAAAACACGCTTGGTTAGAAAGCTGTGTGGCAACAGGGCGTAAAGTGTTTGTGTTAAGTCGAACGCCTAATTTGATCGAGGCCATAGAGGTTATAAAAGCAGGTGCAGTGGGTTATGGCCACACGCTATCGGCTCCCAGCCGTATGCGGGAAATGATGCTGGTGGTTAGTCATGGTGGCCTTTGGGTTGGCAATAAGCTGCTCAAGCGGGTAATGGCGGCGTTAAGTCAAAAACCTTGGCCAAATACTGAACAAAAAAAAACCGGGGTTGAACGATATGCAGGCATACTCAGCCAGCGAGAAATTACCGTGGGCCAATGGGTTGCTCAGGGCGCGACCAACGCTGAAATATCCGCTGCAATCAATATTAAAGAAAGAACGGTAAAAGCCCACATAACCTCCATTTTTAGCAAGCTTAACGTGCGGAATCGCGTTGAATTGGCCTTGCTCCTCAATAATATCCAGGTTTCCCGCCCATCTATCCAAAATTCGTCTAACAGACCTGCCCTTTAGTGCAGTATATGGCGCGCATATTAATTTATGCTTCTCCCCTAAATTCCATTTTTTTGTTCAAAGCAACTGATTGCAACTAGGACTGACCTATGAACCCTATCGCGACCGTCTCTTCCGTGTCTGGAGTTAACTATGCCAAAAGTGCTGCTGGTGATTGGCGTGAACTCAAGCCCGGCGATGTTGTATTCGAGGGCGACTCCATTGTTAACGGGCCTGGGGGCAAGGTAGAGCTTGCTTTGAACGACGGTAATACAGTGGTTGTGGATGAATCCGGGGAAGTGCTCGTCAGTACGGACTTGTTAAGTATAGAAGCGCCGGTAGCCGACGAGAATGCGATTGAAGGGGAGGATGTAGCGGCTTTACTGGAAGCGCTTGAGACCGGTGTGGATCTTAATGAGGTGCTAGAGGAAACCGCTGCAGGAGGCGGCCCAGCGGACGAAGGCCACGGATTTGTGCGTCTGGCGCGAATCGTGGAGGCGCTTCCCGACCTGGATATTACTGCGAGTCCGCTGGCTCCAGCGGAAATTGTAGATTTGGATTCCCGTGGTGATGATCCGGTAGGCGTACTATTTCCCAGTTCAAACCTAACGATTTCTGGGCCTGCGACGGTTACAGAGGGTGCACCTATTGGTTACACCGCTACTCTGGATGACCCCGCAGAAAGCGACATGAGCGTAACGCTGAACAATGGTTTGGTGATTACAATTGTTGCCGGTGAAAGCTCTGGTTCTGCTGAAATCACGGCCTTCGATGATGTTTATCTGGGAGGAAGCAGTATTAGTACTGCCATTGCTGACGTTGATGGCGGCGGTTTACGAAACCTGAGTGTATCCAGGACACCGGTGGTCACTGTAATTAACGATGACAACGATTCCACCAATGTGCAGCTCAGTGCTACGGCTACTGTGTTGGAAGGTGGTGATATCACTTACACGGTGACTGTTCCCAGCCCAACTATTGAAGCGCTAAACGTAGTTTTGAATGACGGGACGGTAATAACCATTCCGAGTGGGCAATCCACTGCAAGCGCTGTGATTCAAGCCGGAAACAATGTTTATGCTGGGGCGAATGCAACGGCTAATACAATTGAAAGCGCCTTAGGTGGAGGCTTTGAGAGCCTTGAAATTGATAGTACACCAGCCTTGGTATTGGTGTCGGATGTGGTTGATCCCACGACCTTAAGCCTTACCGCTTCTGAGCTGGTGGTGGAAGGTGGAATGATCACCTATGCCGCAGTGCTGGATAACCCTGCCGGCAGCGATATGACGGTTACTCTCGACAATGGCGGAATAATTAATATTCCCGCAGGTAGCACTTCGGGTGAAATTGAGCTGCAGGTGGAGGACGATGTTTACCTAGGCGGTGGCCAGTTTACGTCTGCCGCCATTGTGGCGACTACGGGCGGTAATTTCGAGCAGTTGGTGGTTAATTCCACCGCGACGGAAGTTGTTGATACCACCAGCATCACCAACTTAGTACTTACCGCGACGGATAGCGTTGTGGAGGGCGGGGCTATCACGTATCTCGCAACTCTCGATAATCCCGCCGGTAGTGACATGACGATCACTTTAAGTAACGGGTTGGTGATTTCTATTCCTGCAGGCGCCAGTGCTGGTGCGGCATTGTTTGCCACCAGCGATGATGTTTACGCGGTAGAAAATACACTTAGCACGGTAATTGTTAGTGCTGTTGGCGGAAATTTTGAGTCGCTAAATGTAAGTGGTGAAAGCGTTGTGACCACTGTGTTAAACGACAGCGACGACACCACACTGCGATTAAGCGCAAACACTTCGGTAAGCGAAGGTGAAGACATTGTTTACACGCTTAGTTTAGATAATCCGGCGAATAGTGACCTTACCGTTAGCCTAGATAACGGCGAAACTATAATAATAAGTGCTGGCAGTTCACAGGCCAGTATTAACGTGCCTACCAATAATTTTGGTTCGGTACTGGTGGCAATTTCAGATACCTCTGGCGGCAATTTTGAGAACCTAATTGTCGATACACTGCCTGTGTTGACTCAAGTGCAGCAAGTTACTCAACTTTCTTTAAGTGCTGATCAGTCTGTTGGAGAGGGAGAATCGATAGTTTACACCGCTACCCTGAGTTCATCTGCCGCAGCGCCTATGGAAGTTACGCTCAGTAATGGTTTGATTATTTCCATCGCGGCGGGGGAAGCAAGTGGCGAAGCCAGTATTCTCTCAGCCGATGATGTTTATGTTGGCGGTGGCACAGCCTCCGCTTTTATCGAGTCTACAGAGGGCGGCAATTTTTCAGTTTTACAAATAGATAGTACTCCGGTTACTACTTCGATTATTGATGACAATGATCAGACAACGCTGAGAATTTTCGGCCCGGCATCAGTGAATGAAGGCGAGCCAATCGTTTATACCGCAACATTGAGCAACGCTTCGGCCAGTGATGTGACTGTAGAGCTTTCTAACGGCGAAGTTATTCTAATTGCTACGGGAGAAACATCGGGTTCAATTTCTATCAGTACCAGTGACGACGCGTACCAGTCTGCTACCACTGAGAGTGTTTCCATTAGCCGCGCGTCTGGCGGTAGTTTTGAAAATCTTACTCTTGATGGCAACGTAATAAGCACCGCTATCAACGATATTGTTGATTCAACAACCGTTTCTCTATCGGCTACGGGTTCCATTACCGAAGCCGGTGGAACGATTACCTACACCGCAGCGGTTAGCAATCCCACCGATACCGCGATGACCGTTAATCTAAGTAATGGTGCAACCATCACTATTGCGGCCGGAGATACTTCCGGTGCAGTCGATGTAGTGGTTGCGGCTGATGAAGATGTTTACCTGGATGGTTCCAATGTTTCAGCGACAATCGCTAGCACCTCCGGTGGTAATTTTGAATCCGTCATAATCGATTCAACAGCGGCTGTAACTTCAATAAGTGACACCATTGATGCAACCACGGTTTCTTTAGGTGCAACGGGTTCGATTACCGAAGCGGGTGGCACGATTACCTACACCGCGACGGCTACTAATCCAACCGATACTGCGATGACCGTTAATTTAAGCAACGGTGCAACCATTACTATTGCAGCCGGCGATACTTCCGGTGCAGTCGATGTAGTGGTTGCGGCTGACGAAGATGTTTATGTCGATGGGTCTTCAATCTCAACCACTATCGCTAGTACCTCGGGCGGTAATTTTGAATCGGTCATAATCGATTCAACAGCGGCTGTAACTTCAATAAGTGACACCATTGATGCAACCACGGTTTCTTTAGGTGCAACGGGTTCCATTACCGAAGCCGGTGGAACGATTACGTACACCGCAGCGGTTACCAATCCGACCGATACCGCGATGACCGTTAATTTAAGCAACGGTGCAATTATCACCATTGCAGCCGGCGATACTTCCGGTGCAGTCGATGTAGTGGTTGCGGCTGATGAAGATGTTTATGTCGATGGGTCTTCAATCTCAACCATTATTGATAGCACCTCGGGCGGTAATTTTGAGTCGGTCATAATCGATTCAACAGCGGCTGTAACTTCAATAAGTGACACCGTGGATGTAACCACGGTTTCTTTAGGTGCAACGGGTTCAATTACCGAAGCGGGTGGAACGATTACGTATACAGCAGCGGTTACCAATCCCACTGATACCGCGATGACCGTTAATTTGAGTAATGGTGCAATCATCACTATTGCAGCGGGGGATACCACGGGCTCGGTTGATATAGTAGTTGCAGCGGATGAAGATGTTTATCTGGATGGTTCCAATGTTTCAGCGACAATCGCTAGCACCTCGGGCGGTAATTTTGAAACGGTCACGATTGATTCAACTCCTGCCGTAACAACTATCACTGACACGGTTGATGCAACCACGGTTTCTCTATCGGCGACCGGTTCTATAACCGAAGCGGGCGGAACCATTAGCTACACCGCTGCGGTTACCAATCCAACCGATACCGCGATGACCGTTAATTTAAGCAACGGTGCAATCATCACCATTGCGGCCGGAGATACTTCCGGTGCAGTCGATGTAGTGGTTGCGGCAGACGAAGATGTGTATGTCGATGGTTCCAATGTTTCAGCGACAATCGCTAGCACCTCCGGTGGTAATTTTGAATCGGTCATAATCGATAGCACGCCAGCGACAACTGCAGTAACGGATACCGTTGATGCAACCACGGTTTCTCTATCGGCGACCGGTTCTATAAACGAAGCGGGCGGAACGATTACCTACACAGCAGCGGTTAGCAATCCAACCGATACTGCGATGACCGTTAATTTAAGCAACGGTGCAATTATCACCATTGCAGCCGGAGATACTTCCGGTGCAGTCGATGTAGTGGTTGCGGCTGATGAAGATGTTTACCTGGATGGTTCTTTATTATCAGCCACTATCGCTAGCACCTCGGGTGGTAATTTTGAATCGGTAACGATTGATTCAACAGCGGCTGTAACTTCAATAAGTGACACCGTTGATGCAACCACGGTTTCTTTAGGTGCAACGGGTTCGATTACCGAAGCCGGTGGAATGATTACGTACACCGCGACGGTTACCAATCCCACCGATACCGCGATGACCGTTAATTTAAGCAACGGTGCAATCATCACCGTTGCGGCGGGCGATAGTTCGGGCTCGGTTGATGTGATTATCGCGGCAGACGAAGATGTTTACCTGGATGGTTCTTCAATCTCAACCATTATTGATAGTACCTCCGGTGGTAATTTTGAATCGGTCATAATCGATTCAACAGCGGCTGTAACAACCATCGCTGATACCGTTGATGCAACCACGGTTTCTTTAGGTGCAACAGGTTCCATTACCGAAGCCGGTGGAACGATTACGTACACCGCAGCGGTTACCAATCCCACTGATACCGCGATGACTGTTAATTTGAGTAATGGTGCAATCATCACTATTGCAGCGGGGGATACCACGGGCTCGGTTGATGTAGTAGTTGCGGCAGACGAAGATGTTTACCTGGATGGTTCTTCAATCTCAACCATTATTGATAGTACCTCCGGTGGTAATTTTGAATCGGTCATAATCGATTCAACAGCGGCTGTAACTTCAATAAGTGACACTGTGGATGCAACAACTGTTTCTTTATCGGCGACCGGTTCTATAACCGAAGCGGGTGGCACGATTACGTATACCGCTGCGGTTACAAATCCAACCGATACCGCCATGACTGTTAATTTAAGTAACGGTGCAACCATCACCATTGCAGCCGGCGATACTTCCGGTGCAGTCGATGTAGTGGTTGCGGCAGACGAAGATGTATATGTGGATGGTTCTTCAATCTCAACCACTATCGCTAGCACCTCAGGTGGTAATTTTGAATCGGTCATAATCGATAGCACACCAGCGACTACTGCAGTAACGGATACCGTTGATTCAACAACTGTTTCTCTATCGGCGACCGGTTCTATAACCGAAGCGGGCGGAACCATTAGCTACACCGCGACGGTTACCAATCCAACCGATACTGCGATGACCGTTAATTTAAGCAACGGTGCAATCATCACCATTGCGGTGGGGGATAGTTCGGGCTCGGTTGATGTTGTAGTTGCGGCGGATGAAGATGTTTATCTGGATGGTTCGAATGTTTCAGCGACTATTGCTAGCACCTCGGGTGGTAATTTTGAATCGGTAACGATTGATTCAGCAGCGGCTGTAACTTCAATAAGTGACACCGTTGATGCAACCACGGTTTCTTTAGGTGCAACGGGTTCCATTACCGAAGCCGGTGGAACGATTACCTACACCGCTGTGGTTACTAATCCAACCGATACCGCGATGACCGTTAATTTAAGTAACGGTGCAATTATCACCATTGCAGCCGGCGATACTTCCGGTGCAGTCGATGTAGTGGTTGCGGCAGACGAAGATGTGTATGTCGATGGTTCCAATGTTTCAGCGACAATCGCTAGCACCTCCGGTGGTAATTTTGAATCGGTAACGATTGATTCAACTCCTGCCGTAACAACCATTACTGACACCGTTGATGCAACAACTGTTTCTTTAGGTGCAACAGGTTCCATTACCGAAGCCGGTGGAACGATTACCTACACCGCAGCGGTTACCAATCCCACTGATACCGCGATGACTGTTAATTTGAGTAATGGTGCAATCATCACCATTGCAGCGGGGGATACTTCCGGTGCAGTCGATGTAGTGGTTGCGGCAGACGAAGATGTATATGTGGATGGGACTTCAATATCAACCACTATCGCTAGCACCTCGGGCGGTAATTTTGAATCGGTCTTAATCGATAGCACACCAGCGACTACTGCAGTAACGGATACCGTTGATTCAACAACTGTTTCTCTATCGGCGACCGGTTCTATAACCGAAGCGGGCGGAACGATTACCTACACCGCTGCGGTTACTAATCCAACCGATACTGCGATGACGGTTACGTTAAGCAATCTTGAAACCATTACCATTGCAGCGGGGGATACCACGGGCTCGGTCGATGTAGTGGTTGCAGCTGATGAAGATGTTTACCTGGATGGTTCTTCAATATCAGCCAATATTGCTAGCACCTCCGGTGGCAATTTTGAATCGGTAACGATTGATTCAACTCCTGCGACAACTGCAGTAACGGATACCGTTGATGCAACCACGGTTTCTTTATCGGCGACCGGTTCCATTACCGAAGCCGGTGGAACGATTACCTACACCGCAGCGGTTACCAGTCCAACCGATACCGTGATGACCGTTAATTTGAGTAACGGTGCAACCATCACCGTTGCGGCGGGCGATAGTTCGGGCTCGGTTGATGTTGTGGTTGCAGCGGACGAAGATGTTTACGTAGATGGTTCTTCAGCCTCAGTCACTATTAATAGTACGACTGGTGGCAGTTTTGAAAGTGTGTTGATTGACAACACGCCAGCCGTAACGTCAATTGCTGACACAATAGATACAACGGTGTTATCACTCAGCGCAACACCTACAGTCAGTGAGGGCGGTGCTATTACTTATACTGCTTCACTCACGAATTTAGCAGGTAGTGATTTAACTATTAACCTGAGTAACGGACAAAGCCTTACGATTCTTGCTGGAGACAATAGCGCCACGGTAGATGTGGTTGCAGCGGATGACCTTTATTCGGGTTCAAAATCAGAAAGTGTCACAATCTCCAGTGCCAGTGGCGGTAGCTTCGAAAATCTTACGGTCGATCCAACGTCCGCTACCACTACAATTATAGACGATAGCGATACTGTTTTTGCTCGCTTGGTGCAAGACACCTCTAGTTTTATAGAAAATGGCGGTAGTGGTACCTACTCTGTTCAGTTGGTTGATGGCGGTGGTAATCCGGTAGATGTAGCCCTGGGGGAAACAGTAACTGTCGCGCTAAATTATAGCGGTAGTGCCGCCGCAACCGAATATGATGGTGAGCAAATTACTGTCACGATCAATGGCGGTACATCAGAGGCTAACTTTACGGTCAGTAGCGTTGATGACGCGGTATCGGAAAGCAATGAAACGATTATTGTCGACATGGTTTCTGTCGTAGATAGCGGTAGTTTTGAAAGCATTACTCTAGATACAGAATTTAGCCAGGTTACCACCACAATAATCGATGATGATGGTTTTCCGCAATTGAGTATTAATGATGTAACGATTGATGAAGACGCTGGAGTGGCTGTATTTACTGTAACTCTTAGTCCTGTTTCTGCTTCTACAGTATCAATTGAATACGATACCGTTGATGGTACCGCCACTGAAGGTGAAGACTATACGGGAAGCAGTGGATCTTTAACCTTCTTGCCGGGTGAATCAGTACAGTACATTAACGTGCCTATCTTGGACGACAATTTTGCCGATAATGGCGAAACTTTCTCAGTAATTTTGTCCGCGCCTATTAATGCCAATATTGCCGATTCATCTGGGCTTGCAATAGTTAATGATGATGCTGATACCGCTAATTTGACTTTGTCAGCAACTAATTCAATAGCTGAGTCGGGCGGAATGATTACCTATACCGCAGCGGTTACTAATCCCACCGATACCGCGATGACCGTTAATCTAAGTAGTGGTGCAAGCATCACTATAGCAGCCGGCGACACTTCCGGTGCAGTCGATGTAGTGGTTGCGGCAGACGAAGATGTGTATGTCGATGGTTCGAATATTTCAGTGACAATCGCTAGCACCTCGGGTGGCAATTTTGAATCGGTAACGATTGATTCAACACCTGCGGTGACTTCTATTGCAGACACTGTTGATGCAACAACCGTTTCTTTATCGGCGACCGGTTCCATTACCGAAGCGGGTGGAGTGATTACCTATACGGCAGCGGTTAGCAATCCCACCGATACCGCCATGACCGTTAATTTAAGCAACGGTGCAACCATCACCGTTGCGGCGGGCGATAGTTCGGGCTCGGTTGATGTGATTATCGCGGCAGACGAAGATGTTTACCTGGATGGTTCTTCAATCTCAACCATTATTGATAGCACCTCCGGTGGTAATTTTGAGTCGGTCATAATCGATTCAGTAGCGGCTGTAACAACCATCGCTGATACCGTTGATGCAACGACGGTTTCTTTATCGGCGACCGGTTCCATTACCGAAGCGGGTGGAGCGATTACCTATACGGCAGTGGTTACCAATCCGACCGATACCGCCATGACCGTTAATTTAAGCAACGGTGCAACCATCACCGTTGCGGCGGGCGATAGTTCGGGCTCGGTTGATGTGATTATCGCGGCAGACGAAGATGTTTACCTGGATGGTTCTTCAATCTCAACCATTATTGATAGTACCTCCGGTGGTAATTTTGAATCGGTCATAATCGATAGCACGCCAGCGACTACTGCAGTAACGGATACCGTTGATTCAACAACTGTTTCTCTATCGGCGACCGGTTCCATTACCGAAGCAGGCGGAACGATTACCTACACCGCAGCGGTTACCAATCCCACTGATACCGCGATGACTGTTAATTTGAGTAATGGTGCAATCATCACTATTGCAGCGGGGGGTACTTCCGGTGCAGTCGATGTAGTGGTTGCGGCAGACGAAGATGTGTATGTCGATGGTTCCAATGTTTCAGCGACAATCGCTAGCACCTCGGGTGGTAATTTTGAGTCGGTCATAATCGATTCAGCAGCGGCTGTAACAACCATCGCTGATACCGTTGATGCAACGACGGTTTCTTTATCGGCGACCGGTTCAGTAACCGAAGCGGGCGGAACCATTAGCTATACCGCGACGGTTACCAATCCAACCGATACTGCGATGACCGTTAATCTAAGTAATGGTGCAACCATTACTATTGCAGCCGGCGATACTTCCGGTGCAGTCGATGTAGTGGTTGCGGCTGATGAAGATGTTTACCTGGATGGTTCCAATGTTTCAGCGACAATCGCTAGCACCTCGGGTGGTAATTTTGAATCCGTCATAATCGATTCAACACCTGCGGTGACTTCTATTGCAGATACTGTTGATGCAACAACCGTTTCTTTAGGTGCAACGGGTTCCATTACCGAAGCGGGTGGAATGATTACGTACACCGCTGCGGTTACCAATCCCACCGATACCGCGATGACCGTTAATTTGAGTAATGGTGCAATCATCACTATTGCAGCGGGGGATACTTCCGGTGCAGTTGATGTAGTGGTTGCCGCCGACGAAGATGTATATGTGGATGGGGCTTCAATATCAGCCAATATTGCTAGCACCTCGGGCGGTAATTTTGAATCGGTCACGATTGATTCAACACCTGCGGTGACTTCTATTGCAGATACTGTTGATGCAACAACTGTTTCTTTATCGGCGACCGGTTCCATTACCGAAGCCGGTGGAACGATTACCTACACCGCAGCGGTTACGAATCCAACCGATACTTCGATGACCGTTAATCTAAGTAATGGTGCAATCATCACTATTGCAGCGGGGGATACTTCCGGTGCAGTTGATGTAGTGGTTGCCGCCGACGAAGATGTATATGTGGATGGGGCTTCAATATCAGCCAATATTGCTAGCACCTCGGGCGGTAATTTTGAATCGGTCACGATTGATTCAACACCTGCTGTAACTTCAATAAGTGACACCATTGATTCAACAACTGTTTCTCTATCGGCAACGGGTTCGATTACCGAAGCGGGCGGAACGATTACCTACACCGCAGCGGTTACGAATCCCACCGATACCGCCATGATCGTTAATTTAAGCAACGGTGCAACCATCACCATTGCGGCGGGCGATAGTTCGGGCTCGGTTGATGTTGTGGTTGCAGCTGACGAAGATGTTTACCTGGATGGTTCTTCAATATCAGCGACTATTGCTAGCACCTCGGGTGGTAATTTTGAATCGGTAACGATTGATTCAACAGCGGCTGTAACTTCAATAAGTGACACCATTGATTCAACAACTGTTTCTCTATCGGCAACGGGTTCGATTACCGAAGCGGGCGGAACGATTACCTACACCGCAGCGGTTACGAATCCCACCGATACCGCCATGATCGTTAATTTAAGCAACGGTGCAACCATCACCATTGCGGCGGGCGATAGTTCGGGCACGGTTGATGTGATTGTTGCCGCCGACGAAGATGTTTATGTCGATGGGTCTTCAATCTCAACCATTATTGATAGTACCTCCGGTGGTAATTTTGAATCCGTCATAATCGATTCAACAGCGGCTGTAACAACCATCGCTGATACCGTTGATGCAACAACTGTTTCTCTATCGGCGACCGGTTCTATAACCGAAGCGGGTGGAGCGATTACCTATACGGCAGCGGTTACCAATCCAACCGATACTGCGATGATCGTTAATTTAAGCAACGGTGCAATCATCACCATTGCGGCCGGAGATACTTCCGGTGCAGTCGATGTAGTGGTTGCGGCAGACGAAGATGTTTACCTGGATGGTTCTTCATTATCAGCCACTATCGCTAGCACCTCCGGTGGTAATTTTGAATCGGTCACGATTGATTCAACTCCTGCCGTAACAACTATCACTGACACGGTTGATGCAACCACGGTTTCTTTAGGTGCAACGGGTTCCATTACCGAAGCCGGTGGAACGATTACCTACACCGCAGCGGTTACCAATCCGACCGATACCGCCATGACCGTTAATTTAAGCAACGGTGCAACCATCACCGTTGCGGCGGGCGATAGTTCGGGCTCGGTTGATGTGATTATCGCGGCAGACGAAGATGTTTACCTGGATGGTTCTTCAATATCAACCATTATTGATAGTACCTCCGGTGGTAATTTTGAATCGGTCATAATCGATTCAGCAGCGGCTGTAACAACCATCGCTGATACCGTTGATGCAACGACGGTTTCTTTATCGGCGACCGGTTCAGTAACCGAAGCGGGCGGAACCATTAGCTACACCGCTGCGGTTACCAATCCAACCGATACTTCGATGACCGTTAATTTAAGTAACGGTGCAATTATCACCATTGCAGCGGGGGATAGTTCGGGCTCGGTTGATGTTGTAGTTGCGGCGGATGAAGATGTGTATGTCGATGGTTCGAATATTTCAGCGACAATCGCTAGCACCTCGGGTGGTAATTTTGAATCGGTAACGATTGATTCAACTCCTGCCGTAACAACTATCACTGACACGGTTGATGCAACCACGGTTTCTCTATCGGCGACCGGTTCCATTACCGAAGCGGGCGGAACCATTAGCTATACCGCGACGGTTACCAATCCAACCGATACTGCGATGATCGTTAATTTAAGCAACGGTGCAACCATCACCATTGCGGCGGGCGATAGTTCGGGCTCGGTTGATTTAGTGGTTGCAGCGGATGAAGATGTTTACCTAGATGGTTCTAATGTTTCAGCGACAATCGCTAGCACCTCGGGCGGTAATTTTGAGTCGGTAACGATTGATTCAACAGCGGCTGTAACTTCAATAAGTGACACCGTGGATGCAACAACTGTTTCTTTATCAGCGACCGGTTCAGTAACCGAAGCGGGTGGAACGATTACCTATACGGCAGCGGTTACCAATCCAACCGATACTGCGATGACCGTTAATTTAAGCAACGGTGCAATCATCACCATTGCGGCCGGAGATACTTCCGGTGCAGTCGATGTAGTGGTTGCGGCTGACGAAGATGTTTACCTGGATGGTTCTTCAATATCAGCCACTATTGATAGTACTTCGGGTGGTAATTTTGAATCGGTCACGATTGATTCAACTCCTGCCGTAACAACTATCACTGACACGGTTGATGCAACCACGGTTTCTTTAGGTGCAACGGGTTCCATTACCGAAGCCGGTGGAACGATTACCTACACCGCAGCGGTTACCAATCCGACCGATACCGCGATGACCGTTAATTTAAGCAACGGTGCAACCATCACCGTTGCGGCGGGCGATAGTTCGGGCTCGGTTGATGTTGTGGTTGCAGCTGACGAAGATGTTTACCTGGATGGTTCTTCAATATCAGCGACTATTGCTAGCACCTCGGGTGGTAATTTTGAATCGGTAACGATTGATTCAACAGCGGCTGTAACTTCAATAAGTGACACCATTGATTCAACAACTGTTTCTCTATCGGCAACGGGTTCGATTACCGAAGCGGGCGGAACGATTACCTACACCGCAGCGGTTACGAATCCCACCGATACCGCGATGACCGTTAATTTAAGCAACGGTGCAACCATCACCATTGCGGCGGGCGATAGTTCGGGCACGGTTGATGTGATTGTTGCCGCCGACGAAGATGTTTATGTCGATGGGTCTTCAATCTCAACCATTATTGCTAGCACCTCCGGTGGTAATTTTGAATCGGTCATAATCGATTCAACAGCGGCTGTAACAACCATCGCTGATACCGTTGATGCAACCACGGTTTCTTTAGGTGCAACGGGTTCCATTACCGAAGCGGGTGGAACGATTACGTACACCGCTGCGGTTACTAATCCCACCGATACCGCGATGACCGTTAATTTAAGTAATGGTGCAACCATCACTATTGCGGCGGGCGATAGTTCGGGCTCGCTTGATGTAGCGTTTGCGGAAGACGAAGATGTATATGTCGATGGTTCCACTGTTTCAGCGACAATCGCTAGCACCTCGGGTGGAAATTTTGAATCGGTCACGATTGATTCAACGCCTGCCGTAACAACCATCACTGACACCGTTGATGCAACAACCATTTCTTTAGGTGCAACGGGTTCCATTACCGAAGCGGGCGGAACCATTACCTATACCGCCGCGGTTACCAATCCAACCGAAACCGCCATGACCGTTAATTTAAGCAATGGTGCAACCATCACTATTGCGGCGGGCGATACTTCGGGCAATGTTGATGTGATTATCGCGGCAGACGAAGATGTTTACCTGGATGGTTCTTCAATATCAGCCACTATTGATAGTACTTCGGGTGGTAATTTTGAGTCGGTCACTATCGATTCAACTCCTGCGGTGACTTCTATTGCAGATACCGTTGATGCAACAACCGTTTCTCTATCGGCAACGGGTTCGATTACCGAAGCGGGCGGAACGATTACCTACACCGCAGCGGTTACGAATCCAACCGATACTTCGATGACCGTTAATTTAAGTAACGGTGCAATTATCACCATTGCAGCGGGGGATAGTTCGGGCTCGGTTGATGTTGTGGTTGCAGCGGATGAAGATGTTTACCTGGATGGTTCCAATGTTTCAGCGACAATCGCTAGCACCTCGGGTGGTAATTTTGAATCGGTCATAATCGATTCAACAGAGGCTGTAACTTCTATTGTAGATACTGTTGATGCAACAACCGTTTCTTTATCGGCGACCGGTTCCATTACCGAAGCGGGCGGAACCATTAGCTATACCGCGACGGTTACCAATCCAACCGATACTGCGATGACCGTTAATCTAAGTAATGGTGCAACCATTACTATTGCAGCCGGCGATACTTCCGGTGCAGTCGATGTAGTGGTTGCGGCTGATGAAGATGTTTACCTGGATGGTTCCAATGTTTCAGCGACAATCGCTAGCACCTCGGGTGGTAATTTTGAATCGGTAACGATTGATTCAACTCCTGCCGTAACAACTATCACTGACACGGTTGATGCAACCACGGTTTCTCTATCGGCGACCGGTTCTATAACCGAAGCGGGCGGAACCATTAGCTACACCGCTGCGGTTACCAATCCAACCGATACTTCGATGACCGTTAATTTAAGTAACGGTGCAATTATCACCATTGCAGCGGGGGATAGTTCGGGCTCGGTTGATGTTGTAGTTGCGGCGGATGAAGATGTGTATGTCGATGGTTCGAATATTTCAGCGACAATCGCTAGCACCTCGGGTGGTAATTTTGAATCGGTAACGATTGATTCAACTCCTGCCGTAACAACTATCACTGACACGGTTGATGCAACCACGGTTTCTCTATCGGCGACCGGTTCCATTACCGAAGCGGGCGGAACCATTAGCTATACCGCGACGGTTACCAATCCAACCGATACTGCGATGACCGTTAATTTAAGCAACGGTGCAACCATTACTATTGCAGCCGGCGATACTTCCGGTGCAGTCGATGTTGTGGTTGCGGCAGACGAAGATGTATATGTCGACGACTCATCAATATCAGCCACTATCGCTAGCACCTCGGGCGGTAATTTTGAATCGGTAACGATTGATTCAACAGCGGCTGTAACTTCAATAAGTGACACCGTTGATGCAACCACGGTTTCTTTAGGTGCAACAGGTTCCATTACCGAAGCAGGCGGAACGATTACCTACACCGCTGCGGTTACTAATCCAACCGATACTGCGATGACCGTTAATTTAAGTAATGGTGGAACCATCACCATTGCGGCGGGCGATAGTTCGGGCACAGTCGATGTGATTGTTGCCGCCGACGAAGATGTTTACCTGGATGGTTCTTCATTATCAGCCACTATCGCTAGCACCTCCGGTGGTAATTTTGAATCGGTAACGATTGATTCAACTCCTGCCGTAACAACTATCACTGACACGGTTGATGCAACCACGGTTTCTTTAGGTGCAACGGGTTCGATTACCGAAGCGGGTGGCACGATTACCTACACCGCGACGGTTACTAATCCAACCGATACTGCGATGACGGTTACGTTAAGCAATCTTGAAACCATTACCATTGCGGCGGGGGATAGTTCGGGCACGGTTGATGTAGTGGTTGCGGCGGATGAAGATGTTTACCTGGATGGTTCTTCAATATCAGCGACTATTGCTAGCACCTCGGGTGGTAATTTTGAATCGGTAACGATTGATTCAACTCCTGCCGTAACAACTATCACTGACACGGTTGATGCAACCACGGTTTCTTTAGGTGCAACGGGTTCCATTACCGAAGCCGGTGGAACGATTACCTACACCGCAGCGGTTACCAATCCAACCGAAACCGCCATGACCGTTAATTTAAGCAATGGTGCAACCATCACTATTGCGGCGGGCGATACTTCGGGCAATGTTGATGTGATTATCGCGGCAGACGAAGATGTTTACCTGGATGGTTCTTCAATATCAGCCACTATTGATAGTACTTCGGGTGGTAATTTTGAGTCGGTCACTATCGATTCAACTCCTGCGGTGACTTCTATTGCAGATACCGTTGATGCAACAACCGTTTCTCTATCGGCAACGGGTTCGATTACCGAAGCGGGCGGAACGATTACCTACACCGCAGCGGTTACGAATCCAACCGATACTTCGATGACCGTTAATTTAAGTAACGGTGCAATTATCACCATTGCAGCGGGGGATAGTTCGGGCTCGGTTGATGTAGTGGTTGCGGCTGACGAAGATGTTTATGTCGACGGCTCATCAATATCAGCCACTATCGCTAGCACCTCGGGTGGTAATTTTGAATCGGTCATAATCGATTCAACAGCGGCTGTAACTTCAATAAGTGACACCGTTGATGCAACAACTGTTTCTTTAGGTGCAACAGGTTCCATTACCGAAGCCGGTGGAACGATTACGTACACCGCAGCGGTTACCAATCCCACTGATACCGCGATGACCGTTAATTTGAGTAATGGTGCAATCATCACTATTGCAGCCGGAGATACTTCCGGTGCAGTCGATGTAGTGGTTGCGGCAGACGAAGATGTGTATGTCGATGGTTCCAATGTTTCAGCGACAATCGCTAGCACCTCGGGTGGTAATTTTGAATCGGTCATAATCGATTCAACAGCGGCTGTAACAACCATCGCTGATACCGTTGATGCAACAACTGTTTCTCTATCGGCGACCGGTTCTATAACCGAAGCGGGTGGAGCGATTACCTATACGGCAGCGGTTACCAATCCGACCGATACCGCCATGACCGTTAATTTAAGCAACGGTGCAACCATCACCATTGCGGTGGGCGATAGTTCGGGCTCGGTTGATGTAGTGGTTGCAGCGGATGAAGATGTTTACCTAGATGGTTCTAATGTTTCAGCGACAATCGCTAGCACCTCGGGTGGTAATTTTGAATCGGTAACGATTGATTCAACAGCGGCTGTAACTTCAATAAGTGACACCGTGGATGCAACAACTGTTTCTTTATCAGCGACCGGTTCAGTAACCGAAGCGGGTGGAGCGATTACCTATACGGCAGCGGTTACCAATCCAACCGATACTGCGATGACCGTTAATTTAAGCAACGGTGCAATCATCACCATTGCGGCCGGAGATACTTCCGGTGCAGTCGATGTAGTGGTTGCGGCTGACGAAGATGTTTATGTCGACGGCTCATCAATATCAGCCACTATCGCTAGCACCTCGGGCGGTAATTTTGAATCGGTCACGATTGATTCAACTCCTGCCGTAACAACTATCACTGACACGGTTGATGCAACCACGGTTTCTTTAGGTGCAACGGGTTCCATTACCGAAGCCGGTGGAACGATTACCTACACCGCAGCGGTTACTAATCCAACCGATACTGCGATGACCGTTAATTTAAGTAATGGTGGAACCATCACCATTGCGGCGGGCGATAGTTCCGGTGCAGTCGATGTAGTGGTTGCGGCGGATGAAGATGTTTACCTGGATGGTTCTTCATTATCAGCCACTATCGCTAGCACCTCGGGTGGTAATTTTGAGTCGGTAACGATTGATTCAACTCCTGCCGTAACAACTATCACTGACACGGTTGATGCAACCACGGTTTCTTTATCGGCGACCGGCTCTATAACCGAAGCAGGCGGAACGATTACCTACACAGCAGCGGTTACCAATCCAACCGATACCGCGATGACCGTTAATTTAAGCAACGGTGCAACCATCACTATTGCAGCCGGCGATACTTCCGGTGCAGTCGATGTTGTGGTTGCGGCAGACGAAGATGTATATGTCGACGACTCATCAATATCAGCCACTATCGCTAGCACCTCGGGCGGTAATTTTGAATCGGTAACGATTGATTCAACTCCTGCCGTAACAACTATCACTGACACGGTTGATGCAACCACGGTTTCTTTAGGTGCAACGGGTTCGATTACCGAAGCGGGTGGCACGATTACGTACACAGCAGCGGTTACGAATCCAACCGATACCGCGATGACCGTTAATTTGAGTAATGGTGCAACCATTACTATTGCGGCGGGCGATAGTTCGGGCAATGTTGATGTGATTATCGCGGCAGACGAAGATGTTTACCTGGATGGTTCTTCAATATCAGCCACTATTGATAGTACTTCGGGTGGTAATTTTGAATCGGTCACGATTGATTCAACTCCTGCCGTAACAACTATCACTGACACGGTTGATGCAACCACGGTTTCTTTAGGTGCAACGGGTTCCATTACCGAAGCCGGTGGAACGATTACCTACACCGCAGCGGTTACCAATCCGACCGATACCGCGATGACCGTTAATTTAAGCAACGGTGCAACCATCACCGTTGCGGCGGGCGATAGTTCGGGCTCGGTTGATGTGATTATCGCGGCAGACGAAGATGTTTACCTGGATGGTTCTTCAATATCAACCATTATTGATAGTACCTCGGGTGGTAATTTTGAATCGGTCATAATCGATTCAGCAGCGGCTGTAACAACCATCGCTGATACCGTTGATGCAACGACGGTTTCTTTATCGGCGACCGGTTCAGTAACCGAAGCGGGCGGAACCATTAGCTACACCGCTGCGGTTACCAATCCAACCGATACTTCGATGACCGTTAATTTGAGTAACGGTGCAATTATCACCATTGCAGCGGGGGATAGTTCGGGCTCGGTTGATGTTGTAGTTGCGGCGGATGAAGATGTGTATGTCGATGGTTCGAATATTTCAGCGACAATCGCTAGCACCTCGGGTGGTAATTTTGAATCGGTCACTATCGATTCAACTCCTGCGGTGACTTCTATTGCAGATACCGTTGATGCAACCACGGTTTCTCTATCGGCGACCGGTTCCATTACCGAAGCGGGCGGAACCATTAGCTATACCGCGACGGTTACCAATCCAACCGATACTGCGATGACCGTTAATTTAAGCAACGGTGCAACCATTACTATTGCAGCCGGCGACACTTCCGGTGCAGTCGATGTAGTGGTTGCGGCAGACGAAGATGTTTATGTCGATGGGTCTTCAATCTCAACCATTATTGATAGTACCTCCGGTGGTAATTTTGAATCCGTCATAATCGATTCAACAGCGGCTGTAACAACCATCGCTGATACCGTTGATGCAACCACGGTTTCTTTAGGTGCAACGGGTTCCATTACCGAAGCGGGTGGCACGATTACCTACACCGCGACGGTTACTAATCCAACCGATACCGCGATGACGGTTAATCTAAGTAATGGTGCAACCATTACTATTGCAGCCGGCGATACTTCCGGTGCAGTCGATGTAGTGGTTGCGGCAGACGAAGATGTTTATGTCGATGGGTCTTCAATCTCAACCATTATTGATAGTACCTCCGGTGGTAATTTTGAATCGGTCACGATTGATTCAACTCCTGCCGTAACAACCATCGCTGATACCGTTGATGCAACGACGGTTTCTTTAGGTGCAACGGGTTCCATTACCGAAGCCGGTGGCACGATTACCTACACCGCAGCGGTTACCAATCCAACCGAAACCGCCATGACCGTTAATTTAAGCAATGGTGCAACCATCACTATTGCGGCGGGCGATACTTCGGGCAATGTTGATGTGATTATCGCGGCAGACGAAGATGTTTACCTGGATGGTTCTTCAATATCAGCCACTATTGATAGTACTTCGGGTGGTAATTTTGAGTCGGTCACTATCGATTCAACTCCTGCGGTGACTTCTATTGCAGATACCGTTGATGCAACAACCGTTTCTCTATCGGCAACGGGTTCGATTACCGAAGCGGGCGGAACGATTACCTACACCGCAGCGGTTACGAATCCAACCGATACTTCGATGACCGTTAATTTAAGTAACGGTGCAATTATCACCATTGCAGCGGGGGATAGTTCGGGCTCGGTTGATGTAGTGGTTGCGGCAGACGAAGATGTTTATGTCGATGGGTCTTCAATCTCAACCATTATTGCTAGTACCTCCGGTGGTAATTTTGAATCGGTCATAATCGATTCAACAGCGGCTGTAACTTCAATAAGTGACACCATTGATGCAACCACGGTTTCTTTAGGTGCAACGGGTTCCATTACCGAAGCGGGTGGCACGATTACCTACACCGCAGCGGTTACCAATCCGACCGATACCGCCATGACCGTTAATTTAAGCAACGGTGCAACCATCACCGTTGCGGCGGGCGATAGTTCGGGCTCGGTTGATGTGATTATCGCGGCAGACGAAGATGTTTACCTGGATGGTTCTTCAATCTCAACCATTATTGATAGCACCTCCGGTGGTAATTTTGAATCGGTCACGATTGATTCAACTCCTGCCGTAACAACTATCACTGACACGGTTGATGCAACCACGGTTTCTTTAGGTGCAACGGGTTCCATTACCGAAGCGGGTGGCACGATTACCTACACCGCGACGGTTGCTAATCCAACCGATGCCGCGATGACGGTTACGTTAAGCAATCTTGAAACCATTACCATTGCGGCGGGGGATAGTTCGGGCACGGTTGATGTAGTGGTTGCAGCTGACGAAGATGTTTATGTCGATGGGTCTTCAATCTCAACCATTATTGATAGTACCTCCGGTGGTAATTTTGAATCCGTCATAATCGATTCAACACCAGCCGTTACTTCAGTTGTCGATACGCTCGATGTGACCAACATTGCGCTTGCCGCAACTAACAGCGTAAATGAAGGTGAGCTGATTACCTACACGGCAACATTAACCAACCCAGCAGAATCTGCTACAACGGTCACATTGAGCAACGGTGCGGTTATTGCCATTGCTGCTGGTGCAAGTTTAGGTGCTGTATCAGTATTGGCGGGTAATGGCAGTAGTGCCAGTGTCACCATCATTGCAACCAGTGGAGGTAATTTTGAAAGTTTGGTGGTGGACAACACCCCGGCAGTAACAGTAATTGTCGATCTACCACCTCAGATAACAGTAACAGCACTCGATGTTACGGAGGAATCACTTGTTTCAGGTGATGTTGTTGCAACTTATGTTTCGAGTGACCCTGGTGGTGACCCACTTAGCCATCAATTGCTCAACAACGCCAACGGTTATTTTGTTTTGGTGGGTAACCAAATTCAGCTGACCCAAGTAGGCGTTGATGCAATTAATAACGACGTGCTAGATCTAACATCTTTAGACATTACTGTAGAAGTCACCGCAGACGCTATTTCAGTTAGTGATACAGATACCAGTAATATCACCCGAATTGACGAGGTACCCTCAACCACGCCAGAAAATTATTCGGCTGTGGAAGGCTCCACCTTAACCGTTACCGCTGCTGCTGGTGTGTTGGCAAATGATAGTGACCCTGAAGGCAATGTACTGAGTGCATTGGAGTTTGCCACCGACGTAGCAGGTAATAACTCAGCAACGGTCAATGGCAGTAATACGGTAACAACAGCGCTAGGGGGAACTGTAACGCTGTTCAGTGATGGTTCGTTTAGTTATGTTGCTCCGACGTCACTCGATCATAGCTTGAGCGAGAATTTAGTCGATAGTTTTACCTATCGTGCAAGCGACGGTGTAAAGAATTCTGATTGGACACAGGTCACCATTGATGTTTCCGACACAGCACCGATAGCGGCCAATGATAATGACAGTGTTGGTTTTGGCGAAACGGCGATAGGTAGTGTTATATCGGGGCTCGGTGGAGATGGAAACGGGGCTGATACGCTAGGGCAGGACGCAAGCCAGGTTATTTCCGTAGAATTTAAGGGCGTAACCTATAGCGGATTTAATGGCAGCGGGGACTTGGTCATTAATGCCGATTACGGAACACTCATCGTTAATCAAAATGGCTCCTACAGTTACGCGTCTTCGCAGGCGCTGTCACCGGTGGCAATAGGTGGTGGTGATGTTTCTACCTGGACTTCTGCCGGAGTAACACTTTACGGTTTTAATGCAGGTACGGCGTTCGAGAATGCTGGTGTTCTAAACTTAGCGGCCGGAAATGGTACAGGCAATATCACCTATTCGGCTGACGAGGGACTTGGCCTGAACTCCCCTGGTGGTGCAGACCGGAATAATGAATTAGACCAACGAAATGGGAATGCGGAAGCTATAGCACTGGACCTTAACGCTAACGCGGCGGTGGCAACCTTCACGCTAGGCGCTGTTGGAGGAAATGACGGCGGGCAATGGTACGTCTACGATGCGTCTATGAATTTGGTCGATACTTCAACTTTTCCTAGTGGAGCAACGGAAGTCAATATTAACCCGGGAAGTACTTTTAGGTATGTTGTATTTACCGCGAACGACAACGACGACGACTATAGGGTTCTTAGCGCAACGTACACGCCCGATGTAAATCTATCCGAGAGCGTCATTTACCGAATTGAAGATTCCGACGGGGACCAAACTAGCGCTGTTTTAACCTTGAGCCATGATCCCGTGCCGTTCGCTATAGATAACAGTAATACGGCTTATGAATCCTCGCTCGCTAATGGCACCGAGGTTGGAACCCGGTCAGCGATTTCTTCGGGCAATTTACTGGACAACGACGAGGGGCTTAATAGCACGGCTGATATTAGTGAAATTGTATTCGGGGGCACTGTTTACACGCCGGATGCAGTAGGGGTGATAACCGTAAATTCCTCCCAAGGGCAACTGGTGGTTTATACCCAAGATGACCTAGCCAATGGTGTTCGAGCAGGGGACTACGAATACACCATACTCAGCAATAATCTTGCTGGAGACAACTCAAGTGAGGTGTTCAGCTACACATTAGATGATGGCGACAATGTTTCTTCGGCCGATTTAACCATTAATTTCGTAGACGATGCGCCAGTGGGTGGCGATATAGTTTCCACAATACGAGCTTCCGAAGAAGTTAGCACCTATAACCTTGTTGTGGTATTGGATAGATCCGGCAGTATGGGTGGCAGTCGTATTGAAATCGCACGCAATGCCTTGAGTGAGTTGTTCGATTCATACGACGGTGTTGGCAATGTAAATATCCAAATTTTTGATTTTTCGGCAGATGTGACTAATTCAGGTTGGTATAGCGACAATATCAATGGCGCGGTGGATTACTTAAATAACATTAACACCGGCGGAGGCACGCAATACAGTACGGCGCTCAACGGTGTAATGACCGACTTCGCACCACCCGCCGGAGACAAAACACTGGTCTACTTTATTTCTGATGGCGAACCCAGCGGCGGCTACGATGTGGACAGCACTTTGCAGTCCACATGGGAAACCTTTCTCACAAACAATAATGTCGATATCTCGTTCGGTATTGGCGTAGGCGATGTTTCCTTGGCCTCGCTCGAGCCCATTGCGTTCCCAAATCAAGACCTTAGCGGCAATGGTACCGATGACTACGCTATCCAGGTTGCCGATGCTAGCGCGCTCTCCGATACGCTGCTGGCCACACTGGATTCTGGTTTAGTCAGTGGCTCTATTTCAATACTTGAGGGCGACGGTACAAGTGGCTTCTTCGTCGGTGCCGATGGAGGATATATCGAAAGTGTTGTTATAGATGGAACCACCTATACCTACAGCCCAGGCGTGCTGGAAGACATCGCTATTACAACAGAACTAGGAGGAACGATATCGGTTGATTTCCAAACAGGCGCATACAACTACCGTGTTGAAGTCGATGCGACGATTACAGGCGCACAAGAGCAGTTCACCATAACGGCCGTGGACAGCGATGGCGACAGCCTAACGGCTGGTTTAACCATTAACCTGGAATACAGCCCGCCTCTTGATGCCAACCGCGATACTATAATCAGCAATAGTCAGGACGGTACATTTTCGGTTACGGACGCCGCGCTATTACATAACGATATAGCTGCACAAAATGGTGCTGTTACCTTTGTTGGAAATGCCGTCAATGGTTCAGTTTCCGGCCCCGGGCCAAGTACCTTTAGCCTTGCAGCGGTACTGCTCAGTGAAGACGATTTCGGTATGGTCGCCGGGGAAATAAACGAAGTGGCTGGCGATGGAGAGACTGCCCCGGTCAATAACAGCATTGCAACAGCCGTTGATTTTACCGACCGTTCACTATTTGGCAGTGATGGTTCGGCCTTAGGTGGACTCAACAGAACTGGTTACAGTGCGGCCTACTACGGTAGCCTCAATAGTGACGGCGCGGCGGCAAACGGTTCAGATGAAGACTGGTTACATCTACAATTGGTCGAGGGTGAAAATATATGGTTTGACATCGATAACGCTGGCGTTGGTGTGGACATGTCTATCTATGACGCGAGCGGAAACTTTATTCAAACCATAGCCGATAATGGGCAGCCCTGGGGAGGATATACCGCAGCCAGCACTGGAGACTATTACGCACAAATTACCACTACCGACACTGGCAGTGGTAACTATGAACTCTACATGACAATTGATACCAGCGGAGCGAATTACGAAGTTACCACATTTGAATATACGGTGGCCGAAGGTATGTTAACGGATTCCAGTTTTGCCGATGTAAGATTTGTTAGTGGTACTACCATTACAGGTAGTGATAGTGACGAAATACTAATTGGCGGCGTAAATGATGATTCGCTTGTGGGTGCTGAAGGAAAAGATGCTCTGATTGGCGACGCAGGTAACGATATTTTGGATGGCGGTGCCGGTAACGATCTTCTCTTTGGCGGAACGGGTAATGACACCTTAACAGGTGGATTTGGCGCCGATGTGTTTGCTTGGGAATTAGGCGATGGCGCATCGATGGGCTCGCCGGCGAATGATCAAATTACCGATTTCGATACATCAAATACCGGCGATGCCATTGATTTGCGTGACTTACTCATCGACGAAACAGATGCAACTTTAACCGACTACCTCTACGTTGAAGTGCAAGCTGGAAATACTATTATTCATGTAAGTTCAAATGGCGGCTTCGATGATGGAATATACAACAGCGCCATGGAAGACCAAAGTATAGAGCTTACAGGGGTTGATCTTGTAACGGCCTTTGGTGGTGATCAAAGTGCCATTATTCAAGACTTAGTTAGTCGTGGAAAGCTCCTCACAGAGTAATACGTTATTGAAAACGACTTCAAGGCAGGCCTGTATTTAAGGTAAGAACAGGCGAATAATATTATTATTTAGGGTAAATAAAATTTTTAACCTGTTTTAACGTCGCAACGACCGCGGATGTAGATTGTTCAATAATCTGCAAGTGTCTGTTAAAAGGGAAGGTGTAACATGCCGTACGTGAAGCGAAATAGCGAAGAAGAAGTTATAGCGATAAGCCAGTCACCCGACAAAGAATTTTCGGAGCTACTCGAAAAAGATGACCCCGCAATACTGAAATTTATTGAGTTAGTGGGAGACAGCCAAACTAAAATGGCGGAATCCGATCTGGATTTCATTCGAGTTGTGGAAGATTTAATAGACGTTCTAGTGGCAAAAAACTATATTTTATTTACAGATTTACCCGAAAAAGCGCAAGAAAAAATGCGGGACAGGAGGTCCTTGCGCGGTAAGCTAGCGACACACTTGGATTTGTTTTCGGATGATGAGGGCTTTTTTTAGTCTTCGTTTCCCCCCGGGCTATCAACAAAATGTTTACCGGATCCGCCATCGATACCCAGGTGAACAAGAGCCTCCCACTCATCGATATGGCTCACGCCCATAGCAATGGCTTGTAAGCCAATTGAATGCAGAATACTGCAAAACCCTCTTAGGTACACCTGGTGAGCCGGTGTATCGTTTATATTTTGAATGAAAGTCTGATCAATTTTTACATAGTGCAAGCCTAGGTCATGCACCTTACCAATATGTTTAATTTCTTGCCCTGCATGCGCAATACCTACCTTGCATTTATAGGGCGCAAGCAATTGGCAAAAAGCCCTTAAGCCATCAATGTTTTGACAGACACCATGTTCAGAGAATTGGATACTAAGGTAATGCGAAAGCTGAGAGTTTTGTTGGATAAGTGCTGATATTTTTCCCATCAATGGCGGGTTCGTTAGTGTGCTGGCGGACAAGTGAATCGCTAAGGGAATAGCATTTTTCTTGATATGGTCAATAGCCATTTCAACCACCCTATAATCGAGTTGTGTGCTTAGCCCCAGCCGGGAGACATGAGGCATGAACGCTGATGCTTGAATATAACTTCCCTGTTCATCTAACAGCTGCAATGACGCCTCCCAATGTATTAGGGCCTTTTGCACCGAATAAACAGGTACAAGTTGCATATTAAAGAGGCATTTTGACAGCGCTGTATTGAGGTACTGCCGCCAGTCGTGTTGTTTTACATGGGGGGGCGTAGGCACTTGAGCATCGATAAAAATGCACGAAGGCGTTTCTTTGTAAGCAGCGTTCTGAAGCCCATTGTCTAATCGAGTCAGTATCTTGCTCGTATCTTCATCAGCGTAATAAGCGGTGCTAGATGCCAGCAATTTTGCGTGCCCAAGCCCGCATTCACGGCATACCGTTAATAATTTTTCATAGATCTCCCGGCCAGCACTTTCTGCCGCGTCGTCACAAGCAGGCAGTACAACAAGAAAGTCAGAACCGTTTAAACGACCCGTCAGGCCGTTGCTTGAGTGGCTAGCACAAACCTCTGTTAATGTAATGCCAAAACGAGATAGCAGTAAATCGATTTCCTGCCGGCCTTCCTTTTGGTTTAAAACTAAAAGATCAATAATTCTAACAAGAATAAGTGCACCATGAGCGTATTCATCTTGTTTGTTTAACAAAGAAGTAAGATGCCCAAGCAAAGGTTCTCGATTATAGAGCCCTGTTACCTCATCTCTTTGCGTTTTCTGTATGTGGTTTTCTAGCTTACTCGATTCGTCTTCCAACATATTCTGGACATGTGCGGAAAGTTTATTCAAAGAACGAATAACCGCACGAAACTCTAAAGTGCGAGGTTCTTTAGTGGTTACAAAGCGTTTGTTGCCAATAGCGTTTGCCTGTGAAACAGCTTGCTGAAGGGGTTTTGTCAGCCAACGAAGAGTGACACTGCCCAGTACGCCGAACGTGAGTGTAATCAACGAAAAATAGTAAAATAACTGTTTTACATTAATCCACAGCTGCTTGTAGGCAAATCGCACATGGCTACTTAGCGTTAAAGTTGCAACCTGCTGCCAGCCGTTACTTACATTGGCAATACCGGGCTTAATGTTTATGGGAAATAGGGTGGTTAACCACACAGGTGCCTCCCTGTAGTCTCTATCATCGTATTGCACTGCAATTATTTGCCCTTGCGAATCCACTAGGCTAATAAATTGATAGTGACCCAGATCGAACTGAGAGTTAACAAACAGTTCCATCGTAAGGCTATCTTGTGGGCTTGAGGAAAGAGATAATGCCAAGGTTGTGGCATTATCGATATTTTTAACAGATAGCTGTTCCTCTAAATAGTTTTTGGCTGAAATACAACTAAAGTAAAAGCTCCCAATGAAAGAAGCTATCATGAGCAAAATAAGTGATATCCAAAGCTGTTTATACAAAGACATTGCCGTTATCCAGTTCCAATTATTGTATGCCTTCAAGTTGCATTCGGGTTAGTACTTCACGCCAGCGAGATAGGCGTGTCTGAGGTTTTTTGACTTTGGGCTCCGTACTATTCCCCACCCACAAACCGGCGCTATTAAAACTGAATACAGGTGTTAAATCTGGGCGCTTTGACGCAGGTAGTATTAGGGTGCTGAGGTTGTCGAGAATGAGTGGTTCGGCTTTGGGCTTGGCATAGTAGGCCAATACCATATGTGCCTGCACCCGGCCGGTGTTAAGTTTGGCTTTTACATACACAAGCCGGAGCTTATCAACAGAGATACCAAGTTTTAACAGGCTAACATATTTTGCGATACTAAAATCCTCACAGTCACCCTGTAAAGTCCCCATTGTTTCCAGCGGCGTAGCCCAATAATCTTTCTTTCCCCAAATCGCGATATCACTATTAAAACGTACACGTTGATTGAAGAAATCATTAACCTGCATTAGCTTAGCTGTTTCTTGAGCAGTTTCGTTAACCTCCAGAAGCACGCGCCATTGGCCAACAGTGTGTTTTCCCTTGGTACCGTAACGCTGTTCTGCTAGATCCACCAATTTGTCCCAATAGGGTTCGCCATTGCTTACCAAAGCAACGCAGAGCAGCAATGCAATACAATACCATTGAATAGAGTGGCTTCGACTGATCAAGCAGCAGGAGTACCTTTACATAGGTGACAAACACAATGTCGTATGAGCGGAGGCTTTATAAAAGCATAGTCTTTCAGCGAAGAAATGGGGCAAAAATTATAGGGTTAGGGCGTGGAGCCGACGATAAAGAAGTGCTAGGCGGGAAGCCCGCAATAGTCCGCTTGAGTAAGGTGCTGAGAACACCATATTTGGGGGGAATTGGATATATATGTAGTTTGGCCAAATTGTCGTACCCTATCCTTCAAGACCGCCACAGCACACGTTCTCGGCTTAATCAGAGGGTAAAAGGTGCGCTAGGTGTTACATTGAAAATTAACATTAATTGTGACTGTGCCGGATCCTCCGGTATCTAAAGTACCTCCCGCTTAAACCGGCTACTGGCATGTCCAGACCACTCCGTAGAGCCAAAGCTAACACGCTTAAGTAGGCGTCGCGAAGCGTGGGAAATACTCAGAAACTTCAATGCGGTTCAGTCGAGGTCTGAATCGGTAGGGGATGATATAGAGAGTATAAGGAATAACCGTTTCGCGTGTGTCAAGGATACGCCCGGAATTGCCTATAGCAGGGTTAACGGGGTGTAAGTTAACGGGGTCAAAAATCCGCTGAACGACGAGCTTTTGGCCAAATCGATCAGTTAGTCATCCAAACGCTGATGAGAGGTGGTTGAAATATCTTCGCTTTTTGCGCTGTGGACGACTTCCGGTAAGTTATGAATCGTGGCATGTGTATAGCTTGTTTGCGCCATTTGTACGTGCTAATTTGAGTTCAAAATCGTCGATAAGGAGATCTGAACTGTTGTGGCAAGGCCTGAATATCACACGGAAGATGACAGAGATAGGTTGTTTAGAAATACCCTCATAGATCCCGAAAATGGCATTAGGGATCATGCCATATTGCGACTTCAATATGGCCTCCCCATGCGCCCAATAGAGCTCATACGATAAAAGACCAGCGATTTGTCTGATGATGCAGGCAAGGTATTTTCGAGACGAGATCGAATAATGCGTGGGGCGCTTCTTTTAATGGTTGTAAGCGGACGTTGACTGTCAACGGTAACTCGTAGTATTAGCGGAAATGCTGTTCTATGGCTGACTCCATCTAGAGCTGACCTAGGCTAAGCCCAACCTGTCGATTGAGTCGTTGCGCTCAATTATTAAACGGTCTTAAATGCAAACTCTTACGGGGCCATATCTCGAGTCTTGACGCGCGCACCAAATTAGCTAAGAAAGCCGTCCGTAGCGACTTGAAACCCAACCTAATTTAAGTCGAAAATGCTCACAGATGTTCATTCTTAGGGTTGCTAGAAATCGAAATATTGATATATTGGATTCTCGAGTATAAATGCTTTAATGAACGCATTTTTGTAAATGTTTAAACATCAGAATTGGTACGGGAGTACGACTTGAAAATTGAATTGGAAGGGCATCACGTAGATATTACCGATGGGATGAAATCCATTGCTGTCAAAAAACTCGGCAAACTCGAAAGGAAATTTGCAGGCATTGAATCACTACAAGTCAATATTAAGATTGAACGTAACGTCCAGAAAATTGACGTAATAACACGGTATATGGGTGATTCCATTAGTGCTTCAGCAAGCGATAAGGACTTTTATAAGGCCGTTGACATGGCGGCAACCAAGCTCGCTAGCGCGCTTGAATCTAGAAGGGGGAAAATCGACACTATAGCGCGTGATAAACCACCCATAATCGATTCTGATAGTGATGATGATTCGGAGCTAGAAGACTATTAGTTATGCGAAGCAGATGAATTGCTACCCGCTGGAGTAACAACATTAGTCACAATCGATGTGCTCTCCACAATAACACGCCAAAGGCCGGGTTTTTGTGTTCTTCAGAATAAGTTAGAGGGAATGCAGATCGATCGTTCTCAGGCGGCGGCGGGGCATTCCCATGACAATACGGATTCGACGATATTTCAAGATGATGGATATCACAAAAATCCGTTAGTCGAGTACATATAGCCAAGGAATAAATATGAAGAAAACACATATTTTTGAAGCGATTGGCATCGTTGTAATACTTCTTCTAACTTTTTTATCTATAGCCGTAGGTAATTTTTTCCCGATTGAATTTAAAGCTATATCTGACTCAGATATAGCAGCTATTGTGGCGTCAATGTTTGTGATCTCAGTGTTTATGGAAAGGTCGATTGAGGCCATTCTTGTACCTGTTAGGGCTCCAGATAGGCAAATCCTTAAGCAAGAAATTGCTAGACTTCAGGGGCTAGATTCATCTAGCAGTAATAATAGTGATATAGAAGCTCTAAAGGAAAAAGAAAATGAATTTGAGCTCTATAGGTTAGGGACAGCCAAAAGAGCATATTGGATAAGTTTTGTGTTTGGTTTATTAATAAGCTTAGTAGGTGTTAGGGTATTGTCAGGATTTGTTGATTTAGACACGGCGGATCACTTAACTCAGGTGCAGGCAAACCTTTTTACGTTCATCGATGTCGTTTTGACCGGTGGTGTAATTGCGGGTGGAAGCGCTGCGATTGACAAAATAGGACGTAAAATTAGCGGTTTTTACAACTTGAAATCAGCTACTAACCAAGGATAATTAGCTGTGACCTACGATGAATATAGGGCTATCGAACTGAAATAGCCGAATCGAACTAAAGTTGGACAGCTTTAGAATAAAGGCGGCTGGGCGAACACGAATGAGCAGCACGCTACCAACAAGAAAGATCGTGATGGCAAAAAGATTTTAAAAACGCCTGTTTATGCACGGGCACTTACTAATCAAAAACATGAAATACCTGAATCGGATTATTACCCTTCCTCTCTTTTGAAATATCTCGGTAGAGAAGTGTGGCGGTCAAACATGAAGGAGGTCTTAGCCTTTATTCCTGCCGAGGAATGGCAGCGGTCAAGTGACAGGAGTCAGGCCTTACATTTGATACGCTATTTTCAACGTCCGCTTTTGGCCGATAAGCGTCAGCCTTATTAAGTCGGCCCTCAAGCCTGAAATGTATGCGTTTTTGTTCCCCAATATTAGGGGAGGGTAGTGTGTTATAGGTAGTATCGCGACGCTAAGTTCGTCATATAGAATAGGGAAAAATAATGAATAAGTTTTGTTTGCACATCGCACTCTATTTATCAATTATAGGTTTGCTTTCTTGCTCTTCTACCTATGACTTCGCTCCAGCTGATGCTACGGATGCGGCGTATTCAGGAGAGCCCAGGGTTGAGGAAGTCGTTGTCTCTGGTGTTAGGGCTTCTGGCATAGGCTCGGAAGATGATGAGGACTCATTCGATAGCGAAGCGAAAGCGAAAGAAAAAACATGGCGTGCTGCAGGTGAACAAGCTAATACAGCGGTAGTATCAGTTGGTGATGATGAGGCAATCGAGCCAGAAGCGATCGATGTAAAGGTTCAAATCGATGGGTTTAGGGCTAGGGTCGTGATCGAAGGTTTATATATCAACCCACACGACCAGACTTTAGAGGGGGATTTTAAGTTTCGCTTACCCGATGGCGCAAAGCCTTACTATTTCGCATTTGGAGAAGCCCAAAAACTTAATGAAGTTTCATTAACTGGTGAGCTAACGGTTTCTGAAGAAACTGTTTCGGCTGGTTATTTGAGTACAAAGGCTCTAAGCGAGAAGCATAAGGCGTTATGGAAAGAGCCGAAAGAAGCCGTAATGGTGTCGCGGAAAAAAGCAGCTTTCGCATATGAAGACACCGTTTCGCGACAAATTGACCCTGCTTTGCTGGAGTGGGCTGGAGCAGGAATTTTTACGGCTAACGTATTTCCTTTAATGCCAAAGTCGGTTAATCGTATCGTGATCGGGTACGACATAGATTTGCAGCGTTTTGACGATGAACTTTATTTAGACTTGCCGTTGGGAAGTACATCGATAGAAAAACGCGTTCATCTTAGTTTTGGTCATATTCACCCAGATGCTGTAAGTATTCAGCGTATCGTCGACACAGAGCTGAAAAGCCTAGTAGTGCCAGCGGTACAAAATGGCGTTTTACAAGGAACGTTTACTGGGAAAATGTTGAATGGTCTTAGAGTGAAAGTTGGCGCTGATCAAATCCCGGCTTTGGTGGGCATGGATGAGGTGGAAGAGTATGTTGCTATTCAATGGCTCGCCGAACTCCCACAAATTCCGGCTAACAATAATCCTAAAGCGGTGTTTGTATTAGATACCTCATTGAGTGCATCTCCTGAAAAATTTCATCTTTGGGTGGAGCTATTACTGGAGACGCTCGTTAAAAATGAAAAAAACATCGAAACATTTTCGCTTCTAAGTTTTAATACGAGCGCGCATTGGTGGAAACCAGAGTTTGTGGCTAATACTCAGGCTAATCGAAAAACGCTCGAATCCTATCTGTATAGCTTAATCCTAGAAGGGGCGACCGATTTGTCTAGAGCCCTAGAATCTGCTGTTGATATTGATTGGCTCGAAACACAAGCATCTTACGACCTTTTTTTATACAGCGATGGTTCTGTAACTTGGGGCGATCAGAATCCATGGTCATTATCTGAGAAGTTAAAAAATAGTCTAAATGGAAAGTTGTTCGCCTATCGGCTTGGCATGGAGGGAGAAGATAAAGAATTATTGGATCACCTTGTTCGCGAAATCGGTGGTGCAAGTTTTCATTTGCCAGACAAAAGCAAAATCAGTTCGCTTGCGACAGCTCACAATGCGTTGCCCTGGTCGATTGATAGTGTTGAATTAGTTGGTGCTGAAGATGTTTTGTTAGCCGGACGACCTGGCGTGATTTACCCAGGGCAATCTATAACAATTGCTGCTCGTAAAATAGGCGAGCTGGGTTCAGAGGTGCGTTTTGCTTTGTCGGCCCCGAATAAGACTCTCGATGTCGAAGTGCCACTTAAAAGATTATTACCCTCAACCTTAACGGCAAGAGTATACGGGCAAGTCGCTGTTGCCCAACTAGAAGGCTTAGGTGATCTAGAGCGAAAGGTCGCGGCCGCATACGCCAATCACTTTAAAGTACCTGGGTCATCTAGTTCATTATTGATGTTGGAATCAGACGAGGATTACAAGCGATACAATATTGAACCAGAGCAAGATGCCTATGTGGTAAAGTCGACTCAGGTTACTGATTTATTTAGCGCGTTGGCCGAGAATATTGCAACGCTTTTAAGTGATCCAAAGAAAGCGTTTATTGAGCAGTTGAAAGAGCTTAGCGAGTTAAAGAGTGTCAGCATGAGCCTTCCTCATTCCGTTAACTTGTTGATCGAACGATTGCCTCAAGAGTCCTTCAATAAACCTTCAAGTGATGTAAATGCGAAGGTCGTACTACAACGCCAGGTTAGTGATTCTTATTTAGAGGGTATGAGGGAGGAAAAAATCTATGCGCTTGTTGTTTCGGAGTCGGAGCGGCGTTTTAAGTCATTCGGTTCCGGCGACGCGATTAAAGTTATGAGTAACTTGGTGGAGCGAGCACCTTCAGATGTGTCAATTTTGCGTGATGTTGCCTATGCCGCAGAGTACTGGGGGCATCCAGATGTGGCTTATGAGCTACATCAGCGTGCACTTGATTACAGGCCTTTCGAGCCTCAGTCTTATCATTTTCTCGCGAACCTTTCTGAAAAAATCGGGATGTATGATCTAGCGCTATTGTATTTTGAAATGGGGTTATCAGGATCCTGGGGTAATAGGTTTAAGGATTTTGAGACAATTCACAAAATGGATTATTTGAGTTTTATTGAGCGTACTCTTGAAAGCGAGGTGGATTTTCATAGCGCAGATTACGCAAAAATTAAGCAAAAACAGTTAAAGGCGGAGTTTCCCGAGTCACTAGATCTGCTCATTGTTACTAGCTGGAATACTGACCGCACTGATGTCGATTTACATGTTGTCGAACCAAGTGGTGAGGAATGTTTTTACGAACACAAAGTAACGCGATCAAAAGGCATAATGTCTAATGACGTGACTCAGGGGTATGGGCCGGAATTTTATCAAAATGAACGTGCTCCAAATGGAAAATACCAAATTTTTGCCAAGTATTTCTCTGATAACCCAAATAAGCTTGGCTTGAAGACAAAGGTTAATGTGCGAGTGATCGAAAACTGGGGCACACGAGAGCAAACTGAAGTTTCGAGAAATATCGTGCTAAACAAACCTGATCAAAAACAAAAGGTACTTAAGTTTAGAATAAGTAACTAGGATTTTGGTGATTAGGGATAATACCTTGGGCGCGAATCTTTTCAATCGGGGGCAAGCTTCATCAGGTTATGGTAACGAAGAGGAGATATGTCACGAAATTCACGATACCACTTTTATAAACATATATAGATCAATGAGTTAGGCTGATTTCGTGAAACAATTGGTTCGATTACGTCAAATAGCCTATTTTAAGAAGTTTAGGTAGATAATTTAGAGCTTATCCTTTAAAAACAGCAATATACAAAACCAGTGAGAGAATTCCCCTTCAGGTCGTCAACCACCCTTAAAACAGCAAACCGTGTTTGTGCGCGAAGGTAAAGACAGGCTGGTACCCATGGGCGACAGCGCCGCCCAATGGTTGAATAAATACTTAGAAGATGTGCGTCCAGCACTCCCGATACACAGCCAAGAGGCCTTATCCGAATAATCTCGGCCCGAAAAGCAACCAAACACGAGGCGCGCCGCTATGAGCAAAGTATCTAAAACAGACTGGGAGCGACTGTCTGATATGGGCGATAAAGACATCGACACGAGTGACATCCCCGAACTGGATGACGCCTTTTTCCTTAGTGCCGAATTGAAAGTTCCGCCCAAACAGCCTGTCACTTTGCGTATTGATAGCGATGTGTTGGTGTGGTTTTAAAACACAAGGGCAAGGGATACCAGACTCGGATTAACAAGCTGTTACGTGCTTACATGGAAAGTCAGCAGCGCTAGACATTAAACACTTATCCGCGTGTCATGCTTGTTGCGCACTGGAAATAAGGCCGCTAAGGTCCAATACTGCTCTCCCTGCATAAATTCCGATAATAGCAATTATCGGAAGTGTTATAGGGATTATGGCCTGCTTCGTAATAACTCGTTACAAGCCCTCTCACACGCTCAAGCACGCGATCACTGGTTTCAGTGGGTTTGGCCAAGCCATAACGTTTAAGGCGGTCGGATAAGTCCAATATCATGGAAAGCCTGATAACGATCGCGCCACGGCTTTTGGGTGAACCTACTTGATCGTAGTGTTTTATTTGACGTGCGAATTGATCGTAGTGTTTTAGGCGCAGCCCAACCTCCCGAGCTTTCGTCCGATTGATGTTTGATAAGTGCTCTGGGTGCGTTATTGAAAATTTCGCCAAATTGAAAGCAAGCCGACGGGTTGACTCTGTCCTCCCAGAAATTGCAATAGAGACAGAGATAGCCATTGTCCTTGGCCAAGGGCATCCGATCCTCAAGCAAAAAAACCGACTTACCCTTACGGCGCTCAGCGAATACAGCCAGGCTGGCCTACCCAGAAATCAATGCGTTCAGCCACAGTGCAGACAGTTCTGCTCGAGGAAAATGCCATCAAAGCTCCTCTGGCAGTCGCTTTTTCATACCAATTCACCTGCATTACATGAATTCATGTATTTCAGATGAATACAGATGAATAGCAACCACATATGCAGCCATCGGGGGCACGAGTTGCGACAAACGCGAGACAACATCTTCGCTTTTTTAGGTTGTGAAACTGCGTAAAAGCCATAGAACACTAGCGTCAATGAAGGTGTGATAGGTCGAGGGTTACGTGCGAAACCGGGACAACTCCGAACACCGCATCTTAGTGAAAATCCACCCCATCTAAAAAATGGGTGACATCAAATGTTAACACGTTCGTGTAGACCTCCGTCGATTCGATGCACTTGTGACCCAGCAGTTGGCTCGCACATTTGAGGGGTCTGGGATCGGGTTTCGTAAGATACCCATATCTGCGCACTTCCAAACTATACCTGAGCCCACTCATAAACAATGTATAAATCATCAAGTTTATTTGTGTTGATATGCAGCATATAGGGCTTCTCACCCTCATCATAAAAGCTCTTTTCCAGTAAAAATGAATCATTATTTTCTGCCAGCTCCAAATATGCCATCTTCCCTGCGTTACTTCCGTTTAAAGCTAGCCTAAGCGTTTTTCTTTTTTCCTCGGAATAATTTCCAGCAGAATCCGATAGGCTAACCGAAATTTTTGGATCAATTGTTACTGCGTATATTTTTGATGCAATTACTTTCTTTTCTATGCACTGTTACGGCAACAGACTTAATACGACGAAAATAATGACCAGGAAATTCGAGGTCAATCGCTGCTTCTGGAACCTCCACTTCGCAGCGGCCCGTCTGTTTTGATTGAATTAAAGCAGCTGGATCAAGTTGCAACAGGCTCAAATGAACCGTTTGTTCTTTTTCTCGCTTATTCATTCTTAAAAACGCTTCTGCCATACGTTTAACATCAAAGAACAATTTGTCACCGGCCAACAGTCCCTCTTTTCCGCTCTGGTAATCGTACTTAAGGAACGTTAAGTTGTGATCGCCTAACTCATGTTGTAAAGCACGCTCTGCTTGCTTCGCAGTATCAAACGCGAATTGAAAACATCGGGTATAAAGCCCCCTCACCTCCCGTTGCATCCACGTATACAAGGCCTTATTACTTGTCTTTCCGTATTTGTCGGTGTCGTCTTCATTAAAGAACCTGTGTAGCTCTTTCGCTTGTTCTATTTGTTTTATCTGGTTGTTGTATTCCAAGTCCGCTAGGCCGTGACGAAGTGCGGCAGCGCTGTGCTGTTTTAAAATCTGTGTGAGTTCCCCAGTGATAGCCTGAGCATTCATGATTCTTTAAACACTTATCAATGAACGAGGATACAAAGAAAATGGCGCCAGACACCCGTTCCCAAGCTGCTCATCCTCTGGGGGAGAATCTCTACGAACCCTGCTATCATGCTGGTTTCACGAAAGAAAAAATGTTTCACGAGATAAAATTCCCATTTTTACTCAGTACCCGTAATACATTTGCAATAGGCATACATCTGGTAAAAAACGCCCTTCCCTCAATCATTAAGGGCACAAATTTTTTTATCGTCTTTTTTTTTCTATTCGCGCGCGCGCAATAAGATAATAATTAAATTCTTTCTATGAACATCCATTTTGATTTACATTTTTAATGCTTTTTCTGATCAGTTTATAAATCCCCGAAATCATGAAGAGCCCGGTTTTATTTGTTTTGCCAACTTAGGCAGTATCCTTTGCTATAGACAAACAGCTCTTTAAGTTAGGCGAGATAACAACAACTTACTTTTGTTAACCAACTGTCTCCACTGATAAAGTCTTGGCGTGAATCGAACATTTTGACGTAGAACTCAGCTTTTGGGCGTCGAAAATCGATCTGCGACATTTCCTATTGTTAAATCTTTTGTGTACCATCCTATTTTCGACACTTAATCAGAATATCAATCATATTTTCAATCCAATGCGCAAGCGTGGCATATCAAAAAGGGAGCAGTATGACTGACATTCTATCGAAATTTAAATCATCGGTTTATACAATATTACACAAAGTAGGGGAAGGCGGATTTGGTGAAGTTTACAAAGCGATAAACAATAATACGCGCCAAACAGTTGCGATAAAATTCTTAACGCTTAACCCCGATTTTGATGATAATAAACGACGTCGCTATATAGAACGTTTTGAACGTGAGACCCTCCTGGGAAGCAAGTTGCAACACCCGCACATTGTTCGTTTGTTGGATAAGGGAAAATGTGGCGATGACATAATTTATGCCGTCTTTGAATTTATTGAGGGGGTTTCACTAAAAGAGCGCCTAGCCGAATCTGGTCCGCTTGCTCCAGCAGATGCAGCAGAAGTAATGGCGCAAGTGTTAGATGCGCTGGCACATGCCCACGATCGGGGCGTGGTACACAGAGATATAAAACCCGCCAATATAATACTTACAGAAACGGGCGCAAAAATTCACGCAAAAATTCTGGACTTTGGGATTGGAGCATTAGTCAACGAGGCACGCCAGTTAGACTATAAGAGTATTACATTAACGCAAGAAACCTTAGGTACGCCCTCCTATACTGCACCTGAACAACTCCGAGGTGAACCGCCCACACCCAAAACCGACTTATACGTGTGGGGATTAGTGTTTATTGAATGTTTGACGGGCCAGCCAGCGGTTTCGGGGCCAAGTTTAGCCGCGGTTTTTCAAAAGCAACTGAACCCAGAAAATATCCCCCTGCCACCAGCCATTGCAGGCCATCCTATTGCCGCCATTCTACGCCGCAGCCTAAACAAAAAAGTGCATGAACGTGCATCCAGCGCACAAGAACTATTTGTGGCAATCTCAAAACTAAACTTTTCATCTCTTGTTGGTTGCCTTACACCACAAAAACAGAATGACAGCTCAACGCCATATGATGAAACATCCATTTTTGGCTCTAGCCCGCCTAATTCAAGCAAAGTAGAGCGCAAACAAATCACCGTTCTGAGTATCATACTAAATTTAACAACAGACATAGATTTACCCGAGCCGGACGTTGCCACCGCCTTACTGAACGATCAGCTATCACAATGTGTCGATATTGCCATACGATATGGCGCAGCCCATGTCGGTACACTCGGAGATACCCTACGATTTTATTTTGGCTACCCCACCTCAAGCGATAACGATAGTCGATTATGCGCACGTGCTGCACTCGATATAATTAGTCAGCTAAATAACCGCAATTCGGTACTGCAGAATTCGCAAGGGCTTCGAACAAACGCCCACATCGGCATTCACTCCGGTATGTTAACCCTCTTTGCCGACTCAATTCCCGAAGGCGAGACCGCTAATATTGCCATGGCCTTGGCGCGCAGGGCTGAACCCAATCAAATATTGTGTTCCGATGTTACCTACCAGCTGCTCACTAACCACATCGATTTTGACGAGAAAGGTTCGATACAGCTTGGCGTCGAAGCAAACGCCACCCCGGTTTTCGCATTAACGGGCGAACGTCAATCCGAAGCTTACGGATTTCTCAGGCTCAACCGAAAGAACCACTTTTACGTTGGGCGGGAAACCGAACTTAATCAACTTCACACCCTCAATATTATAGGCTCTCGCAAAAACGCTTATGTATTTGGTGAGGCAGGAGTAGGTAAATCTAGATTACTACATGAGTATAGGGCTTCCTTAAAAGGGCTCACCCAATACATTGGGCAGTGCCTACCCGAATACGCTAATAATGCACTCTACCCTATTTTAAAAATAGTGAACGAAAAGTATGCTATTAAGGCTGTGAGCGAGCCCCAGGTCATTCTCAGCTTTCAGCAGTCATTAGAGGGCGCTTCAGATGTAACATTGCAAAGCGCAATGCCTGTTCTGTGTGCCTGGTTTGGTTTTTCAATACCACAGCAATTTGCAGGTCTACCCCCCGCACAAGACATTAAAAATATTTTATTCTGCGCGTTATCACGCTTACTTACTCACAAGCAAACAACAGAAAAAAGTCATCAAACGCTTTTTATACTGGAAGATCTGCACTGGGCAGACCCTACAACGCTCGAATTCCTTTGTTTTTTTGCAACACATTCAGCCTGTTCAAGCGAAAAAACTAGGCTTATCGGCACGTCTCGAACGCCGCCAAACGAATCCCTTCAAGCAGTTTTTAAAACAACAATAGAGCTCACTAAATTCGGAAGCACGGAAGTCAAAGCATTCACAAATATTTTGCTTGACGGCCGGAATGCAAGCGACGGGGTAATCGCCTTTATTGAAAATAATACCGATGGTGTGCCACTGTTTATCGAAGAACTTGTCGCAATGTTAAAACGCCGGTCTTTAGTCAGTGAAATCAATGGGCGAATTGACTTTACATCAGGCAGCAGCCCAATAGAGGTGCCCAATACTCTACGCGATTTGTTACAAGACAAGCTAGATAGCCTTAAACGCGCAAAACCCACGGCGCAACTGGCTGCAACATTTGGCCGCGACTTCTACTACGACAGCCTATTGGCGGCATCGGAAGAAAGTGAAGAATCTCTTTTGAACAATCTAGAAGAAATGGTTAACGCCGAGCTAGTATTTAAACACCGTAAAACAACATTGGATGCCTATACATTTAAACATGCCTTGGTGCAGCAATCGGTTTATCAATCAATGATTGACTCTCGCAGAGTGCTAAACCATCAAAAAGTTGCAAATGCACTCGAGCGCCTTACATCAACTGGAAATAAACAAAATACAGGTAAAATCGCAAACCACTACGCAAAAGGCGAGTTATTCTCTAAAGCTGTACAACTTGGTGCGTTAAGCGCCCAAGAACAATCGACGCGCGCAGCACATAGAGAATCCATTGCCGCAGGGCTAGAGGTTATTGATTGGGCCAGCAGCCTACCAAGTAGACTAGACCAAATCCAAGCCGAATTAACCACCTACGAAATCATATTACCCCCGGCCATGGCATTCTACGGCTATGGTTCAAGCCAAGTGGCCGACTGGTCCCAGAAGATTAACCTGTTGGTAGAAGAGTTAAAAACTCTCGCGGTTTCCGACGATCAAAATCAATACGAGGAACTTTTAAAGAAAACACGCTGGATCAAATTAATCAATATGCACTTTTCGGCCAATCGAGTTGAAGTTATACGCTATGGAATACAGTGCCTCGACAGCTTCAAAAACGACGAAAAAATGAAAATGCTAGCACTCGGGCCACTTGGTCAAGCTTATCAAGTAGAAGGCATGTTTAACGAATCAATAGATTGCTTTGAAGAAGCCCATGAAATATTTAACCGCAACCCCTCCTTGTATCAAAGCACCCACTCAACCTATGGGTTTGATGCTGAATCAAGTCACTGCATAGTATCCTTGTCCTACCTTCATGTCGGCAGAATTTCCGACGCCATAAAGACAAGTGAAATGGCTATTGAACAATCACTCAACAAAAATGCAAATGCTATAGTCATTGCCTACAATATGAGCGCGCTCAACTATTTTTTAATGCGCGACTTTCAGAAAGTGATCGACATTAGGAATGCGTACTACCATAAGCACCACGATAAAAATAACAAAGTACTGTTTTCGATATTTTTAGACATCATGTACTTAGTTGCCAGCGGTCAGCTCAAAGAAGCTAAAAGTACATTAGTAGACTTTAGAAATTCAGACACCGCATTTGCTACGGGCTGGTACTTCCCTATGTTAGCGCGCGAGATCCTTAAATCAGGCGACATTGCCACAACGAGAGAAGCATTATCCATCATAGAACTTTCCTTCGAAACATCCACCAAGAGTAATGAGCACGGCGCTATGCCGCTAATCTATCACGCACTTGGCGAAACAGAATATCAATTAGCTCAGCTCACCGGGCAGTTACATGCCTCACAGCAGTTAACTAGCATCTATTTAAAGCTTAACAAAGCTATTAGCATCGCTAAAGAGCAAGGAGCAAGTTATTTCGAGAACGAATCTCAAGGCTTGTTACAACGTATTGAATCTGAAACAAAAAAGTCCCCCGTGACTGTTCTTGCATAATAATCCACACACCACCACTCCACCCACAGTTTAGACCAGCGGAACCAACTATGAATATAGCAGCTAGCAGCCATGCACCGTCTCAATACTTATCCAATATGCAGTGGGCAAGAAATTACATTCTAGTTTATTTAGATGAAGATTACCGAGACCCCAATAAAAATGCGAAGTACAAAGAATATACAGACCATATGGAAAGCGCTCTTACCATCGCCAAGCAAGGGGATGATGATTTTTTTGAGCTTCTCACTCTGTTCCTAAAATTAGTTATCAATGACAGCCCCGAAAGATATGAAATCCGAAACCTCAGTTATTATTGTGATGAGCTCAAGAAAACCGTTCGTCACATTAAGCCAAAGCAAGCCTTTAAAGATGCAATGGAGCTCAACATATTATGGGGAACCCGCAACAGTATTATCTATTCGTTAGCGATCATCCTTTATGCCAATGGCGTAACAACAAAAGACACAAGTTCACAGAAAGATCTATTAAATAATTTCATTACACTTTTTGAAAAAACCATACAAAGCGCACAGCCAGATTTCTCATTCAACAGCCAAATGACAAATTCTGTAAAGCTAGATGAACAAAAGGGCTTTGTTGAGCAGTTTAAAGAAATATTTTCGGAGCAACTGAATGAGCTTACTAATGCTCAGCAAGAAGAGATAGTGAATAAAATTAATTCCCTGCTAACCGTATTTCTAGACTCCATTTACAACCTATTCTTCATTAAACCGCTACATGCAGACCCTATACCCAGCTGCATTGATGGCTACACCATTGAAAAGCTCGAACAAATTGTCGAATGTACCGATAAAACAAGTGTAGGCATGACCCTCCCTGCAAGTGCGTCCTCTACTTAAGCCCCTAACAATTCTTAGCTCATGAAAAACGGAGATAATAATGACCGACAACAGCCCCCCCAAAAAAGAGTATATGAATACAGCCAATAGCGCCAAATTAGTCGCATACACTTGGTTGAACGCAAAGTTTTTTGATGAATTAGAGTACGATCCAGTCCAAATATTGGCGAAAGCTGCGGAGGGAGCATACGGCAACGCTTTAGACGTAGAATTTAAGACTGAGCCAATGGTGCTTGCACGCTGTATAGATGAGAGCAGCGAAGACAAAAACAAAATTATCGAAATGACACCAAGCCAATGGGAGAGTGTCGAGCACAGTGGCAAATTTGAGCTCGTCGAAGAGTATTACGAACCTATCACCCGCCTATCAAAAATCCCTGGCAACCCAGGTTACTCATTCACAGACCTCAAAGCAGTGTTTAACGGCGAACGGCTAATTCTCCCGCTAGCCAGCTGGAGTGTATTTGGTGTTAACAAATAACCTATAGCCAATGAATAAGAGGCATACTCAACAGTGAGTGCTCAAGCTACCAACTATCTACGGCTAAAAAGTCACTGGGTGTATCACATCGCCAAGCCAACTGAGGTGTTTTTTCAAAACGAAGCCGAATCTTTTCGGCTTCAGGGCAGAGCATTTAGCTACTTACTGCCGCTACTAAAAAAAGGCGGCACCGATGACGATTTTTTTCACAATGTGCCAAGCGGCCTCACTCACCCCGAGATAGCCTTTGCCTTGCAGCACTTAAAACAAAGCGGCTTTTTAACCCATGCTCCGCACTATGCCCCACCGGCCAATTTACCTCGCTGTATAGAAGAAAACGATCAGCATTATTTCGATGCGCAAGGCCTAGACACAGGTCAATCACTGTCGCGCATTGCAAATACCTCAATTGCGCTAAACAACCTATCCGGGCTTGCACTCGCGCCGCTGAGGCAGCAGCTTCAACAATGCGGCTTTCACATAGTTGAAGCTGAACAACATGCACCATCGCTTCAAGTTGTTATCACTGATAATTACAGCCAGCAGGCCTTGCAACAACTTCACTATAAAAATCAACAACAGCAAACACCCTGGCTACTGATAAAACCGATCGGCCGGCAATTATGGGTTGGCCCTCTTTTTTTACCCGGCGAAAATGCGTGTTGGCAATGTTTACAGCACAGGCTCAAATTTCGGCAACAGTTAAGCCAATACTTGATCGCCGCCGATGCAAAGCAAACCATAACAACGCCCCCGGCCACAAGCTTAACCTGTCTTGCCCCCATTGCTTACGGTATTGCCGCGGCCGAGCTCGTTAAATCTGTGACCAAACCCGCTTCTTGTCTGTTGTCGCAAGGCCTAATTAGTATTGATACCGAAAACTATCGCCAACAGTTTCATACGTTAATCCGCCGGCCACAATGCCCCAGCTGTGGTGATGCAAAGTCTGTAATCAGGCAACAACAAACGCCCATTCAATTACAACATGGCGCCAATAGCCCGTTGTTGGAATATCGCAGCTGCACAGCGGCAGATGTAAAGCGGCAACTCGATAAGCACGTTAGCCCCATTACCGGTGTGATCAGCTCACTCGAAAAAATTACCGTCCCCGGCGACACCCAAGAACACATGACAACCTATGCCGCCGAGCACAATTTTGCTCTTATTGGGGCAAATACCAGCTATTTTCAGGAACGGATTCGCCGTCGTGCCAGCGGTAAAGGGCGTACGCCCTTACATGCAAAAGTCAGCGCCATGGCCGAATCGATTGAGCGTTACTCGGGTGTTCTTCAGGGTGATGAAGCCATTGTTCACGGCAGTTTTGAAAAAATTGAAAATGCCATTCACCCTAATGACTGTATGTTATTCAGCGAAGAGCAATACCGTAATCGCACAACGCATAACCAAACGAATGCTCGCTTTACCTGGGTGCCTGAACGTTTCGATACCACCAGCACTGTCGCCTGGAGCCCCGTATGGTCCATAACTCAGGGGCGTTGGCACCACCTTCCTACGGCGTATTGCTATTACGGTTACTCCGACCCACACTCAAGCCATTTTGCCCGAGCAGACTCTAACGGCTGTGCGGCAGGCGCCACCATAGAAGAAGCCTTTGTGCAGGCGTTTTTTGAATTGGTAGAACGCGACGCTGCCGCCTTGTGGTGGTACAACCGCAAACGGGTTGCGCAAGTGGATATTCACAGCTTTGCAGACCCATATTTAACAGAATTGCAAAACACCTACGCCCGCCTTGGCAAAACGTTTTGGGTATTGGATATAACCAGCGATTTAGGCATCCCTGTTTTTGCGGCACTGTGTGCAGATGCGGCAACCGGCGGCCGTATTTGCTACGCCTTCGGCTGCCATCTAGACCCTAACATTGCCATTAGCCGTGCCGTAACAGAGCTGCATCAAATACTGCCAACACTTGAATGCGCACCCCATGCCATAGGCGCAAGCTTAGGAGAGCAAGCGCTCGCGTGGTGGCAACATATCACGCTGGATGAGCAGCCCTATTTAACCGGTAATGAAGAGAGTCACCGGCAACGTGAATGCTATGGCGCCCTGCCCAACAGCAGCCTTAATCACGCTATAGATCACTGCTTGTCGCTGGCTGCCCAGCAACAACTCAATGTACTGGCCTTAAATCAATCCCGGCCCGATGTTGGCCTAAAGGTCATCAAATTATTTATACCGTCACTGCGCCACTTTTGGCCGCGCTTTGCGCCGGGGCGATTATATAGCAGCCCAGGCAGCGCCAATGCGCAAACCGAACTAAACCCCTACCCAATTTTTATTTAACCTGACGGCATCCACTCATGACAGTATCTACCCCCAATAGACCCACCCAATGCAACAAGCCAGTCGACAATGCAAACACACAGGCTTGCGGCTTTAGTGCAATAGACGCCGATCGCCATATTATTGAAACCGAACAGCTATGGCGCGAAATTTTGCCGCCCGCGCTCTACCAAAGCTGCCAATTCGAAACTGTAGACGATACACCCCATGCCATGCTCGGTCGCATACAACGGCTCGGTAACGCCGGCGCCACCCTGCTCCCCACCGAGCAAAAACTAAAAGGCCAACCGTTACTGAATAACTGGGGGGAACCGCAACGCCTCACCAGCACGCAGGCTTGGTCCAGCAAACTGGCCGCTGTGCAACAGGCCACCACACCTTCAGGCCAATTAGCCTCAATGGACGAGGGCGAAATCGGTACCGCGCATTTGTTCCCCACCTATGGTGGCCTAGTAATTAACAACCAGTTTTTATCCTCGGCAGAATCGGTAACCATCGCCAAAGCCTACAATACTTGGCTTTACGATTATTGCCGTGCCAACCCACAGCGCCTGCGCGCGGTCGGCGTGATTAGCCGCCACGCTCCCGAACAAATGCTCAGCCAACTCCAGCAGGTTATCGATTTCGGCTGGCGCAGCATCACGTTGCGACCCGAACCCATCGCCGGGCGCACATTAGGTCACAAGGATTACGAGCCCTTTTGGGCGGCCTGTGCCCAGCAAGGCATAGCCATTGCCTTTCATGGTGGCACGCATTTACAAGGCAGCACTGTCGGCATTGGCCGCTTTAACACGCGCTTTGCTTTACATGCATGCTCGCACCTTATGGAAGCACAAATGGCCTTTTTAGCACTGCTCGAAGGCGGTGTATTAGAGCGCCACCCCACCTTAAAAGTCGCATTTTTGGAAGCCGGCGCAGGCTGGCTACCCTCTTGGCTGTGGCGGCTAGATAACCTGTGTTACAAAAACTTACCTGGCGAATTAAAAGGCGTACTCAGCATGCTGCCTTCCGACTATTTTAAACGCCAGTGCTGGATAGGCTTTGAACCCGACGAACCCGGGCTACGTGAAGTGGTGAATACCATTGGCGCAGAGCGCCTGCTGTTTGGTACAGATTTTCCTCACCCGGATCACGATAGCCCAGCCTCCCCAGCGGCAACCTGCAAGCACCTTTTTAACCAAACCGAATTAAAAGCCGTACTGGAAACCAACCCTCAGGTGTTTTTTGGTTAATGTCAAAACACACCCAAGAAATCGCCATTTTAAAATCATAGCGGGCCCCACCATGGCACAACTCATTCACAGCACCCAACACCAAATACTCTACCTACACAACAACCACACTCTGGGCCGCGATACCTGCACCAATATTACAGCGCTAAACGCCCCGGCAGCCTCGCGCAATCATGCCATCATTGCGTGGGATGGCGCACACTGGAAAATAAAAGACATCAGCAAAAATGGAACCTTTGTAAACCGCCTGCCCATAAAAACCGGATGCTTTCATACCCTGCATTTACAGGATCACATTCAATTTGGCGACCTCTCGGCCGACACGTGGGAAGTGGCCGACCTGGCACCACCCATTACGTGCCTTGCCCCCTTGGTTAACGGCCTGCCGGTTATAGAATTGTTTGATATCGAAATAATTAACACCGGCAATACCGAACTTATGATTTACCTGGATGAACGCGGCCAATGGCAATGCGACGACGGCCAAAGCCCAATGCCACTGGCCGATGGCGACCGCGTGGGCGCCAACGGCCAGTTTTGGGCCTTTTTAGATACCCGCGCCGCCACCGCCACACAAACCTTCGAGGCTGCGCGCAGCGCGGATGATGTTATTTTTCACTTTAGTGCCAGCAGTAACGAAGAGCACGTATCGCTAAAAATTGATATGAACAACACCACCGTTGACCTGGGCGAGCGCAACCACCATTACTTACTGTTATTACTGGCCAAACAACGCCTGGAAGATACCCGCAAAGGCCTGCCCGATCACGACCAGGGCTGGGTGAATAAAGACGTACTTTGCCACATGATGGGCATGATAGAGCAACACATAAATATTCAAATTCACCGCTTTCGCAAACAGGTAGCAGCAGTAATGCCGCAATCACCGCTGCAACAAATTATAGAGCGCCGCCCCGGCGAGCTGCGCATTGCCCACCGGCAGCTCACAATAAAGGGTGGCTTTCAACAATTACAAGGGGCGCAAACCTCAGTAAATGCATAACGCTAAATACAGCCGTTAAGCCTAAAAAAACCTAAGCCACTGCTCAGAACTTCGTGAGTTAACCGCGGTTTACAGGGTTATCGATGGCCGCCAAACGCAGCCGGTAATAACGCGTAATATTTTCCTCTAGCGCGCAACGTTAAAGTTTCGTCATAGCACTTACCCACCCGGCAGTAATGCCAAAAGGTGCAACCAGGGTAAAAAACGTAACCGAAACAGCAAAGGCACAGGGGAAGCAACATGAGCGCAGCGCTTAGCGAACAAGGCACCACAACCACCGCCCCGCTACTACCCGTTCTACCCGCTTCCACACAACTAGCGGCGGGCCAAAAAAAGCCGCCGCTGGCAGCGCTAAGCCCTCAGCATGTAAAGCCAGAAACGCCTACAGGCCCTACCTTCCACCGTTTCTCAGAATCGCCCATTTGGCAAAAGCAGCGTGATTTTTTTGAATGCATGGGAGCCAACGCTTGGCGCCAGGGCATTGTGCCCCACTACGTCACCAGCAACCCCATAATGGCCAATGCCTATGTAGAAATGCTAATGGCCTTTTGGCAAGACAACTATGCAAACGGCACGTTAAAAGGTAACGAGCCCTTGTATATTTTAGAGCTCGGCGCCGGCAGCGGTGTATTCTCACACGCAATCGTAACGCAATTAATCAAGCGTATAGAAAAATCCCCGCTTAAACAGTGCAAGCCCGTGTTAATAATCAGCGATTTCGTTCAAAGCAATTTAGATTTTGCCAAGCAACACCCCAAACTAAAAACCTACATTAGCAAAGGCCACGTAGACTTTGCATTACTCGATGCCGGAACCGATACCAGCTTTCTATTACAACTCAGTCAAACCCGTGTCTCTAAGGCTAGTTTGAACAACCCTCTAGCGGTGATCGCTAATTATGTGTTTGATGGCTTAACCCAAGACCTAGTGTGTGTACACTACGGCAAAGTTTTTGATGGCTATATGGCCATCAAAGAACATCAGGAAAATACACCGACAAGTAACCCCTTAGTCAATGAGCCGGTATACGATTGGCGCCCCCTCGACCAGCCTGTTCAATATTATGATGAGGAATTAATAGAACACTACCTACGCTACCTGGACAGCAACCCGGTATTAATTCCCACCGGAGCAATGCGCTGCATAGAACACCTGCAAGGTTATTCGCAGTTACCGTTACTTGTTTTATCGGCAGACAGAGGTTTAAGTACGTTAAAGCAATTGCGGCAACAATCGGAACCCGGCTTTGCCAGCCACGGCAGTTTTTCTTTGCCGGTTAATTATCATGCCCTTAGCTGGTTAGCAAGCCAACACGGTGGCAAGGCCTTTGTGTGCCAGCGCCAAGATGAAGGTTTGGCCCTGTCGGCACTGCTCTACCACAATAAAAATGCAATACAATTTAATCATACGGAACAAGCCTTCCACTGCTATGTGGAGCAATTTAATCCCGACGATGCCTACAACCTAAAGCGCGCAATGGAAACCGTGGGCCAATACTTAGGCGCCGAACAAATGTTGGCACAACTGCGCTTAAGCCGTTGGGACTACCGAATATTGGATTTATTCTATGAAAGTCTGTTAGCGCAAATTCACAGCCTACAGCCGGATGAGCGCTGGCAATGGAAGCAAGCCATTCAACACACCTGGGCAAGCTACTATCCCCTGGGCGATAAAATAGAACCGTGCATTCAAATAGGCACCTTGGCCACCGAGTTGGGAATATGGGGCTTAGCAAAAGAATGTTTTATGGCGTGTTTTGACTACCATCAGCACCTGACATTAGATGACGCTGTAATGGGGCCCTGCTATTTTAATCTGGCCTTGTGTTGCTTTCAGTTAGGCGAAATGGCAACCGCCAAAAACTACGCACACAAAGCGCAAGTACTCGCAAAGCGCTTAAGCGTTCAAGAACAACACCAAGAACAACACCAAGAAGTACAGCAAGAAGTACAGCAAGAAGAACACCAAGAACAGCAAGCACAAAACAGTTTAGCCGCACACCCTAGCGCGGTGGGCACACAACCATTTAGCAACCCAGCATGTGATCACCAACAGACTGAAAACCAACATTTTCCAGAAGCGTTACAACAACTGTTAACCAGCCTGCAAGGTGAACAACCACTCGAACCTCAACACGCGCACGAGCCTTATCAAAATGCCGAAAATGGCAGCTTACCTGCAGACAACAACCTCGGCCCTCTCTCCCCAGAGCAGCAATGTGAACAATTATTACAAGATATAACGCAATCGCCCCCCTTGCCACAGTGGTATAAAAAAGAATGTTTTAGTGCGGGCGATATTACGCTACAGCCTTTAGCAAACCACCACGCGCCAGAGGTGTATGACCAAACCCGAGACCCCAGCATAGCCGTGATGACGCGCATACCCGCGTTTGATTCGTTGCCGTCGGTAGAACAGTGGGTTAAAGAATGCACGGCGAATATATGCGAACAAAAATACTGCTTCGCCATTATCCATAAAACATGGGGTTTTATAGGCTCCGTGGCATTGCATTGCGCAGGCGAGGATGCCTTCTTTTATTTTTGGATCGGTGTAGATTACCAAGGCGAAGGTTATGGCCCCAAAGCG